>JBLNBR010000032.1:0-142236 GCA_050260105.1 Ignavibacteriales bacterium | reverse complement strand
CGATCTTCCTTTCCGCTGTACTGCTCGAGTGTTCTGCTCACCAGGTGTCAACTCCCTTCACGTACATTTTGATTCTGAGGCAACGAACGCGTTTCGTGTACATTTTCAATGAGGCAAGTCGGCCATTGGAGAATGGCCTGTGATAGGATGACACTGGGGGAATGGCAACATACTGACAGGCGTGGGTTCCAGGCGTCATCTTGCGCCTGAGGACTAATGGACCGGCTGCATAGTTGCGCCTCCTGATTCACCTGAGTCTTGTGGGGCGGCGTGGTCTCGGTGAGAAACCGATGAGGACACGCAGGGGAATCCGTAAAAGAGCCGATGATGCTGAAAAGCTCGGAGGACCCTAATCCGTCGCGGGTAAACGGATACTAGCCGGCAGGACCGGCCCCCACTCAACGGCATGTCACCCAAGGAACCGAGTCCAAACGATATTGCGGCACGTTGCCAATTCAGATTGAACATCTGCTCCACAGCAGCGCCCCGGCGGGTAATCGCTGCGCAGCGGCAACACCCGCGTGTGGTTGCGGCTGTGCTGCAACGCCATCCCCGCGCAGGAGTTGCGCCAGATTCTTCGGGCGGGACCTCGCAGCCCCGCCCGCACCCTAGCCCGAAGCCCCGCCCGAAGCCGCGACCCGCAGTAGCATCGCACTCCGCACCCTCCGCGCGAGACGCTCACCGCCTAGCGGGCCCGCGCCACCTGCCTCGAAACCACGTCCTGCTCGGAACCGTCCTTCGGGCTGAATGTGAGCGCTTCCACGGTCAAGTCGTCTTCGCTCCCCGCAGGCAGATCCAGCAAGGCTGCGAAGAATCCCCAACCGGGGGCGCCTTCGCTCGCGGTCGTGCACACCTGGGAGATGACGTTCCCGCCCTGTTTGACTCTCGCGCACACCGCGGCCTCGAACACCCTGGCCACTCCGGCCACGGCCACCGTTCCGGAGACCGTTTCGCCTGCCCGCGGCCCGATAAGAAACACGTTCGGGCCCCCGAGGCCCATCGTGCGGCCGATGACCGTAGCCGCCTCCGCCCTCGTCAGCTGCCCGTAGGGCCTGAACGCACCGTCCGGATCCCCCACCATCAAGCCGTGTTCGAGGGCCACAGCCAGGTAGCCCTTCGCCCAGTCTGGCTGACCGGCTGTATCCGTGAACGGCAGAGTGGCGCCCCTTTTCTGGACGGCCTCGGCTTCGAGGTTGGCGGCCCGCACGAGCATCACGGCGACCTCGCGCCTGGTGACGGGCGTATTCGCCGCGAACACCCCGCGGTAGTCCGCCGGCACGACTATGCCCGCTGCCACAGCCTCATCGACGTATGCCTTGTACCACTCGGTATCCGGCACATCCGTGAATTCCCCGCCGCCCGGTGTAGCGCTCGAGCCGCCGGCGTCGCCGCTGCCGGCCGAGGGATCAGTCCCCGCCTGCATGCCGTTCCCGGTGTCCCTTCGCGATGACACGAGCATCTTCACGAACTCCGCCCTGGTAACGGCCCCCTGGGGCCGGAAGAGGCCGTCGGGGAATCCCCCGATGACCCCCGCGGAATACAGCGCCGTGATCGGTCCCTCGGCCCAGTGACCCGGCGCGTCCTCGAATCCCCTGAACAGCGAGCCTCCCCGTATGTCGCGCACGGGGATTGGCCCGGTTATGTCTACGTGGCCGGCGAGGGTCTCCAGCGGATCCCCGTCGACGAGAATCCGGATCCTTTCCACCCCAGGAAATTGCCCCAGGGTGGCCATGATGGAATCGAGTATCATGGCCTCACCCGAGGAGCCAACATTGGCCCGCGTGATCTCATTCGAGAAGTCCACGGTCGCGGTGCCGTTGTCCAGGCGGTACCCCAGGAGTCGTGTGTCATTCGGGATGAGCGATCGCACCGGGCTGCCGGCCGGCGCCCCCCTGATGAGCATCTCCAGCGCCGCCTCGGCCGGCCTGTCGGTATGGGGGACCTCCACCCCCACGGGCACCAGATAGAACGCGTTCTCTGTGCTGAGCACGAAGTACAGGGTGAGCCTCATGTTGCCGGCCGCTGCGTCGTTGCCAGCTGCTGCGTCGTTGCTAGCTGCTACGCCGTCGCCGGCCGCTGTTGCGCCGTCGCCGGCCGCACCCGCCGTGATGGCCAGAGTCACGCATAGCAGGAGCGCAATCCTCCTGAATGTGCCGTCCTTCATTCCGCGCATCCCCCTTTCCGCTACCGGGACGATAGCGGTCGTCTTTTGTTCCGGCCCACCTATCACGAAGACGATATCACGAAGACGAGAAAGGGGACGCCGGCATGACCTCGTCCCCTCTTACGCCGAAATCCGATTCCCCTGCGTCACGCGGCCCTCACAGGCCGTTCACCCGCTGCGTCCGGGAGAAGGGGGGCCCTCGTTTCCGGGGGGTGACTGCATCCCCGGCGACACCCTCAGCTCCGCCACACCGTTCTTGACAGCCTCAATGGTGCGCGCGAGGTGAACTTCCAGCTTCTCCAGCACAGATGCCGCGTACTCGTTCGCCCCCTGGCGGATCTCCTGCGCGACCCTCCGGGCTTGGTTTATGATATCGTCGGCCTGGGCCTTCGCCTGTGCGGTTACGGCGGATTCATCGGCCTTCTTCGCCGCTTCCGCCTCCGCCTCTCTGACCATCTCTTCGGCTTCCTTCTTCGCCTCTTCGAGCAAGCGCTCCCGTTCCTTCGCCACCAGCTTGGCCTGTTTCACTTCATCCGGGATCGTGGCGCGAAGGTCGTCTATCAGAGCATAAACGCTTTCCTCATCAACGATAACCTTGCTGGTCAACGGCACCCTGGCCGCTTCCGATACGAGCGCCTCGAGCCGGTCCAGCAACGCGAGCGAGTCCAAAGGTAACCCTCCCAACACGCAAACCTGACTAATCCCGTCCAAACTTCTGGTTTAGGCGTCTTTCGACGTTTGGCGGGACGAATCCTTTTACGCAGCCCCCGAACTGCCCCAACTCCCGTACTGTGCTCGAACTGAGATACGAGTATTGCGGTGAAGTCATGATGAACACCGTCTCGATCTCGGGGGCGTTGTACTTGTTCACCATGGCCATCTGGAACTCGTAGAGGAAGTCAGAGACCGCGCGCAGCCCCTTGACAATGGTCGAAGCGCCCTTCTCGCGGGCATACTCAGTCAAGAGTGTGTTGGATGAGTCCACCTCAATATTGGGCAGGTGCCGGACCGTCTCGCGGATCATCTCGACCCTCTCTTCGGTCGAGAACAGGGGGGCTTTCGCGGGATTGCAGAAAACCACCACGATCAATCTGTCGAACAACTTGTAGCTGCGCTCGATCACATCGAGGTGCCCGTAGGTCACAGGGTCGAAACTGCCAGGATATACCGCAATTCTCAACAGCATCCCCTCCGGCTCGTCCTGATGGTCGCCCATGATGAACTTCTCTTACCTGTGAATAATGCCCTGCCCTTTGGACACACTAATCGGCGCGAGAGTCATGGACCACAGCAAGTCACGCGCCAACAATCGTAGCCCAAAACCCTCCCCCATAGGCTCTTCCTCCGGTTTCTCCTCTCCCATAGCGTTGCGCCGGTGCGCAACGCACTTTTTTGTAGGAGGAAGACCGCGTAGGTGTTCGACGGGCCTGACCGACTCTCCTCGCAGAGACTCTGGATGTCGGGAGTGGAGCAGATGAGCTCGAGTACTAGCGAAGCCAGTGAGAACTACTACCTTACCGACCTAGCCCTTGAAGCCGCGCAGAGGCTCAGGGGCGAGGGCGGCGGCAATGTCCCGGGCGTGACAGTCAATGAGCTGGACGTGCAGGGCATATCTGTCACGCGCGTGCAGGTTACGGACGAGGGCGCCCAGAACGTCGGGAAGGCGCCGGGCAACTACATCACGATCCAGGCCCCCGAGTTGAAGTACAGAAACCCCAGATACAGCCAGCAAGTGAGCGCCGTGCTCACCCAGGAGCTGCAGCGACTGCTGCCGCTGGCCGCCAACGCACAGGTATTCGTCGTCGGACTCGGGAACTGGCGCGCCGTCGCGGACTCCCTCGGGCCGCGGGTCGCGTCGAAGGTGTACGTCACGCGGCACCTCGGGGAATTCCTCCCGGCCGAACTCGTGGGCGGCCTGCGGCCCGTTTCATCCCTGTCGCCGGGGGTGCTCGGCATCACGGGGATCGAGACCACCGAGGTTGTTCACAGCGTCGTGCAGCAGCTCAAGCCGGACGCGCTGATCGCGGTGGACGCCCTGGCTGCGATGGATATCGAGAGAATAATGACCACGATCCAGATTGCCGATTCCGGAATCCACCCGGGCTCGGGACTCGGCACGAAGAGGTTGGGGCTGACGAGGCAGACCCTCGGCATACCCGTCATCGCCATAGGCGTGCCCACCGTGGTTCACGCCGTGACGATAGCGGCGAACACCATAGACCTGCTCGTTAGGACCATGGCCCAGCAGGTGCAGTACATGCGGTTCATGCAACCGATGGCCGCGATCAACAAGCGTGACCTCATCCAACAGGTCCTGGGCCAGGCTGTCGGCAATCTCGTCGTCACTCCCAAGGAGGTCGACGTCGACATAGAGGAGGTCGCCAGGGTCATTGCCGGCGGGCTGAACGGCGCGCTGCACCCCGGCATCGAGCAGTCGGAGGTAATGGACTACATCCGGTAGGACAGCCGGTCACGGGCGCTGATCACGAGCGCCGGTCACGTAGCCGGCCTACCCGACCTTGAATAGGCCGAGGTCTCTGAACCGCGCCAGTATTTCCGCGCGGACGCCGGCGTGGGCGGCCTCGGCCAGGGCCGGGTCGTGTTCGACCAGCTTTGTCGCTTCCTCGCGCGCCTCTTCCAGGATGCGGGTATCCCTGACGGGATTCGCGATCTTGAAATCCGGCAGGCCGTGCTGCCTTGCCCCGAACAGTTCCCCCGGTCCCCTCATCTCGAGATCGGCCTCCGCGATCTTGAACCCGTCAGATGTCGACTCCATGACCCGCATCCGCTTCTCCGCCTCGGGGCTCATCGCGCGGCACAACAACACGCAGTATGATTGCCGAGAACCCCTGCCGACCCGCCCACGCAGCTGGTGGAGCTGCGCGAGCCCGAACCTCTCCGCCCCCTCTATGACCATGATCGTGGCCGCGGGAACGTCGACGCCGACCTCTATCACCGTGGTGGCTACCAGCACCATGGTTCTCCCCGACTTGAACGACTCCATCTCCGCACGCTTCTCATCGGGCTTCATGCGGCCGTGGAGAAGGCCGACGCTGACCCCCTTCAGGACGCCGCCGGCCAGTTCCTCTCTGAGATCGATGGCCGCCTGGGCGGCCACGGCTTCGGATTCCTCGATCAGCGGGCAGACGACGTACACCTGCATCCCTGAGTCCGCTTGCGTCTTCACCCACCTGTACACCTTGTCCCTCGCGTCCTCTGTGCGCCACAGCGTTTTCACGGGCTTCCTGCCGGGGGGCATCTCATCTATGACGGAGACGTCCAGATCCCCGAATACGGTCAGGGCAAGGGTTCTCGGGATCGGAGTCGCGGTCATCACCAGCACATCGGGCGTCGCCCCTTTCCCCTGCAAGAGGGCTCGCTGCCTGACCCCGAACCTGTGCTGCTCGTCGGTTATGGCGAGGCTCAGCCCCCTGAACGTGACCTGCTCCTGGATCAGGGCGTGCGTCCCGACCACGACTCCCGCCTCTCCGCTCGCCACCTCTTCGAGCGCCTGCTCCCTTGCGGCGGCGCCCTGACTCCCCAGCAGGAGGGCGACTCGTATGCCGACCCTCTCGAGGAGGCTCTTCAGATTGTTGTGATGCTGTTCCGCCAACACCTCGGTCGGGGCCATCAGGGCGCCCTGATAGCCGCTTTCGACCGCCTTGACGAGGGCCATGGCGGCGACGACCGTCTTGCCGGACCCGACGTCGCCCATGAGGAGGCGGTTCATCGGCCTGGGGTTTTCCATGTCGGCCCTGATCTCGGAGAACACCCTCGACTGGGCCCCTGTGAGTCTGAAGGGAAGGAGTCTGACGAACCGGTCGCTCAGGGGACCGCTGGATGCGTGAGCGACGCCCTTTCTGCTGGAGGCCGATTTGCGGATCGCCCCGAGCGCCACCTGGAGGTAGAAGAACTCGTCGAACACGAGCCTCCGCCTGGCGGCCGCCAGCGACCCATCGTCAGGAGGGAAATGCATGTTTCTCACGGCGTCCGCGAGGACCGCCAGCCCCCGGACGGCCACTATGGGGCGCGGCAGGGGGTCTTCAATCTGCTGTGAATACTCGTCCAGAGCGGTTTTGACAACGGCGCGGACCGCTCGCTGCGTGAGGCCCTCGGTCAGCCCGTAGACCGGCGTCACGCGCCCTGTGTTGACTCGATCGCTCGAGTCGAATTCCTCGTACTCGACCCCGGTGACCTGGATCCTGGTCATCCTGCGAGAGACCTTGCCTGTGAACACGAACCACCTGTCGCGAGGGAACCTCTTCGCCATGTACGGCTGGTTGAACCAGACCAGGTTCGCCACGCCGGTCCCGTCGGTGACCGTCACTCCGGTGATGACCAGCCCGCGCCTCGGCCTCCTCTCGGTGGAACCGCGCACCAGCCCCTTGAAGG
This sequence comes from Ignavibacteriales bacterium, assembly GCA_050260105.1. Taxonomy (GTDB): domain Bacteria; phylum Bacillota; class Sulfobacillia; order JABLXB01; family JABLXB01; genus SM1-B181. The sequence continues at coordinate 135,680 of JBLNBR010000032.1, read as the reverse complement.
TTTCCACCGCCCCGTCTTCGAGGGCGGCGATGGGCTTCAGGGAACTCCTGTCCTCGTGCCGGCGGGGATAGTACTGGAGGAGGTCTCCAACCGTGTGGACCCCGATGTTCCTGAACAGGGCGGCCCTGGCCGGGCCGACTCCCCTTATGTACTGGACGTCTCGATCCAGCGGAAGGGCAGGCACAAACTCGCCCCTATTCGACGGACATGATGTAGTAGTAAAGCGGCTGGCCGCCCCGGCGGAATTCGATGTCCAGCTCGGGGAACTCCGTCCTGAGGGCGCCTTCCAGGCGCGCGGCGCGCTCTTCGTCCACGAGATCTCCGTAGAATACCGTCAGAATCTCGCTCTCCGGCCTCACCATCTTGCCGGCGAGCCCGGTCAGCACCTCGTCGGGGTCGCTGCCGGTCACGGCGATGCTCCCATCCCAGATCCCGAGTATGTCCCCCGGGCTCACCTCGACCCCGTCCACCCTGGTCTTCCGGACCGCATAAGTCACCTCACCGGTCCTCACCTGGCGAACCGCTTTCGCCATCCGGCGCAGGTTCATTTCCATCGTGGTGTCCGACTTGAACGCAAGCAGGGCAGATAGTCCCTGCGGTATCGTTTTCGTCGGAACGACGTAGACCCGCTTGCCTGCCAGCTTCTTGGCCTGCTTGGCAGCGAGGATTATGTTCCCGTTGTTCGGGAGGAGGATTACCTTCTCGGCGGGCACCTTTCTTACGGCATTGAGTACGTCCTCGGTACTGGGGTTCATCGTCTGGCCGCCGTTGATCACTTCATCGGCGCCGAGGCTTCTGAATATCTCGCTCAACCCGTCACCGAGGGAAACGGCCACGATCCCCACTCCGTGCCCAGCGGAATCCCCGTTGGGGGCCGGCGGTCCGGCGAATGCGGGCCCGGCGAACGCGGGTCCCGCGGGCGCGGTTTCCGCCTCTCTCAGTGAATCGTGCTGCTCCTGCATGTTCTCTATGCTGATGTCCGCAAGGGTCCCGAACGCCAGGCAGCATTCGAGAACCTTGCCCGGGTTGGCCGTATGCACGTGGACCCTCACGAGCTCGTTGCCGCCTACCACGAGAAGGGAATCCCCCATCTCCTCCAGCCGGGAGCGTATTTCCGCGGCCTGCAATCCCTTCCCCTTCACCAGTAACTGCGTGTCGTACGGGAACCGGATGTCCGATATCTTTTCAGTCAGTTTGAACTCGACCGTCTTCGAGGGCCCCCCGGCGGCCTTCCGCTCACTCTCCGCGGGCGCGCCTTTCACGGCCTCGCACGCGCCGGTTAATATATATACCAGGCCCTTTCCCCCGGCGTCCACCACCCCTGCCTGTTTCAGGACTGGCAACATGTCAGGGGTCCTCTCGAGGATCCACTGGGCCCTCCCGAGCGCCGCCTCCCAGACCCCCGCCACTCCGGCGCCCACCTTCGCGGCGGACAGGGCAGCCCCCGCAGCCTCCCTCGCGACCGTCAGGATTGTGCCCTCGACGGGCTTCATCACGGCCTTGTACGCCGTCGCGACCCCTTCCTGCATGGCCCACGCGATCTCCGCCGCGGTGGCGCGTTCCTTGCCCCCTAAGGCCCTCGAAATGCCCCTGAACAACTGCGACAGAATGACTCCCGAATTCCCCCTGGCGCCCATGAGCGAGCCCATGGCGGCCGCCTCGGCCGCTGCGCCCAAGGTCACAGGGCGGCTCTTTCCTATCTCCTCCACAGCCGCCTTCATCGTCAGGTTCATGTTCGTGCCGGTATCCCCGTCAGGAACCGGAAAAACGTTCAAAGCGTCCACGCTGGAACGGTTCTCTTCCAGCACGCACGACGCGCGCCTGATGATATCGCAGAAGGCAGCCGCGTCAATTACGTCGGGCTCCAACTGGAGACCTCCCTCAGCTCCGGGTAACCTTCACACCCTGGACGTTGATGTTCACTCTTACGACCGATAGACCGGTGCTGCTCTCGACAGTGTACTTGACTTTCTGAATGACGTTCCTGGCTACCTCGGATATCCTGACGCCGTATCCCACGATGACGTTCAGCGTGATAGCGGCTCTGTTGCCGTCAAGGGCCACTTCCACTCCCCTGCTCAGGTTCTCCTTGCCGAGTAGTTCGGCGATGCCGTCGGCAACCCTCCGGGAGGCCATCCCGACGATCCCGTAGCACTCCGTGGCGGCGACACCCGCGATCGTCGCGATTACCTCCTCGGACAACACCAGCTTCCCATACTGGTTGGACGCTTCCTTGTCCATCGGCCAGCCTCCCAATTGGCGCCTATCAGCACCCTGGAAAATTTCTTGCCACCAAGCAGTTTTCCTCCCTCGCAGGCTGGTAACCAACCGATCGTCCGGGAATATAATGAAATGCCATGGGGTGGTAGGGGATGAGGTTCAGAGTGAGGAGCCTGCCACGGCTCACGGACAGCGGCAAGAAGAAGGCCCTGGGTGGAATTCTCCTGTTCACGGGGGCCGCGGTCCTGATCAATACGGTCCCCCTGTGGATATGGCTCGCATTCATGGGGACTGCCCTCGTCTGGATGGGATGGTCGATGGTCTGGCAGTAGATTGTCGCGCGTAAGGGGGTAATATCGTGAGGGTCATCGTACTTAGGATCCCAAGACCCCTGGGCGTAGTGATCCAGTCAATAGCCGGAACGTTCTCGAGAAAGAAGAAGAAGTGACGGGATTGGCCCAGGAACGATATGGCCGGGACAGCGTCCCGGCCGCTCTGTTCAAATCGACCCTCAAATCGAGCCTCAAACGGCGCGCGTGACCTTCCCCGCCTTGAGACACTTCGTACAGACGTAGAGCCTGCGGGGAGCGCCGTTGACGAGCGCCCTGACGCGCTGTATGTTGGGTGACCATGTCCTCTTCGTTTTCACGTTCGAGTGGCTTACCGTGTGGCCGACGCTCAGCGTCTTGCCGCATACTTCGCACTTACGGCCCATCAAGAGCACCTCCACGATGAACGGGGCGATAGAAGCAACGCGTCCATTTTACCACGAGCCGCGGCGCCCCGCAAGCGAACGCTCTCGCAGGGTTTCGATCACACCGGCCGCGGTTTCCCCTCCAGCATCGATCGCATGAGGTTCTCCGCGGTGTCCACGTCCAGATTCCTCGGGTTGGCCTTGCGGTAGTACTTCTCCACCAGTTCACGCGCCATCCAGTGAGCGTCCGCCTCACTGAACCCGTACGACTTCAGGTCCGCCGCCACACCCAGGTCCTGGAGCAACCACATGAAACGGTCGATGACCTTGACCGCGATCTCGCGGGAGGACATGCCCCGCGTTTCGACCCCCACGACACTTGCCATGCGCACGAGGACCGGCTCGATCTCGGATATGTTCAGCATCAGCGTATAGGGGAGGCTGATCCCGCAACCGGTGCCGTGCGGCTGCTCCCTGTGCATCGTCAGGATGTATGAGAAACTGTGAGCGTACAGGCCGCCGACAGCGGTGTACGCCATCATCCCGAGTACAGAAGCCCAGGCCATGTAGTTGCGCGCCTCGAAATCCAGCCCGTTGACGGCAGCCCTCTTGAGATAGCGGAAAACGTACTCGACTGACTTGAAGGCAAGTGGTTCGGATATGGTGGTCGTGTTGAGCGACACGCACGCCTCGACGGCGTGGCTGAGGGCGTCCAGGCCAGTGGCGACTGTCACCCGCGGGGGCATGGTCGCCGTCAGGGCCGGGTCGACCAGCGCGACATCGGCGAACCCCTGGGGATGAGCGTACGAGGCCTTCTTCTCCGCGTAGCGGAAGACGGAAGCCCCGTTCATCTCGCTCCCGGTTCCGGAAGTGGTGGGTATCAGGATCTTCGGGACCGCAGTCGCGGACACGGGTTTACCCCTCATGTACTCGTCGACCGAAATGGTGTCTCTGGCCAGGATGGCGCAGGCCTTCGCCGTATCCATGGGGCTGCCGCCCCCCAACCCCACTACGAGAGAGAAGCCTCCCCTCCTGCATAGATCGAGCACCCGTTCACCCGTTTCGATGGTAGGCTCCGGCTCCACGTCGTCACAAATCGTGACTGTGAACCCACCGCGCTCCAGCAAGCCGCCGGCGAAGTCGGCCATCCCCATGCCGCGCACGTGTTTGCCCGTTATTAGGAGCGCCTTGCCGCCGGCGAGCCTCGACGCCTCTTCCGGGAGGCGTTCGATTGCCCCGAGCCCGAACAACAGCTTCCCGTGGGGTTTGGCGCCCGCGGTCTGGAACACCTGCTGCCTCCTCAATTCTTCGGGGAATCCCGACTTCAGTTCATCCCAGTTGAACACTACAACACCCCCCGCGCAACAATCCAGGCTGGCCATCAGCACCGCCGGTGGCCAGCACCCGCTTCACGCCGGTGTCCGGCCGCCGGTGTCCGGCAAGCCTACCCACCTATGACCGGGGGCACTATCATCACCTGGTCACCGTCCTGGAGGACATGGGCGGCCTCCACCTGGACGCCGTTCACGACCGTCAGGGAGATCCCTTTCTCTTCCAGGCCGAGGCTCTTGAGAAGGCCTGTGACTGTGGTTCCGGCGTCCAGGCTCACCGTGCGGCGTTCCCCCATCAGATCGCGCAGGGTCCCGAATAACCTGACCGATACCTCCAACCCGACCGCCTCCTTCCATCACAGGCCGGCCGCAGGACCGGCGGAACCTACAGCCCGGCGATGCCTGCGTACTCAGCGAAGCCCAGGTCCTCCAGGCACTCCCTTGTCGGGCGGCCCTGGGCGTCCCATTTTCTCATCTCGTAGTATTCATCCAGATACATCTCAATAGGGGTCGGGGTCTTCCCCGCCCTGAATCCCTCTCTTGCCGGCACCGTCATCTTGTAAGGCAGTGTGTCGGTATGCCGCCCGTGTCCGTCGCGGAGGTTGATGAGCCGTTGGACGGTCGTAATGCGCTCGCCCGCCTTCATCGCGTCTTCGACGGTCCACCCCCATCCCGTGACTGCGTTGAACAACTCGAGCAGGGAGGTGAACGTCATCTCGCCGCCGTCCACCATGAAGGTGCAGATGACCAGCGAGTTCAACCAGGCGCAGTAGTCCTGTAGTTTGACCGTGAGCTCGGCCTTGTTCTCCGGAGAAAACAGCTTCGACCAGTCCTTCACGATCCCGAGTTCAGGAACGAAGAACCCGCCCATCTCGACATCCTCAGTGACTCCCCTCATGTGGCACGCTCCGCGCGTCGAAGTGGCGTAGTTGAGCCCAAGGCTCCAGCACGCGCGCGGGTCATGGGCCGGGTAATCGAGGCCCTTGGCGTGGGCCACCAGTCGCTCGGCGTCGGGGTGAATCCTCCTGGCAGCCTCCAGCGATCCGCCGGCGAAGACTTCGCCGAATCCCTCTCGCTTCCCCATCAGGCGGATGAGTTCTATGGCCGCCTTCGCGTCGCCCCAGGGGATCTCCATCCCGGCCTGATCCGCAGTGATCCACCCTTTCTCGTAGCACTCCATGGCCAGACCGACGCACGCTCCGGCCGAGATGGTATCCATTCCCGCCCTGTTGCATACATCGTTGGCCTTCGCCACCGCCTCGGGATCGCAGATCATCAGATTCGTGCCGAGCATGCCGCACGTTTCGTACTCCGGACCGGGCCCCTTCATCGCGTACGGGCCGTCGTCCACGGTGACGTCCCTGTGACACCCGACAGGGCAATTCCGACACGGAAGCGGCTTCGCCTTGAGCACTTCAGTGTAATTCGGGGCGCCTATCGTCTTCGCGCCCTCGGGCCACACATCCCCCGTCCAGTACTTGATCGGCATGTCTCCGAGCGACTCGGCTGTAATGCACAGGTTTGGCGTCCCGTGGTCCCTCAATCCGTTACCCTTGGCCGCGGCGAATATCTCCTTGAACCGGTCCCTGGCCAGCTCCTTCACTCTATCGGGGTCGTGCACGGGGACCGCCTTCTTGCCCCTCACCGCAATGGCCTTCAATCTCTTGGCCCCCATGACAGCGCCGAGGCCGCACCTGCCCGCGAAGCTGTGACCATCGGCCACTATGCAGGCCATCTTCACGAGGTTCTCACCCGCGGGACCGATGTTCGCCACCGAGAGGCCGGGATCGTCCTCGGCGCTTTGGACCGCCTTCACAGTCTCGTAAGCGTCGAGGCCCCACACGCCGGCCGCGTCCTTCAGTTCCACGCGATCCTCGTCGATTAGCAGGTAGACGGGCCTGGACGCCGCCCCCTTGATGATCAGGGCGTCATACCCGGCCTTCTTGAGCGCCACGCCCCAGTCGGCGCCGGCCGCCGAATCGCCATAGGTATTCGTAAGGGGTGACTTCGCGGCGACAGTCCACTTCGCGTTGCCGGGGCAATTGCCGGCCTGATAAGGACCCAGTGCAAACACCAATGGGTTGTCGGGGCCGAGTGGGTCTGTACTGGCCGTGGCCTCTTCGAGAATTACCTTGGCGGCGAACCCCGCTCCCCCGGTGAAAGCCATCCATACCTCGTCGCCAACGCTCTCCGTCCAGGTCTTGCCGGCGGTGAGATCAACTCTCAAAATCTATTCCAGTAGCCGTTTCCCATGGTCTCTCCTCCCATATAGAGTCCTTTCCACAGAGTGGCGGGCGCGGCGCGCCTCGGGGGCAGGCTGGCTAGATAAGGCCCATCAGCTCTAGCATGCCGTCGACCTTCACCCTGTCGTCCGCGGTCAGCGGCAGCTTGGGGCTCCTGACCACGCCCCCGTGCAGGCCCATCTTGTCCATCGAGTACTTCAGAGTCTGCTGCAGCTTCCCGGAGTACTCCAGGTGCTTCAGCATGGGAAGCATCTTCTTGTAAAGCTCCCAGCCATTCACGTAGTCCTTCTTCAACGCAACGAGGGTGTACAGCTCCACTGCGAGTCTCGGGGCGATGTTGCCGATGACGGATACCCAGCCCTGGGCCCCCATGAAGAATGATTCATAGGCGAGGTCTTCCCAGCCGCAATATATCAGCATCCGGTCGTTGGTCAGAATCCTGATCTCCCGCAGCCGCTTGATGTCGGCGGTGCACTCCTTGATGTAGCGAAGGTTCGGGTGCTCAGCCAGCCTGGCGACGGTCTCGGCCTGCATGTCCACGCCCGAACTCCAGGGATTGTTGTAGATGACTATGGGGATGTCCACGGCCTCCGCGATCCTCTTGAAGTGAACGTACATCTCCTCCTGGGAGGGTTTGCAGTAATACGACGGCAATATCATAACGCCCGCGGCGCCGATCTCCTTAGCATGCTTCGTATACTCGATAGCCTTCTCCGTCGTCTCGGCCGTGGCGCCAATTATCGTGGGGACTCTGCCATTGACCTGGTCGACGACCGTTTCCGCGACCCTCTTCTTCTCATCGTCCTCCAGGCTCGCGAATTCACCCGTGCTGCCCAGGGGGAGTACTCCGTGGACTCCCTGCTCGATGTACCAGTCCACGTTGGCCCTCAGCCCCTCGTAGTCCACCTCTCCGTTCTGCTTGAACGGAGTGACGCTCACCACGTGTACACCCTTGAGGTCTGCCATTTCACGCTCTCCTCCTTGTCGTCCGGGGCGGCTTCTACTCATCCGCGCTGGTATCGTGTGTATTCTCCTTCTTGAACCGGTCGAGTCTCAACGGCGCCAGCGGGACGGACGCCGGTTTTCCAGCCAGCATCTGTGCCACTATCTTCCCGGTTACCGGCGCGAGCCCGATGCCGTCGCCCTCGTGTCCGGCGGCGATGTAGAGGCCCGGTACCTCCGTCACGGGCGATACGATGGGCAAGTGGTCCGGTGTGAACGGCCTCAGCCCCGCATACGACCTGATTACGTTGAGGTCCTTCATCACGGGGAAGAACCTCACCGCCCTCTTGGCCAGCAGCCCGAGCACCCTGGGATCGCACGAGTTGTCGTAACCCACGAACTCCCTGCTGGAACCTATCAAGTAGTTGCTCTGCATCGTGGGTTCGAAGACCAGCGCGATGCCGTATTTCTCCATGTCGGGCTCCACCTGCCGCTTCGCGGACCCACCGAACTTCGCCATGAGGTACCCGATCTCCATGACCTTGCGCCGGCCTATCCGGTGGGCGCACTCGGTCACTAGGATCTGGCCCTTCCTGGGCACTATGGGAACGTCAACGCCGGCCGTGGCGGCGATGGCCGCCGTCCAGACCCCCGCGGAAAGCACCACCTTGCCCCCCGGCACGGGCCCATCCGAAGTTTCCACTCCCGTGACCCGGCCACTCGAATCCCTGAGGATAGAGCGCACCTCGCAGAATTGACGGACCTCAGCCCCGTGCCTCCTGGCCGCGTAGGTAAACCCGTAGACGAGTCCCATCGGGTATAGCGAGCAATCGGAGGCGCACTCGACGAGGCCCACGATGTCCCTCGCAAGCATGGGTTCGTCCTCGTGCACCTCGGCGCCTGTCATGTACCTCATGGGAAGGCCGGCGGCCTTCTGCCGCTCCGTCCAGTCCCGTGCCACGGCGTCCTGGACCTCGTCCTCGACGGCCAGGGTGCTCCCTGGACACCTGTATTCGAAATCATAGTCAAGCTCGTTGGTCAGTTCCGCCAGCATTTTCTGGCTCTGGAACGTCATCTGGCTATCGTAGCCCGGCATCTTGTCGATGGCCAAGACGTTGCCGTCGCAGGCCGATGAGGTTCCCGAAGCCAGATCGCCCCTGTCGACGAGGGTAACCTTGAAACCCTCCTTGGCCAGGTAGTATGTGACCGCCGACCCTATCACTCCGCCACCAACGACGATTACATCGGCCACCTTAGTCACAGCTCTCACACCCATCCTGTAAAACACTGAACGGCACAGGGACCACGGGGGGTCTGACCGACCCGGGGGCGACCTCGGACGGCTTCTTGCCGAGTTCCTGGCACAGGATCCTGACCACAAGGCTCTCGCAAGTCCTTCCCTGGCACAGGCCCATGCCGGCCCTGGTTCTCCTCTTCACCCCGGACAGGTCCCGCGCGCCCTCCCTTATCGCCTGCCTGATCTGGCCCACCGTGATTTCCTCACAACGGCAGACAATCATGTCGTCGTCCACTGCGCTTGCCCCCCGATCTTCCTCGCCATTCCCCTGACTTCATCCGCGTGTTCCTTTGGGATGGCAATCGTGATCACCGGCGTGCGGTCGTTGCGCGGCGGATTCAACACCTTCACGACTCTCGCGCCACATACCGGCTTCCCCGCGCGGTTGACGGCCGTCACGACGTCGCCCTCAGCCGGCAGCGGCAGGTATTCGTGGGGAAACGAAACCGTCGCCTCCGAATCCGAATACGCCAGGTCAACTACGAAAATCGCCAGGCCGGGGCACTTCGCGATGCACAGACCGCACCCGATACACTTCTCCCCATCCAGCACGGGGCGATTGGTGATCGGTTTCCCCACGTGAACGGCGCCCTTCGGGCATGCGGCCTCACACGGATTGCACGGTATCTCCTGGACGCACTCGATGCAGGCTACCGGCCCCTTCAGCATCCTTTCGCGTGAGGGGCAGCCGGGGCAATCCCTGAGTTCATCCGTTGAAACGTAGCCGTCTACTATCACACCGCCAGACATGAGGATTCACCTGCCCTGTGAACGGCTTCTTTCGCGTCCTGCCTGGGCTTGCCGAATGGCCCCATCCTGAGCGAGGCCAGCCTGGCTTCCGAGATCTCCCTTTCACGCGCCGCTTCGGCGGGACTCACCCTGTTCAGGTCCTCGGCAACCGAAAGTCCCGCCAGATGCCCTTCCTCCATGGCGGTGCTGGCCTCCTCGACCCCGCCGACGTCGCCGGCCACGTATATGCCCGCCACACTCGTCCTCGAGCGCCGGTCGTGGAACGGTATCCAACCGCCAAGGACCGGTGAGTGAACCATCCTGCACCCGGCCATCATGGCGAGTTTGGCGTACGGCCTGAGGCCCGTGGCGATGCAGACCGTATCAACGTCCAGCTGCCTCGAGGTGCCGGGCACCGGCTGCCAGGACCTGTCGATCCCGACGATCTCGGCGCCCTCGACCTCCTTCTCTCCCAGTACCCGGGACACAGTGTGTGATATCAGGATCGGCACGCCCGCCCTGCTGATCTTCGCGGCGTGCACCCCGTACCCGCCCACGCGCGGAAGGCCTTCAACCAGGGCAACGACTTCGGCGCCAGCCTGCATGAGCTGATAACTGACGATGAGACCCACGTTGCCCGAACCGATCATCAACACCCGGCGCCCGGGCAGCACCCTCTCCACGTTGATCATCGTCTGCGCGGCGCCGGCGCCCATCACGCCCGGCATGGTCCAACCCGGGAAATTGACCGCATTCTCGGACGCGCCGGTGGCGAGTATTATCCTGGTGGCTCGCACTCCCAGTCCGGATGGCTTTCTCTCGAGCACCCCCCTGGCCATACCGAGCACACCGCCGTCAAATATCCCGTACACGCTGGTATCGAGCCACACCGTCACACCGGCCTTCACGGCCTCGTCATACAGGTCGCGGGCGATGTCGATTCCCCTGACGCCTGCGCGATGCTCCCTGGATCCGAAGAACTTGTGTATCTGTTTGATCAGCTGCCCGCCGGGTTTGAGGTTAGAGTCGACAAGCAGCACGCCGCAACCGCGTTTCGCGGCCTCTATGGATGCCGCCAGGCCGGCCGGCCCGGCGCCAACCACGACTACGTCAAATGCTTTCATAAGCGCCGTCGCATCCTCCATTCCCTGACGGACCTGCTAGGCTCCCTCCGCTCCCGGCCCGCCGTCACGGCCCGAGCCGTACTGAGTCTCGATGACCATGCCGTCAGCCACGGGGGTAACGCAGGTTCTCACGTTGGATACCCCGTTGACAATCATCACGCAGTCGGTACACTGGCCAATCGCGCAGAACAGCCCCCTGGGAGTACCCTTCTTGCGGGTATATCTGTTGACCCTGATCCCCGCAGCCACCAGCGCCGCCGCTATGGTCTCGCCCTCGCGGGCTGGAACCTTCTTACCATCGACGGTCAGCTCCACGGTACGCGAGGAGGCCCGGTCCCCGAGGATCGGGTGGTGTTGCACCCTCATGGCCGCACCTCCTTTCCGCAGTAATGCTGAGGTAATGTGCAACCGGCATCCGGCGGGTCGATAGTCCCTTCGCGGGCGACTCTCAGAGCCCCAGCAGGAAGCCGTCTTTCAGCGGGTCTCCGGGGTCGACCACGAACTGGTGGATGCCGGTTACGTAAGCACTGCCCGTGATTTCCGGGATGACGGCTCTGTACGGCCCTACCGTGGTCTCGGCGATGACCCTGGCCCTGAACATGGTCCCCAGGATGCTCTCGTGGACGAATTCCTGTCCCATCTCGAGTTCGCCCTTCAGATACATGGCGGCCACCTTGGCCGAAGTGCCCGTGCCACAGGGAGACCTGTCGATGTCCCCGGGAGGGAAAACGACCGCGTTCTGCAGGTGGGCCCCGGGGCTCTTCGCGGGACCGGAAAATTCCACGTGTGTCACGTTGTCAACGAAGGGCTTCTCGGGGTGCGTTATCTTGATGTTCCTGTTTATCTCATGTCTCAGCATCTTGCCGGCGCGGATTATCTCCGCGGCATTACCCGGTTCAATCGAGAGGCCGAGCCTGCTCGCCTCCACCAGGGCGTATGGGTTGCCCCCCCACGAGATATCGAACACGACCTCGCCGAATCCGGGCGCCTCGATCCTGGCACCGGGGACCATGACGAACGAGGGGACATTCCTGAACGTGACGCTTTTTGCCACGTTGTCCTCAACCTCGACCCTGGCAACGACAAGTCCAGCCGGCGTATCGAGTTTGATCACCGTCTCCGGCTCCGTGACAGGCACTATCCCGGCTTCAACCATGGCGGTGCAGCAGCCAATGGTGTCATGTCCGCACATCGGGAGGTAGCCCCCGACTTCGATGTAGATGACTCCCACGTCGGCGGCGGGATCGCACGGTTGCGTGATTATGGCGCCCGACATGATGTTGTGGCCGCGCGGCTCATACATCAACATCGTACGGAAACTGTCCCTGTTGTCCCTGAGGTAAAGCATCTTGTCCGCCATCGTCGCGCCGGGTATGTGCGGGACGCCGCCGATGATAGTCCTCGTCGGCTGACCCACCGTATGCGTATCAATGCTGGTGACCATTCGAGAAAACCGCATGCAGCCTACCTCCTGGCATCTCAGTTGTCGGTATTCGCTACTCCTGTTTGGCCAGACTCACTCTGACCGACTGCAAGTGCTCTTTCATTAACGCGGCGGCCCCGTCGCCATCGCCGTCTTTGATAGCGGCAAGCACCCCGTTGAACAGCCTCATACTCGCCGCGGCCGTGTCCGGAGCTGTCCTGGCGAATCTCTCCGCCTCACCGTAGACGCGGTGCATGAGCTGGTTCACCAGTTCCGATATGACCGAATTCTTGCACGTCTTCGATATCGCCAGGTGAAAGGCCATGTCCGCCCGGAACCAGGCGTCAAGGTCAGTGATGCCTTCCATCCCTTTCAGCATCGCTTCGAGCGTGGCTATGTCTTCGTCCGAGGCCCGGCGCGCCGCCAACCCCGCGGCCAGCGCTTCGAGATGCTCCCTGGCCTCCATGAGCTCGAACACCGGCGCATGCTCCAGGACCATATTCCAATTCAGCGAGCTGCACAGGGCCTGCGCGTCAGGACTCAGGAACCGGCCTATGCCCTGCCTGGATTGAATAAGGCCCAAGTGCTCCAGCGCCTGGAGCGCCTCGCGGACCGACGAGCGCCCTACCCCGAAAGCTTCCGACAGCTCTTTCTCGCTCGGCAACCTTTCGCCGGGCGCCAGTTTCCCGAGCTCAATCAGGCGCCTTATCTCTCCGGCGATAGTCTCGGTTATCTTACTCGGCTTCGGGATACGGTCAATTGTGTTCAACATGACATAGCCCTCCATACTCCGACATCGTCACCATCATTCACCCCGGCGAGATCCGTCTCCTTCACAACGACTACGGGCAGATGGAGACTGTCGAAAGCCAGGTTCACCGGCTCCACTTGCCCAGGACCGGCACAAGCCCTGCGTCCGTTGCGCAAATGCCTTCGAACGCATCTGGCGTCGGGAGTCAAAGAGCAGATACCAGATGTCTGACATCTGCTCTTACATTCCACATTGATTCGCCGTGTCCTTCTGGTTGGAGTAAAGAATGGGGACGAGAGACTGCGTCAAGACGGCGGGGCCGGGAACGGGCTGTCCCCGAACCCCCGCCGTCCAAACGAGTGGCGGGTATGCAGGTACAGAACTTACAGCGGGGACCTCTCAGGGGGACCCCCGAGGTACCGTCTCACCCTCTTGTACAGGACGAACGTGATCGCCGACGTGAGCAGGCCCTTCAGAAGGTTGAACGGGATGGCGGCGGTTACGATCAGATTCGCCACCTCGTCACCCTTGAAACCCCAGCTTGGCAGGAAGAAATACAGGTTCGCCAGGCACATCACGACCGTCATGACTACCGTGCCCACGGCCATCGCCGCCAGGGCCCCCGCCTTCGTGCGCCGGAACCTGTAGACGAGGCCCGCGGTGAAGCATAACGTGGCTCCGGCAAGGTAGCTCGCGGCGAAACCGATGGGTCCCGTCGAGTTCTTGCCGGTGAGCTGCCAAATCGCGTTCTTCACCGCTTCGATGAGCAATCCGGCCACCGGACCCATGCTGAACGCGCCGAGAAGGGCCGGTATGTCACCGGCGTCCCACTTGAGAAACGGTGCGTAGGGCAGGAGGGGCACCTCCATGACCACCATGAGCAGGGCCCCCGCCGCTCCGAGGAAACCCACTCGCACCATCCGGCGCACGAGACTGTCGCGCAACGCTTCCATTACAGGATCATCCTCCCCTGACCCGGGGCAATACAAAACCCCGGAGTCAGCCCCGGGGCGACAAACGGATTAGATCCGTCCGAGACGCCTTCTCCCATCCAGACTCTACTGTCGGCCCCGGTTTCTCACCGGGTCTGCCGCATCCGCGGCTCGCGGCGCTAGTCCCACGAAGGGCATCACCGCCGGTCAGGAATTGAGGGATCCCCCTCTCACCTGGCCCCGAAGGCTGCTATGCTTTTATCATCTCACAGTATACAACCGGTGTTGCCCGGGGTCAAGGTCATACAGGCTGCGCGGCGGCGCGGCGCAGCGCGTCTATGGCCCCCTTCCGGTCGATGGGTCCGAATACGGACGACCCGGCTGCCAGTACCGTGGCGCCCGCGCCCGCAACGAGGCCCGCCGTAGGCACACCGATGCCGCCGTCGACCTCGATCTCGATCGGCCGTCCCGCCACCATCGCGGCAAGTCGCCTGATCTTCTCGACGCAATGCTGGATGAACTGTTGTCCGCCAAAGCCGGGGTTGACTGTCATGACCGTAATGAAGTCCACGAGCGGGAGCACCTCTTCCACCGCACACACCGGGGTGGCGGGGTTCAAGGCAACCCCCGGCCTGGCCCCCGCTTCCCTTATGGCCCTGAGCGTCCTGTCCAGGTGAGCGCACGCCTCCACGTGCACGGAGATGATGCTCGATCCCGCCTTCGCGAAGTCGCGGATGTACCTGTCCGGCTCCACGATCATCAAGTGCGCCTCGACGGGCAGGTCCGAAGTCCGCCGTATAGCCTCCACTACCGGAAAACCAAACGTGATATTCGGAACGAACCTGCCATCCATGATGTCCAGGTGCAGGAAGTCGGCGCCGCCAGCCTCCACGCTCGCAACCTCATCCGCCAGCCTCGCCAAGTCGCACGCCATCACAGACGGGGCAATCTTCACCCCGGCCGTCCTGCCCTTCTCCCCCATTTAGCGATACCTCCGTTGTTCGTACAGTTCCGCTTCGTCCAGCATGGCGATGTAGCTCTCATAGCGGGTGGCCCCAATCGCGCCAACGGCGACGGCGGTCTTCACCGCACATTCGGGCTCGTGCCTGTGGGCGCAGTCCGAAAACCTGCATTGCCCTTCCAACCTCCTGATTTCGGGGAACCCCCCGGCCACTTCCTCCCTGGTAAGGGCCTCGAGTTCAAGCCGGCTGAACCCCGGAGTATCCGCCACCAGCCCACCCGAGCCAGGTAGAACGAGCAGGTCAACCCCTTTTGTCGTGTGCCTGCCCGCGTTCCTCTTCCGGCTGATGTCGCCCACCTCCCGGCGGGATCCCGGGATCAGCGCGTTCAGGATGCTGGACTTGCCGACCCCCGACTGCCCCGCGAGTACCACCACCCCTCGGCCGATGGCCCCGCGGAGTTCTCCGATGCCCGACCGGGTACGCGCGCTGGTGACGACCGTCCTGTACGACGCCTTACGGTACGGTTCCAGGGCGGACTCGATCTCCCCGGGGCCACACAGATCCGCCTTGTTCAAGCAGACAAGCGCCTCCAACCCTCTGGTCTCGGCGATCACGAGGATCTTATCCACCACGCGGTAGTTGAACGGGGGTTCCTTCACGGTGAATACGACGAGAAGCGTATCGACGTTCGCGACCGGCGGCCTGAGCAGTCTATTACGCCTGGGGAGGACCTTCTGGACGACGAACGAGCCATCGGGGACGGGAGATACCTCCACCAGGTCTCCCGCAAGTATGTCGCGTCGCTCGAGCCTCAGACGCCCCCTGAGGACGCACCGGGCGACGCCCCTGCCGGCGACGCCCCTGTCGAGGAGGAGGTCGAAGAAGTTGGAATGACACTTGACAATCCGGCCGGTATCAGTCACATTTTCCCTCTAATCCCCTAGTTCAAGGTCAGTTCGCGCACCTGCGCGTCGTCAAAGAACACCCTTACAACGGCTTCGGCGCCGCTCCACTGGATCTCGACCGGCACCGTGGACCCCCGGTCGTGTTTGGCCCTGTATGCGAGCCTAACCCCCGATTCGTCCTGCACCGTGACCTTGATCTCCACCTGCCCGGGACCACCGGGGATAGTAATCTCGATCACGTTCCTCTTCGAGGGACTCATGCCGGGTCCACTGCTCACAATCAGGTTCACCGGTGTGCCCTCCCGCACTTCCGACCCTTTCTGAGGGTCCTGTCCGATGACGATGCCTGCGGGATCCGGTGACGGCCTCTCGGTGATGGTCCCCTGCGCCAGCTTCAGCCCCGCCAGCTGCTGTACGGTGTCCTGGATCGAGGTCCCCACGAAGTCGGGGACCGCGATGGCTGCGGGCTCGGGTCCCTTGCTGAGATAGATGTCCACCAGTGTGCCCTTGGTGACCCTCGTGTCTTTCCTCGGGTTCTGCGAGATTACG
This sequence comes from Ignavibacteriales bacterium, assembly GCA_050260105.1. Lineage (GTDB taxonomy): Bacteria > Bacillota > Sulfobacillia > JABLXB01 > JABLXB01 > SM1-B181. The sequence goes on along the minus strand of JBLNBR010000032.1, from coordinate 119,578 downwards.
CTGTCCTCCGGAACCGTCGAGTGATACTCCGCGGTTATGTCCCCGAAGTCAAGACCGGCGGCCTGCAGCAGCACCTCGGCCTCACGCAGCGACCTGTTGGTGATCTCGGGCACGAGGGTGAATTCCTGACCCTGCGACACAACCAGGTTCACGGTCCTGCCGGCCTTCACGCTCTCTCCCGCTTCGGGCGTCTGCGAAATCACGTGTCCGACCGGCGTCGTGTCATCGTATTTCTGCGCCACCACGGATCCGGTCAGGCCCTTCGCCTCCAGTTCCCGCTGCGCGTCGCTGAGGCTCTTCCCCACCACCCCTGGGACCTCCACGATCGGGACGCTCAGCCAATCCGTGAGTACCATCGAACCCCAGGTGGCCAGGCCCCCTATGATGAGTATGGGAATCAGCCATTTCATCCATCCGAAACCGCGCCTTTTCTTGGATTTGACCCTGGTCGTCTGGACCTCGTCCTCCTCGTCCTCTTCCACGGGCGGTGGATTCAGTAGACCCTCGTCCGTGGTGCTCTTGACATCCTCGCCCAGCGCAGCCAAAGACTCCTTTATGTCCCGGAGCATGTCAGACGCGCTCTGGTATCTATCGAACTGGTTCTTGCGGAGGGCGCGGGTAATGATCGTCGCGACCTCGTCGGGAACCTCGGGATTAGTCTTCTTGACCGGCTCGATCTCCTCTTGCATGTGCTTCAGCGCAATGGAGATCGGGCTGTCCCCCTCGAACGGGACCCTGCCCGTGACCATCTCGTACATGGCGACGCCCAGGGAGTATATGTCCGAGCGCTCACCGGTGAACCCGCCCCTCGCCTGTTCGGGGGAGAAGTAGTGAACCGAACCGATGACAGTCCCCGTGTGGGTGACTGTCGAGGAAGTCGCCGCGCGGGCGATCCCGAAATCGGTCACCTTGGCCCTGCCGTCCCTGCTCATGAGGATGTTCTGGGGCTTGATGTCGCGGTGGATGACGTGCCTCTTGTGCGCATGCTCCAGGGCCTCGCATATCTGGTGCGCGATCTTCAGCGCCTGCACCGGCGAGAGGCGCCCCTTCGAGCTGATTACCTGCTTCAGAGTGGAGCCTTCCACGTATTCCATCACGATGTAGTACGTGTCGTCGATCTCCCCGACATCGAAGATGTTGACGATATTGGGGTGGGCAAGGCTGGCCGCCGCCTGCGCCTCGCGCCGGAACCGCCTGACGAAGTCCTCGTCCCCCGCATACTGCGGGCGCAGCACCTTGACGGCGACGCTCCTGTTCAGGTAGTTGTCGTGCGCCTTATAGACGACGGCCATTCCGCCGCCGCCGATTTTCTCGAGGACCTCATACCGGCCTCCGAGTACCTTACCTATCATTCCACCCGCCAGCCTACCTTCCGTCCGGATACCTCACGGCCACAACTGTAGTGTTGTCGTGTCCCCCTCGTGAATTCGCCAGCCCAACAAGGGAACGAACGAGTTCGTCCAGAGAGCCCGTGGCGCGCGCGGAGCGCAGTATCTCTTCCTTGTTTACTAGATTGGTGAGGCCGTCCGTGCAGAGCAACACGATGTCGCCCTCCGACAGCTGCTTGACATGCATGTCCAGCCTCGGGTTCTCGCTCGTTCCGAGCGCGTTCGTCAGTATGTTCCTACCCGGGTGACACATTGCCTCGGCTTCCGTCAGATCCCCGTCGCGGACCATTTCTCCCACCAGAGAATGATCCTCCGTGATCTGGGATATGCCGTCGCGTGTTATCAGATAAGCGCGGCTGTCCCCAGCATGCCCAAGATACGCGTGGTTCCCGCAGATCACGGCCGCCGTCAGTGTGGTCCCCATGCAGGGTACCCCGAATCTCCTGACGGACTCCTCCTTGATCATCCGGTTCGCCGTGGATGCGCCCCTTGAAACAATGGAAAGCACGTCCTTGTCATCCCCGGGCGGGTTGCGCCACCAGCCCGTCACCACGGACTCCATCGCGGTCACAGCGATCCTGGATGCGATCTCTCCGCCCTCGTGCCCGCCCATTCCGTCCGCCACCGCAGCCAGGATGGAGGAAGGCCCGTCCAGCCTGGTAAGGCAGTACGAGTCTTCGTTACCGGGCCTCACGAGCCCGGCGTCAGTGAAAGCGCTATACTCCATCAGCGCCCCCCCTTGCGACCCTCCGTCTGAGCTGGCCGCACGCCGCGTCGACGCCTGTCCCGAACTCGCGACGGACCGTCACGGCAATCCCCATATTCTCTAGCAGCGCATAGAACTCCTTCACCCTGTCCGGACGGGCGCGCCGGAACCCTTTGCCCTCCACCGGATTGAGCGGGATCAAGTTCACATGGAACAACCCGCCCTTGAGAAGGGCCGCCAGTCCCCTCGCGTGCCGGTCCTGATCGTTGACCCCGTCCACGAGGGCGTATTCAATCGTGACTCTCCTCCCGGTCGTCTCTCCGTAGTCCCTGCATGCGTTCATCAGTTCGCTGAGCCTGTACCGCCTAGCTACGGGCATGAGCGACGCTCTCAGCTCATCGTCGGGCGCGTGCAGGGATACTGACAGCGTGATCGGAAGACCCTCGCGCATGAGCCTTCGAATCCCCGGAACGATCCCGCATGTCGAAAGGGTGATGTGCCTCATCCCGATGTTGAGGCCGCGGGACTCGTTGATGATACGGATGAACTTCAGGCTCGCGTCGTAGTTGTCGAGCGGCTCGCCCGATCCCATCAGAACGACCCTCGAAACCCTGCGATCGCGCTGGAGCGTCTCGTTAATCCCTGTCACCTGGGCGACCATCTCGCCGGGCAGCAGGTTTCGCACGAACCCCTCCATGCCCGAAGCACAGAACCCGCACGCCATCTTACACCCGACCTGAGACGACACGCAGGCGGTGATCCCGTAGTCGTGCCTCATCATGACGGCCTCCACTGCGTTCCCGTCCACGAGCCTGAACAGGAACTTCACAGTGTCCCCCTCCGCCGGGGAATCCCTGGCCACAGTCTCGAGGGCACCCACGCGCGCAGCGCCGGCAAGCGTTTCCCTGAGCGAGAGGGGGAGATTGGTCATGTCCGCGAACGACCGGACCCTGGCCGAGTACATCCATTCGAATACCTGCCGCGCTCGGTAGCAGGGATGACCGAGCCCGGTGAAGAACTCCTCCGCTTCCGCAAAGGTCAAGCCCAGCAGGTCGGTCTTGCCGTCCTTCCCACCCATTCAACCACTCCGCCTCATCCTGCAGATGAAAAACCCGTCCGTGCCGTGAACGTGCGGGAGGAGCTGGATGTACCCTTCCCCGGAGGCGTCGCCCCTAAGAGACTCGGGCAAGCACGACCTGATGTCGTCGGGAAAGAAGTCGTCCCTGGCCTCCAGGAATCTCCGGACGACGTCCTGATTCTCCTCCCGGCCGATCGTGCACGTGCTGTATACGAGGCACCCCCCCGGCCGGAGGCAGTCAGCGGCGGAGAGCAGTATCTCCACCTGGAGAACGGAAAGACGCCTCGCATCCATCGCGTCCTTCCTCCACCGCGCGTCCGGCCGCCTCCTGAGCGTGCCCAGGCCGCTGCACGGCGCGTCCACCAGTACCCTGTCCGCCAGGCCCTCCATGCGATCCCTCAGGGACCTGCTGTCGCACACCATGTCCTCCACGATCGTCACGCCGAGCCTGCCGCAGACCTTGCGAACGAGGCCGAGCCGGGACGGGTGGATGTCTGCGGCCACGATCCTGCCGCGGTTGCCCATGAGCTGGGCGATGTGCGTGGTCTTCCCGCCCGGCGCGGCGCACGCGTCAATCACGAATTCCCCGGGTTCCGGCGCGAGGACGCGGGACACCAGCATCGAGCCTTCGTCCTGGGCCTGGACCAGGCCGCGGCGATGCGCTTCGACCCCCGCGTCGCCCGGCCCCTCCGGCAACCACAGCCCCTCCGGCACGAACCTGCAGCCCGCCGCCGCGACCCCGCGCTCGCGGAGTATGCATTCCACTTCTCCCACGCCGGCTTTGAGTGCGTTGACCCGGACCGTGTAGGGGGGCGTCCTGTTGTCGGCGTCCATCAGGCGCTGCGCCGCCTCGAGGCCCAGCTCCGACGCGAAGTGCTCCACCAGCCATTCGGGATGGGAGTAACGGATTGCGAGAGACCCTTCCCGGTCCGGCTCCGGCGGCTTCGCGGCGACGTTCCTGAGCACCGCGTTCGTGAACCTCGCGGCACCCGGCCGGCCACGGCTCTTCACCGCCTCGACGGATTCGTTGACTGCCGCGTGCGCGGGGATCCTGTCGAGGTACATCAACTGGTACACGCCCATCCTCAGGGCGTTTCGCACATCGCCTGTCATTTCGCCCACAGGCCGCGAGCTGGCCTTCTCGATGACCCAGTCAAGTGTGTTGCGCCTGCGGCAAACGCCGTAGACGAGCTCGGTGGCGAGCGCCCTGTCCGGCCCTGAAAGGCGATGCCTTTGTAGAAACGAGTCAAGGGATATGTCCGCGTAGGCATCCCGTTCTTCAACGCGCCGGAGTACCTCGAGGGCAACATCCCTTGCCGAATACCCTCTCGTTGTCATGTCACGAATCTCTTCGCCGGACCTGCCCCCTAGTTCCTGCGACTGCCGCGCAGGATGAGCAGCCTGGCAAGCTGCGCCACGGCCATGGCCGTCGCGGCGACGTACGTGAGCGCGGCCGCGTCCAGTACCGCCTTCGTGGGGCCGGCGTCCGCGGTGGACACATACCCTCCACCGACCAGCATCTCCATCGCCCTGCTCGAGGCATTGTACTCCACCGGCAGGGTGACGACCTGGAATAACACCGCGGCGAAGAAGAACAATATGCCCAAATCCATCAGCATTGGCATCCTGAACAGGAACCCGAGCAGGAACAGCGGCCACGCGGCGTTGGAGCCGAGTTGCGCCACGGGAAGGACCGCGTTTCTGACCGCGAGCGGGCTGTAGCCCGTGTCGTGCTGTATGGCATGGCCCACTTCGTGAGCCGCCACGCCGAGGGCCGCCACCGAGGGACTGTCGTATACCTGCGGCGATAGCCTCAGCACCCTGACGCGCGGGTCGTAGTGATCGCCCAGCGACGACGGGGTACGTTCGATCTTCACATCGTCCAGCCTCGCGGCGGCGAGCAGGTCCCTCGCGACCTCACCGCCCGTCTTGCCGCTGGACGCTCTGTACCTCGAGTACCGTTCAAAAGCGCCTCTCACCCTCGATTGCGCGTACAGCGCAAATATGAGGGCGGGCATGACCAGCAGGATGTATCCAGCATCCAGGAACAAGTGCAATCCCTCCTAACACTTTAGAATTGGATCAGGTACTCAGTAGGACTTGCGTCCTGTGATGCCAAACATTCAGATTGCCTGGTTTTCCGGGGAAAGGCTGTCCCTCCTCGACGGCTAGACCGCTGACTAAAGACCGTCCTTCCCCGGAGGAATCTTCGGGCCACGTGGTTGATAGAGGGTCGCGCTTCGAGCGCCGGCGTGTTAGGCCACTCCGTGTCCCGAACCAAGTCACTCACCCTCCAGAGAGGTGGTTTGCCATGGTTTTCGCCGGTATTGACTGGGCCGATGACCATCATGACGTGGTGGTATTAGGCCACGATGCCCAGCTGGTCGGCCAGATACGCGTAGACCATTCGGCTGCTGGTTTGGGACATCTGGTTCGGTGGCTCAAGCAAATCGCTGAGCCTAGCAGCATTGCCTGCATCATCGAGACGCGTCACGGCATCCTGGTTAATACCCTGCTTGAAGCGGGTTTCGCGGTCTATCCCGTGAACCCGAAAACCGTGGACCGTCACCGTCAGGCGTCACGCGCCAAAACCGACGCCATCGATGCCATGATCCTTGCCCGCCATGGGCTTCACGAGATCGACCGGCTCCGTCGGCTTGAGCCCGACAATCCCATCGTCCAGGAACTCAAACTACTCACCAGAGACCAGTCAACTCTCATTCATCAACAGACCAGGCTGCTAAACCAGCTCACCGCTTGCTTGAAGGAGTACTACCCGCTGGCGCTGCACCTATTCACCAAACTCAACCAACCGGTGACCCTTACCTTCCTTCAGGCTTACCCGACCATGGAGCATCTGCTAGCGGCCGACCCAGAGCATATGGCTACCCTGTTTAAACGCTGCAGGCATCCGCGCCCCAACCAGACCGTCCAGAAAATCCTTTCCCTGGCTCAGCAACCCCAGCTTCAGACAAACCCAGTCATCACACGGGCTAAAACCCGCCTGATGCTGGCTATCGTCGCCCAGTTGACCCCCCTGGTCGACGCAATACGCGCCTACGATCAGGAGATGGAGCGGCTTTTTTCCGCCCATTCTGACAGTATAATCTTCCAGAGCTTCCCCGGGGTCGGAGAGCGTCTGGGACCTAGACTGCTGGCAGAATGGGGAGACGACCGCAGCCGTTACGCCTCATCCGAGAGCGTAGCAGCCCTGGCAGGCTCATCTCCGGTCCCTTTCCAGAGCGGACGGTTCAAACGCGCCCGTAAACGCTTCGCCTGCGTCAAATCCTTCCGTGACGCGCTCTACAGGATGGCCTGGCTCTCAACCCGCTACGAGCCCTGGGCCTATGAGTACTACAAACGTAAACGCGCTCAGGGGAAGAGCCACAGCGTTGCGGTGCGCGCCTTATCCAACATCTGGGTGCGAATCATGTTCCGAGCCTGGATGAACCGTGAGCCATACTCTCGAGCCAAGTTCCTGGCTGCCCAAGCAACCCATGCCCGCGCGGCCTGATTACGGGTATTCAGTTGTCAATGTCCATCTGGAGCCCGAACCCTATTGACATAGAGGGTCTCAGGTGTCTGCGCCGAGTATCTCTCCCGGTTCCACGCGGGCTCCTCTCAGATAGTCGGCGGCGGCCATGCGCCGCCCGCCCTCCGGCTGGACCTCGTCGAGCCGCACCGCCCCGCCGGTCACCTTGACCAGGAACCCGCCGGTCTCACCGGCCTCCAGCACCTCGCCGGGGCGCCCCCGCCTCGGCCCATCCTTGACCACCGACGCCGCCAGGACCTTGATCTTCTTACCGTTTCTAACAGTATGAGCGCCAGGCCACGGGCTCATGCCGCGTATCTGGTCACGAACGCCTTCCGGAGTCCGGTTCCAGTCTATCACCTCGTCTTTCAATGTCAACAACGGCGCATACGTCGCCCGCGCCTCGTCCTGCGCTGTTCTCGGGGCCTTTCCGAGGCTCACCAGACGCAACGTCTCTTCGATCAGCGCGGCGCCCTCTCTCATCAACTTGTCGTGAAGAGCGCCCGCATTGTCCTCCGGTGAAATCGGCACTTCCTTCTGCAGGATGATGTCGCCGGCGTCGAGTTTCTCGCTCATGTACATCGTGGTGACCCCGGTGACGCTCTCCCCCCTCATGATCGCCCAGTTGATTGGGGCTGCGCCCCTGTAGCTGGGCAGGAGGGAGGCATGCACGTTGATGCAGCCCAACCGCGCCACATCCAGCAAGGCCCGCGGGAGTATCTGCCCGAAAGCCACGACCACGATAACGTCGGGCGCCAGCCGGGCGACGCGGTCCACAAACGCGGGCGACTTGCAGCTGCCCGGTTGGAGGACGGGGAGCCGGTGCTTCAACGCGGCCTGCTTTACGGGGGACGGCGCCATCTCCATGCCCCTGCCCTTCGGCCTGTCCGGCTGCGTGACCACGGCCGCTATGTCGTGCCCGTCCCTCAGAACCGAGATCAACGACGGGACGGCGAACTCAGGTGTTCCCATGAACACCACCCTGAGACGCTTCGCCTCCCTGCCCTGCCCCGGCTCGGTCTCATACAGGGCCTGCGCCCTGTCGGTGAAAAGGATGCCGTCAAGGTGGTCGATCTCGTGCTGGAGGGCGCGGGCCAGCAGGCCTTCCCCTTCGACCCAGATGGTCCGGCCGTCTCTGTCCAGGCCGGTCACCCTGACCTTCGCGGCGCGCTCGACCTCACCGATCACACCGGCCACGCTCAGGCAGCCCTCGATGGCTGATGCTCGCCCCTCGAGGTGCACCACCTCGGGGTTTGCGAGTTCGTGGAGCACCTCGTCGGTTTCAACCACGATGATCCTCTTGGACACTCCGACCTGGGGGGCGGCGAGACCCGCTCCCCTCGAGGCCCTCATCGTCTCCACCATATCCTCGATCAGCTTCCGCAGCGAGGCGTTGACCTTCTTCACGGGCTTGGCCTTCTCCCTGAGTATCGCGTCTCCGTCTTTTCTTATGTCGAGCAGTGACAACGTCCGGCCTCCTCAGAGCATCGATACGGGGTCCACATCGATCGACATCCTGGACCCGGTGCTCCTGATCTTCTTCTCGAATTCCCGGCTGACATCCCTGGCGGCCCCAGCCATTGCCGTCCTGTCCCGGCCCTTCATCAGCACCCGCCATCTGGACCAGCCCCGGAGCCTGGAGTACGGGGCGGACCCGGGGCCCAGCACTTCGTATCCGCCGCCGGCGGCGCCCGCGGCCAGCCGCTTCGCCGCCTCTTTACCCAGGGCCCTGGCCGTAACCTCGCTCCTATTCCAGATTACGATGTTAACGAGGTGACCGAAAGGTGGATACCCGATCTCACGGCGCGATTCGATCTCGTTCTCGTAGAACGCCTCGAAGTCGTGTTCGCACGCGGCCGCTATGCTGTAATGTCCTCCGTCATAGGTTTGGATGATCGAAATCCCGTCCCTATGACTGCCCGCCGCTCCCGACATTTCCTCGAGGGCCTGGAATGTCCTCTCCGCGGAGCGGAAGTCCGGGAGGTTGAGGGTCAGGTCCGCGGACATGATCCCCGCCACGGCGACGGGCGGCAGGTCGCCGGCCCCCGCCACCATGCGGCTGCCCACGAGGATGTCGGCCCTCCGTTCCTGGAAGGCCTTCATCAGTGCGTTGTACGATGATTTCCGGGACGCGGTGTCGAAGTCGACCCGGACGACCCTGGCCGAGGGGAACAGCCTTCGCGCTTCTTCCTCCACCCTCTGGGTCCCGGCCCCGAAAGGCTTCATGCGCCTTCCTCCACACTTCGGGCAGGTGTCCGGCGCGGGTTCCTCGTGCCCGCAGTAGTGGCACTTCAGGACGCCGGCGCTGTGGTAGGTGAACGCCACCTCGCAATCCTTGCAGCGAACGGTGAAGCCGCACTCCCTGCACATGACGAAGGACGAGAACCCCCGCCTGTTCAGGAACAATACGGCCTGTTCGCCCCCGGCGACGGCTGACCTGACCTCCTCCTGCAACCGGCGGGAGAACAGCGTCCTGTTCCCCGCCCTGAGTTCCTCTCTCATATCGACGGCCACGCACTTCGGGGGGGCGCCCTGGAATCGCGGCAGCCTCACCAGGCCATACTCTCCCGACAAGGCGCGGTGGTATGTCTCCACCGACGGCGTACCGCTCCCCAGCACCACTCCCGCCCCTTCGATGGTCCCCCTCATCAGGGCCACGTCCCTCGCGTGATACTTGGGGTGGCCCTCTTCCTGCTTGAAGCTGTCGTGATGCTCGTCATCCAGTATTATAAGGCCCAGGCCCGAAACCGGGGCGAACACGGCGGACCTCGTACCGGCAACCAGCGTGGACCGGCCTTCTGCTATATCCTTCCAGTGCCCGTATCGTTCCCCCTGCGGGATATCGCTATGTAGCATCGCTACACTACGCCCGTACCAGCGGCCGGAGCGAATCCCCAGCAGGGGGGTCAGCGCTATCTCGGGGACGAGGAGGATGGCGCCGAGGCCTTCACCTGCGAGATTGTCCACCACGGAGGCGTAGACGGCCGCGCGCCGCTCCCTCGAGCCGCCAAATAGCAGGCAGGCAGGGATCTGTCCCGCCGGCAGCCGGCTACTGCTCCGCCCAAGCGCTTCGAGCACGGACGCGGCCGCCCGGGCCTCGTCTTCTCCCAGTACCGGCTTGAGCGGCTGCCCCCCTGGCGCGACGGCCTCCGGCTCGGGGGATCCCCGCCTGACGCGGTCGATCCGGATCAGCCCCGCCTTCTCGAGCCCCCTGAGGCTCGACTGGCCGGCCCCTGAACGCTGCACCGCCTCCGCCGCTGCCACGGGCTTGCCCTCGCGCACGATCATCTTCAGGAGGGCCGCCCTTCGAGGCGCGGACACCGCCATACGCTCGAGTTCCTCCTGGGAAACCTCCCGCGCGAGTGAGACCTCCAGGGTCAGCCTGCCCTCCGGGGGTCTCCTGAACACGGTCTCCTGGGTGACGATCCCCCGCGCGGACAGGGTCTTCAAGACGGCGTCAACGTTCCGGACGCCGGTCATCTCCGCGATCTCCGCGGGCGTCCGCTCGCCGTCCTCGGCCAGGATGCCGACGACGTCGGACTCCTGCCGGGTGAGGGCGCCCGCGAGCGTCTCGAGGTTCTCGTACCCCGGGGCAAGCCTCACCAGCCTCCTGCCGGCCCCCGCCAGCCCCGGGGGGAGCATCGCTCGCAACACCACCTGTATGGGCGAGCAGTACTCCCTCGAAACCTCACGGGCAAGGTCCATCAACGCCGGGGGAAGAGCGGGGCTCGGGTCCGCCACCCTGAGAATGCTTCTGATCTCTCTGACACCCCCGGGCTGTTCGAAGGCAGGTCCCAGTACGAAGCCGCGCACCCTGCGGTGTCCGAAGGGGACGATGGCTATAGACCCGGGTTGAACGTGGTCCTGCATGCCGTCGGGGACTGAGTATGTGTAAGTGCCCCAGAACGAGGGCGACGGTATGTCAACGGCGATATCAACGTACCGGCCGGAAGTCAATCACAACACCTGCCTCATCCTGCCGGGGATGTTTGACACGGACCCCCTCTTCTCCTATGATCGGCCTAGATATGGAGGAATACATCTGGGCCGCACGACGTCACTCAATGCGGTGTCACCTAATACGGTGTCACCCAATACGGTGTCGCTCGATATCGAGGACCTGGACCTGGGCGCGACGCTCCTCTCGGGTCAAGCCTTCCGGTGGAATCCGGACGGCGCCTGGTTCTGCGGGTTCATCGGGAACACGCCGGTACGCTTGCAGACTCGCGGCAACCGGCTGATCGCCGAATGGTCTCCTGACGGCCGGGCCGGCGACCATCTACCAGCGGACGGGGTTATTGCCGCATCCCTGAGGTCATACCTCGATCTCGACCGCGACTACGCCGCCATCAGGGCGGAAGCGGCGGAGAGGCTTCCCGCCCTTCGCGAGGCGATGGTTTTCTCGAGGGGTCTCAGGGTTCTCCGCCAGGATCCCTGGGAGACACTCGTCTCGTTCATCATCTCCGCCTGCAACAACGTCCCCAGAATAACCCGGATCGTCAGCAAGATGTGCCGGGGCGGGAGCGCCTTCCCTTCGGCGGGGGAACTGGCCGCGGCCGGCGAGGAGTCACTCAGGCGGCTCGGTCTCGGCTACCGCGCCCCCTATGTGGCTTCAGCCGCGCGGATGGTGGAATCGGGCGAGCTCGACCTCGAAGCGTTGAGAACCATGCCTACCGCCGAGGCCAGGCGGCGGCTCATGTCGGCGCCGGGGGTCGGCGGGAAGGTCGCCGATTGCGTCCTCCTTTATGGCCTGCAAAGGTACGACGTCGTCCCGGTGGACGTGTGGATCAAGCGGATAATCGAGGGGCTGCTGCTCGGCGGGCGCGAGATGAGTACCGGGCGGGTGCGCGCGTGGGCGGTCGAGAACCTCGGGCCGCACGCGGGCATCATCCAGGTATGCCTGTTCCACTACGCGCGCTCCACAAGGTTCCGCGACCCTCACACGACCTGCGCGCCCAGTACCCTCTCCATCTGATCCAGGGCCCACGCCGCGGCCCCGTCGTCGAATGAGGCCACTCCGTCCCTGTACACCCTGACGGCATAGTCCCTGTTGCACAGCTCTTCCACGGTGTACAACACGCAGATGTTCGTGCAGACGCCCACGACCTCGACGGCCGCGGGGTTGAGTCGTTCGAGGATACCCTCCAGGTCCGTGCCGTGAAAACCGCTGTAGCGAGTCTTCCTTACGATGGACACCCGGCTGGGGTCCGCGGGCGCAACCCGTAGAGGAGCGATGATCTCGGCCCCCGGCGTCCCCCGCACGCAGTGGGTGGGAAACCTGGCGAATTCCGCGTCGTTCCGGTCGTGGGAATCGCAGATGAACACGACCGATCCCCCGTCCCCGAGGACCTCGCGTATCTTACCCTCCACAAACGGGACGATGGCCCCCGCCGCGGGCCCGCAGTAAAGGCTGCCCGCGGGGTTGATGAAGTCTTCGAGCATGTCCACGACAAGAAGTACTCTCGACCCCACGCTATCACCCCCGTCTCTGTTCCAGCATGGCGGCAATCCTGTCCAGGATGATCCCGGCCATGGCCCGCTTCGATGTCATCGGGATGTCCGTGATCACGCCGGCCGCGTCAATCATTTTCGCGGCATTCGAGTCGCACGCGAATCCCGCGCCTTCCCGCTTGACGTCGTTCACCACGATGAGGTCCAGATTCTTCCTGCTTATCTTGGCCATGGCGTTCTCCACCAGATCGTCTGTCTCCGCCGCGAACCCCACGAGTATCCGCGACCCCTTCCTCCTGCCCGCCTCCAGGAGTATGTCCGGATTGGGCACAAGGCGCAGGTCGAGGGCGGTATCACCCTTCTTCATCTTGCTCGGAGACACCGATTCCGGAGCGTAGTCCGAGACCGCGGCCGATTTCACCAGGACGTCGCACCACTCCAGGTTGGCCATCACAGCCTCGCGCATATCACGCGCCGTCGTGACGGCGACGAAGCGCACCCCCGCCGGAGGGGTCAGCGCTACGGGGCCGCTCACGAGGACGACCTCAGCCCCACGCGCCCTCGCCGCCTCCGCCACCGCGAATCCCATCTTGCCGCTCGACGGGTTCGAGATGAACCTGACGGGGTCGATGAACTCCCTCGTCGGGCCGGCCGTTACCATGATCTTCACGCCGGCCAGGTCTCTCGCAGCCGCTCCGCTGCTTCGCGCCCCACACGGCCGCAGCAGTTCCAGGATCCGGTCCACTATGGCCTCCGGCTCGGCGAGTCGCCCGGCGCCCTCCTCCCCGCACGCGAGCCATCCCTCGCCCGGTTCGATGAACTCATATCCCAGGGAGCGCAGTCTGGCGACGTTCGCCTGGACGATCGGGTTCTCATACATGGCCGCGTTCATCGCCGGGGCGAACAGCACCCTGCATTTCGCGGCCATTATCGCCGTGGTCAGGAAGTCGTCCGCGATGCCGGAGGCGACCTTGCCGATCACGTTGGCGGTCGCAGGGGCGATCGCAATGACCTCCGCCCAGCGTGCGAACTCGACGTGTTCAACATTCCACCGCGAGGGTTCCCCGAAAGCCTTCACGATAACGGGATTGCCGGAGATCGTGCGGAAAGTCAGCGGCCTCACGAAGCGCGTGGCGTTGCGGGTCATCACCACTTGCACGTCCGCTCCCAGTTTCTTGAGTCGACTGCACACCTCCACGACCTTGTACGCCGCGATACCGCCGGCGACCCCAAGCCCTATGCGCCTTGCCTCTGGCACACAAGCCACCCCCGATCAGACAGGGGCACAGTCCGTGTCGCCTGTGCCCCTCCATAGCGATAACCCCGTGGGTCCCGCCGGTCAGTTTCGCTGTCTCTCGTAGGTGATCCGCCCCTCGGCGATCTCCCTCAGGGCCAGCGTGACCGGCTTCAGCGAGCCCGGATCCTCCACGTAAGTCTTCCCTTCGGTGATCTCCCGCGCCCGCCTGGCTGCGGTTACCACCAGCGTGTACTTAGAATCCACTTTCTTCACCAGTTCATCAACAGGCGGGTAAAACACCTTGCGCTTCAGCCCCCTTCACGACCGCCGTCGAGCAGCAACCCGCGACACCTGGACACCCGGCAGCCTTCCGCCACTATTATACCTTCCAGCACCCTTTTCGCCCTATCCAAGTCATCGTTGACTATTACGTAATCGTAGTTGTCCAATTGGAGCACTTCGCTCTCGTACGATTCAAGGCGGCGGCACATCTGGTCGCGCGTCTCGGTCCCCCTGTTCTCCACTCTCCTCCTGAGTTCCTCGAACGAGGGAGGGAGCACGAAAACGTACACGGCCTCGGGGTACTGGGGGCGCAGGGCGACGGCGCCCTGCACGTCCTTCTCGATCAACACCGTCCGGCCGGCCGCGAGCAGTTCGTCGAGCGCCCGCTTGGGTGTCCCGTAAAGATTGCCGTACACGACAGCCCACTCCGCAAACTCCCCGTCGCGGGCCTTCCTCTCGAATTCCTCCGTGCTCACGAAATGGTAATCGATACCCGGCGCCTCCCCGGGTCGCGGTTCCCGCGTCGTGACCGAGGGACAGAAGACGATATCGGGACGGTCATTAATAAGGGCACGTCGAAGCGTGCCCTTTCCAGCCCCCGACGGGGCGGACATCACCACGAGCAGGCCTTTGCCAGATGCCGGACTACCCATTCAGTATCAGCCTACTCTTCGTCAGCTATCTCTTCACCAGGTTCCTTGCTGGACAGCCGGTTGGCCACCGTCTCGGGCTGCACAGCGGACAATACTACGTGGTCACTATCCGTGATGATGACGGCTCTCGTTCGCCGGCCATACGTGGCGTCGATCAACATGCCTCGGTCACGGGCCTCGGTGATTATCCTCTTGATGGGAGCGGATTCCGGGCTGACAATAGCCACGATCCTGTTTGCCGAGACGATGTTCCCGAATCCAATGTTGATCAACTTGATGTCCATCCGCCTACCTCCCGATTATCCCTTGCCGCCCAGCTTGGCAAGCAGGGCTTCCTTCTGCCGCTTGCCGAGTCCCTGGACGCGCCTGGACTCGTCGATCCCGATCTCCTCCATGATTTTCTGAGCCTTGACCTTCCCGACCCTGGGCAGCGACTTGAGCAAGTATGCCACCCTCATCCGGGCGGTGACTTCGTCGTCACCGTTTAGTATTTTCCCGAAATCGACCTTCCCCTTCTTCAGGGCGGCGCGCAGCTCACTGCGTTTCCTCCGCATGATCTGCGCCTTTTCAAGTGCCTGTTTCTTCTCACTCGTGCTCAGTTTCGGCAGACCCATTACTCTCCTCTCCCCTTCCTACTCGATGTTTTGGACCTGTTCTCGTATCTTTTCGAGCTCGCTCTTGACCTTGACGACCAGCCCGCCAACCTCCGCATCCGCTGCCTTCGAACCGATGGTGTTTATTTCGCGGTTGACTTCCTGGATGAGGAAGTCCATCTTCCTTCCAACCGCCTGGTCCGAAGCCAGGCTCGCCTTAAGCTGCTCGAGGTGGCTCGAAATGCGGACGATTTCCTCATCTATGTTAACCCTGTCCGCGTAGAGCGCTACTTCCATGGCCAGGCGCATTTCGTCAAGAGCACCGGCGGGGAGCATCTCTCGTATACGGTTGTCCAACTTCTGTTTGTAGTACTCCACCATCAAGGGCGCCCTCGCCTTGATATCAGAGATGGACGCCCCAACTGTCTCAATCCTGAAGAGAATGTCTGCGCTTAGTGAGCTGCCCTCTTTCTCCCTCATCTCCAACAACGCCTGCATGCCCATTGCGAGAGCGGATTCCAGCGACTGCCAGAGAGTCTGAGTATCCTCTTCCTCCTCCTGCTGGCTCATCACACCGGGAAGCCCCGCCAGCAGAGACACGTCGACATCTCCAGATAAACCCAGTTCACCCTGCATGTCCTTCAATGCACTATAATATGCCAGGGCCAGGCCTTTGTCAACGATTACCTGCTTGGGGGCATCCCCGGCATCCTCGATGTCGACGAATACGTCGATTCGACCCCGTTCCACTCTACTCTGTATGTACTTCCTGACCCTGTCCTCCAGGGCGGCGGCCCGTTTGGGCAGCCTAGGAGCGACATCGCAATAGCGGTGGTTGACCGACCGGATCTCAACTCGAACCCGATACCTGGGTCCAGGCGATTCGCCTCTGCCATAGCCTGTCATGCTTCTCGCCATGAACCCGCGCCTCCGGAATTCGTCAACATGGATGCCCCCATTCGATGTCAGATCCCGGAATTCCTGCAAAAGCCAGCTTTAGTCTGCCCCTGGATACACGGAATTGACTATACCCCTCTTCATCGGAGTGTCCAGTATCACGTGCCCGCCCAGCGTCGCACCCGCTTTTCCATCGACGAGCACACGCACAGCCTGCACATCCAGGAATTCGGTGAGGGTAAGGACCATTGACTGGAGGGCAAGCGCCTCCGTCCCCCCTGCCTCCGTCCCGCCGGATGGCTGGGCCTGCGAAGGCCCGGGAGATACGTCGACAGTGCACGTGCCCCTTTCGACGGATACCGCCAGGAGTCTCGTCCCTTCCGGGAGCGTCCGGGCGAGCGTCCCTCCTTCCGGCGGCCCGGCGATGAGTTGTTGCAGGGCGGAACTGTGTGGAAACGCGCTCCTGGGGACGAATTTCGTCACGGGCACGAGGTAGGTCCCCTTGTATGCGAACCACAGAATCAGCTTCATGCTGCCATCCCACGGCGCCGGCCCGGTGTGGTTGATGAACGGCGGCCTGGGCTCGGCCCCCCTGTCCCCCGATCCCGCGTCCAGCGAGACTCTCTTTATCTCTGGGAATCCCGTCAGGGTCCAGGCGAGCGCCTCCCTGGCGCTCGCCCGGCGGCTTTCGTCCCAGGCGCCGGCGCCGGCGGAGACGCGGACGCGGGCGACAACGCCGTCGACCTCCAGAGACCGCAACTTGCTCCCCGGCGGAAACGGAGACAGGAACGGCCCTCCACCCGGCCATTCGACAACCAGCCGGACCGATTCCCGCAGCGCGTTCCCGCCCGGGACCTCCACGGTCACCGGCGCAAGGTAGGCGAAGTCGTCCGTACACAGGTAGATCGTGACCGGAGACAGGTCGCCCCCTCCTTTCCAGGCGCTGCGCGACGGGACGCACCCCGGCAGGGCCGGCGCCAGGGTCACCCCCAGGAGCGCGAACAGGAGGACGAACAGGATCGCGGACACCGGTCGCGCGCTTCCAAACCGTTTCATGCCGGCATACCCCCAGGGAGTTGGGCCTTCTCAAAGTATATGCCGCCGTTCCAGCCAGTAACAGGGTTACCTGGCCGGGAATACGTTGGGTGTGGGAGCACCACGCGAGGGGGAGTGTTCAGTTTGTCCTCGAGTCATGGCACATCTGTCTGCATCGACGCCGGATCACAGTTCTGCCCCTGTGTCCTGGCGGATCTGGGTGAGTGCATAACATGCTCTCTCCTGAAGGGGGAGGACCTCTGCAACTGTACCTGGTCGGGCGTGTGCGTCTATTCCGAATGGGTCTGGGCGGGCCGGCGCCCCCTTCCGCCGCGACCTGAGTATGAGCTGCCCCTGCTCGACATCAACAACGGATCGAAATCGCTCGCCGTCTTCACAGTCAATCTTCCCGACAACCTAGCCAGGGATGTATCGGACCCGGGCACATTCCTATTCCTCCGTCCCCCTGGCACACGACAGTGTTTCAATACGCCCGTTTCAATAATGGACGTCACGGGGCGCAAGGCGAAGTTCTCGGTCCAGTTGATAGGGCCCAAGACCAAGGCCCTGGCGAGGTCCTCCGGCGTCCTGCTGGCCAGGGGGCCGTATTGGAACGGGGTGTTCGGGGTGCAGAGGCTCCGCCACCTCCGGAATTCGAGGGCGCTGATCGTGGCGAAAGGGATAGGCCAGGGCCCGGCCCTGCACATCGCCAGGCGCCTTCTCGCTCAAGGCAACTCGGTGACAGTCGCGGTCGCCCCGAGCGAGTCCATCGGCATCGTTTTCATCGAAAAGGAACTGGGCGAACTAGGAGTCGCCCTGGTGCGGCTGGGGGGTGACAATGGCCGGGCCTCGCAGCTGCTGGCGGGCATGTTGCACGAGTTCGATCTGGTGCACAGCTCGGGACCGGACGCCCAGCACCGGCTGCTCATGCGCCTCATCAGGGCAGCCTCGCCACGACCGAAGTTCACCGCCTCCAACAACTCCGTGATGTGCTGCGGAGACGGGGTGTGCGGCGGCTGCGGGATATCCACCAGGACCAACCACTGGACGAGGGCGTGCAAGGCCTCAGTCAACCCGGAAGAGGTATATCTCTTGAACGAAGGGGAGGCTCTGGTATGACGCGTGATATGGCTGTCGTCGTGATCGGGGGCGGCTGGGCCGGCTGTTCGGCCGCCATCGCCGCATCGAAGGCCGGCGCGAGGGTGACGCTCTTGGAGCGCACGGATATGCTTCTCGGGGCCGGCCTGAGCGGGGGCATAATGCGAAACAACGGCAGGTACACAGCTACTGAAGAGGCTATTGCGATGGGCGCGGGGGACCTATTCGCCGTTACCGACAGGTACTCCCGGCACACCGGCATCGAATTCCCTGGCCACAGGCACGCCAGCCTGTACGATATAGCGAGGATCGAACCCGCCGTCAGGAAGGCGGTTGAGGGCGCCGGGGTCGGTATCCTGACCCAGCGCAGGATAATCTCGGTGAAGGTTGATTCGGGATCCATCGTCTCCGTCAGCACGGCCGACGGGGAAACATGGGCCGCGGGCGCGTTCGTGGACGCCACGGGGAGTTCGGGGCCCATGGGTTCGTGCATGAAGAACGGGAACGGGTGCGCCATGTGCATGTTCCGGTGCCCGAGCTTCGGCCCGAGGCAGGGCATATCCCGGCTCGCAGGCGCCAGGGAAACGGCCCTACAGGGTCAGCGCCCCGCTCCGGGCGTGTTCAGCGGGTCGTGCGACCTCATGAAGGGTTCCCTCTCGGAGGAAATCGTCTCGAAGCTCGACAGGTACGGCGCGGTCGTCGTTCCGCTCCCCCCCGAACTCGTCAACGCCTCGAAACTGTCGTCCAAGGCGTGCCAGCAGTACGCGCTGCCCGAGTTCGCGGAGAATCTCATCCTCCTCGACAACGGCTGCGTCAAGTTGATGACTCCCTACATGCCGATCGAGACGTTGAGGCAGATCCCGGGCTTCGAGTACGCGAGGTACGCCGAACCGCTGTCCGGCGGGAAGGGCAACTCGATCAGGTATGTCGCGATTGCCGCGAGAGACAGCACCCTCAGAGTTGACGGGTTGGCCAACCTGTTCTGCTGCGGCGAGAAATCGGGACCCTACGTGGGACATACCGAGGCCATTGTCACCGGGGCCCTTGCGGGGAGGAACGCAGCCGCCACGGCCGCGGGGCTGCAGCCGCTGGAACTCAGCAGGAACACAGCGATCGGGGATTTCATCGCGATCGCCGGCGACGAATCCCGCGATACGGGGGGCTTCGCCAGGACGCTCACCTTCGCGGGCGCGAGCTTCTTCGAGAGGATGAAGCAGCGCGGCCTGTATACGATCGATAAGCAGGCGATCCGGCAGAGGGTCAGGCAGGATGGCCTCGAGGGGATTTTTGAAAGACCGGTTACCTGAGTAACCGGTCTTTCCCCGTTCGTCTTCCGGCGCCGACTGCCCGCGACTACATCTTCACGCCTGGCTTCACGTCGCAGGACCAGTTCCACCCGCTGTTATTATCCCAGTGATCCGCCGAGTCCTTGAAGCAGAAGTTGACCTGGCGGTCTGCACGGCAATGGATGTTCGTGGCGAAACTCCCGTCACCACGCCTTGTCATCTGCTGGAATTGGGGATTCTTCCAGCCGTCGAAGCCGTAGTGGATCCACAGGGAATCCGCCCCCGACCTGGCGAGCAGGCCTTTGTATCCGATTTCGGCCTTCTCGTCCTTCATAGCGGGTGCGGGTCTTACCCAGACCCTGTCGTCGGCCATCATCTACGACATCGCCTCCCTCGTCGTGATATGACCGGAACCCCGTTCCTTATTCTGCCCGCGTGACCCCGTTCATATCTGACCATTTCGCCCGATAGTCATTGCCTGATACTCCTGATACTCTATGAATGTGCTCACGAAGGTCGAGTGAGACCACGTGAGCGGGGCGACGGAGAGCGGTTCACCGGTGAACGGGTTAACCTGTTCGGGGAGGATACCCGCGCCGTACGCTCGCTCCGCGGCCCATTCTATCAGCCGCGCGGGGGACCGCAGGGCATCAGCCGTCTGCGCGTCCACTGATTCCGCCTGATCTGAGCGCGCCTCCGCTGATTGCGCTTCCGCTATGAGCCACGAGGCAAGCCACAGCGTGGTGATGATCCACGGGTTGCCGGAAACGGATGGGTCGTGCGCGACCCTGAAATACCAGTCGCCTGGGTACCTGCACACCCCGCCGGCGCCGGCCCTGACCCACAGGGCCTCCCTCATCGCGGTCGCCGTGCCGGCCATCCCCGCGTCCAGCGGACCCAATGCCCCCGAAAGCAGCAGTCCGTACAGACTCGAGTCAACCGTCAGGTCAGCGGAGAGTGAACCGCCGCATTCCCGGCCGCCGCGGTCCTGGCCGCCCCCGTCGCGGTTCCGGCCCGCGCCGCTGTAGATGTAGCCCCTGGTGAATCTACCGAGCTGGCGGTTGAACAGGTGATCTACGATGCCCCTCCTGACTGCGGACGCGGCATTGTAGAACCCGCCTGCGGCCGGCGGCTCGAACACAGACGCGAGGTCCCCCGCCGCCTTCAGGCCCGCGTACACGAAGGCGCACGTCCACGCGAAAACCCCCAGCCTTTCCTCCCACAGGTCGTGGCTCGGCAGGGGCAGTCCGGAGCGATCATCGCGGTATTTGGCCAGGAAAACCGCCGCGGGCCGCACCAGCCTGGTGTAGATCTGCGCCAGGAATTCGACTTCACCCGTCAGCCGCAGGTGTTCGCCGGCGAGGAACAGCGCGAGGCCGGTCTCATCCTCCTGGATCGGCAGGTAGGGCCCCTGCCGCGAGTGCCAGCTAGGCCCGACCGTGCCATCCGCCTGGTACTTCGGCCAGAAGAAGCCTCCTCCGTCTACGGTGCGAGCGGCAAACCCCAGGAACATCCTGGAACACTCGGGGTGTCCGGCCAGGAGCAGTGACCTGGCGGCCAGGGCGGCGTCACGCGGCCACACGTAGCTGTAGTTGTCGCGGTTGGTCGTCATGATGTCCATGTCGGTGGAAGCCACCACCCCGCCTCCGTGATCCAGCGCAACGCGGGTGATCATCAGGCTGCGGCGATAGCAATCGTGCGCAGCCGCGGAAAGACCCGGAGTACGAGACTCAGTCCTGGTCACGGTGGAGGCCCCGCTGCGGGCGAGCCACCGTCTCCAATACGATGCGGTCTCTTCAATCAGTCCGTCCACACCCGACTCGGATACCCATGAATTGAGGCGCATGACCTCCGCCTCTCCGTGGGCCGCACACATCCAGTATGAGACGGGAACACCGTCGTCAGCGCCGATGTCGAGCCAGAATGACGCCGTGCTGTCTATGGCGCCGTGGGACGCGCCGTGCCCCTCCAGGCGCCCGTCCTCCGCGTCGCGCCAGGTGCCCTCTATCCCCCCATACCTCTTCTTTCCGATGGTGTACTGCGTGAATCCCGCGCCGCAGGCCCTCCCCGAGAAGCAGAAGTACGTCCCTCGCTTGTAGTGCACGATAGCGCCGGACGCTGGGTCGAAATATGCCGAATCACCGATGTCGGACTCGTCGATGCAGAGGTCGTTGACGAAGAAGAGGCGCACGTGCCGGCCGACCGGCGTCCTGTTCCTGACGGTGACCCTCCTGAGCAGCACGTTCTCCCTGTAATGTACACATTCGGCAAAAGCCAACTCGATCCCGATCCCGGCGTGCACGGCGGCGCACGACGAAACTAGGCAGTCCGCCGCGTAGCGCGGGGACCGTGACCAGTCATCGGAGTCAATCCAGGAAAACCTACCCTCCTCCCACAGTCCGACCATGTTCCTCCTCCCCTGGACATGATTCTTCATGCCGGTGTGAGGAAAGAGGATTTCTCGCAGTACAAGGCGTGAATCGAAGTTGACGGTGAGGGAGCCGTTTCCAAGAACCAGCGCTCTGGGCACCGTATCCTCCCGTATAAAAGGGTAGCGATCACTCCATATTGAAAACGTGGCTTTCTGAAACATGGTGTCACGGGAGGGGGGATAGTATGCAGCTCCTGGCCATTCTTGCCGCGGCAGTCCTGGTCCTCGCCGTCATCGTTCTCGCCGGCCGGTCCGGCCTGCTCGAAAGGCCAACCGCCCCGTGGCGGCGCAGCCCCGCGCGGCGCAGTCCGGCGCGGCAGCCGGCGCCCGCCGACGTGCGGGATTCTGAATTCGCCGAGGAGCTCGCACCCCAGATGACCCCCTCCCGCGAACCATCCGTCTACGAACCCGAGTACGCCGTGCCTTCGAGGTACGGTGACAATGCCGTGGTCCTGATGGTTCGCGACCCGGAATGGCTTTACGCGTACTGGGAGGTACAGCCCGAGGAAGTACAGCACGAGGCGCAACGCCGTGGAGTGGATCTCTCCGGTTCGTCGCCGGTGCTGCGACTCTACGACGTGACCGCCGCGCCCGACGGGCGTGGCGCCCCGTTCCGCGACATCGTGCTGACGGAGTACGCCGACAGGTGGTATGTGAGCGCCATGACGCCGTCGCACGAGTACTACGCCGAGATCGGGCGCATCACGCGTTCGGGGAGGTTCATCGCGTTCGCCAGGTCAAACCGGGTGATGACTCCCCCGGTTGGGGTGTCCACTATCACGTCGCCGGAGTGGCCGCCGCTGGAATGGCCCGGGGCCGGCTATGCTGGTGGGGTGAGTTCACCCGAGTTTCTCGGAAAGGTGGCCCGCAGGTGATATCCGGTTACATCGCTCCGGTCCTCCACGCGCATCTCCCTTACGTGCGTCACCCCGAGTACGAAGACTTCCGCGAGGAGTGGTGGTTCTTCGAGGGGATGACGGAGTGTTACGTCCCTCTGGTGGACGTTCTTACCAGGCTGAACAACGAAGGGGTCCGGTACAGGTTGACGATATCCCTGACCCCTCCCCTGCTGTCAATGATGTCGGATCCGCTGCTCCGGCATAGATACTCGAGACACCTGGCCAGGCTCATCGAACTCGCGCAGAGGGAGGTCAACCGCCTCCGGGGAGACCCTGTGTTCGAGCCGCTAGCCAGGATGTATCTCAGCAGTTTCCTTCGTACCAGGCGGCTGTATGAGGACGTCTATCACACCGACCTGATACGCGCGTTCCGAGACCTCCAGGATTCGGGCTCGATCGAGATCATGGCGAGCGCCGCCACTCACGGCTATCTCCCCCTCCTGGACATCAACCGTGAGGCGGTCCGGGCCCAGATCGAGGTGGGAGTCAGGATGTACGAGCGGTGCTTCGGGCGCAAACCGTCGGGTTTCTGGCTCCCCGAGTGCGGATACAGCCCCGGTCACGACAGGTTTTTGGCCTCCATGGGGGTTAGATACGTCATTCTGGAGACTCACGGCGTCCTTCATGCCGTTCCGAGGCCCCGCTACGCCTGCTTCGCGCCGGTGGCCTGCCTATCCGGCGTCGCCGCCTTCGCGCGCGATCCCGACAGCTCCAAGCAGGTGTGGAGCGCTCAGGAGGGCTACCCGGGAGACCCCTGCTACCGCGAGTTCTACCGCGACATAGGCTACGACCGGGAAGAGGACTACATAGCCAAGTACCTCCCCGACAAGAACCGGGCGAACATGGGCATCAAGTACTACCGGATCACGGGCAAGGACAATCCGTACAAGGCGCCGTACGACCCCTCCGCCGCAATGGAGCGGGCCGCGGTGCACGCGGGCAACTTCATGTTCAACCGGCAGAAGCAGGTGGAATACTGGTCGCAGGCCCTCGGCCGACCGCCGGTCATCGTCTGCCCCTATGACGCGGAACTCTTCGGGCACTGGTGGTACGAGGGTCACTGGTGGCTGGAGTACCTGTTCAAGAAGGTGGCCTTCGATCAGGACTCCATCGAGATGGTGACGCCGTCGGAGTACCTGGACATGTTCCCCAGGCTCCAGCCGTGCGAGCCGGCGATGTCGAGCTGGGGTTACAGGGGCTACAACGAGGTGTGGCTGGAGGGAAGCAACGACTGGCTGTACAGGCACCTCCACAAGGCGGCCCAGCGGATGACCGCCCTGGCCCGCACCCACGCAGACGCCCGCGCCCCGGGTGCGCTCCAGCGAGCCCTCAACCAGGCTGCGCGCGAACTGCTGCTCGCCGAGGCGAGCGACTGGGCGTTCATCATGAAGACCGGCACCGTCACGGAGTACGCGAACAGGAGGGTCAGGAACCACCTGGGCCGCTTCACCAAGATATTCGACTCGATCCAGGAGGATCCCAGCGGCGGCCTTATCGACGATGGCTGGCTGTCCCGGGTGGAGGCATCGGATAACATCTTCCCCGATATCGACTACCGGATGTACTGCTGACAGGCCCCATCTGACAAGCCCTGGCCTGGGCAGGCCCTGTCCCCAGGGGTCACCTGTGTCCCCCTGCACGACTATGATGTGCCAGGGGGAACGCCTATGCAAGGGCTGCCAAGAACCCATGCCCCGCCGGCGCCCACATGTGACGGGTCGTTTTGCGGCGGGGCGACTTGCGACGGCGCGACTGTGACTGATGTCCTGGTTACGCTGGCCAAGGCCCTCGACCTCGTTGGTAAGGGCGTATTCCCGAGGCTCCGGCATGGGATCGAGGTTGCCTACACCGCGCTCAGGATCTGCGAGTCCGCCGGCCTGGGCGCGGCGGACAGCCGCGAGTTGTTGAGGGCCGCGCTCGTTCACGACACCGGCGTCTCAAGTATGGCTCAGCGCGCCAGCCTCATTGAGTTCGAAATCAGGAACCCGTTCGAACACGCCGAGCGGGGCGCCCGGCTGCTGTCCATGCTCCCCTGGCTGTCCGGAGTCTCCAAGCTCGTGGCCCACCACCACGACAGATTCGACGGCGACAATCCCGGTCGTGCCCGTGGCGACGCCATCCCCCTCGGTTCGAGGATCATTCACCTCGCGGACCGGCTGACGATCCTCGCCCACCGCGTGCCGAACGTGCTGAATGACAAGGACCTTATCCTCGGGTGGCTCCGCAGTCGCGCGCCAGCAGTGTTCGACCCGTCCATCGTCAGGGCCCTCCAACCGGTTGCGACCAGATACGCCTTCTGGCTGGACCTCATGTCAGACGACTTGGAGCAGCACTTGCTCAGCATGATCCCGCCCGACAGCCCTCGCCTCTCGCTCGAGGACCTGGAGCCACTCTCCCGGGTGTACGCGGAAGTAATCGACGATAAGAGCCCGTTCACCAGGAGGCATTCGGCAGGGGTCGCCGCGGTGGCCGCCGACCTGGCCGTGAAGGCCGGTTGCAGCCACTCCGACGTTACTCTGATCAGAGTATCTGGATTCCTGCATGACCTGGGAAAACTCGGTGTGCCCGATGAAGTGCTGGATAAGCCGGGATCGCTCTCACCCCTCGAATGGGCTTCCATCTGGGGCCACCCTTACGACAGCCTGCGCATCTTGCAGGGGATTCCTGTCCTCCATGAGGTCGCGCGCTGGGCCTCATATCATCACGAAAGGCTGGATGGGTCTGGATACCCGTTCGGCGCGACGGCCGAGGAAATGGACCTCGGCTGCCGGCTGATCTGCGTGAGTGATGTGTTCCAGGCCCTCAACCAGGCACGGCCGTACAGGACGCCCATGGGCTGGGATCAGGTCGCCCGGGTCATGGGGGGAATGGCGCGTTCGGGCCGTCTCGACGGGTCGCTGGTCGAGATGGTTCTGGGAGACTACGACAAGTTCAGGTCCCTGGCAACACAGATTACCTGACGGGTTCATATGTTATGTGAAAGGATGAAAGACGTCGGGAGGTACGCTCGCGTGGGTATTCCTGAAGGTGAACTGCCCCCGTGCCCCGAGGGCAATTACTACTCAATCGGTCCGGGGGACACTCTCTACTCCATCGCCCGGGAATTCGGGATCTCGGTGGACGACTTGATTGAAGCCAATCGTGGGCGGGTTGAGCCGGAAAACCTCAGAGTAGGCCAGATCATCTGCCTACCCCTTGCGGTGCCCCGGCCGGCATGCGCCCCGGGTTGGACCACCTATCCTGTTGCAGCAGGCGACACTTTCTACAGTCTAGCGAGGCGTTTTGGAGTCACTGTTGAGCTGTTGATGCAGAATAACCCCGGCGTCAACCCCGAAGGCCTTCTCATCGGCCAGTTGATATGCGTTCCGGGCGCAACGATGCCGGGCGTGCCGGTCCCTGGCGTGCCGGCCCCGGGAGTGGGCGCCTGCCCGCCAGGCACATTCTCCTACACCATCCAGCAAGGCGATACCTTCCACAGTCTTGCGCGCCGCTTCGGGACCACCGTGCGGGAGATCCGGCAGGCGAATCCCGGCGTCGACCCCAGGAACCTTCAGCCGGGGCAGACCATATGCATTCCCCGGCGGGAGATATAGGCAACGTACACGGCGCCGAATCTCTCTTGAAGGCGCCTCTCCTCTACTGGTATCCGGACCAGTATGCCTGCCAGGGCCGCCAGCGCGCCGAGCCATGCCCACCCGCTGCCGAAGTAGATGTTGGTCCCCACCAGGTTGACCAGCTCCGACAGGTACAACGGATGCCTGACAATCCCGTAGATCCCCGTCGTGATGAGATTCTGCCCTTCCGCCTTGTCGTAGCCCTTTTCTGCGTATTTGCCTTCAGCCAGATAGCGCGGTTCGACTCCCGGCCGGCCGCAGCCATGAAGGTCGCGGCCGAGAAGGTCGAGACGACGGACCTTGGTGACGGCGGGTACCGATGGAAAGTGGCCATAACCTTCCAGGAAACGGCGGGGGGACGGGGCGCCAACTGCAGGGGGTCCGGCTATATCCAGGACCCAACGGGCAGCCGTTGGGCAGCGCGTCCCTATGAAATCATCGAGTCGGGCACGATCGCCGTAGACGCCGGCGGTCAAGGCACATGCACGAACGAAATCAGCAGTGCGAACCACCAATTGTGCAACGGTTACCTCGTCATGGAGTGGAAATGCACTGATGAGGCCCGGCACGTGACTACCTTCGTCACCAGGTTACTGCTCGTCCATAAGGGCTGCCCCGGGCCGAAGAAGTAAGCTTACCGGCCGCCGCGGCGCCCGGTGGTCCGCCTGGCCGCGATGATGTAGACCAAGCACACAACATACCCGCCAACCAGGATCCCTGTGAGATTCTGGGATATCAGCCGCGGCAGACTGGCTCGCCATGAAGGCAGGTAGAATGCGGAAAGAAGGGCTGCTGCCATAGTGCACCAGAGCATGAACACAGAGTTGGCGAAAAACGCGACGGCGCGCGAGCGTAGCCCCTCCCGGTGGAGAATCATTTGCGGCGCCCGTTGCCTGAGCTCCTCCAGGAAACCGTCATGGCTGCCTGCCCAGCGAGGCAACGACACGTCGCGCCGGGCCCGCCCGGTTGCAGAGCCGGATCCGGAGGCCAGTACGAGGTCACCCTGTCCACCGCGGCTGAGCCCCAGGGACACCATGTCTTCGTATGGGATCAGCGTCTTGCCCATCTGAAGCGCGTCAGGCCGTAGGACCACCGTCCGGGCGATATCCTTCCACATGATGAGGAATGGGATGTCTATCAAAAGCGCCATCGCCTGCCCGAAGACGACGAGCACCGTCCGCGTTGCGGGAGGCGTGCCGGGGCGGAGCGCATAGGAGCAGCCCCACAACCCAAGTCCCAATCCGGCGGCAACCCACAAACCAAAGAGCAGGTGTACGACCCACATCCCGTCGGCCAGGAGGCGCCCCCTGAAGACTCTCCGGTTTCCGTGATCGGCCATTCTGCTCCCTCCTCCAGAAGATCGTCAGAGGCGGGCTCTGCGAGGCTCCGGCGGCAAATACTTCGACGTCCGCATCCGCGGAGTCCTTCGCGGGAGCGGCGGGTACCCCCTCCTCCCGGTGCGGCCGCCGGCCCGCGCACACACTTGCGCTGAGGCATATGTTCGCGTGCAGAAGCGCATTGGCTCAGTTCCCATTAGTCTCTTACTGGCTCTTACTTCTGACCTTGCAAGACAATGCTGTCGCGAGTACCAGCATGACCTTGATGACAATCCCGGTTATGAATCTATCCGGGTTACCGGTGACTGCAGGGAATATGGGCAAATAGACCGTAAAGGTGTTGATGGCCGTATGAAGCAGAGTGGCAATGATGAGGCTTTGCTTTGTCCCAATGAACACCCAGGTGAATATTTTTGCCCGTTCTCCAACTTCATGCGGCCCTGGTGATGCTTCTCATTGTGAGAAGACCGCGGAAGGCAAGCGCCAGCCGGTCCATCCCCCGGCGACGCGTGATTGACTCCGTCCTGCAGGAATAGACTCTGAAACAGGCGAAGCAGGTCTTTGTACGCGCAAGAACCGGTTTTCTCAGGGGGGGGGGGGCTTGGACCGAATGTTCATCTTGCTTCTGCTCGGCAGCCTATGTATCTCGTTCATCGTCTCCATGATGCTCGCAAGGACGTTCAGGAAGCCGGTTTCGGCGATACTCGGGCGCATCATACCCGAGGACATCAGCTCCGCATGGGTCGCGTATATCGTGTTCGCCATGCACGTGGCGGGGATCTCCAACGGCGTGAGGGTATGGGACCTGGAAAGGTACTTCGCCACGGGCGCCACGCCCAAGGAAACCGGCCCCATCCCCCTGACCTCCGAACGCATCTTTCTCGAATGTTACAGGACCCTCATCGGCACCCTGCAGGGCGTCTCCGGCGTACTGTTGACGTTCTTCGCGGTCTCCATGATAGCCTACGTGATCATCCGCCTGGTGGAATCGAGGCGGGAGAAGAGCGCCTAGAAGAGCGCTCAGAGGAGCAATGGCGCATGGAAACGCAAGGGCGCTCTCGAGAATCCTCGAGGGCGCCTATCCTTGTGTGCAACCTATATGCAATCCATCTCGTGTGAACCCATCGCCGGCGACTCCGTGCCCGGGACTCCTTCTACCCGACCCGCCTAGTCGCCTGCGACGACCTGTCTGTCCGACCGGCTCCTGCCCTTCCATCCCTGCCTACGAGTCTCGCGGCGACCGCGCGGCCTGAAGACCGGCCGCTCGTCACCTGCGGCCGCCCGGTCATTCTCGAAGGTCTGCCAGTCGTTGCGGAAAGCCGTGGTCCTGTTCGCTCCGGAGCAGGAGCGTCGTAGTCGAATCCATCCACCATCCTCTTCTGAATCGGCTTGCCGAGAGCGCGCTCGATCTCGCGCACCGTCTGAGAGTCTTCCCTCGTTGCCAGCGTAAACGCCTCACCGTAGTGGTCCGCGCGTCCCGTGCGGCCGATACGGTGGATGTAGGTGTCCGGACCATCGGGCATGTCGTAGTTGATCACGCGGGATATCCTCATCACATCGAGGCCCCGCGCGGCAATGTCGGTGGCTACCAGCAGAGGGAACTTACCCCGGCGGAATCCCTCCAAGGCCTCCTGGCGTTGGCGTTGCGACCTGTTGGAATGGATGGTCGCGGCGTTGTAGCCGGCCTGCCGGATCTGTCTGGCAACTCGATCGGCCCTGTGTTTCGTTCTCGTGAACACCAACGTCGAGCCGTCCTCCGAATGGTCGAGAATCCTCAGCAACAGAGCGGTCTTCAGATGATTGGGGACTGGATACAGCGCGTGCGACACCGTGTTTGCCGGTTTGGCCGTCCCCATGTCGACCCGAACCGGGTTCACCAGCGTTTTCGCCGCAAGATCCTTGATGGCCGGGTCAAAGGTCGCCGAAAACAGCATCGTCTGGCGCCGGCGCGGGAGGTGTTCCACGATGCGCTTCACTGACGGATAGAAGCCCATGTCGAGCATACGATCTGCCTCGTCAAGCACGAGCGCCTCCACACCACGCAGGTCCGCATTGCCGCGATCCATGTGGTCCAAGAGACGGCCCGGACAGGCCACTATTATCTCAACGCCCTGCTTCAACGCCTGTTCTTGCGGCTGCATGCCCACTCCGCCGTACACAACGGCCGAACGCAGGCTGGTGTACTTGGCCAACATCCGGACGTGCTCGTGAATCTGCTCAGCAAGTTCTCGCGTGGGCGTCACCACCAGGGCGCGGGTGCGCCTCGCTGTGGCCGGGTTCTTCAGCAGGTGATGGAGAAGCGGTAACACGAACGCCGCAGTCTTACCGGTTCCTGTCTGAGCGGTGCCGATTACGTCGCGTCCCTCCAGGCCGAGCGGGATCGCCGCGTCCTGGATCGGGGTGGGATCGCTGTATCCCGCCGCGGCGATTGCACGCAGCAGGCGAGCGTCCAGTTGGAAATCAGAAAACCTCAATTTATCCTCCTTGTACTTACCGATGCGATAGCGATTCGGTATTGCGGGGTTAAAATCGGGCGACGGCGAGCTGCGCGCTCCCGTCGCCCATCCTCACAAAATCTAATGTTACACCAATTGGAAAGAAGAGTCAAGCGTTTTCCAGCCCTCAGGCGCAGGCTTTCCTCGGGTGCCACGCGTACAGCCTGCCCCGGGGCTCTAGCCCCAGAGTCTGGGACAGTCCCAATCCCGGTCCAGCCCCCACTCATAGATCTCTTCCACCGGAGGTGATTCGTAGCCGAGCCGTTTGCTGTGACCCCAGTCGAATCGCCGCTTGACCTCGATCAGTAACTGGATGTACTCCAGGGGTGCCAGCATCGCGTCTATGACGGGAACGCGCAACGCGTCCTGTAGTTCGCGGAAGAAACCGTAGGTGATCGTGCATCCCAGGATGATCACCTCCGCGCCGTCCCGTTCCACCGCCTCCTGAGCGCATCTCTCGAGCCTGGACATGGTGGTTGCGTCATCCCCGTGCAAGTCGTGCACGCCAAGGCCGAGCGATTTGAACGACGCTATCTTCTCTCCGAATCCGTACCTCACCGCATTGTCTCTCATGGCAGGTATGCATTTGTCGCGGACCGCGATCACCGAGAATCGCTCGCCCAGGGTCGATGCGATATGTAAGGCCGCTTCCTCGGGGGCCGTGACCACGAGTCTGTCCGTGATTTCCCGCGCCTCCCGCAGACCTGGGTCGTAGAAACAACCGATGATCGCCCCGTCATACCCGTTTCTTTCCGCCAGCTTTATGCTGTGCAGCAGGCCCGGGAGCATTAGGGCGCTGTAGTAGTGATACTCCAGGTGCCGCGGACCCCTCGGAAAGGACACAACGTCGACCGTGACTCCGGGACCCGCGTTTCTCCGGAGGTACTCCCGTGTTGGAGCATCAAATACGTCGGTCCCCAGCGGGTTGACCCACAGGATACGTTTCTCCACTGCATTTCCCTCCAGGGCTCGAAAGTCACCCGGACTTGCGGGCTCTCCGCAAGAGCCTGGTGCCCCCGGCGTCGACTACCCCCTGCTCCGAGATGACCACGCCGTAGTCTCGCTTGGCCTGATCGAGGGTTATGATCTCGTTTCTGACGTCCTCGAGGACTGCCGCCGGATCTCGCTCGAACGGGTCGCCGCACCCACCACCACACCCGCTGACAAAACGCACCACATCGCCCCGGTAGATCGGGTAGCGGGCAAAAGTGGAACCCACCGTCTTCTCGCCGGACGAATCGAGGATGTGCACTTCGTTCGGAGAGCCGTTCCGCCCGCCGTGCAGCCCCCAGGCCGGGTACTCGTGAACGCTCACAATGGTGGTCAATTCGGCATAGGAGTTCAGCAGCCGATAGTCGCGGATCAGGCCGCAACCGCCGCGGTGCTTTCCTGCGCCGGGTTGAAGATTGAATGCATACTGGTCCACCAGGATCGGGTACTTCGTTTCCGCCACCTCCACGGGGATCATGAAGGTCTCCCCGTCGGCTATGGCTACAAGGCCATTCTCTCCGTCCTTGTTTAGCCCGGCCCCCCAGCCGCCGGCTTGAGGTTCGCAGAGGACAAACGGCTGCTTGGCCGCATCATCGACACCCCCGAGAATCGTGCCGATGATGCTGAGGAAATGTCCGGCCGTAACACGTTCGGGCACCACGGGCGCTAGCGCTTTCGCGACCAGATCCGTCAGATGCGAAGACGCCTCCCAGTTGCAGGAGATCGGCGCAGGGCGTGTGGCAGTGAACACAGTACCGGACGGACAGACGAATCTGAGCGGCCTGAAGAAACCCTCGTTCGACGCCGCGTCGGAAGCGACTATGGCCTGGTACACAACGCGTGAAGCCGCATACGACGCGTACTTGCAGCAGTTGATCGGAGCCGCCACCTGCTCGCCGGAGCCCGTGGCATCGATTATGAATTCGTCATCGGTGATGGTTACGCGGGCCTTGATGTGCACGTTCCCGAGGCCGTTCGAATGGGCGTCAATGTAGCCATCCGCCTCAAATGTCCCCTTCGGCAACTTGGCCAGTTCCTGCCTGGCGAGTCGCTCACCGTTGTCCATTATCGACTGGACGGCTTCCAACACGGCATCGGTTCCGTACTTGTCGAATATCTCCAGGACCCGCTTCTCAGCGACCTTGAGTGACGCCGTCTGGGCGTACAAGTCACCCAGCGTCATCTCCGGAGTGCGGCAGTTGGCGGCTATTATATCGCGGACGGCTTCGTTCAGAACGCCCCGGTTGCATATCTTGACTACGGGGAATTGCAGCCCCTCCTGGAATATCTCCGTGGAATCCGTCGTCCAGCTCCCGAGGGATTTCCCGCCTATCTCGTTCCAATGCCCCTTGTTTGCCGCGAAGGCGACGATCCTGCCATCGTGGAAAATCGGCATGACGGCCGACACGTCGCATAGGTGCGTCCCGCTGCCGGTGTAAGGGTCGTTCGTGAGAATGATGTCGCCGGGTGATAACCCTGAGTGCCCGAACTTCTCCAGCACGGACCTGACGGAGTACGTAATCGTGCCAAGGAATACCGTGACCCCGTTGGCCTGCCCGATGAGGTTTCCTTCCGAATCGGTCAGACCTGCCGCATAGTCCAGTACCTCGTATATGATTGTGCTCTGGCTGGTCCGGGCCCACGAGGCGAACATCTCTTCTGCCGCAGCTATGAGGCCCTGGGCAATGTTCTCTCGCGTGAACGGATCAACGACGGCCATTTCCACATACCCCCGTCTCGATGATGAGATTGCCGTAGTCATCAACCCTGAGGCTCTGGCCGGGATACACCACAGTGACAGAGGTGGCCTCTTCGATGACGGCGGGGCCGTTCACTCTCGAGCCCACCCCCATCCGGTGGCGGTCGTACACGGCGCTGACAAGGCGACCCTGCTCGTCAAAATCGATCAGCCTGGAGCCTTTCCTGGCGTCCGCGGGAGACCCCTTGAACCCCGTTTTCTCCATCCTGGCCTTCTTCACGGTCCCGAATGCAGTCACGACGAAGTTCACGAACTCGACGGCTGCGTCGGGAAGGCAGAACGTGTAGGCCAGTTCGTGCCTCTCATCGAAGGCTTTCCTGGTCGCGGCCACGGCTACTTCGTCAATACGGCCTCCGGAGACCGGAGTGCGTACCGTGTGCTCCTGGCCGATGTAGCGCAGGTCCGCCGATCTGGCGAAGACGACGCGTTCCGATGGTATCCCCTGCATCCGGTAGACCCGCAAGGCATCCTCCTCCATCTGGCGGTAGATCTCGGCGGCCAGTCCAACATCGCACCCGTGAACCGGCATGATGCGCGTCTGAACGAAGTCCTGCCTCAGATCGGTCATCAACATGCCCCAGGCGGAGAAGGTGGCGGGCATCCGGGGCACGATCACCCGGGGTATCTTCAGTTCTGACGCCAGAAAAGCCCCGTGGACCGGCCCGTTCCCACCCATGGCGACCATCGCGAAATCCCTCGGATCGTGGCCGCGGCGCACGGATACCAGTTTCAACGCGTTTATCATGTTGTTGTTCGCGGTCCGGATGATGCCGAGCGCGGCTTCCTCCACCGTGATTCCGAAGTGCCTGGCAATGGGCGCCAGCGCTTCTCTCGCCTTATCCAGGCTGATTTCGAACTGCCCGCCCAGGAAGGTCTTCGGGTCGATCCGCCCCGCGACAAGGTTCGCGTCGGTGAGGGTCGGCTGCGTTCCGCCCAGGCCATAACAGGCCGGGCCGGGCACCGAGCCTGCGCTCTGCGGGCCGACCTTCAGCACGCCGACTTCGTCGATCCAGGCGATGCTGCCGCCGCCGGCGCCAATCTCTATGATATCCACCACCGGCACCTTCACCGGGTATCCGGCGAACCGAGGGGTTTTCTCCAAGTGGTAGTCGGTGGTAGTCTTGATCTCGCCCTTGCTCACCAGCGAGGTCTTCGCTGTCGTCCCTCCGATATCCAGGCTGATGATGTTCGCCTCGCCGAGTAGTTCCGCCACCGCGGTGGCGCCAATCACGCCGCCTACGGGTCCGGACTCGATCAGTGTAATCGGGGTCTCCTTCGCCCTCGCGAATGAGGCTGTCCCGCCATTGGATTGCATGGCATACGGGTCGACTGCCAGCCCCTTGTCGGCCAGCGCAGTTTGGAGCGTGTCCAGGTATTTCTGTGCAGCAGGCTTGACGTAGGCGTTTAGTACCGTGGTGCTCGTCCTTTCATACTCCCTCCACTCCTTGATCAGGTTCGACGACAGCGAAATCTCCACGCCAGGCAGTTCGCCGGCGAGGATGCGACCGCACTTCCTTTCATGCTCGGGGTTGGCGTATGAATGGAGGAAGCACACTGCGACGGCTTCGATCCCTTCCTTCCGGCACTGAGCGGCCACGTTTCGCACTTCCGCCTCGTCCAGGGGTTTCAGCACGTCGCCGTTGCGGTTGACCCTCTCTGACACCTCGAACCGGTACTTACGGGGGACAAACGGGACAGGCTTCCGGTAGTAGTAGTTGTACAGGTCAGGACGGTTGGCCCTACCTATTTCGAGTACGTCTCGGAACCCCCGCGTGGTGATGAGGGCCGTCCTGGCGCCTTTGCGCTCCGTGACTGCGTTGATCACCACTGTTGTTCCGTGCACAAAGTAGGTCGCGTCTGCCACTTGCAGGCCGGACTTGTCAATAGTGTGGAGCACGCCTAGAGCGAAGTTCTCGGGTGTGGTGTGTGCTTTCTCCTCCCTGATCATGCCGTTTTCCTCGTCGAGGGAGACGAGGTCCGTAAACGTCCCACCGATGTCCACAGCCAAGCGCAATGCCATCGTCGCTCCTCCTTCGTCGCCTCTATCAAACGCGCACGCCGATCTCCACGAGTTCCCGGGGGAACCCGCCGAGGTTATCGGCCCCGCGTTCGCCGACGAGCACAATGTCCTCCAACCTTACCCCGAACTGCCCGGGCAAGTAGATTCCCGGCTCAACGCTGAACGCCATGCCAGGGACCAGCGCTCCGGTGTTGCCCTCGACAATGTAGGGCTCCTCATGGTAGTCCAGGCCGATGCCATGCCCCGTGCGATGGACGAAGTAGTCTTCGTACCCGCTCTCGATGATTACCCTCCGCGCCGCCCCGTCAATATCCTGGCACACAGCCCCCGGGCGCACCGCCTTCATGGCCTCTTCGTACGCCCGGCGGACTGTCGCGTAGACCTCCATGAGCCGCCGGGGCGGCGGCCCCAGGACGACCATCCTTGTCATGTCCGAACAGTATCCGTCGACAACACAGCCAAAATCGATCAGGAGCACATCGCCATCCTGGATTTCCCTGCTGCCGGCCTGATAATGGGGAAGCGCGCTATTGGGGCCCGACGCTACCAGCGGCGGGAACGCGAAGCCTTCTCCACCGCGGCCGCGCACCTCTCGCTGGAGGAGCCAGGCTACATCACTCTCGGTCATGCCACTCCGTATTCGGGGCAAGACCGCCTGCAGCACGGCATCGGCAAGGCGTGCCGACTTCCTGAGCATCAGCATTTCCTCAGGGTCCTTCACCCGCCTGAGGACCCGCAGCAGCGAGGAAGCTGCGCCCCACCGCACATCGGGCATCGCCGACTGGAGCCTCAGCAGATGTTCCGCCCGCATCCGGTCGTCAACGAGGACGGTGGTGATCCCCCAGGCTTTCACGCCCGCCGCCACAAGGCTGTACGGGTCGTCACCATCATCCCACACCGCGTTCTCAATTGAGGGGAGGCGCGCCTCCACCTCGGCGGCGTACAGGGCCGGAACCACCATCTCCGCAGTGGCGTCGGGCCAGAACAGCCCCACAGTCAGGCGCTCGTCGGCCATCAGCCTCAGCCCAAGAAGGTAGTACAGGTCCGAAGACGGCGATACAATCGCCGCAGATCCCGTCTCCCTGAGCATACTCCCAAGTCTCGCAATCCTGTCCGCGCGCACGTCCCACACACTCCTCCGTCGCACCGGCTTCAGGCGCTATGAAGGTGACAGGACACCTGGTGGTCTGGTCCTGCCCAAGTAGTGGCTGGTTCATGGGTTGAGCAAATCTCCATAGCCAGCGCGCACCTTGGGTGGAATCTACAGCCCTGCGGCACGTCTACAGGGCTGGGTATTTCTCCCCTGGACATGACCTTTCCGGGCTTCAGGGACTCCTCTTCCTTCGACACGACCGGGATTGAGGACAGTAGCATCTGCGTATATGGATGAAGCGGGTGTTCGAAGAAGTCCGCAGCGGGCGCCATTTCCACTATCTTGCCGAGGTACATGATGGCGACTCTGTGGGCCAGATTCCTCATCAAACTGAGGTCGTGAGTGATGAAGAGATATGACATCCCCAGATCGTGCTGCAGTCTCATCAGGGTGTTCACGATCTTCGCCTGGACCGACACGTCGAGGGCCGACGTGGGCTCGTCCAGGATCATCAGTTCCGGTCGTGTAGCCATCGCCCTCGCAATCGCCACCATCTGCCTCTCTCCACCGCCCAGGGCACGTGGATACTTGTACACGTAGTTCTCGGGCAGTTCGACCATCTCCAGCAGTTCAAGCACCTTTCGATGCGCCTCAGATGCACCCGCCAGGCGGTGAACCCTCAGAGGAAGCTCGAGTATCTGCTTCACGCTTCGCTGCGGATTCAGGGAGGTGCCCGGGTCCTGGAAGACGATTTGCAGGTCCTTTCTCAGGGAGACAGGTCGCCTCGAGGCCTCACACGAAATGTCGTGGCCTTTGAACAGCATCTCCCCAGACGTAGGCGCATACATTCCGACAACGGTGTACGCAATGGTGCTCTTGCCCGAACCGGACTCACCCACTACGCCCAGGATTTCGCCGGCGCGGACGGAGAAATCGACGCCGTCGACCGCCCTCACATACAGGCCTCTCTTTCCAGCAGTGAAGTACTTCTTCAGTTGCCTGACCACGAGAGTCTCCTCCGGCAATGCGATTACCCCCTCCCTGCGCTCCCGCAATCTCTACCACCGGCGGCCACGCACGCCACTCTGTGGCCGGGGTTCACCTCCCGCACCGGTGGTTTCTCGTCCCTGCACTCGGGCAGCACGTGGTCGCATCGAGGGTGGAACCGGCACCCCGGTGGCGGGTCCAGGTAGTCCGGGATTCGACCGGGAATGCCGGCGGCGATTCCCGCCCCCGTCAGCCTGGGCACCGAACTGAGAAGGCCGCGCGTGTATGGGTGGACGGGATTGCCGAATAGTTCCTCGGTCGGGGCGGACTCGACCATGTCGCCCGCGTACATCACGTAGACCCTGTCCGTCATCTGGCGAGCTATTCCGAGCGAGTGTGTCACAAGCACAAGCGACATGCCCCTCTCCTCGACAAGGGACCTGATGAGCCGGAGTACCTGATCCTGGATGGTGACGTCCAGGTTCGTCGTAGGCTCATCGGCTATGAGCAGTTCGCGAGCCGTGACCAGCGCCATCGCAATGCACACACGTTGGCGCATACCGCCGCTGAGTTGGAACGGGTAGTTCCCCATGATCCTCTCCGGATCAGGCAGCGCCGCGTCTCTCAGGGCTTCTACGGCCGCCTCCTTGATGCCGCCGCGGCGCGTCCGACCGGCCTCAGAATACCTGATGGCGTCCAGGACTTGCTCTCCAACGGTGAACACCGGGTTGAGGGCGGCCGTTGGGTCCTGGAAAATCATTGACACCCCTTTCCCCCGGATGCTGTAGGTCTCCCTGGCGCCGGCCCGCAGGACCTCTCTCCCCTTGACCGTAATGCAGCCGCGAGTCACCACCGCCTGGCGCGGGAGGATCTGCATTATCGCCCTCATCGTGGTCGTCTTGCCACAGCCGGTTTCCCCTACAATCCCCACCCGTTCCCCGGCATGCACGTGGAACTGCACGCCGTTCAGCACGTGCATGGTGCCCCCGTAGACCCGGTACCCGACGTGCAAGTCGTCAATTGCCAGGAAGTTGCCGGGCATGCTCAAGCCTCCTCCGTGCTCAACATGTCCCGCACGCCATCGCCCAGAAGGTTGAACCCGAGCACAACAACCATTATGGCTATGCCCGGGAAGACGGCTACCCACCACTGATGAGGAAGGTACTTGGCCCCGTCGGCAACCATAGTCCCGAGGGCCGGGGTGGGCGGCTGCTCTCCAAGGCCGACGAAACTCAGCGAGGCGCCGAGTAGGATGACCCAACCCATGTCGAGGGTCATCTTGGTGAACACCGGCGGCAGGCAATTCGGCAGTATCTCGCGGAACAGTATGTGCGGCCTGCCCGCCCCGATTAACTCCACCGCCTGGATATAGAACTCGTTGCGTATCGACGAAACCATGCCGTACATGAGCCTCGTATACCACGGCCACCATGCGACCGAGACAGCCATCATTGAATTGAACAATGTGGGCTTCAGCACGGATGAGACAGCGAGCGCGAGCAAGAGGGGCGGTACCGCCAGGAACACGTCTGTAATCCTCATGATCACCGTCTCGAGGAGAGAGCCTCTGCTATAGCCGGCTATCAACCCCATCACCACACCGAGCGGCACGACCGCGAGCAACACCCCCACGCCCATCACGAGGGCGCCCCTTACCGCGAAGATTATCCGGCTGAGGATGTCACGCCCGCTGGGGTCGCTCCCGAGCAGGTACTCCCGCCCCGGGGGCATCATGCTGTGCGCGTAGTCAACGAATGCCCCCGCGTGTTTCGGGTGGGGCGCCACCAGCGGCGCGCACACACCCACGAGTATCGTAAGCGTAACGGTCACGAGGCCGGCGATAGCCAACCTGTTTCGCGAGAATCTGTACCACGAGCGGCGCGCCCCCTCGATCCTGGCCTGAGCCAGGCGCACCTCAGCGCCAGTGCCCACTCTAAGCCCTCCCCGACAGGCTGATTCGCGGATCCAGGTATGCCACGATGAAGTCGACCACGATGTTCACAATCACGAAAATGAGCCCCAGCACCATGATTACGGCCACAATCGCATTGAGGTCCTTATTAAGCATTGCGCTCAAGCCATAGCGCGAGAGGCCGGGGTAATTGAAGATCACTTCGACGAGGAATGCGTTCACGACCATCGCTGCGGTATCGAGCGCCATAACCGAGACAGTGGGGATCAGCGACGGCTTGAGTATGTACTTCATCATGATGACCCTCGTCGGTATGCCGGCCGCTATCTCGGCGTAAACGAAATCCCTGTTCATGTTGTCCGTCATACTCGACCTGGTGATCCTGGCCCCCTGCGCTACGCCGTACATCGATAGGGACACCGCCGGCAGGATCAGGTGCATGAGACAATCCAACGCGGCCTTCCAGTTCCCGGCCAGGACACTATCGAGGACGATCATGCCGGTCAATGTCGCCGGAGCGGCCAGGCCCTCGGTGATCCTGCCCGTCGTGGGGAAGATCGGCCAGACGTAACCGAACAAGAGCATGAAGATTATCGACCAAACGAATGCGGGAGTCACAACGCCCAGGTACGCAATGATGCGGGTGACCCCATCAAACCAGGTACGCGAGTAGCGGGCCGCTATGACGCCCAGCAGAATGCCGCCGACCACTTCAACAATGGCCGCGACCGCCACCATCTCCATCGTAGCCGGCAGGAAGTCTCTCAGGTCCTCTGTCACCGGGCGCCTCGTCACGAGGGAAGTGCCAAGGTCTCCGCGGGCGATCGAGCACAGCCACAGGCCGTACTGGACCGGCAAAGGCCTGTCGAGGTGCAACTGCTTCCGGAGGTTTTCCACCGCCCACTCGGGGGTCCTCGGGCCGAGAGCCATCCTCGCAGGATCACCGGGTAGAAGCCTGGATATGAGGAAAATGAGGACGGACAGGCAGAGCAACACCAGTATCGAATACGCCAGACGTCGCAGTATGTATGAACCCAGTCTCACCGGCCACCCCTCCTCCCCCAGTTGTGGGGGTCCGCAGGGGACCCCCACACTTGGATCGCGGGCAGGCTACTTGCCGAGCAGGGCCGCACGTTTGTCGGGATAAACCTTCATGTTGCGGAAGTAGTCGAAGTACCCCATTGTGGGACACGTCACCTTGCCACCACCCTTTACATACTCGACCAGCGGCCATTGCATGTACGCGGACTGGTAGGCCCTTATCTCGGATTGGTCAAACAGCCAGACGGTAGGACACAGTTCGACCAGCTTCTCCTGGATCTGGTTGTACAATTCGAACCGCTTGCCCTGCTCGGACGTGCTCAGAGCCTTGTCAATCATCGCGTCGATTTCCGGGTTCTGCAGCCACTCCTGCTGCTCCCACGTACCGGCTGTACTCGAGTGGTATCTGGACTTCAACATGGACCCTGCCTCAGGATAGTGAGTGCCCACGAACATCAGGCTACCGTTGGGGGTCGTCTCTTTCTTCTGCGAGTCGGCGATGATCTGCCCCCACTGCTTCTTGAGGATCTCAACCTTTATGCCAAGTTCGGCTGCATTGGCCTGGAACAGGAGGGCGACTTTCTCTTCTTCTGCGACACCCGCCGACCAGGAGATCGAAACCGGGTACTTGTCCAGCTGTCCGTAGTACTTCGACTGCTTGAGCTCCTCCTGCGCTTTCTGCATATCCCTCTTATAGACAGATAGCCCGCTGTTGTGGCCTGGCAGCAAGGTCGGCACCGGACCCTTGGCGAGGGTGGAGCCTACGTAGATCCTGTTGATCACCGTGTCATAGTCCATGCAATACGCGAGGGCCTTGCGGAAGTGTAGGTCATCTGTGGGCGGTCTCTTGGTGTTCAACATGATCTGGAAGTTCTGCCCGTTGTATAGATACGCCAGGTCCACTCCATCGATCTTGTCCGCCTCCTGCAGGCTCTCGAGCGGCTGCCACATGTCGGTGATTTCGAGCTCCCGGCGCGCAAGCGCCGTCCTCACGGTCACGGGTTCGCTGCTGGAAGTCAGTTTGAAGAAGTTGGGTGCGTCCTTGTTGTCCCAACCGCCCCAGTAGTCCGCGAACCTCTCGCCGAGTAAATACTCCTCGAGCTTCATCTCCTTGAGTCTGTATGGGCCGCTGCCCGCGTCATTGGTTAGCAGCCACTTCTTACCGTAGTCGCCGAACTCCCCATACTGGCCCGGCTTCTCCAGGTGGTTCATTACCGTGTTCTTCTCGAGAATGTACAGCCGGACCAGAGCCGCCACGAACGGGCCAAACGTCTTCTTCAAGGTGAATTCGACAGTATACTTGTCCACCGCCGTGGCGTCACGGACGTCACTGAAAAGGTAGGCGAATCCCTCGCCGATTGTCTGCAAACGCTTCAGGCTGAACACTACGTCATCTGCGGTCAACTCGTTGCCGCTGTGGAACTTGACGCCCTTCCTCAGGTTGAACGTGTACTTGAGGCCGTCGGGTGAGACCTTCCAGTCGGTGGCAAGATGCGGCTTCACCTCCCCGGTTGGTTCGGGAAACACAAGGCAGTCATACAGGTTGGCGAGCGCAATCGCCTCGATGTTACCGTTGCCCACAGCAGGATCGGGGTAGCACGGGAACGACCCGCACTCCCGGATAATCATGTCCTCGGGCTTCACGGCAACCTGCTGCTGAGGGCTTGCGGGTTGCGGCGTCTGAGGGGATGCGGGTTCTGGCGACGGCTTGGCGCCGCCTCCACACCCGCTTGCAAGTGTCGCGCACATGACCACCAGCAAGAGGGCGCCTGCGCATCTAGTCGCGGGGGTGCTCCATCGAATCATAGGCTAACCTCCTTGGGCTTCAGTCTCCGTCAACTTGAAAGCAGGCCTCGTTGACCTCCCGGCACCGGCGACAATGCGGGAACGACCACCTCCCCCCAGGCAGGCAATCGCGGTTCGATGAGTGCTACGCTAGTGATTACCGTACAGTCAGACAAAACGTACTTCACGGAGCTGTCGGATGTTTGAGTAGCAAGGACCGTGCCGGACTGAAGCCGCGCTCTTGGGAGGGCGGTGGCCGTGTCCGGAATGGCGCATTACGCGAGGTCCAGGTGGTTTTCAGGCCGGGTACCCGCAGACCCTGTGGTTTTCATCGTTCTCAAATCATTCTCAGATTGTTCTCATTCTTCTCACTTGAGAACGCCTGCAGACCGTACTCCTTGAGTTTTCTATACAGCGTCGCCCTGCTGATGCCGAAGGCCGCTGCCACGGCTTCCTTGGCCTTCGTCGATCGCCCGTATGTGCCTAGCGCCGTGACAAGGTCCTGGCGAGTGACCCTGCGCTTCGCCGGGAGTACCATTTCGCCGGCCTCGCGCAGGCCGGACGACGACGGCCCGCCCACAGCCGCAGACACCACCTGAGACGGAAGACAATCAATGCCGATGACCTCATCCTTCACCAGGTTCACCGCGTATTCAAGTGCGTTGGCCAGTTCACGGATGTTGCCGGGCCACTGGTACAGCGTCAAAGCGTCCAGGGCCTGTGGCTCGATTCCCTCGACAACCTTGCCCAATGCCCGGGAGTATTCCCTGATGAAGTAAGCAGCGTACTCAGGGATGTCCTCCCTGTGCTTTCTGAGGGGCGGTATCACAATCGGGATCACCGCAAGGCGGTAGTAGAGGTCCTCGCGGAATTCCCCTGTCGCCGCCAATTGCCTGAGGTCCTTGTTGGTCGCCGCTATGATTCTGATGTCTACCGGCTTCGGCCTGGTGCCACCCAGCCTGTCCACCATGCGGTCCTCGATCGCCCGGAGTAGTTTCGCCTGGAGGTGCAACGGCACGTCGCCGATCTCGTCCAGGAAGATCGTTCCGTCGTGGGCGAGCTCGAATTTGCCCGGCTTCCCACCTCGCCTGGCTCCGGAGAAGGCGCCTTCTTCATAGCCGAACAGCTCGCTCTCGAGAATGGCCTCCGGAATCGCCGCACAGTTGATTGCGACAAACGGCCCTCTCCGCCGGAGGCTCTCATAGTGTATGGCGCGCGCGAACAGCTCTTTGCCGGTGCCGCTTTCGCCCTGGATGAGGATTGTGGAATCCCCCCGGGCGATGCTCCTGGCGACTTCCTTCACCTTTCTCATGCAATCGCTCGAGCCCAGTATGTCTTCAAATCTGAATTGACGCTCCTTGCGAATGTAACTCGCCACCAGCCTGGGTATCTCGCGGACGCCACGAAAGGTGACGACATACCCTTGAGGCACGCCCTGGTTTCTCATAGGTTTGATCGTCCCCAGCCAATAGGATTTCTCGCCCTTGAGCAGGGAAAATGCTTCAAATTCGAGGAGCCCCCGGTCCCTGACGAAGTCGGAGCCGACCTGCGGGAAAACGAAGTTGAGCGGTCTTGATACCAGTTCCTCTGTGGAGACCTTCAGCAGGCGCGAAGCTGAGCGGCTGGCGTACAGGATTATCCCGCGGTCATCCAGGGTGAGTATCCCCTCGCCCATCGAGTTGATCAGAGTGTCGAACTGAAGCGCGAGTGCAGTAGCCCTGGCGGCCTGCTCTCTTTCGTTGAACGCTTTAGAAATCAGGTCGGTCATCTTCTCGACAAAACACACCCAGTGCTGGGTGCCGTTGAGCAGTCTGTCTTTCTGCTCCTTGGTGCACGCAACCAGCAGGAGACACCCGGCTGGCCGGCCGTCGATGTTCAGCGGGGTTATGATATCAGCCGCATCCGTACACGAATCCCGTTGGCCGCAATCCCTGCAAAGCTCGTCGTCCGGAGGGTCCCTCACGACAAGGGTCTTCCTGCAAGACAGTACTCTGGCCGAGACGCAATTGGGATCCAACGTCTTGCCGATGTTCCTTGCGTATGTGCCCGACCCCACCACAGTCACGAGGCGTTCGTCCACCATGCCGACCTCAACGCCTATCACAGCGGCGATGGCATCCGCTACAGCCTGTGCGAAATCCCGGACCTCGCTCAACGTACCCACCGGCACAAGGCCCTCCATGAGTGGACTCCGGTTGGTGTCGTAATGTTCTGTCACGTGTGTCAATTTCCTCTTTGCGGGGCCACCACTTTTCTCAGATGAGAATTGACTCCC
Source organism: Ignavibacteriales bacterium (assembly GCA_050260105.1). GTDB lineage: Bacteria > Bacillota > Sulfobacillia > JABLXB01 > JABLXB01 > SM1-B181. Next base: position 75,704 of record JBLNBR010000032.1, on the reverse strand, counting down.
ACTCCGCGGGATCCCCATTTCCATTCAGGACGCCGGCACCGGGCGTGACGTGGTACAATGGATTCACGCAGTCAGTGAGGAGCGATGCGTAATGGTCAAGGAGTCGGTTGGAAGGGCTCTTAACATCCGGGGTCGCAGGGAGAGCCTCCGTTAGCCACACGGCCTCCAGACAGGGCCGTCGAGATGTAACGATCGAGATGGAGAGATGGAGGATTCCCTCTGCGGCCACCAGGGCAGGGAGGAATCCATATTGGATATGGGGTCACTCGGGTGGCGCCCGCTCCTGGAGCGTCACTTTGAACAGTACTCGCTCGAAGGCTATTCCGCCGGAAGAATCGCCGGAGAACATCTCCACCTCTACCGCGTGTACGCGGAGCAGGGAGAATTCGTGGCAAGAGTCTCCGGCAAGATGAGGCACGACGCGCAAGGCCGCCGGGATTATCCCGCAATCGGGGACTGGGTCGCGTTCAGTCTCAGCGCGCGAGGTCCTGGCGCGCAGGGTCCCGGCATGCGCGGTGAGGCCGTCATCCACGCTGTGCTGCCAAGGAGAAGCAAGTTCTCGCGCAAGGTGGCGGGGCGGACAACTGAAGAGCAGGTCCTCGCCGCGAACATCGATACTGTGTTCCTGATGACGGCGCTCAACCGGGACTTCAACCTGAGAAGGGTCGAACGCTACCTGGCGCTCGCGTGGGACAGCGGCGCAAATCCCGTCATCCTGCTTAGCAAGACGGACCTGTGCGAAGATGTCGAAGGGTGGACCGCCGAGGTCGAGCAGGTCGCACTGGGAGTGCCCGTTCACCCCATATGCAGCCTGAGCGGTGACGGCCTGGACGCACTATCCCCGTACCTGGGGTACGGCAAGACCGTGGCGGTGCTGGGTTCATCGGGGGTGGGGAAATCCACTCTCATCAACGCGCTCATCGGCGATGGCGTGCAAAGCACCGGGACGATAAGAGAAGCCGATGACCGCGGCAGGCACACGACATCATCGCGCAGGCTGCTCGCGTTGCCCGCGGGAGGGTACATCATAGACACCCCGGGCCTCCGCGAACTGGCCCTGTGGTGCACCGCGGACAGCCTCGACCGCACGTTCGCGGACATTGATTCGTATGCCGGCGAGTGCAGGTTCACGGATTGCAGTCACAGAACCGAACCCGGGTGCGCCGTTCTCCAGGCCCTCGACGAGGGGCTACTGGACCGGGCTAGGTATGACAGCTACATGAGATTGCAGCGCGAGCTGGCGCATCTCACACAGAAGGGCGATCGACGGGAGTACCTCTCCGGCAAGAAGAAGGAGAAGCAGATGTCCAGGCTGATAAAGGCCTTCTACAAGAAGTGACCAAGAAACTCGCGTCAAACAACAAGATGGCATTTGTGGTACTGAGTGGATCTAATAGACTGGACGGAATCAGGGGCACAATATCTATGGGGTGACGGACGGAATGACCAAGACTCTGTACTTCGGAAACCTCAGTTACGACGTGGACGAGACTACTCTCAGCAATGCAGTCTCGCAATATGGCAGGGTGATCACTGCCAGGGTGGCGGCAGACCGCGACACAGGACAGTCGCGGGGTTTCGGCTTCGTGGAAGTCGACGATCAGGATGCCCAAAAAGTCATTGACGCCATGAACGGCATGGAATGGTACGGAAGGCAACTAACTGTCAACGAAGCCAGGGAACGCCAGGACAGAGGCGGCGCCAGGGGCGATTTCCGGGGCCAGCGAGGCTACAGATAGGCCCATGGTCCCACTCCGTCGGAGGGACCGGCTTTGTCAGAGGGACCCGTGAGGTCCCTCTTCCCATTTCCGCAGCATACCCCTCCAGACTCCGCTGCAGGAACAATCCCCGGGATGACCGAAGCACACGAGGGAAATACCCACCGGCTACGCGTGTGGGTATCTCGGAGTGGGGATGGCGGAGGGAACTGGATGGTTCGTTCATACGAGGCGTTCATGCGGATAGCCCTGGAAGAGGCGAAGACCAGCCTCAGGGAGGGCAACAACGGTTTCGGCGCCGTCATTGCGGCGGGCGACCAGGTGATCGCAAGGGCCCACGACGGAGAGAAGACCGAGGCGGACCCCACTTCACACGCTGAACTCAACGCCATAAGGCTGGCCTCCCGGATCCCGGGCGTATCTTTCGGGGACTGCGTGCTTGTCTCGACCCACGAACCATGCCCGATGTGCGCGACCGCCATCGTCTGGTCCGGAATCAAGAACCTCGTGTATGGGTACTCAATAAGCGAGGCCATCGCGGAAGGCAGAAACCGGATCAACCTGACATGCAGGGAGATCTTCGAGAGGGCGAAGAGCGGCGTGGCGGTTCATGAAGGGGTATTGCGCGATCACTGTTCGATGCTCTACCGGAGAGATGTTCGCGACGAAGTGAAGCGGCTGCGTGGCGTAGGCCCGGAGCAACTGGCCTCTCTGAGCAGGTCCCTGAGAGAAAAGCGAATACGCTGGTATTACCGGCATCGTGACGAATTCGATCAAGAGCACGGTGACCTCCTGCTGAGGGGCTACCGGCTGGTGCTCGCCAAACTGGACATCGAGCCGGACGATGCGCCCGTCGTGGAAAGGACCCCGGATAGGATCGTCTTTCACTCGAAGAACTTCTGTCCGACGCTCGAGGCATGCAGGATCCTCGGCCTGGACACCAGGGTCGTCTGCAGGCAAATGAGCGAGGAACCGACAGATGCGTTGCTGAAGCAGCTCGACGCCAGGCTGGAATTCCGCAGGAACTATGATGCCCTGCGGCCGTACTGTGATCACTGTGAAGAAATGATAGTGCTGCTCCCGGAATGCTAGGGCGCGAACCTCTCGACGTCGTCGCCGCCTTGAGTCATTTCTGTAGATGTTCGGACCCGCCCTATATCCCCCGCAGATCATTCGTGCGAAATCCCCGAGAATTCTAGAATTCTAGTCACCAGGATTTCACCATCCTCACGCGCGGGGTGTTCCCGTGACCCAGGATCCCCCAGCCCGGCAGCCGCAGCGCCGCAGAACGGGACGAGTAGAACCAGTTGGTACAGATCGTGCAAACCCATATTCCAGGAACGCGCGATGGACTACTATTCCAAGGGAGGGATTCCAATGCTGGCGTTTCTGGGGTTTGCCACCATCGTTGTGCTCCTCCTGCTGATCATGACCAAGCGGATGTCGACAATCCTCGCCCTGATCCTTGTCCCGACAGTGATGGCGACCCTGGGGGGGTTCGGCCTCAAGACCGGAACGTTCATCATCAACGGAATCAAGAACATCTCCCCCACCGGAACGATGTTTATATTCGCGGTGCTCTTCTTCGGCGTGTTGATGGACGCAGGCACGTTTGACCCGATCATCAACGGTCTCCTCGGCGCCGTCGGCAGGCAGCCTGCGAGGGTCGTCGTGGCGAGCGCAGTGCTTGCCATGCTCATACACCTCGACGGTTCGGGGGTGGTGACGTTCTCCATCGCCATACCCGCCCTTCTTCCCCTGTACGAAGAGATGAATCTCGACAAGAGGGTCCTCGCGTGCGTGGTGGCGCTGGCCGCCGGGACCATGAACATCGTCCCCTGGGGCGGCCCAACCGTGCGTGCTGCAACCGCCCTGAACGCCCCTATCACCCAGGTCTATAATCCGATGATTGTGCCCCAGGTAGCCGGCCTGATCTTCGTACTGATCGTGGCCTACGTCCTCGGAAAGAGGGAGGCCAAGAGGCTTGGCGTGCAGACGGTACAAGGTTCCGAGCCTGTGAAAAGGACCCTCACTCCGGAGGAACAGAAACTGCGACGCCCCGGCCTGTTCTGGGTGAACGTAGCGATCACGATTGTTGCCCTTGTCGTTCTGATAACGGGGTGGCTCGCGCCCACTGTGGTCTTCATGCTCGCGTTCGCGGTGGCGCTAATGGTGAACTACCCAAGCCCCAAGGCTCAGGGAGAGCGAATAAACGCGCACGCGAAATCAGCTCTCCTGATGGCCAGCGTACTATTCGCGGCCGGCGCGTTCACCGGGATACTGAAGGATTCGAAGATGCTGGAGGCCATGTCCAAGGCCGCGGTCGCCATAGTCCCCCGCTCCATGGGCGGTCATCTCCCAGTTCTCATCGGATTACTTGCGGTTCCCCTCAGCTTGCTGTTTGACCCCGACTCCTACTACTTCGGTGTAATGCCGGTTCTCGCCAGCGCCGCCGAAGGCTTCGGAGTCTCGGGCGTACAGGTGGCGAGGGCTTCGATCATGGGGCAGATGACTGTCGGTTTCCCCATCAGCCCGCTGACTCCGGCGACTCTCCTCCTCGTCGGCCTCGTCGGCCTGGATCTCGGAGACCACCAGAGATTCACTTTCCCACTTGCCTGGCTGACGTCTGTAGTGATGGTGCTGGTTGCGCTGATAATCGGCGTTCTACCTTTGTAGGAGGGCATCAGAGTGAATCCCAAGACTGTAAGGATAGGGGCAGGAGCTGGATACGGCGGGGATCGGTTCGAACCCGCCCTCGATCTGGTGCAACGTGGCGAAATACAGTACCTGGTGTACGAGTGTATGGCTGAACGCACTATCGCCCTCTACCAGCAGGACAAGATGAAGGACCCCGCTCTCGGGTACAATCCGCAGCTGGAACGGCGCCTCGATCCGGTGCTCCAGGAGTGCCGCAAGAAAGGCATCAAGATAATCACGAACATGGGCGCAGCCAACCCGCGCGCCGCGGTGGACAGGGTCATCCAGATGGCGAGGCGGAAGGGGCTTGCCGGCCTCAGGGTAGCCGCCGTCCTTGGTGACGATGTGCTCGATTCCGTCACCGGGTCCAGCGCCGGAATCCTGGAAACGGGCGAGACCGTTGCGGCCTACGTGGACAGGATCGTGTCCGCCAACGCGTATCTGGGGTGCGAGCCGATCGTGGAGTGCCTCGACAGGGGAGCGGACGTCATCCTCACCGGGCGTGTGGCGGACCCATCCCTCTTTCTCTCGCCCTTGGTCCATGAGTTCGGCTGGTTGCTCGATGACTATGCGCTCCTCGGGCAGGGCACGGTCGTCGGGCACTTGCTCGAGTGCGCCGGGCAGGTGACGGGGGGCTACTTCGCCGACCCCGGCTACAAAGACGTGCCGCAGCCGTGGGCGCTGGGATTCCCAATAGCGGAGGTCAGCCGGGACGGCCCCGCGTTGATAACGAAGCCCCCCGGCTCGGGCGGAGTAGTCGACCTCAGAACGTGCAAGGAGCAGCTCCTGTACGAGATACACGACCCCTCCGCCTATTACACGCCGGATTGCGTCGCCGACTTCACCGGGGTGACCCTGGAGCAGGCCGGTCAAGACGTGGTCAGGGTCACCGGTGGCCGCGGCAATCCAAGAACCGACACGCTGAAGGTGAGCATCGGATATCGGGACTCCTTCGTCGGGGAAGGTCAGATCAGCTATGCGGGTCCCGGCGCCGTGGAGCGCGCGAGACTCGCCGCCGCGATCGTCCAGCGAAGGCTCGAGATCACGGGGGTTCATTTCACTGAGATCAGGTTTGACCTGATCGGGATCGACTCACTGCACGGCGAGTGGATTTCACGCGGACGGGGAGAGCCATATGAGACCCGGCTGAGGGTCGTCGCCCGCACCGGGTCGAAGGAAGACGCCGCCCGTGTTGGCGAGGAAGTGGAAACCCTCTGGACCAACGGCCCCGCCGGTGGCGGAGGCGCCACGAAGTCCGTCAGAGAGGTCATAGGCGTCGTGTCGACCATGATACCCAGGTCCGCCGTCAAGACTCAAGTTGTCATGGAGGTAGCCTGAATGCCGAGGATCATGTTGCGGGAAATCGCCCATTCCAGGGCTGGAGACAAGGGGAACACCCTCAACCTGTCGGTCATCGCCTACGACCCCGGGGACTATGAACTGATCCGCCGTGAATGCACGGTGGAGAGAGTCCGCGAACTGTTCAAGGGCATGGTACAGGGAGACATCCGCCGGTACGAGGTCCCGAACATAGCCGCGCTCAACTTCGTGCTGACCAATGCGCTGGCCGGCGGGGTAACAAGGACATTGAGGATGGATCCGCACGGTAAGTCCTTGAGCTCAGCCCTACTCACGATGGAAATCGAACGGCCCGGGATGTAGAATTTGATCTTGGGACAGTCCTGTCCTGGCGACCCAAGGCAAGAGCGGGTCGCCGGGACGGACACCTCGCACGAGGCATCAATGCGGAGGGGCGTGCCTTCACGATGAGATTCTCGCTGAACCTATCGCCTGAGGCCCCTGTTCCGCTGAGCGACAGCGAGTTCATCAATGATCTCCTGGAGTCGATACACGATGGCATTCTTATCGCGGATAAGGACTCGATCGTCAGATACGTAAACGGGGCATACACTCGCATTACGGGCGTGGCAAGGGACGCTATCGTCGGCAAGCCGCTCAGGTCCGTCCGTCCCGGCGCGAGGCTGCCGGATGCAATCAAGTCGCAGCAGGATATGCACGGCGTCATTCGCAAGGAAGGCGATATAGAGTACATCGTCGACATGTTCCCGATCAGGGCCAGGGGCGAGGTCATCGGAGGCATTTCGATAGTCTTCGACATCACTCAGCAACGTGCTCTGGCAAGAGACCTGGAGCGTTCCCGTTCCCAGATCGACGAGTTGAAAAGCAGGATCAGGGACATGCATCGAGCCCACCACACGTTCGATGACATAATCGGGCGGGATGGCGGGCTCGCCCACGCAGTCAATTTTGCGAGGAAAGCCGCGGAAAGCGATTCCACTATTATATTGCGTGGGGAGAGCGGAACCGGCAAAGAGGTGTTTGCGCAGGCCATTCACAATGCCTCCCGAAGGGCCGGAGGTCCTTTCGTGACAGTGAACTGCGCCGCCATACCTCCTCAGCTACTGGAAAGCGAGCTATTCGGTTACGTCAGAGGGGCTTTCACCGGCGCCAGCGCCAGCGGTAAGACGGGACTATTCCAGATCGCCTCGGGAGGGACCATCTTCCTCGATGAGATCGGGGAACTGGATGCGTCGCTCCAGGCCAAGCTGCTGAGGGTCATCCAGGACAGACGGGTACGCCCGGTCGGCGCCAACAACCCGACCGGCGTGGACGTCAGGATAATGTCGGCGACCAACCGGGACCTCGAGAAAGCGGTGCGCGACGGGGCGTTCCGTCAGGATTTGTACTACCGGCTGAGCGTACTGCCGGTCTCGCTGCCCCCTCTGAGAGAAAGGAGGCAGGACATTCCCGCCCTCATCGAGCGTTTCGTGGGGGCCATCGGGGAACGGCGCGGAGTCACATACGAGGTGAGCGCAGGCGCCATCGAGGCAATGCTCAACTACTCGTGGCCAGGGAACCTCCGCGAGTTGCAGAACGCACTCGAATATGCCACACACGTTGCGGAAGGACTGGAGATCCGTCCCGAGTACCTCCCCGCCGTCGTGTGCGGGATCACGCGGCAGACGTCGAAGGATGGCCACGCGCACGCGGCGCCGGAACCAGGACCCAGGCATCACCGCAGCCTGAGCGACGAGCTCGCCGATCACGACAGGAGGATCATCATGGAGGCGTTGCGGGACTGCGGGTGGACTGTAAACGGCAAGAAGGCCGCGGCAGCGCGCCTGGGTATATCGCTCGCGTCCCTGTACAACCGCATCAAGCAGCACCGGATCACGCCCTCCGACATCGCGTGACCTACCTCACCAGTATGTCCTTCTCCACGGTCCTTCCGCCGGCCAGCGTCAATGTGACCCTGAGCAGGTCAGCCCGAGCCCCATTGGGCAATGTCAGCGTCCCGTTCCAAACCGGTTGCCCTGGCTCTCGAGGCAGTTCGATCCTGGACTGTTCCGCGCCGGCGGCCAGTGCAACTATGTCCACGCGGCTGATCCTGTCCGTGCTCGTGTCCGGGCCGGGCTCCTGGCCGCCGTCTACTGCGACCACCACATTGAAAGCGCCATCCCTTGCCCGTGTGACGTCGACCCGGAACACCCCGCCCAACTTGGCAAGACTCGCCCGTCCTGTCTGCCCGCTTTTTCTGACGCCGCCTTCTTCAGCGGATATTACCCACTCCAGAGTGGCATCAGCCCCCTGGACATCCACCCTCTGCGTCTTACTCCCACCGTCCGGGGTGAACGTCGCCAGGATGACGGGGTCTACCAACAAGTCGGGAAGGGGCATGACCGCCTCGAAGGTGTTTCCTCCAACTCGCCTGACCTGAGCCTGTTTCCAGTCGCCCGAGGCCCTGTACGAGACCTCGACACTCGCGTCGCTGCCGAGTTCCCTGAACGTCCACGTCATCTTCGCGACTGGGCCGGAACCATCATCTCCAGCCCCTGTGAACTCGACGCGAGGAGTATCGTACCACGCCGCCTCCCGCCCGAGGGATGTCAGAACCGACCTGGTGGATAGGACCTCGGAGCGTAGAGAGCTCATCTCAGATCTGACAGCCGCCTGTTCGCGCCTCATCGACCTGACCTGCGCGAGACAGACCAGGTTCGCAATCAGGCTCATACCCACGAGAAGCGCCAGTATTACTGCGAGTCCAGGTACGGTTGAGTTTGTTTCAGGGTATGGATTCACTGGAGCTCCCCCTTCATCGTTGCGTCTCATCTTGTTGCGTCTCATCCTCGCCTGGTTTCGACGCCCTAATCCGGCCGGAGTTCCACGAGGTATCCCACGAACCCGCGGATGGCGTTCTCGATGAAGGACTCTTCCCTTCCCCTGGTATCGTCCTCGAAGTGGCTGAACTGTGACAGGAGCCGGTCCTCGTGGAGGAGCCTGCGTGCCGCCGCCTCGAGCACCCGGGCGGTCGGTTGCTGTGTGGGCTGCTTGTCCGTGGCTCCCTCTCCGCGAAGAACATCCGCGATGATTGACCTCCAGAGCCGGAGCTGATCGAGGTGGAGGCTCATCAGCCGGTGAGGCTCGTCCGAGAACCCGGCGTGGCCGTACAGGATCATGGACACGTCGAGCCTGTTCAGCCTCTCCAGCGAGTCAACATATACATCGTAGAAGAACCGGGGCGGCGTCGCCGGCCTGAGGTATGGTTCCGTCGCAACCTGGTCGCCACGCAGCGGTTCTGTCGAATATATCCCCGCGGCCTCCCCCGCGAATAGGATGTTCTCACGGGGCGTGCGATAGACAAAAGCCAGGTGGTGCGGGGCATGGCCCGGCGTTGTCAGAATGTCGAATCCGTCCACTGACGCGCCGTCGGGTAGGATCAGCCGTTCCGGAACCGGGTCAATCGGGCCGTACGCCTGCGCAAGTTCCCCCAGGGTCTGCAGGCTGGCCTGCATCAATCTGGACGGGTCGACCAGGTGCGGGTGGGACTTCCCCATCGCCAGGACCCGCGCCCCCGGGTAGCGCTCGAGGAATCTGCCGAGGCCGCCCATATGGTCTATGTGGGCGTGCGTGAGCAGGACGTATTGTATCTCTCGCACGCCAAGCCCATCGAGTGCCTTGACCAGCTGCGGGATGGTGGCCGCCGGCCCCGGGTCTACGACTATGCACCGCCCGGATACCTTCTCCCTGATCACCCACGGTGTGATGAACCCCTGAAACCCCGGCATCACCCCCGGGAGTCCGATCCTGTATATGGCTGGATCACCCGTCAGGACTTCAATGATCGAGTACCCATCCGACTCCAACGACTTGCACCTGGAATCCTGAGCCAAGGAAGCCACCCCTCACGTCAAGCGATTCCGCGCACACCCACGCAGGATGCCACGCTACACCAGTTCAGTTACGGGGATCGCACCCCAAAACCCTTCCGGACTCGGGCAGTCGTCTGAGGTGGTCCATCCGTCGGGGCCGCCAGCAAACGGCGTGAGCAACCTTCACCCGGTCACACCCGGTTAGGTGAGCCTGCTTCCGTCAATGCTAGGGACTGTCACGCACATGATGCCGGCTGACTACAATCCGGGGGGTTGCTGAGCATGGGATATGATGTTCGCGGGATGTTCAATGAATTCGTCGGCGGTTTGGGCTTGTACGGCAAGGCCCAGGGCGAAATGACGGGGGCCTTTATGGGCCTCCTCGGCGCCGCGTACAAGGAGGGCGCCCTCTCGGTCAAGGTGAAAGAACTTATTTCTGTGGGCATCGCGGCCTACAATCGCTGCCAGTACTGCATCGTCTACCACGTTTATCACGCGCTCAAGGCGGGCGCGACGCGCGAGGAGATCATGGAGGCGGCTAACGTGGCCGTCGCTTTCGGCGGTGGGCCCTCCATGTCTTTCCTCGTGACCCTCGTGAGAGAAAGCATCGACGTTTTCGCGCCCGAATTCGGAAAGTAACTTGGCTGGGCTTGACTCGGTCGATCCAGCCCCGTCATAATCGAGGTGGAGACCTGCCAATCTTACTGTGACGGGGGAGACAATCGATGGAGTTGTTCGAGGCGATCCGCAAGCGGCGTAGCTGCCGCAACTTCGTTCCGGGATCGATTCCCCGGGAGGACCTGCTCAGAATGGTGGACTGCGCCCGTCTGGCCCCATCGGCGTCCAACTCGCAGAAATGGCGTTTCGTTGTGACGTCGGATCAGGGGCTCGTCGCGGAGATCCTGTCCCACATCCCCAAGACGAACAAGTACTACCCCACCAACGAGCAGGGTTACTTCGAAGGTACGAACGCGATCATCACCGTCGCGCTCCCCGGCAACTGGGCCTACTCAAGACAGGACGCTGGCGCGGCCGTCCAGACCATCTGCCTCGCGGCGACTGCCCTGGGCTACGGGAGCTGCTGGGTGGAAGGGCAGCTCCAGGGGTGCATGGAGCATCTGCGGCGGATCCTGACTGTTCCCGAGGACTATGAGATCAGGACGATGGTCATGCTGGGCCGGGTGCAGAAGTGGCCGGAACCCCCGCCCAAGAAGGGCCTCGACGACGTCGTATCCTGGCAGACCTGGTAGTCATGGCGTTTCGGTCCAACCGACATCAAGTGCTCGCGTTCCGGCTTGCCAGTCAGAATCTCGCCCGCCGGCTGCCCCGCGGTTCCATTGGAAAACGAGTGCGAAAAAGCCTGAAACGAGAGCAAGACGTGTTGAGAAGGCAGTTCAGATGCTGGATGAAGACAAGAAGCGCAATAGATGCAGGCAGGAGCAGGCATCTCCGCGCTACGATGCCAGCGTACTGAGTACGCTTCTCACTAACCCCCACACCAGCCATATGATGATTCCCGCCAGGACCGGAATCTGCACCACGTTAAGCGGGACCCTCAACAGACCGCGCGTGAGCGTGTCCCAGGCAAACCAGATTGCCACAAAACTGACAGATGCAGGTCCTGCTCAGGAAGGCTGGGAAATGAAGCCACCCATATCCCCTTCTCCCCCTTGGCCATGGGCAGGGAACCGGCTGCTCCAGCCCGAACTCACACCGGGAATACCCAGCGGGAGGGTTGCAGAGAATGACACAGGACACACAGAAGGCACGACACCCCAAGACAGGGCAGGAGCAGATCGTTTCGTCTTTGGCCCGGGAGATCCCGCCGTTCATAGCGATGGATGTACTGGAGAGAGCTAAAGCCCTCGAACGAGAAGGTGTACGAGTCATTCACTTAGAGGTCGGCGAGCCCGATTTCGACACTCCGGAGCCGGTAATCGAAGTGGCCAAGCGGGCCCTGGCAAGCGGGCAGACGCATTACACCCACAGCCTGGGCGTACTCGAATTGCGCGAAGAGATAGCCCGGCACTATGAGCGCAGGTACGGGGTGACCGTGTCCCCTGACCAGATCATCGTCACCTCGGGCACCTCGCCCGCTCTGATGCTGGTTTTTGCGGCGGTCTGCAATCCCGGCGACGAGGTAATCATCTCAGACCCCCACTACGCCTGCTATCCGAATGCCATTCGCGCCGCCGGAGGCGCGCCTGTCAAGGTTCCTGTGGCAGAGCAGGACGGCTTCCGGTTCCGGGTCGAGGACCTCAGAAAGGGCATCACGCCGCAGACGAAGGCGATCCTGATCAATTCGCCGGCCAATCCCACCGGGACTCTCTTCAGGCCTGACGACCTGGCGGCGATTGCGGGGGTCGAACCTTTGATCGTGTCCGACGAAATCTATCATGGCCTCGTGTACGGTGACCGGGAACACACCATCCTGGAGTACACCGATCATGCGGTGGTGATCAACGGATTCTCCAAACTGTACGCCATGACCGGCTGGCGCCTCGGCTATGTCATCGTTCCGCCGGAACTCGTGCGGCCGGTCCAGAAGCTCCAACAAAACCTCTTCATCTGCGCCGCCGCATTCAGCCAGTATGCAGCCATAGCCGCTCTGCGCGAGTGTGGTGAGCACACCGCCCGAATGGTTCGCACCTACGACGAGCGGCGCCGCCACATGCTCCGCCGCCTGAGAGAGATCGGCTTGAAGGTCGCCGTGGAGCCAACGGGAGCCTTCTACATCCTGGCCAACTGCCGCCATATCTCCGCCGACTCGTACGCACTGGCCTTCGACATTCTGGAGAAGAGCGGTGTGGCCGTCACGCCTGGAATCGATTTCGGGGCAAACGCTGAAGGTTTCCTGCGCTTCTCATACGCCAACTCCATCGAGAACATCGAGGAAGCGATGGGCCGGCTGGAGCGCTACCTGGATAAACGCGACCGCAGGCCGGGGCTGTGAGGCATGGGTCAGTTTTGCCACGTTATGCAGGGCGTTCCAGGCAGATCTTGATTCTCGTTACCTGTTAATGGTATCATTGTCGTGACCGAGAGGGCACCGTACGCATGCCTGTGAGAGAAATCTCCTCGGTCCCGTTTTTTTTGAGAGGGGGGGAGAAAACAGATGCACCTCCCTTACTTGTATGAGTCTGGACAGCATGTAGCGTGTGCCACCGCACAATTGACAGAACCAGGGCTGTCGGGTAACAGAGGCATTGTCAATTATCGCCGGGCGAGTCCCTGAGTTCGGTCACCTTCCGCGCGAACGAATCAGCTATCTCCTCCGCGACCTCCATGGAGGCCGCTTCGGCATAGACGTGATACGCGGGTTCGTCCTCGTCCGGAAGGATGAGCGTCCAGTCCTTGCCGCGCCTCACCTTCACGCCCTCCACGAGGTCGTCGTCGTCGCAAGGGAGCGCCGTCACGAGCGACCTCATCACCCTGCCCTTCGCCTCCCATGGGCAATGCACGGTGCGTACCGCCATCCTGGCGGGCGGCGCCGAGTCGACCAACTCCACGAATGTCCTGCCCGACCAGGCGCGCCATTCCGCGAGCTTCAGCAGACAGTACAGCCCGTCGAACCACGCCCTGAACTGGGAGAATCCAGCCCTGTCGGCGTGGTCCAGCATCTTCCCCATCAGCGCAGGCAGGGAAGTCTTGGCCCGGACGGTGCGTCCGCCGAGATGCCTCGCAAGATCCTCCGCAATTCCAGGGAAATTGGCCGGGACTACGACCGTCGACCCGGGCGACATCTCCAGGATGGCCCGCACCAACAATGCCAGCAGGGCATCACCTGCCACTCGCCTGCCCGACTCGTCAACCAGGGAGATGGTCTCCATGGTGGGCCCGAAGACTGCCCCCACCGAGGCGCCGTCAGTCTTCACGAGCTGCTCGATGTCCCCGGAATCGCCGTCACCCACCAGCCGGATCTCGAGGCCAAAACGGTCGCCCGTCATGTTGAGGATGTCCTGGGCCTCGGGAGGGTGCGACGAGTACAACCGCAAGGCCTGATTCCGGACCACATCCGGATCGAGGTCGAGTGCCAGGCTGCTCACGTAGTCCGGGACCGCGGACGTGTAGAAGCTCACCCTTCCTACCAGGCCGGCGGGGGCACGGCCGTAATCCCCCCTGCCAATGGCGTGGTTGAGCTTCCTCTGTGTGTCGGACGGCAGGTTCACGCCCCTTGAGTCGTACATCTCGACGGCCACGGAATCATCCCCGGAGGCGCCCCGCTTGATGGCGACCCCGCACTGAGCCCCGAGGAGCCGGACGGCGAATCTGACCATCGGAGGGACACCCAGCCCCAGGTCCACCACGTCAAGTCCGGAAGACGTGAGACCGCAAGACGCCGCCTGCTTGAGCATCTGCGCCGCAACGCGTGAGTCCCCACAGACCACCGCTGTCCCGCGACCGCCCAGGACCCCGCCGAGCGCAGTACACACCCTGGTCACCGCCTCGGGGGTCACATCGACGTTCAAGGTCCCCACGAGGCCGAGCGTCTTGACCTGCGACGCAGCGCTCACGTTGCCCCAGACCATACTCTCCCCGACGGTAGCCGCCTTGCCGACGATCTTGCACGGCCAGATCTTCACCCCCGGTTTGACCACAGACCTCTCCTCGACCACTGTGTCGTCACCGACTACGGCAGTCTCAAAAACCCTGGCGCCAGCCTTGACCTGGACCCTGTCACACAGGACCGCGCCCCTGATCTCCGCCCTTTCGCCGACGCACACGTTGTCCCACAGTACCGCCCGTCTCAGCGAAGCCATACTGCCTATGGAGCAGTTGCGCCCAATGACACAGTGCGGCCCCACCGTGGCCCCCGGCGCAATCCTGGCGCCCTCCCCTATCACGACGGGCGGCAATATGACCGCACCCTGTGAAACGTCCGCCCTTTCGCTCACCCAGATGCCCCGGTAAGTCTCACTACCCGGAACGGTCACGTGGACTGTGCCGTCCATGGCGTCCATCTGGGCCTCGCCGTATTGAGCACAAAGCCCGATGTCGCACCAGTACCCCTCAAGGACGTGCCCGAACAGGGGGTGCCTCGCCGCGAGCATCTTCGGGAAGAGGTCTTTCGAGAAATCGAACGGGCGGCCCTCCGGGATCAGTTCCAGGACGTCCGGGTTCACGACGTAGATCCCTGTGTTTACGGTATCACTGAACACCTCGCCCCAGGACGGTTTCTCCAGGAACTGCCGGATGGAACCGTCCCCCGATGTTATCACGATTCCCAGTTCTACGGGGTTGGGCACCCTGGTTAGACCGAGCGTCGCCCTGGCGCCGGACCTCAGATGGAATTCATACAGGCTGGTGAGGTCGAAGTCGGTCAGGGCATCGCCGCTCAGGACGATGAAAGGCTCGTCCAGAAGCCGCGCGGCGTTGCGTACCGAGCCCGCCGTTCCGAGCGGCGAGTCCTCCACCACGTACCGCATCCTCATGCCGAACTCGGAACCGTCGCCGAAGTGGTTCATGATGGCGGTGGGCATGAACTGGAGCGTCAGTATCACATCGGTGACCCCGTGCTGCTTCAATAGGTTCAGTATGTGTTCGAGTATGGGCCGGTTGACTACGGGCACCATCGGCTTCGGCCTGTTGCACGTCAACGGGCGCAGCCTCGAGCCCTCGCCCCCGGCCATTATCACCGCCTTCACTGCGCTACCCCCCCTTTGATTCAGACGGCCCATCAGGCGCGGGTGTACCTGCCCCTGTCCAGGAACTGCATCCCCCTCAGCAGGGGCATCCCCAGCCGGCCGCGCGCCTGTTCGTGGCCCCACTCGCTCCGCCGGTATTCCGCGAGCACACCGCGGTAGACGTCCAGCGTCTCCTCGGCGACGCCCGGCCACGTGTACTGGGAAGCCACCTTCTTGTGGGCGTTGGCCTTCAGGTATGACCCGTAGGCCGGATCGCACAGGACATGAAGGATTTCAGATGCCAGGCTCCCCGCGTCCCCCGGCCGGCACTTCAGCCCGTCGATGCCGTGCTCGACGGTTTCCGAGAGGCCGCCGCAGTCGGAAACGACCACCGGGCACCCCGCCGCCATCCCCTCCAGGGCCACCAGGCCGAACGGCTCGTAGGTGCTGGGGAAGACGGCCACGTCCGCCCAGGAGTACAACGAGTTCCGCAACGCGTCGTCTATGTAGCCGGTGAACTTGACGTATTCGGCGATGCCCATCTGGGTCGCCTTGGCCTTCAGCCAGGGTTCGCTCGGTCCCGTGCCGGCTACCACGAACCTGGTCAGGGGCCTCACCTTCCTCACCTCGGGCACGGCGTCCAGAAGCACCTGGACGCCCTTCTCAGGGACGAGCCGCCCGACGAAGAAGACCATCTGCTCGGACCTGTGAGCGAACTCTTCCCTCTTGCGCTCGCGGGACAGCATGCTGAACTCGGCCGGGTCAACACCGTTGCGGATCACGGCCATCTTATCCTGTGGCACCTGGAAGAGTGACTGGATTTCGCCCCTCATGTACGCGCTGCAGCAGATGACCCTCCACGACTCGTAGGTGAGCCACCACTCCACGTCGCCGATGTACCTCTGCCAGCTGTTGTGGATCCCTTGATGCCTGCCGTGCTCGGTGGCGTGGATCGTGGCCACGAGCGGCAGCCTATAGGCGTGCTTGAGGGCGCGGCCGGCGAACGCAGCCAGCCAGTCGTGGCAATGAATGAGCTCCACGCCAGCCCCCGAATTCATGACTTCGATGGCCCGTTCGAGGAGCCCGGCATTCAGCTGCAGCACCCAAGGCACGAACTCCGGCGGGTTCAGCCTGTACGGGGTGACCCTGTGCACATTCACGCCGTAATCCACCTGGCGTGGCTTCAACGAATCGTCCCCGACGGTGATGACGTGGACCTCCACGCCCTTCCTCGACAGCGTCCTCGACAGGTGCCACACGTGACGGGCCAGCCCGCCCACGTTCTTGGGTGGGTACTCCCACGAAAGCATCAGGACATTCAACCGGAGATCCCCCTTTGGAGATTGCGCGGCGCCGCTTCGAGATATTCTTCCACGTAAGCCCTGAATATTTCGGCCACACTCCACGCCTGGGAAATGCACCCGCCCGGCTCGTGGGGCGGGTCGCCTCCGGCCAGTTCCGAGATTGTGCCGAGCCCCGCCTCGCGGAGGTGGGCCTTGAACGGCGCCAGCAGGCGGCCCGCCAGGCGCCTGGATTCCTCCGAGTACCCCTCGACTCTGCGTACGGAGGTGATCAACGGGCCGGTGAGCCACGCCCACGCGGCGCCCTGGTGGTAGGAGGCGTCTCGTTCCGCGGGGCCGCCCGAGTATCGCCCGGTATAATCATCATCCCGTGGACTCAGGGTCCTTATGCCCACCGGAGTGTACAGTTCGGACATGACGGCCGCCACCACGGAGCGGGCCATATCCCCTGTCAGCAGGGGAAAGGGGAGGTAGGTACAGACGAGCTGGTTCGGCCTGAGCCTCCGGTCCGGTCCGTCAGGCCCCCTCACGTCGAAGGCCGCGCCCCTTTCCGCGTCCCACATCAGCCAGTCGAACACCTTCTTCATGGAGGCGGCAATCTGCCCGTACCTGTCCCCATGGGAGGCGCGGCGTTGGAGTATGCGCGACAGGCTTTGCACGGTGAGCAGGGCGTTGTACCAGAGGCCGTTCATCTCGACCGCCCAGCCCGTGCGGGGGGTGACCACTCGATCCCCGATCCTGGCGTCCATCCAGGTCAGCTGTTCGCCCCCCTCACCCTGCCACAACATGCCGTTCGCTGAGGCCCCGATGCCGAACCGCGTCCCGCGGAGGTATGACTCCACGATGTCGATGGCGACCTCGAGCATTTCGGAGGCGAAGTCGAGGTCGGACGTGTACTGGACGTATTTCCACAAGGCATAGATGAACCAGAGGGACGCATCGGCGGAGTTGTATTCCGCCTGGAGGCCCGGACGCGGTATCCTGTTCGGGATCATCCCGTCCTGGATGTAGTCCACGAAGTGCCGCATCACGCGCCGGGCGTCATCGTATCTCCCCGTGGCCAGGCAGATCCCCGGAAGGGCGACGAACGCGTCCCTTCCCCATTCCTCGAACCAGTGGTAGCCAGCCACGATTGAAGCCTGGACAGGGCTATCGTCTCCGTGTTCCGCTTCGTCGCCCGGCCTGACGATGAATGAATCGGCCGCCCTGAGCAGGGACGTCTCGAAGGCTGTGTCCCTGCCGGCCGCCGTGGCCCCCGCCAGGAACGCCGGAGGCCTGGTGCGACGGTACAGCCCCTCCACCTCGGCCTCCCTGATCTCCTCCGCGGGCCGGGCGCGAGGCCCCCCGTCGCCCCCTGTGGACGCCCAGAACCAGCACGGGGCACTCGCCGTGAGGGTCATAGAGAACATGCCTGGGCAGAAGTGATCCTCCTGGAACTCCAGGCCCCGTTCGCGCTCGCGGGGGTACTGCATGTCGCGGTACCACACGCCGGCCGCGGCGTAGCCCGCACGCTCACCCGCGCCCGAGCCGGCGGACAGGAATATCGCCCGGCCCTCCCACGGCGGGAATACCCAGACCCCGTCCAGCCGTCCGCCCGAGGTGACGGTCCTTTGCATGAGGCTCCATCCAGGCCGGTGGGTTACCCAGTGGTAGTCCCTGTTGTTCACAAGGGGCGCCACAGTCAGCGTCAGCGGGACTCGTGGTCCCGCGGCACGGTACATGATCAGGACGGCGTTCCTGCCGTGTATGGGGATGATCTCGCGCGTTATGACCAGGCCGTTGACGTCGTCGAGCCTGTAGGTGAACCGCGGAAACGGTTCCATGTCAAATCCCGTGAGCAGGTAGTACCCGCCGGGGTGGACCACTCCCGGGTAAAAGTTGGACGAGAGCCGGAACTCGCGCGAGCCGGTGATCACGGCGTCTTCCAGTTGGGAAAGAAGCAGCACCCTCCCGGCAGGGGGGTGGAGCGCCGCGATCAAGAGGCCATGGTACCTACGCGTGTTGACGCCGGCCACAGTCGACGAAGCCCAGCCCCCGATCCCGTTGGCCGCCACCCACTCGCGCCGTGAGTCGGCGTCCAGGTCGCCCATGACCAGGGACTCTGCGCCGGGAAACGCACCCTGAGAATCGCGTGACAAAAAGCGACCACCCCTGTCCTGGACCCGCAGCACCGGGCCGCAGCATTAGGGTGATCGCTATGACTTGCGGCTATACCGCGAACAGCGCTAGACCTTGACGTTGGCCGCCATTCTCCGGACAGCCTCTTTCAACCTGTCCTCGTTCACCGTCAGGGCGATCCTCACGTAGCCCTCACCGAACTGGCCGTACGCGCCACCGGGCACCACGACAACGTGCGCCTTCTCCAGCACCTGCATGGCGAATTCAGCCGAGGTGTATCCCCTGGGCACCGCCAGCCACACGTAGAACGTCCCTTTCGGCTTCCTGACGTCCCAACCCGCCGCCTTCAACCCATCCACGAGGGCGTCTCGCCTGGCCGTGTACAACGCATTCATCTTCGCGAAGAAAGCGAACGGGTCATGCCGCAAGGCCTCCACGCCAGCCTTCTGGGCGGCGACGAAATGCCCCGAGTCGGTGTTCGTTTTTATTATCCCGAGGCCCTTGTAGACGATCTCGTTGTTGCCAACACACGCCCCGATGCGCCAGCCCGTCATGTTGAAAGGCTTCGACAGTGAGTAGAACTCGCACGCGATGTCCTTCGCCCCATCCACCTCCAGGATGCTGGGCGCCACGTACCCGTCGTAAGTCATCTCGATGTACGCCGCGTCGTGAACGAGCGCGATGTCGTACTTCTTGGCGAAGGCAACCGCTTCCTTGAAGAAATCCTTCTCAACGTGGGACGCGGTCGGATTTCCCGGGAAATTCAGGAACATCACGGTCGCCCGCCTCGCCACGTCCTCAGGGATGGCGCCCAGATCCGGAACGAAATCGTTCTCCCTGGTGAGCGGCATCTGGAACGGCGCCCCGCCGCAGAGCAGCGTCTGTGTGCGGTAGACGGGATAGGCGGGGTCGGGGATCAGGGCATAGTCACCCGGATCCACGAACGCCCAGATAAGGTGGGCGAGACCCTCCTTGGATCCCGAAACCATGAATACCTCGCCGGCCGGGTCCAGCGTCACGCCGAATCGCTTCTTGTAGTAGGCCGCCACTTCCGCCTTGAACTCCTTGTCACCTTCGTACGGCGGGTAGTGGTGGGTAGAAGGGTCTCTCGCGGCCTGCGCCAGCCTATCGACGACGTAGTCCGGGCTCGGGGAGTCGGGATCGCCGATGCCCAGGTCGATTACGTCGGCGCCGGTCGCTTTCACCGCGTCCACCTTTCTACTCAATTCGGCGAAGAGATACGGAGGCACATTCTTGATGCGTTCAGCCCTCTTCAACGCCGGGACCCTCCCTCCACTTGGTGAATACGCCCGTGCAGATTTCCTCTGCGGGGCCTGTCATGAACACCCTGCCATCCGGCCTCCATTCGATCTCCAGGGCGCCGCCGTCCAGGATCACGTGCACTAGTCTCCCGGTGAAGCCCATCTTGTGCGCCGCCACCGCCGATGCGCACGCGCCCGTGCCGCATGCCATGGTGAGGCCGGATCCGCGCTCCCATACCCTCATGCGTAACACGTCGTTGCCCAGGACCTGTACGAACTCGACATTCGCCTTCTGGGGGAACAGGGGATGCTTCTCGATGAGCGGGCCGATCCGTGTCACGGGAACGGCGCCGGCGTCCTCGACGAAGGTGACGCAGTTCGGGTTCCCCATGCGAACCCCTGTAACCGTATAGGACCTGCCGCCAACCCTCAGGCTCTCCCCGGTCGCCTCCTCGCCGGGTTCTCCCTTCATCGGTACATCCCCACGCCTGAAGGAGGGGACTCCCATATCCACCCTGACCATCCTCACCTGTCCATCATCCTGGACGAGCAGTTCCGGCCTCATGATGCCGGCCAGTGTCTCCACGGCGAACGAGGTGCGGGTGGTGAGGCCCCTGTCGTAGACGTACTTGGCGAAACACCTTATTCCATTCCCGCACATCTCGCCCTCGCTGCCGTCCGCGTTGAAAATCCTCATGCGGAAGTCGGCGGCCGGGGACGAGGCCGGTCCGATGAGGATGAGGCCGTCCGACCCAACCCCGGTATGGCGGTCGGCAACCTCCCTCGAAAGGCGCGGCCAGTCGTGCGACGTGCCTTCTTCAAAGCAGTTGACGTACACGTAGTCATTGCCGCACCCGTGCATCTTCGTGAACTTCACGCGTGGTCTACCCCTTTTTCACAAAAGTGCCTTTCCCGCCACACTGCGGGCACTTCTGCGGTTTGCATCTCGAGTCCTTCTCCATGCCGCAGCTCGAGCAGCGCCAGACCGCCATCGTCGTCCCTCCCTCAACTCTCCAGACTGGGTCTCTCCCGGCCGGTTCCCTCCCTGCCGGACCCCTCCGTCAGATTTCTCCCGGGGCGATCCGCCCCACCTCGTTGCCGTCGGGGGTCACCCTCAGCGACCCGAAGGCCACGGCGGCCACTCTCGAAAACTCTTCGTTCGTGAGGCGTGACACTATTGTGACCGTACTATCGCGGAAATCCACCTGCTCAATGGTGCCCTCCGCCAGGAATTCACCCCGTGAATCGAGCAATCCGACCAGCGCGTTCGCGAAGGCCTTCTCGGGCACGAGGCGGACATCCCTGGACGCCCTGAGGAATGCCAGGCGGTCAAGCGGCGCCCGCGACGCGATGGCGGGCGAGAAGTGCCTCCTGTACGCCGCCTGCCTGAACTGGCGCCTCTCCTCGTAGGAACGCGCCCTCGCCCTCGACGACACGCCCATGCGGATCACCTTCGCCGGCCCGTGCCGCTCGAGCGGTCCAAGGATGTGTTCGATCTCGTTCGACCTCTGGACTCCGACAACGTAACGAGGTTCTATCGCATCGTACTTCGCCTGCTTGAGGTGCAACCCGAAGTGCCCGTGAACCAATCCCGTGGTGTCGACGAGGATGGCCCGTGCGGCGCAGGCTACTGCCCTATCGACCATCTTGCGCGTTCCCGCGATCATGTAGTGCATGTGGCCCTCGGGTGAATTGGCGCCGACGAAGTACGCTGACCTAAGGCTCGCCTCGCCCATCCTGCGAAGGGGTGTGTCGACGATCGCCAGCCCGATTGTCCCAGGGGGCCCAATATCCGACTGGCCGACGTCCGCGTCCACTATCGCCGTCGTGACTCCCGCCTCGAAGAAGGCGTTGGCGAGGAACGAGGTGAGCGTCGTCTTGCCGGTGTCAGGCCCTCCGATCATCATTGTGACGCCTGGTTCAACTGCGAGGGTCTCGAACACCCTCGCCCATTCCTTCACGTGCGGCGCCCCTTTACTGAGAATCTCAGAACCCCAGGTTGGTCAGGGATTCCACGGACTCGCTGGATCTCCTCCGTGACTATGTTCCCCCGTCAGCATGTTCCCCCGTCAGTTTGTTCCACGACGGCCCCGTATAGTATACTTGTGGAAGCGAAGGAGGGGCCTGCGTGCCGTTCGATACACTGGTGATGGCGTCGGTCGCCGGGGAGATCCGGACCATGACCGGGGCCAGGGTGATGAAGATCTACCAGCCCCGCAAGGCAGACGTCGTGCTATACCTGCGCGGACCGGGGGCCGCGCGCCAGCTGCTGATCTCGGCCGCGCCCGACTCATCTCGCGTGCACTTCGTGGCGCACGGCGGAGAGAATCCCAAGTTCCCTCCGGTGTTCTGCATGCTCCTCAGGAAATACCTCGAGGGCGCGAGGCTGGCGTCGGTCACCCAGCCGCCGCACGAGCGCATCCTCTTCCTTGAATTCGAGGGAAGGAACGAACTCGGCGTCGCGCAGACGTATACTCTCGTGGCCGAAATAATGGGCAGGCGGAGCAACATCATCCTGCTCGACGGCTCGAAGACAATCGTAGACGCGATCAGGAGGGCCTCCCTTGACGTAAACCGGGCGAGGGAGGTGTTGCCGGGCAAGCCCTACGTGCCGCCGCCCGCGCGTCCACGGGTGGCCCCCGGGGAGCTGACAGTGGATGAGTTGCACAGTTGGCTTGCGACCGACCCCTCCCGCACTTGCGAGGAACTCCTGGTGAACAACGTAATGGGCCTCAGCCCGGCCGCCGCGAGGCATGCGTGCACAATCGCCGGCGGCGAGACCCGCCGCGTCGTGGAGGAGGTCAGGACAATCGCCGGCGGCGTTCCCTCAAGGCCGGTCATGTACTTCGACGGCCTGCGCCCGTTCGACTACTACTGCTTCCACCTTGCGCAATATGATGCGCTTCCACGCAGGGAGTATCCTACGATGAGCGAAGCCCTGGACGCGTTCTACAGCGCCAGGGCCGCCGGCGAGGCGTTCAGATCACTCGCCCATTCGCTCCGGTCCGCGGTGAGGAAGGCCCAGGAGAAGGCGGCCTCCCGCCTGGATCTGCAGAGGCGGGACCTGAGGGAGGGCATGAAGGCGGGCGAGTACCGGCTCTACGGCGAGATCCTCACCGCCTACGGCGCGTCTATCGCCGGCGCCGCTGAGGCCAGGCTGCCCAACTACTACATTGAGGGTTCCCCCGAGATCACGATACCCCTGGACCCGTCGCTGGACGGGCGCCAGAACGCCCAGGCCTATTTCAAGAAATACGCCAAGGCCAGGGCGGCGAGAGAGCAATCGGAGAAGCGGATTGCCGCGACTGAAGCCGAGCTCGCCTATCTGGAACAGGTGGACCACACGATTGACCAGGCCAAGACCGTTGAAGACCTCCACGAAGTCGAGGGCGAATTGGTCTCCCAGGGCTACCTCTCGCAGGGCCACCCATCGCAGGACCACCTTTCACACGGCGCGGGCACTCCGGGTCACGGCCGCAGGGGCGCCCGCGAGCGCGCGGGGGCAGGCGCCGGGGCAGCCGGCAAGCCCGGCCTGTCCAGGCCGCACACAGCAAGGTCATCCGATGGATACGAAATACTCGTCGGAAGGAACAACAGGCAGAACGACATGATAACGAAGTCGGCGCAACCCGAGGACGTATGGCTCCACGCACGGCAAATGCCTGGAGCGCACGTAATCCTCAGATACCCGAGGGGAGAAGGCAAACCGCCGGAGGACTGGCCACCGGAGGTCTCGCTCATCGAAGCGGCGGCGCTCGCGGCGTATTTCAGCAAGGGGCGGGGAAACACCAGAGTGCCCGTGGACTACGCGTTCGCCCGCCACGTGTGGAAGCCTCGCGGGGCGAAGCCGGGCATGGCGCTGTATGATCACCAGAAGACGGTGTACGTCGAGCCCCGCAATCTACTCGAGCCGGCCGCCGGCCCTACTGGATCCACTCCTCAATGACAACCTCGTCGTCGCCGTCGCTCTCTTTGAGCCTCACGCTGACGTTTTCCTTGATGGACGTGGGCACGTTCTTGCCGACATAGTCGGCCCTGATCGGCAGTTCGCGGTGTCCCCTGTCAATCAGCACCGCGAGCTGGATGACCGTGGGCCTGCCCAGTTCCATCAGGGCGTCCATGGCCGCCCTGGTTGTCCTCCCCGTGAACAGGACGTCGTCCACGAGCACGATCCGCTTCTGCGTGACGTCGAAGGGGATCTCGGTCATCGCTTCGACCGGGGGCTCTCCCGCCAGGTCGTCGCGGTGCCTGCTGATATCCAGGATCCCGACGGGAACATCCTGTGACTCTATCTCCTTGATCCTGTCCCTGAGCCTCAGCGCGAGCGGCACCCCTCTCCTCCTGATTCCGACGAGCGCGAGGTCCTCCGTCCCCTTGTTCTTTTCGAGAATCTCGTGCGCAATGCGAACCAGCGCCCGGCGGATCGCATCGGCGTCCATGATGCGCGCCCTTACCCTTCGCTTCTTCACGTCCAACCCTCCAGCGAGCTATTCATCCCGCCTGCCTGATACGCTCGAGCGCTTCCTGGAAATCGCGGGGCGGGGGCGCCCTGAATTCCAGGTACCGGCCGTCTCCGGGGTGCCGGAATCCCAGGCGCCAGGCGTGAAGGGCCTGGCCGCCCAGCCCGGGCATCCTCTTCCCCCCGTACACCGGGTCCCCCACCACAGGGTGACCTGTGTAGGACATGTGCACTCGAATCTGGTGGGTGCGCCCCGTCTTCAACTCGCATTCCACCAGCGTGTGCTCCTTGAACCTCTCCATCACTCTCACCATCGTGACCGAGGGTCTCCCCGACGGGATCACGGCCATCCGTTTCCTGTGTACCGGATGCCTGCCGATGGGCCTGTCTATGGTGAGATCCGAGGATATGACCCCCTGTACCAGGGCCAGGTACACCCTCTTCACCGTGCGCTCCTTGACCTGCCGGGCAAGGGATCTGTAGGCCCTCTCGTTCTTGGCCACCACGAGAAGGCCCGTCGTATCCTTGTCCAACCGGTGAACGATCCCGGGCCGGAGGACGTCGTTTATCCCCTCAAGGTCCCCACACCTGTGAAGCACCGCGTTCACCAGCGTCCCGCGTGGATTCCCGGCGGCCGGGTGAACGACGAGTCCCCGGGGTTTGTTCACCACGAGGACATCCGGATCCTCGTAGACGACGTCGAGGGGGATATCCTCCGGCAGGGCTTCCAGGGGTTCGGGGTCGGGCATGACGGCGACGACCTCGGACGGAGGCCTCACGGGCGACGACGGCCGCGTCTCCGGCTTGCCGTCCACCGTGACCAGACCGTTCCGGATGAGCTTCTGCGCGTGCGACCTCGTGAGCTCGCCGCCGGAGACGGCCACGAGCCACCGGTCCAGCCGTTCGCCGGAATCCCCGGCGGCCACCCGCCGGACGACCCTTCTCATCTCTTGCAGCCCGCTCTCCTGCCGAGGAATGCCTCCATGGCAAAAAGCGCCACCCCAATGACAATGGCGCTGTCCGCCACGTTGAAGACCGGCCAGACGCGCAGGTCAAGGAAATCGACGACCCTACCTATGATGACGCGGTCGACCAGATTGCCCAGGGCCCCGCCGAGTTCCAGGCCGAGGCTCAATTGAAGCAGCACACTGTTTCCGGCGAACCGCTTACCATAGATGAGGATAAGCACGATGACTATGACGGTGACGAGGATGAAGTAGATTCTCTTGTATGCGAACAGGCCGAAGGCCGCGCCGGGGTTGAGCACGTAGGTGAGGTGGAACACGTTGGGAATGATGGGGATCGACTGATTGGGCGT
This sequence comes from Ignavibacteriales bacterium, assembly GCA_050260105.1. Classification (GTDB taxonomy): domain Bacteria; phylum Bacillota; class Sulfobacillia; order JABLXB01; family JABLXB01; genus SM1-B181. The sequence continues at coordinate 50,036 of JBLNBR010000032.1, read as the reverse complement.
CATCAGGCTCTTGACTACTTTCTTGCTTGCAAGGTCCAGCAGGAATGTCGCCGCCCCAGTGGCAAGAATAAGCAATTCGCTCCCCCCGGCCGCATTGCATGGTGTCGCTGGGTACATTCTAGCACGCGCCTCCGGGGCGATCCACTCCACCGCACGGCATGGCCCCAACCGCGGGCCAGGCGTTAGTGGGCCTGGCGCCCCTTCCTCTCCACGGGTTTCTTCCTCCTCACCCCCTCCGTCATGACGTCCCCGCCCCTGTCGATAATCCTATCGACATACTGGGCGGCCCCACTGTCCGGCGGCTCTTCGAGGTACAAGTCGTCGTAGTCCGTCGAACCGGGCTGGTCCTGCGGGGTGTACGCGGACCCGTAGATGGCCACGTCCTCCCACGTATCGGCGCCGTCGTACGCCAGGCTCTCGCGCTCGTCCGCGGGCAGGTTGAACGGGGGCGTGACGACGTCCTCTTCCACGGGCCGCGACGACGCCTTCGGGGTGGCTTCCTGCTCCTCCTTGCAGTGCAGGCACAGGGTGGTCATGGGCATCGCCTCGAGCCTGGCCGACTCGATCATGCGCCCGCAGCGTTCACAGAACCCCCACGCCCCCTGGTCTATGCGCCTCAGCGCTTCCCGCGTCTTCTGCAGCATGATCTCTACGTTGTCCTTCAACCCGAGGTCCTTTTCGCGCTCGTACGTTTCACTCCCTACGTCCGCGGGGTGGTTGTCGTATAGTGACAGCTCCTGAACGGAATCCTTCGCTCCCAACCTCAGCCCGTGCGCGTTGAGCCGCTCGAGTTGACTCACCAGCCTGTTTTCTTCCGCCAGCAGATGTTCCCTGGCCCGCATTGGATCCACTGTGTGCGCCTCCCCCTGTCGAAGCGTAGCCCTACCGGGTGAGCTGGACCTGCACGATCCTGACGATCTGCGCGATGATGCCGCCCATGACGGGGAGGTTCGCTACGAACGTCCGGGTCAGAAGCCTCGTTAGGACATATATGACCACGGCGCCCAGGAACGTGAACCCGACCGCCATCCCGAGTCCCCTGGCCACTCCGGAGATGAAGTTGACGTACAGGAGTCGCCTCGGATTGTGCAGCAAGTCGACGTATTCGGCGAGCTTCATCTTCTCCATGTACTGAGCGAACCGCTCCAGGCGGTCGTTGAGCCTATCCAGCGATCGGTCATCGTTTCGATCGTTCGAGCCGGCCACCGGCTCACCCCCGCGAAGACTAATCTCCCCCGTGAGGCGTCACGTTACACGGCGCGATATCCATCGAATTGTGACAGCCTGCACTGATGCGTGGGTAATCTAAGCATGTCGCACCCACTTAGTGAGGACCCTCCTATGAGACCCTGGTTTTCTAGGATCCAGTGGCCCAGGTAAGTGCGACGGAAATGCCTCCGAATGGAACCAGTGGTGCTGTTGAGAATATCCGATGAGGGTGCCGTAGATTCTGACGCTCCCAGACCCTCTTAGAACCTGACGAAGGAAACCGCCAGTTGAGCTATGGCGGCAACTATGCCAATACCGCTGAGAGAGAGAACTAGACCTATGTTTGGGAAGGGCGTTGGATCAAGGTTCCGGAGCGATTTCAGCGTTTCGGAGCACCTCTGAAGCACATATTCTGCCCAATCCGTAGGTATGACTCCGTTCATCTCGGATGTACGCCGCAAGAGGTAGTCGAGCATCTTGGCTAAGCCCAGTTCACTCAGGATCTGTCTGTCTCTTTCTGCCGCCTCCATAAGCGCTGTGCTCTCGCCAGCATATCGGCTAAGGGCTAGCGCAGACTCTATACACTCCATGTGCTGAATATCTTCCCGATTGATCGCCATCACCCTAAACGTACTAACGAGCATGACCAGCCCCAACGCCAGTATAGCTCCACAAGCAGAGATGAAGCCTAGTAGTGCTGTTCCAATCTCCATCATCAAGAACCGCCTGCAGACGTGTGCGAAAATGCATGCGACTATTGTTAACGCAAATGCCCCGATTTGGGTGCTTTTCACCGCGTTTCGCATGGGGGTTCTGAGAAGCTTCATGGGATAGGCAAGTAACAGTGCATTAGCAGCGGCAAAACTGGAAAGAGCTACTAGTATCGCGTGGTACGCCGTCATGCCTCGGCATCACCCCTTCTCTCCTCCCACTTGCGTATGAGAGCCTTGATTTCGGGCATGTTGATAAACCCAACGAGGTCTACCTTTTCCTCTCTAAGGTAGAACGTTCTGCCACCCTGTCGCCTGGTCATTATGTAGCCCTTCTCAATCAACGGCCTTATTTGAGCGGTTAGATTACGGGCATCAATACCTAGCTTAACCGCCAAATCCTTGGACGTAATAGGATCCCCAGCAAGTACCAACGTCGCAGCCCTTACGACGGAATTACCCACAGCATTGAGAAGGTCACTTCTGATAGCCTGGCTATTCCCGATCACCATGATTCTGTTAATGCTCTGTGTCGATGCCTTAACCTGATTTACGTCGTTAACCAGCTGCTCCCATTCCTCCCGGGTAAGCGTGTTCACTGGAGTATTCACTCCTCGTCCTTGTTTGCAGATGACAGACCGTACTCGGTGAGGTCGAAAACCCTCTGGTAACGGCCCTCACGTCGCGAGGGCTCCATGAGCCCCTTACCGGCCCACAATCTCCAGTAGCGCAGTATTGTACCATGGCTTGGGGCAGGAGCAAGTTGTTGAGCGACTTCTCTTGCACTGCGTTCACCGTTCGACAACTCATAGATCAAGCGCAACTTGGGATCGGATAGCTCTTCCTCCAACCTCTTGACAATCACTGGCTTGTTGATCACTTTGTAGAGGGTGACCATTTCCCTCAGCAACCGTGTGAGTTCATCATTGCTCATGAGGTATGCCTCCCTGACGCGCATAATACAGGGCAATCTTAGTGATCGCTCTGGCGGGAACTTTAGCGTTTCCGTCTCGCACGACATCGATCAGATCCTTTTCTTCGAGCTCCTTTATGAACATCTGTATGGCACGGGCACCGCAGCCGGCAATCTCGGCGATTTCGTTCACCCCGGTACAACCGTCAAAAGCCTCGTATGCCCGACGTCTCTGAGGTGTGGTGAGAAATTCCCTATCAAAACGGTCCACTGCCTCCGCCTTCACCTGGACAGTGAGAAGGGAAACCTCTTCTCGAATTTGCCGGAGTAAGGCAATCATTTCCTCCTGAAAGTCCAAGTAGTCCTCACCTCCTAAGCATGAATTTAGAATAATACGGCAAGTTTGTCAACACACTCGCAATCTACACGCTCATTTGTACAATCATATCGGTCGCTTATGGAACACCATGGCCACATTTGCCATGCCCTGCTTCATGCGCCCAACGAAAAAGCACGAATCCGTGCCTAGCCAAAATGGTATCTCGGGTTCGCAGAATCTACCCACAATGGTGCTGTGCTGTCAATGTTCAGTCAGATTTCCATTGATGACCAGACACTACGACACTTCAGCCCCAGACTGGGGCAGTAGGCATTGAATCACAATGATGTGTCACTGGAGGCTGGAAATAGTAACCATCTCACTGGTCAGCGTCGCGAAAGCACATTGCACAAAGGATTTCTGAAAGGGGCGTACATCAGTAATCTCGTACTTGGGTTTAGTCTCCAGTCAAGGCTTTTGCGAAGCCAACAGAACCGCGTTCTGCGTGGACCAGACCCTCAGCAATCTGAATACTGCATGCAGGAGCGTTCGTTGGTGCCACATAGTGGGTTTCCGTTTCCCAGAAGGCTGGGACTATCCTGATCCTCAGACAACCGGTACAACCTTGCCTGTGTGCACTTGTCGCGTTGTCCACTTTCACCGGCTACGATTTCCCTGACCCAGCCCATTATGACCTCTCTGCTGACAGGGGGATCTCGGAGCACGACGAGATTCCCCGTCAACCACACCAGTCGTTGTGTTTCAGCAACTGGGGACGGGGGCAAGATTCTTGATTGTGCGCTCAGTAAGGGGACCGGTCGGTTTGCCTCTTTCGCAAGCATCAAGGACACGTTGGCTCTGGCTACGGCCCGGCATAAGGGTCAGCGGACTATGGCGGAGGCGTCCGGGTTGAAGGAGTTGGTCCGGACGGCGAGGGAGAACAGATACGGGTAGCGGTTCTTGAGGTATTTCATGTAGTCCAACCAATAGACCGCAAGCTGGCAGTATATCCTATCCACCTCGCCCCTGAGATGGTCGTAGTCGGTTTCAGGGAGTCCCCGCACCCCATCGCGGTACGAAAACTCCTCCGCCAGGTGAAGCACGGCCCTGAGCAGCTCCGTGAACGACTCGTGCTCCAGGAGGTTGGGATTCTCCAGTTGGTGCAGCATGAATCCGACCTTGTCCCCCAGCAAGTCACGCAGGCGCATCCAGCCCTCGACCCCGATGCGGAGGCTGTGCGTCCGGCATGCAATCCGCCTTCCGGCCTCGCTGAATGAGTGTTCGGTCCATTCGCCGGAGACCTGGAGGTCCTTTCCTGTTTCATCCATGGCGGGATCGAGCGAGGCTATGACCTTCAGCAGATCTACGCCGACCTCGCTGAAGAACGCCCCGATCACCATGTTCAGTTTCTCGAGCCTTGCGCGCCTCTCCCTGGTTTCGAGGAGTCTCTGTATGGTGAGGGTAACCAGGCCGATCTGGATCGGGATGAACGCGATGTTCCCCACGATCGAAACGACCACGAGCCTCGCATCACGGAGAATAGCGTAGTAGAGCGTATAGAGCAGCGCCGCCGATGCGGCGAGAGCGACCCACAACCGGGCTTCAGACCGGCGACCTTTCACTGGCGTTCACCCCGCTGTCCGCGTATCTCAGCAGAGTATACCACGTCGCCGGCGGTCACGGCCCGCCCGGCGCGGGCGGATCCGCATTCAGCGTGAGGACCGACGGCCTGCACAGTTCGAAGTTGGTGCACAGGAGTACCTGTTCCCTCCCGGTCCCGAGGAAGTCGCCCGGAACGGGTGGGATGGAGGCATACCACCCGATGTCCTTGATATCGGCGAGGCCCTCGAGCCCCTCCCCGCTCCACTTGTAGATCTTCAGATCGTTGTGGTAGAGGGTAGGGGTGATGTGCCTCGCCACGAGCTCCCGCCTGCCGTCACCGTCCAGGTCAGCGGCGGCGAACTGGCTGAAGCCGAGGCCGCCGTTGTCGGGCCCGGTATATTTCAGTTCGAACGCGCTCCTGGCGCCATCCCAGACGAACACCTGGATCGTGCCGAGCCTGTTCGTCACCAGTTCGTCCACGCCGTCGCCGTCCAGATCTGCGGCCAGGTAGGCAGGGGGCGCGTCGTATTCCGAGACACGGGATGCATCCTGGGCGCCCTCCCAGGCGAGACGATAGCCCATCGTCGTCCCGGAATCGCGCGGGGACCACACCCTCCACACGAGGCTGGACTCCGTTCCGGCGCTCGCCACCGTCAGAATCGCGGTTGACGACCGGCTGCCGGACTTCAGTCTGGGGAAAAGAACCTCCCTCACCGCGCCGCCGGCGTCCAGCCGGGCGGCCTCTTTCACCTTCGATTCGATAAGGACGCCCGTGTCCGCCTTCACAGTAAGCCTGTCCATTGAGCCGTCCCGATCCAGATCCAGGATGTGCTCGGTGGTCCCGGGATCGACCTCGGCCGGCCGTCGCGGGAGAAAGTTGTCCTCCCTGTAGCGCCTCAACAGGTCCCCGTCCTTCTCCAGCAGCGTGACAGCGCGGTCGGTGTACGCGTACACCCTGCCGTCGCCGCAGATGATCTCGGGTTTGCCGTCCTCGGTCACGTCGACCACGGCGTTTACACGCAGCCCCTCGCCCCTCCACACCTCGTTGAAGCCCTCGTGGATCGCGCAGTAGACGGGCGGCTCTTCGGCCTGTCCCTCTCGCTCACCCGCCACCGCCTGCACGATAATCTCGGACCGGCCGTCCGCGTCGAGGTCCGGAACCCATACCTGGTACCCCCCGTATCCCGCGAGACCGAACGGCGAAAGCAGCCGGTAGCGCCGGGAATCGCCCGCGTCTCCAGGACCCTGCGACGGTCCGCCTTCCGCCGTACCTGACGCGCCGCTACCGCCGGCCTGTGCCGGCCCCGCGATCCGGGACCGGACCCGGGCCCTCAGCGCCGCCTCGTGCGAATCATCCAGGAGCCCCAGGCGCCAGAGGGCTACTCCCGCGAGGCCGTACCGCCTGGCGACACCGATCCTGGAACGTATGCCCGCCGCGTCTTCGTGGGCCACGGACACCCCGAGGATCACCTTCTCGCGCGGGACCGCGCCGAGCCCCTGCACGGCTTCCAGCGCCTTCTCAACCGGTTCGGGAGCGACGGAATCGCCGTAGCCGTAAGCCATGACGATCAGCCTGTCCGCGACCCTTCCCAGGGCGGCGTAGTCGTATCCCCTGTACTCCCCGTTGGGTGGGTGCACCGTGAGCGTGAGCCTCTTGCCGAGGGGTCTGATGGCGGCGGAGAGCTCCTCCGCGAAACCCGTGAAGGCATCCCTCACCGTATCCAGGGCATCGCCCCGGCCGGTCATACCCAACCCCTCGAAATCCAGATTGACCCCGTCATAGGCCGCCACCTCGACCCGTATGGCCTCGATAGCTTTCGCCCTGGCGGGCGCGCTTGCCAGGAAAGACGTTAGTCCACCGTCGCCGTCGCCGGCAAACACCATCATCTCGGCGCCGACCCCGAGGACGGCGGTTGCGTCGAGCGCCTTCTCCCATCCGGCGGGCCTGATGAAACCCGTCCTCGAGCCGATGGCCAGGGCGCCGTCCTTCTCCAGGCTGTACCACCCGAAGCCCACATTGCTCACGATGTCGGAGAGTCCCCGGGAGAACCACGGATGCCATTCACCGAAAAGGTCCTTCCAGCTGCTCGTCCTCTCGTCACCCAGGGCGTAGTAGGCGTATACCTCCATCCGGGCGGGGGGAGACTCGATGATCGCCGTCCTTGCGGCGGCGTTCCAGTCCACCCTGCACCCCAGTGATTCGCTGAAGAACCTGAGTGGCACGAGGACTCTGCCATCGACTATGACCGGGGACACGTCCAGCGGTCGCTCTACGCCGTTCACGTATGCGACGGGCTGGCCGGTGATGAGTTCCATCCTGACCGGGCCGGCGCCGGAATCCCCGGCGGCGACGACCTTCCTGGTCTGCGGGATCCATTCCACCCTGGCGCCGAGGGCCTCTGCCACCTGCCTGAACGGTACGACGATCCTATCGTTCACGATGCGCGGGTTTACGTCGAAGACTACCTCAAGGCCGTCAACCTTGACGCTGATGTCCGGGTCCGCCTCCGGCGCAGCCAAGCAGACCTGCGCGCCAGGCGAATACCCCGCAGGCGGGTACGCCGCGAGCATTGCCGCGGCGAGTGCGAGAGCGATCGAAAAACGCGAGTGTTGTTTCAACCGGATCACCCTGCCCTTCCCAAGTTGTGACGGCGCGGACGGGCCGCGGGTTCCAGACCCGGGCCGCAAGCCGCCACTAGAGGGTGATGGGGTGATCGAGGTAGATCTCTCCGGTGTCCTCGTTGTAGCCGATCAGCTCCGCGTATCGCCCCCAGTCCACGATGGTGTGGAGCAGGGCCTCCGCCTCCCTGGAGTACATGCCTTTCAGAACGCTGCTCATGTAGGCGTTCCGGGACATCCTGGAATTCCTCTTCGAACGGAGAATGCCGACCAGCTCCTTGAACAGGCTGATTTCTTCGATCTTGAGGCATATCAGCCTCTTGCGCTCGTTTATGTCGGAACGGAGGAAGCGACGGCCCCACTCCGTAAGCTCGGCGTCGCCCTTCTCCACCCGTATGAACCCAAGCGTCTGGCCGGCCTCGAGGACCGGAAGGATGTCGTCGAGTTCCATCTGGAGGGCCGTCGCGGCCCGGAATATGTCATCCCGTCCCCCGAGGTCATCCAGGATCTCCAGAAAACCGATCACCTTGCCCAGCGAGACCGCCGGCAGAGTCGCCTGTCCCATCTCCGCATCCTCCCAGTAATGGCCAGGGTTTATCTCAGAATGTACGAGTATACGTTGTCGATGGCCTCTTGAACCCCCGAATCTTTGATACTCCTCGGCCTCGGCAGGTCTACCCTCAAGTCGGCGGCGATGCTCGCGGGCCGCCTGGAAAGCACGATGATCCTGTCGCTCATCAGCACCGCCTCGTCTATGGAGTGGGTGACCATAACCACACTGGTGACGGGTAGTGATTCGTCACCCCAGAGGCGCAGCACCTCCTCCCTGAGGCCCTGAGCGGTCAGGGGATCGAGGGCGGAGAACGGTTCGTCCATGCACAGGAGTTCAGGTTCCACCGCCAGCGCGCGCGCCAGGCCGACCCTCTGTTTCATCCCGCCCGAGAGTTCGCGGGGGTAGGCCTCCTCGAACCCATCGAGGCCCACCTTGTCGATGTACTTGTCGGCGATCTGGCGCCTCCGGGCGGGTGCCACGCCCCTCGCCTCCAGCGCGACCTCCACGTTCCCCATCACCGTGAGCCACGGGAAAAGCGCGAAGGATTGGAACACAAGGGCTATTCTCCCCGCCGCCGCGGCGTCGCGCACGGGCCTGCCCCGGTAGAGCACGGCGCCCGACGTGGGATCGTCGAGCCCTACGATTATCCTGAGCAGGGTGCTCTTGCCCGACCCCGACGCCCCGACGATCGAGACGAACTGCTCCTCCTCGATCACAGTGGACACGTCGCCCAGGACATCGATACTCCTGCCGTCCTCGACAAACGTTCGCGATATCCCGCTTATCTCCAGGAGGGCCAATCGCTCACTCCCCAACGCTAGTACTCTATCCTGTAGCGCCGCGCGGCATAATCGTAGAGAGGCCTCCAGAACAGCCTGTTCGACGCCACCACCGCCACGACCATCGCGACAAGGCTCAGCCAGATCGTCTTGAAGTCCCCGGTCGAGTACGTGGCCCTGTCCAGCAACGCGCCGATGCCAAACGCCTCGAACGTCTTTCCAGCGTACACAACGTACTCCGAGACGATCAGGGCGTTCCAGCCTCCGCCCCACGCGGTGATGCTCCCGGTCACGAGCGACGGGATCAGCGCGGGGATGAGTACGGTGGAGGCATAGAGCCGCCCCCTTATCCCGTACGCCCTCGCCACCGACAGGAGGTCGGCGGGTATGGCGCGCACCGCCCCTACCAGGTTGAACAGCAAGTACCATTGCATGCCCGTCAGGACCAGCACGACTGACGCCACGCTCATGCTTCCCGTGGTCCTGACGATCAACAGGATGATGAACGGGAACAGCGCAGTGGCCGGCACGCTGGCGGCCACCTGGAACACGGGCATGAGCCTTTCGTATGCCCTTTCGTTCCTGCCGATGTAGACGGCGGCGGGCAGGGTCCAGAGCAGCGACAACACATACGCCGCACCCAGCCTCAGCGCCGACGCGATCAGGGCGGCCGGTATGAGGCGGGCTTCGGGCGGCCAGGGTGGTCTGAGCACCGACCAGAGTACCCACCCCATCCCCGCCGCCAGGGCAATGCCGGCGACCGCAAGGCCCCACCGCGCCGCCGTCCCGGCGGGGCGCCGCACACCGCCCGGGGTCCCGCCCGGGCGTACGCCACCGATTGCCCTTGCTACACCGCCCGACACCGCGCCCGCGATCGCGACCACCCGGGACAGTACCGCGCCCGCCAGCACCGCGGCCAGCCTCACCACGACGTTCAGAGGCCGGCGCGTCCACCCGCGAAACCCGCGGAGGGCCGCGCGTCCGGACGGTGATCCCCCGCCGTATTCGTACTTGTACCTCTCAGCCACGACGCCCAGGGGCCGCCACACGGCGTAGTCCATCAGCCATATCACGGACACGAGCGTGGCGAGGCCGGCGACGAGCAGCGCGAAATCCCCCGACTCAGCCGCCTTTATGAGATAGCTGCCCAGCCCCGGCAGGCTGACGCTCACCGGGCCCAGCGCGATTATCTCGCACGCTATGAGGAAATACCACCCGCCGGCCCACGAAAGCATGCTGTTATAGACGAGTTTCGTAACGCAGGCGGGGAACACGAGCGACCTGAACCCGAGGCGCCCGGTCAACCCGTACGCCCTGGACACCAGGAGAAGATCATCCGGTATGGTGGTGAGTGACTCGTACACACCGAACGTCATGTTCCAAACCTGGCTGGTGAAGATGAGGAATACGGAGGCGGCCTCGACCCCAAGCCGGGATCCCCTGAACGCGGCGACGAAGAAGTATACGGCCGCGGGGAAGAACCCGAGCACCGGTATGGACTGTAGGACATCCAGAAGCGGCAGGAGCACCCTGCCGGCCCCTCGATTCATGGCGGCCGAGTATCCGTAGGCCATCGAGAACACGAGCGCCAGGGCATAGGCGGCCAGCATGCGCAGGAACGAGAACAGTGCGTAGAGCGGAAGCGGCCTCAGGGACACCGGCAGGGTCACGCCGACCCCCCTGAGTGGGCGGAACGCGGCATAGACGGCGTAGATCAATAGGGCGGCGGCCAGGAGCCACAGGGCATCGCCGGCCAGCCGCCCGAAAGCAGGTTTTCCGTAGTTACCGCGGGACATTCCCTTCGAAATACTCCCTCAAGACCGTGGAACACCGCCTGCACACATCCGGGTGCTCCTCATCTCTCCCCACGCTCTCCGAGTAAGTCCAGCACCTCGCGCACTTCTTGCCCGAGGCCTGCCCGACCAGGACCGCCAGCCCGTTGTCGAACCTCATCGCGGCGCCGGGCACAGTCTCCCCCAGTTCGTGCGTCTTCACCTCAGAGACGATGAATATCGCGGGCAGGTCGCGTTCATATTGTTTGAGCAGCGCCGTGGTCTGTTCGTCGTCCGTGTACAGATCCAGCCGCGCCTCCAGCGACGATCCAATATCCTTCCTGGCCCTGCTCACTTCGAGCGCCTTGGACACCTTCTCCCTCACCGCCAGCAGACGGTCCCAAACCTCGCCAAGCGCGTCATCCTGGAAGTCGCCGTCCACTCGCGGCCACTCCACCAGGTTCACACTGAACGGGTCGCCCTCGACCTTCGGCAACATGCCCCAGGCTTCCTCCGCAGTGTGCGTGAGCACGGGCATCATCATCTTGATGAGCGCCTTCGCCACTTCGTACATGACCGTCTGGGCCGCCCTTCTCCCGGGATCCGTGGCCCCTGACGTGTATACCCTGTCCTTCAGGACGTCCAGGTAGAACGCGCTCATGTCCAGGACGCAGAAGTTGTGGATGTCCCGGTACACCAGGTGGTAGTCGTAGTCCCTGTAGTAGCCCCTCACTCGTTGAATGAGCCTCTGCAGCCGGTGCATCGCCCATCTGTCGATCTCGAGCATCGTATCCTTCGAGACGGTGTCCCTGGCGGGATCGAAGTCGTGAAGGTTACCCAGTAGATACCTGATGGTATTCCGGATCTTCTTGTACACCTCCGCAAGCTGGGCGAGTATCTCGGGGGAAACCCTGATGTCCTGCTTGTAGTCAGAGGATGCGACCCACAACCGCAGTATGTCGGCCCCGTACTGGTCGATCACCTTCGAGGGCGCGACCACGTTCCCGAGCGACTTGGACATCTTCCTGCCCTCGCCGTCGACGACGAACCCGCACGTCACCACCGACCTGTACGGCGCCCTGCCCCTCGTGGCGACGGCGGTAAGCAGCGAGGATTGGAACCATCCCCTGTGCTGGTCGCTTCCCTCGAGGTAGACCTGGCACGGCCACTCCAGCTCCGGCCTCTTCTCGAGAACCGCCGCGTGGCTGGAGCCGGAATCGAACCACACGTCCATGATGTCCTTTTCCTTGACGAACCTCTCGCTCCCGCACTTGCACTTCGTGCCGGGCGGCAGGATCTCGGAGGCCTCCTTGAGGTACCAGGCGTTCGAACCCTCGCGGGCGAAGAGGTCCGACACCGCATTGATGGTGGATTCGTTCACGAGGATTTCACCGCAGCCGGCGCAGTAGAACACCGGTATCGGCACGCCCCAGACGCGCTGCCTGGAGATGCACCAGTCGGCCCGCTCCTTGACCATGTTGGCCATTCTTTCCTCGCCCCACGAGGGGATCCACTCCACAGACTCCACCGCTTCCAGGGCCCTGTCCCTGAACTTGTCCACCGACGCGAACCACTGCTCGGTCGCCCTGAACAGGACCGGTTTCTTGCATCGCCAGCAATGGGGATACTGGTGGTCGATGAACCCGAACTTGAGCAGCGCGCCCTTCTCTTCGAGCTCCCTGACGATGGCCCTGTTGGCCTTCGAATAGTCGAGCCCGGCGAACTTCCCTCCCAGCGCGGTGAATACGCCCTTGTCGTCGAGCGGCTGGAGGACCTCCAGGCCGTATTCCCTCCCAACCTCGAAGTCCTCGACGCCGTGGCCGGGGGCGGTATGCACGCAACCGGTGCCTTCCTCGAGAGTGACGTGTTCCCCGAGTATGATGGGGACGATGCGACCCTCGACGAACGGGTGCCGCAGGGTCACCCCCTCGAGCCCGGCCCCGCCGAAGGACTTCAGGGCCTCGTAGCCCGCGACTCCGATGTCCTTCATGGCCCTGGCGGCGAGGCCGGTGGCCATGAGGAAACTACCCTTCTCAGTCCGGTAGAGCGTGTACTCCACCTTGGGATTGAGGCAGACCGCCATGTTGGCTGGCAGCGTCCATGGGGTGGTCGTCCAGATCACCACCGACGAGCCGCCGGGGAGCCGGCCCTTTCCATCCTCGACCTCGAAGGAGACATAGATCGAAGGGGACCTCGCGTCGTGGTATTCGACTTCGGCCTCCGCCAGCGCGGTCTCGCAGGACGGGCACCAGTACACGGGGCGCAACCCCTTGTAGATGTACCCCTTTTCCGCCATCTTACCGAACACCTTGATCTGCTCGGCCTCGAAGTCCGGCGTCAGGGTCAGGTACGGGTTCTCCCAATCCCCGCGCACGCCCAGCCTCTTGAACTGCTGCTTCTGGATATCCTTGTATTTCAGCGCGAATTCCCTGCACCGCGTCCTGAGATCTACCGCGCCCACCTTGTCCCTGTCGATGCCCAGGGCCTTGATCGCCTGGAGTTCGATGGGCAGTCCATGGGTGTCCCAACCCGGGACATACGGGGAATCGTACCCGTCCATGTCGGCGAACTTCACCACGATATCCTTCAGGATCTTGTTCAGAGCGGTGCCAATGTGGATATCACCGTTTGCATAGGGCGGCCCGTCGTGGAGGATGAACTTGGGACGACCCTTTCGCGCTTCCCGCACCTTATGGTATATGTCGTTCTCGTCCCAAAACTTCTGGATTTCCGGCTCTCTTACCGGGAGGTTGGCCCGCATCGGGAACGACGTCTTCGGCAAATTCAGCGTGTGATCGTAGGACAAATCCTCTCAACTCCCTGCTTCCTGCTTAGAAAACCGCTCCAACCTGCGCTGGATGTCGCCGGCGCAGGCATTGTGGATCCTGATCGTTTTCACGCGAGACGCCGCGCCCCTCATGATCTCAACCTGGGATTTCCTCACGCCGAGCGCGGCGGATAGCACTTCAACCAGTCTGTTATTCGCCTTACCTTCGACTGGAGGGGCGGCAACCTTCACCTTCACAACACCGCCGGCCAGCGAAACGCTGTCGCGCGAGGCGCCGGGCTGCACCCTGACAACCACCTCGACGGCCCCCCCGCTGTCCCTTACAACAGGTTCCGTTCCAGCATCCCCCTAATCGCCAGTCCGCTCGTCCTCCGCCCCGTCGCGGTCGCCCTCGATTTCCTTTTCGAGCATCTCGAGGTACGACTGGAGCAAAGCCTTCATCCTGGCCTTGAATACTCCCATCTCGTGCTTGAGGTCATGAAACTGCTGTCCCAGAACGCGCACCTTGGCGCGGGATTCCTCCATGATCTTGTTGCCCTGGGCAGTGGCCTCTCTGATTATTACCTCCGACTCCCTGTGGGCGCTGGCTTTTACTTCCTCCGCCGCCTTCTGCGCCACTACGAGTGTGCTGTTCAGCGTGTCCTCGAGCAGCCGGAAGTGCGCCACCTTCTCTTCAAGGTCCTCGATCTTCTGCTTCATCTCCGAGTTCTCTTTGAGAAGGGCCTCGAAATCGCGCACCACTTCGTCGAGGAATTCGTCGACCTCGGCTTCGTTATAACCCCGGAAACCCTTCTTGAATTCTTTATTATGAATGTCAAGGGGCGAAAGCATACTGCGGCCACCTCCAATTTGCCTGCATTTGGCAGTCTTCGACGGAGCTGTTCTATCTCCTTCCTCGCCTGCCGGCCGCCTTACCTGGCGGGGCGCGGGCCGAATATCGCGGTCCCCAACCTCACCACGTTCGCGCCCTCTTCGATCGCCACCTCAAAATCGTTGGTCATGCCCATCGACAGGTACCTCATCTCGACCCCCGGCAGCGGAACCCGGGCCGCCGCTTCAAAAAGGCCCTTCAACCTGCGAAAATGGGGACGCGCGAGCTCCGGGTCATCCACGAACGGCGCGATGGTCATCAACCCTTCCACCCTGACGTTGCCCATTTCCGACACCGCCCTGAGGAATGCGGGCAGTTCCGCGGGGGGCAGGCCGAACTTGGATTCTTCGCCCGAGACGTTCACCTGGACCAGAGTCCTGGCGGGTTTTCCCCGGACGGCCGCAAGCCTGCACAGCTCGCGCGCCAGCGAGAGAGTATCCAGCGAATGTATTATATCAAACATCTCCAGGGCGATCTTCGCCTTGTTGGACTGCAAGTGGCCAATCATGTGCCACTTGACCTGCCCTCCGATCGCGGCGTACTTGCCGCGGGCTTCCTGCACGCGATTCTCGCCGATGTCCGTGATCCCGAGGCGGACTGCTTCCATGATGCCTTCCACGGGAACCGTCTTGGTGACGGCCACGACCGTGACGTCGCGCGGTTCCCTGCCCGATCTGCGTGCTGCCCGTCCCACACGGTCCATCACTGAAGCCAGATTCGCTTCAATACCCGCGCAGCCGCTCACTTCACCCGCCGTCCCTCCTTCACCAGCCATGGATTGGTGACCACCTCCGTTCCCGGGAGAATGCCCTCGACGACTATACTATCCCCATCCTGCGCCTTTACCTGGACGGGCTTGAATTGCGCCATCGTCTTGTATACCACGAATACCCCCGTGTCGCCCCCGCGGGTCGTCAGGGCGGACTTCGGGACGATGACCCCCTGCGTAGAGCTGGTGACCACCACCGCCCTGGTCTTCCTCACGGCCATCAGTTCGCCGGGCAACGAATCGGCCTGGAGAACCATGACCGCCTGTCCCCCCGGAGGGCCGGTATCGAGCCTGGCGACGCGGACGCTGTACAGCCTGTCGCCCGTTTCGGCGAGGCGAATCCGGACGTTCGCGCCGCTGAGCTCAGGCGCCCTGTTGGACGGGAAGGCCGCGGCGACGTACCATTCATCTGTCTGGACGACCCGGAAAATGGGGTCTCCCGCGGCCGCCTCCTCACCGTCAGCCACGGCATGCGGTTCCGGCTTCGCCATGAATACGGACCTTGCCGAGATGTCATTGAGCCTCGATGTGGAGAACTCCTTTTCGCACCCACTCAGTGAGAAACTCACTATCCCGGGGGACTGGGACTCCATGACCGTCACCGCCCGGCTGAGGAGGGCCTTGACGCCGTCCCGTTCGGATTCGAGGTCGCTCTTCGCACTGTCCAAGGCCTCGATCTCGGCCAGCGCGGTCGCTCTCTTCTCGAGGGCGGAAGACAGATCCGCCTCCGCGGCGGCGACGCCCGCCGTGTCCTGGAGGGAGTAAGCGTTTTGAGCCGAGCGGGCAAGGGCGGTCACCGACGACTCGTACTGGCCGGCCTGTCCCCGGAGGGACTCGTACCTTGCCCTGTTATCCCTTTCGAATTCAGCCACCCTCGCGTCGATCTCGGCCAGCCGCTCCTCCGCCGCCTTCCTGGCCTGGGGGTTGGAGATCTCCACCACCGGTGAACCGGTCCGGACCCTCTCCCCCTCCTGGACGAGGAGGTGGATCTTGCCGGATATCCCCGCGACGTACACCGATTCCTTCCTGATCAGGACGGCCTCCGCCTCGAAGGATTTCTCTATGGCGCCGCTGTCGACCACCCGGGTGCGAACGAGTAACGGCAGTATCGTGCCGCGCGCCCAGGTGATGCTCCCCAGCAACACAATCGTCGCTCCCGCGAGAAACAGCGCGAGGGGCGCCGGCTCCCTCCTCGTCCTGCGCCGGACCCTCTTCACGGCAACCCTCTTCTTCAAACGGCCTCACCCTTGGATAATCCGGGTTCCCCGCCCCCGGCGGTCAGGCAGAACACCCCGGCCATTCGCCCGCTCCCCGGGCCATCCCGCCTGTACGAAAAGAAAGTCTCGCGCCCGCAGGATGTGCACGCCCGCCAGCACGAAATGTTCCCCGGATCGACCCCCGAATCGACCAGGAGGCGACGGTTGGCCTCCCACATGTCGAACCTCCACTTCGGCGCCGGCCCTTCCACCGGCAGTTCATCGAGCACGGCGCCGGCCCATGGTAGCTCGCGCGCCGCGGCCTGCCGCACATCCTCTCCGACTACGTAGCAGCACGGCCCTATGGACGGGCCGATGACGGCGAGGATGTCGCGCGGATTCGAGCCGAATTCCGACGCCATTTTCTCGACCACACCGGCCACGATGCCCTTGACCGTCCCCCGCCACCCGGCATGAGCGATCCCGCCGGATCGCGTCACCGGATCGAGGAAGAAAACAGGCGTACAATCAGCGAAGTAGGCTATGAGTGGGATGCCGGGCTCGCACGTCACGAGGGCGTCCGCGCCGGGCGCTATTCCGCCCGCGTCCTGACCCGTCACAACCGCGACCACGTTGGAGTGGACCTGCTCCGGCCTCACGTGGCGCGACTCGTCCAGCCCAGTCTCCTCCCAGAATATCTGCCTGTTCCGGGAGACCAGGGCTGGATCGTCCCCGGTCTTGTACCCGAGGTTCAGCGATTCGTATGTCCCCCGGCTGACCCCGCCGAGGCGGGTGCTGAACGCTGCGTAGGCGCCTTTCGAGGCGAATTCGCGGACCACCATGATTCTCTGAGCCATCTGCACATTGCCTCACCGTTTTCATACACTTCGCAGCGCGACGGGCATTAACCTGCAATCCCCCCACAACTAACAAATGCGGCGCCCCCACGCGCCGCATTCTCCCGGAACCAATGTCCAGGAACCCCATCCTGCTATATCTTGCGGATAGTCCTCGCTTCCTCAGCAGCCCGCCGCACGTCGTCCAGATCCGCCCCCACGGACGCCTGCACAGTGGCAGCCACCGCCCCTTCGACCAGGGGCGCATCCGCTACGGCTGTCCTCGCCTTCACACTGTCCTCCACAAGCTCCAGCGCCGCGAAGGCGCCCAGGACGCTGCTGCCGATGTCGGGGATGATCAGCGCATCCCCGTTTCCGGCCGCATCCGTGATTGTCCCGGCCAGGGCGGGGACGTCCGTGCCCAGCCCTCCATCCCCGGCGCCCCCCGACGCATATACCCGGACCCCTCCTGACGCGAGCTGGTCCAGGAGTTCCTTCAGGCCGAGCGCGATCTGCCTGGAGTGTGAGACGACCACTATGTTGACCACGCCGGGCCCTCCCCGTTCACTCGCCGCCTGCCCTGGCGGCGAACGCGGCCTTTATGATAAGGTAGCTCGAGGTGGCGCCGGGGTCGATGTGGTCCGCGCTACGCTGCCCCAGGTAGCTTGCCCTTCCCTTGCGCGCCACCAGGGGTTTCGTGGATTCCATACCCTTCCGCGCCGCCTCCACGACCATCGCGGACACTTCGTCCATGCCCTTCCCGCTCGCGTAGGCCGCCTTCATGGCCTCCAGGGCGGGTTCAAGCGTGTCGAGCATGGTCTTGTCGCCCGGTTCCGCCTTCCCGCGGTCCCTGATGCCCTGGACACCGGCTTCGAAGAGGCTGACCGGCGTACACCCGGGCTGCGACGCGGCCTGCGACATGCGCAGGAACGCCGAGCCATAGAGCGGGCCGGACGCGCCGCCCACTTTCGAAAGCAGGATCATCGCCACCTTCTTCAATGCCTGCGCGGGGTCCATGGCGCTCATCGCCGGGATCTCGGCGCGGACCGCGGTGAAGCCCTTCGACATGTTGATCCCGTGGTCCGCGTCGCCTATGGCGGCGTCCAGTTCCGTCAGGTATTCCTTGTTCTCCTCGATCGTGTCCGCGATCGCCTCCAGCGCTCGGACGAGTCCGTCGGTTGACAAATCGAACCGCCTCATTTCTGGCGAAACGCCGGTGTGTCCGCCGCGAAATCCAGCAGGGCGCGCAGGTGGTCATCCAGCCGCAACACCGTCAGCGACAGGCCGGCCATTTCCAGGGATGTCATGTACTCACCGGTGAGAACCCTGTGCACGCTGACCCCCTTCGAAGTGAGGATCTCGTGCGCCTTGCGGTAGGCCACGAATAGCTCCATCAGGGGGGTGGCGCCCATGCTGTTCATCATGACAGCCACACTGTCTCCCGCCTTCAGTCCGAGGTCACCGGCGACGCTCGACGCGAGATCCTCGATCACCTCGTCCGCGGGCATCACTTTCGTCCTCACCGTGCCCGGTTCACCGTGGATTCCAATGCCGAGTTCCATTTCGTCCTCGGCGAGTGTGAAGGTGGGCTTGCCGGCGGCAGGCACCGTGCATGGAGAGAGCGCGACGCCCTTCGAACGGACGTTGGCGATGACCTTCTCAGCCGTCGTCTTCACGGCGTCGAGCGGCCGGCGCTGCTCAGCGCAAGCCCCCGCGATCTTGTGCACGAGCACTGTCCCGGCCACACCGCGCCTGCCCGCGGTGTACAGGCTGTTCTCCACCGCCACGTCGTCGTTGACGACCACCGACGCAACCTCGACGCCTTCCCCCTTGAGCATATCGGCGGCAATGTCGAAATTCATGATATCCCCGGTGTAGTTCTTGACGATGAGAAGGACCCCCGCGCCGCCGTTCACGGCCTTCGCCGCTTCGTAGATCTGGTCGGGCGTGGGCGAGGTGAACACGTCCCCCGCGACCGCCGCATCGAGCATCCCGTACCCCACGTAGCCCGCGTGCGCCGGCTCGTGACCGCTGCCCCCACCACTGATGAGGGCCACCTTGCCCGCAACCGGGGCGCCGGCCCGCACGATTACGTTCAACCCCGCGAGCCGCCTCACGTACTGAGGATACGCCGCCGAGAGACCGTCAAGCATCTCATTGACCACGTTCCCCGGGTCGTTAATGAACTTCTTCACACCCTCAGCCTCCTTATGAGTGAGTCTATGGTGTCTGGTCTCCGACAGGGGTCCCGCACCACCACCTCCTCCCACCGATGACAAAATCCCATCCATTCCCTCGAGGGGAATGAATGGGACTCTCCGTGTTCTCCGTCCCAGTCGCTATCACACATTCGGCGACTGGAGACCTTATCCTCTTCTCGACCTCAACTCGAGCGTGCTCGCAAGCTCAACGAGGATCACGTCCGGACCGATCTTCTTGATCTTCTCCCAGGGTATTACATAATCGTCCCCGCGTCCCAGCACGCCCAGCAACCTCGCGGCCCCGGGCACAACGACCGCCGTTATCCTGCCGGAATCCATATCGATCTCTATGTCGGAAACGGTTCCAAGCCTTCTCCCGTCGAGTACGTTCACCACGTCACGTGTTCCCAGATCGGAAGTGCGCATCAACAATACACCCCCGTTTCCCACCGCGAACATTATATGCGCGGGATCGGGGGCGGACGACCTTCCGTTACGAGGCCCTGGCTCGCAGGGCCAGGCGCACGCCGGCAGCCCGTTCTTTGACCCACTCGACAACAAACGACTTCAGTGGGGGTTTCGACCCGGGCGCCGCGCCTATTCCCTCCCGCCCGCCGCCGTCTCCTGAGGCGGCGGCATCCACGAAACACAGGGGCGGGAACATCACACACCACCAGTTCCGGCCTTCGCCCTCTCCGAGGACGATCCGGAGCGCGCGGTACTCGCCCTCAGGGAGGGCCATCTGGCCATAGACCCTCGGCGGGAACGGGAAGCGCCCGACCACCGCTCTCGCCCCGTACGCTTTTCCAGCCTGCCTGACGGCGTCCGCCGCCTCCTCCTCGATGAGGTGAAGGTTATCCCTGATCAATCGCTCCGCGGAGTCGGCGTCGTCGACACCCTTGAAGACCGGGGAGAATTCCTCGATGACCCTGTCCCTCACCGCCAACTTGATCCTCTGGTCCTCTTCAGAGTCGCTGTTCGCGACGATATGAAGCCTGACCAGGTTGGCGGTTGAGTACGCCGGTCTGGCGGCATCCCCTTGCGCGCGAACGCACGCCAGCGCACCCGCAGCCACCGCCACCGCGGCAACCACCGCTATCACCCCGATCCCCTTGCGCAATCCCGCCATGCGACAGAACACGTCCCTCACAGGGAACCCCCCTACATGTGTTTCCTCATCCGGTTGAGCGCGGCTTTCTCGAGCCTCGAAACCTGGGCCTGAGAGATGCCGATCTCTTCTGCGACTTCCATCTGGGTCTTTCCCTCGTAGAACCTCAACGTCAGGATGAGTCTCTCGCGGTCAGTCAGTCTCGACATGGCCTCCCTAATCGATATCCCCTCCAGCCAGTTGGCGTCCTGGTTTTTCTCATCGCTGATCTGGTCCATGACGTAGATTGGGTCCCCGCCGTCGTGGTAGATGGGTTCGAACAGCGATATCGGCTCCTGTATGGCATCCAGGGCGTAAACGACCTCTTCGCAGGGGAGCTTCAGTTCATCGGCGATCTCGTTGATTGAAGGCTCGCGCGAAAGCTTGTTCACCAGGGCGTCCCTGACCTGAAGGGCCTTGTAGGCGATATCCCTCAACGACCTGCTCACGCGGATCGGATTGTTGTCCCTGAGGTATCGCCTGATCTCTCCTATGATCATGGGGACCGCGTAGGTTGAGAACTTGACGTTCTGCCCGAGATCGAAGTTGTCGATGGCCTTCATCAGCCCGACGCATCCGACCTGGAACAGGTCGTCCACGTACTCCCCGCGGTTGGAAAACCGCTGGATGACGCTGAGCACCAGCCTGAGGTTACCGCTGATGAGGTCTTCGCGGGATTTCCTGTCCCCCATCTGCACCTTCGCAAAAAGCTCCCTCATCTTCGCGTTGGTCAGCACGGGGAGTTTGGAGGTGTTTACGCCGCATATTTCCACCTTGTTGGCAAGCACTGAAACCCCTCCATGCGCGGCTATCTGCCATGATTATGTCCGCGCAACGAGGGGTTTATGCACTCACTGCTGGAAATTCCGGCAATTCCTGGTATCGATCTATGCGTTCGCCGGCCTGGCCGCCGATACAACAGCCTTCCGCCTCTGGTGGAGGTACACGGCGCCCAAGATCGCGAAGCCGGCCAAATCGGTCACGAATCCGGGATCCACGAGCATCAGACCCCCTGCGAACAGGGCAACCCTCTCAAGGTTCGACGCGTGTGTGACCAGGTATCCCTCGACAGCCCCTCCGATCGCGACCATGCCGACAAGAGAGGTAGCGAGCATCTGCAGAAACAATTGTGGCGTCGCTCCAACCATTACCATGACCGGGTTCATGACGAATATGTACGGGATCAGCCACGCCGCGATAGCCAGTTTGGTGGCGGTAGCCCCCGTCCTGAAAGGGTTGGCCTTTGCGATCGCCGACCCCGCGAATGCGGCGAGCGCCACGGGGGGAGTGATGTCGGCTATGATCCCGAAGTAGAAGGCGAACAGGTGGGCGGCTATCTTGGGAATGCCCATCTTCACAATGGCGGGCGCCGCGATGGAGGAAGTGATGACGTAGTTCGCGGTGGTCGGCACTCCCATTCCCAGGACCAGCGACGTCAGCATGGTGAAGAACAGCGTGAACAGGAGTCTCCCCCCGGCCAGGGCTATCAGGGCATCGCCCATCTTGAGCCCGAGGCCGGTCAGCGTGACGGTACCGACGATTATGCCCGCGCACGCGCACGCGGCCGCCACACTGAGCACACCCCTCGCTCCCTGCTCCAGGGCACCCAGGATGTCCATCACAGTCAACCTGCCGTCTCTCTTTAGAACGCCGGTCAGAAGGGTCAGGGCGAGGCCCCCCAACGCGGCTCTCATGGGCGTGTACCCGCTGACGAGGAAGTAAATGATCGCCATCAGGGGCAGGAGCAGGTACCACTTCTCTCGCATCAGCCTTCCAAGTCTCGGCAGCCGTTCCCTGGGCAATCCCTTGAGCCCCAGTTTCCTGGCCTCGAGATGAACCATGATCCAAATACCCGTGAAATAGAGGAGCGCCGGAAGCGCCGCGGCCTTGATAACCTCGGCGTATTTCAGCCCGATGAACTCCGCCATGAGGAACGCGGCCGCGCCCATGATCGGGGGCATCAGCTGGCCCCCGGTAGACGCCGCAGCCTCAACGGCCCCCGCGAATTCCGGCCTGTACCCAAGGCTCTTCATCAATGGAATGGAAAAGGTGCCCGTTCCCACCACGTTCGCGACAGAACTCCCGGACACCGTCCCAAAGAGCGCGCTGGAGAACACGGCTACCTTTGCGGGACCCCCAGCGGCCCCTCCCGCGACAGCGTTGGCAAGTTCGATGAAGAACCTCCCTATCCCCGTCTTTTCGAGAAATGCCCCAAACAGGATGAACAGGAAAAT
Organism: Ignavibacteriales bacterium; assembly: GCA_050260105.1. GTDB lineage: Bacteria > Bacillota > Sulfobacillia > JABLXB01 > JABLXB01 > SM1-B181. Next base: position 27,518 of record JBLNBR010000032.1, on the reverse strand, counting down.
GAACGTGGCGCATACACCCAGCGGGATCCCGAGGATGCCTTCAGTCGTGTAGTACATGTGGGTAAAAATACGCTGCATAGAGTAGCCGCGATGCGCGAAGAACGATGGCAGGTACGGGCCGATCCAGTTGTAAAGGAGGAACACCCCCGCCACGATCACCATTGCGGGACCCACGATCCGGCGGGTGGCTTCCATTACCAGGGCGACGCCCACGATGGCCACCAATAGATCCACCGTGGTGTAAACACCCGTCCTGGACACAAGCCCTTCGTAGTTCACAAGGCAGTACAGGCCCGCGCCGGCGGACGCAAGGGCCAGAAGAACATCGAACCAGTGAATCCTGTGCCTGTCCCATCGCCTGCGTGAGGGATAGAGAAGGAAGATCAGCGTCAGAGCGAACATCAGGTGGGCCGGCCTCTGGATCTTGTCATCAAACGTCCCGAATACGGCGGTATACAGCTGAAAGCACGAGAAAGCGAGGGCTATGATCCTCACCAGCATGCCCCAAGCCCCACTGAGCCTCCTGTACCGCGATTCGGGGTCATATTTCTCCAGCACCTGACTGACGACAGCCTGGACGTCCTCCATGCCACAAACCCCCTCTATCCTCAGCGCAGGGTGGCTCCGCTATTTCGCGATGCCTTTCTCCTTGAAATACTTGATGGCCCCTGGATGGAACGGGATGTTCACTCCCTCCATGGCAGTCTCGGCCTTTATGTGCCGACCCAGTGTGTGGCCGCTCGCTATCTCGGGGGCGTTCTCGTAGATTGTCTTCGTGATGTCGTAGACCAGAGACTCCTCGAGGTCGTTCCTTACGAGCATGATCGCCTTGAGCGTCACGGTCTTCGTGGGTTCATCCTGTCCCTTGTAGGTTCCGCCCGGTATGACGAGGCGGGAGTAGTAGGGGTACTTGGCCTTCACCTGTTCCAGCATCTGGTCGTCGATGTCGAGGAGGCGGATGGCGACTACGGCGGTGATGTCCTGCAACGCGGCGTTGGGTACGCCCAGCACGGCGTAGCCCGCGTCGATGAGCCTGTCTTTGAATTGGTCCGCTGTCTCGGCAAACGAAATGTAGCGGGGGTCCAGGTCCTTGCGGTCCTTATACTGCAGCCCGTACACGCCCAGGATCTGGCGGGCGCTCACCTCCGTGCCGCTGCCGGGCGGTCCAACCGACAGTCGCTTGCCCTTCAGATCTGAGATGGTCCTGATACTGCTGTCCTTGCGGACGAAAACCTGTATGGTTTCGGGGTATATGGCGCCAATGGCGCTGTAGTTAGTGTACTTCTCATTCTTCTCGGCGAAAACCTCGAGCGCGTTCTGGCCGTAGTACGCAATGTCGTTCATGCACAGGGCCAGTTCTGCGTTCTTGCTCCCGAGAAGCCTTACGTTTTCGACCGATGCCCCGGTGGCTTGAACCGTAACGTTCAAGCCCGCGACCTTGCTGTTGAGCACCTGCGCTATTGCCCCACCGAGCGGATAGTAGCTCCCCGAAGTCCCGCCGGTCGCGAATAGGAGCTTCGTCTCCTTCACCGCCGGTTTAGGCGTTTCCGCAGGCTTCGGCGCCTCCGCAGGCTTCCCCGGTTCAGCCGCGGGCGCGCCGCACCCCGCGACGACCAGGGCAACCACGAACAATAAGCCCAGACACAGCACCCGTCTACTCAATTCCGGACCCTCCTTTGCTCTGGTCCCTTCCCGCGATCCTCCCCAATCCGATGATCTCCCTCGCCTCAGCCGCAGTCGCGACACTCCGGCCGGCGGCTTCCGCGATTCTGGCGACCCTCTCGACGAGCCCAGGGTTGGTTGCAAGCACCCCCCTTTCGTAGTAGATGTTGTCCTCAATCCCGGCGCGGACGTGCCCGCCCAGCGCTATCGCGATCGTGGCCAGCCGCGGGTGGGCCGGCCCCACGACGGTGCAGTTCCAGTAAGACCCCTGGGGGAGACTCTCGTACAGGAAAAACATGTTTTTCGGCGTGGCCGGTATCGAGCCGCCCACACCCATCACGAGGTTGAAACGCAGGGGAGAACGGAGGACGCCCTTCTTCTCCAGCGCCAGCGCCCCCGCTATCATGGCGGTGTCGAATACCTCGATCTCCGGGACCACGCCAAATTCGTTCATCCGCTTGCACAGGTACTCGATGAGCTCGGGGGGGTTGGAGTTGACCGCTGTGGGAAAATTCGACGAGCCTGTCGTGAGGCTGGCCATCTCAGGCGCGAGGGACAGGCATTCCCCGCGCTCTTCAGCGGTCTTGCCACCGCGCGCCCCCGTAGACAACTGGATTACAATGTCGCACTTCTCGCGGATTCTATCGACGATTTCGCGGAACACCTCTCTCTTGAAAGTCGGCGCCCCGTTCCCGTCCCGCGCGTGTATGTGGGCCACGGAAGCCCCCGCCTTGTAGCTGTCCAGGACCGACTGGGCGATCTCCGCCGGGGTCACGGGGACGTGAGGAGTCCTCTCCTTCGTCGGCACATTGCCGGTCGGCGCCACCGTGATGACGATCTTATCCATTTCCAGGCCCTCCTCAGCATGCCAGCAGTTCCCCGGCCGCGTCCGCCAGGCCGGCCTCAAGACCCTGGACCAGTTCATCCACCTCGTGCTCGCGAATGGTCAGGGGCGGCCCGACCAGGAACTGATCTCCGTTCTGCCCGTCCTCGCAGCCTGTTCCGGGATAGACCACGACGCCCCGCTTCATACAATGCCTCGTCACCTTCTCCGCCGCGCCCAGGGAGACGGGGAACGGGCGCCTGGTCGCCTTGTCTTTCACGATCTCGACGCCCCACATCAGGCCGATACCCCGGACATCCCCGACGATTGGATTGGACCTGAGGGACTGCAGTCTCGAACCGAGGTACTTGCCCATTTTCTCGGCGTTCTCTACGACCCCGCGCTCGCGCATGTAGTCGATGACAGCGCAGCCCGCCGCGGCTGACACCGGGTTGCCGCCGTATGTGTAGCCGTGGGTGAACCTTCCGGAACCGGACACGAAGGCATCCCAGATCACCGTTCTTACGATCATGGCGCCCAGGGGGGTGTATCCCGCGCCCATGCCCTTCGCGCACACGAGGATGTCGGGGACCACACCCCAGTGCTCGATCGCAAAGTGTTTCCCCGTCCTCCCCATACCGCACATGACTTCATCCGCAATGAAAAGGACCTCATACCTGTCGCATATCTCCCGGATCACCCTGAAGTAGTCGGGGGGTGGCACGAGAGCGCCGGCCGCCGCGCCCACGACAGGTTCCGCTATGAACGCGGAGACGTTCTCGGGGCCTTCCATCTTGATGGCCTCCTCGAGCGCCGTGGCGCACCGAAGCCCGCAACCGGGATGAGCCAGGCCATATGCGCAACGGTAGCAGTACGCGGCGGGGATGTGCGGGAAGTCACACAGGAAGGGCTGGTACTTTCGCCGCCTGGGAACGTGGCCGCTCATCGACAGCGCGCCAATGGTGTTGCCGTGGTAGCTGTGCCACCTGGCGATCACCTTGTATTTCCCAGGGTTCTTGCCCTTTTCGAGGTGGTACTGCCGGGCCAATTTGAGGGCGGATTCGGTTGCTTCCGACCCTCCGGAAATCAGGTAGACCTTATCCAGATCCCCCGGGGCCATCTCGGCCATCCGCCTCGCAAGGCCTATCTGCGCCGGGGAGGTGAATCTCGATCCGTGGGCGAACGACAGCCGTTCCGCCTGGACAGCCATCGCCCTGCCGATCTCGGCGACGCCGTGACCGATGTTCGCCACAAGCGCACCGGCGCATCCATCGATGTACCTGTTCCCGTCCCTGTCCCACAGGTAGACGCCTTCCCCGCGGACGAGGACCGGGTAAACCTGCTTCACGTTCCGGAAGAAAACGTTGGCGTCGTTCAACTCCTCTTCATACAAACCGATCGCCCCCTGTCTGCCGCGTAATTATACCGCCCATCACCGCCTCGGCTTCTCCGACGCGTAGACATGGTACGCGTCCCACACAGGCTCGAGCTCGTTGAGCACCTCAGCCGTCCTTTCCTCGTTCGCCGCGCCCACGGCCGTGACGAGGGCGTTGATGAGGCTGAGCGGCCCCACGAATGAGTCAATGAACGAGGGCATGCCGCTCCTGGCCGTCAACAGGATGTCCGCGTGCGGCGCCAGCGGCGACATCACGCTGTCGGTGATGCCTATTGTCATGGTGCCCTTCTTGCGCCCAAGTTCAACCGTCTCGATGGTCTGCCTCGTATACCTCGGGAAGGTGATCCCCACGACGATGTCACCCGGCCCGGCGCACAGTATCTGTTCGAACATGTCCCCCGCGCCCTGCGAAATGATCGTGACGTTCCTCAGAATCCAGTTGAGCGAGTATCCCAGGAAGAACGCCATTGCGGAAGCGCTGCGCAGGCCCACGACGAATACCCTGCGCGCACGGTTGATCGCCTTTACCGAATCGCTGAACGCCTCATGGGAAATCTCCTGCATAGTAATTCTGATGTACTCTATGTCCGCTCTCATAACGCGCTCGACCAGGGATTCGCCGGACTCCAGATTGCTACTCGCAGCCTGCAACCGCTCGACAGTCGTAAGCCTGCTCTTCACCACGTCCTGCAGGTCCCGCTGCAGCTCCGGATAACCCGAATAACCAAGGCTCATCGCGCATCGCACTACCGTCGACTCGCTCACTCCGACCTCCTGCCCGAGCCTCGCCGCCGTGAGAAAAACGGCCCGGTCGGGGTTCTTCACGAGGTATTCCGCTACCACCCGTTGCCCCTCGCTCAGGCCCCCCGCCGAGTCGCTTATCCGCCTCATTATGTCCGGTCTTTCCAATGTGCGTCCCTCCCCAACGAGAGTGTGCTGCATGACTTGCGTCTTATTTGCCTACCTCGTGCAGGAAATCCTGCGGCAATAGTGCGGCATTTCGCCGCAATTCGCGCAATTCCTTCCGGTACGGCGCCCAAAAAAGATCCGGCGCCACAGGGGGCTTTCCGCCCCGGGCGCCGGCCTGGGAACCGCCGTGTTCCCCTATTCGAGCCTCTTGATCTCCTTGTTCAGTCTCTTGATTATCCGCTTCTCCAGCCGTGAGATGTACGACTGGGATATGCCCAGCAAATCGGCCACGTCCTTTTGTGTTCGTTCGAGACCGTCCCTCAATCCGAAGCGGAGTTCGACTATCGCCCGTTCCCTTCCCGAAAGCTTGGTCAAGGCCTTTCTCAGGAGGGTCCTATTGACCTCCTCCTCGAGATCCCTGTAGATGATGTCCTCGTCGGTGCCCATCACGTCCGAAAGAAGGAGTTCGTTGCCGTCCCAGTCGACGTTCAGGGGTTCGTCAAACGATATCTCATACCTGATCTTGCTGGTCCTCCTCAGGTACATGAGGATCTCGTTCTCTATGCACTTGGAGGCGTAAGTGGCGAGCTTTATCTTCTTCTCCGGGTCGAACGTGCTCACGGCCTTGATGAGGCCTATCGTGCCGATGGACACGAGGTCCTCGATCATGATTCCCGTGTTCTCAAACTTGCGCGCTATGTACACCACGAGCCGGAGATTCCGCTCTATCAATACGGATCTCACGTCGCGGTCGCCGCGGCGGAGGCGGCCGATCAGGAACGCCTCCTCGTCCAGACTGAGCGGCGGCGGCAACGCCTCACTCGAGCCGATGTACTGGATGTTGGGCGCCAGGGGCAATCCCGCCGCCCGCATGGCCTTGATGAGAGCCAGCCGGCACAGTAGCCGCGCCCTGGCCACGACCGCCAGCAATTCCACCACCTCACCCGGTTTCCATGATCCCCTCGAGAATGCAGGGGTTGAGGAGCGCCTGGTACGAACCTTCGGGAGAAAGGGGGCCCCTGCAGACTGCAACCACCGTCCCGCTTCTCGAATACCGGCGCCCGTCGCACTCGACCACAACGGAGTCCGGCCGGAAGCCTACCATCAACCCGCGTGCTTCGCCGAGGGTACTGAACGGCAGCACCCTGATCCTGGACGCGAACGAGGAACACGGGGCGCCCGCCACCGCGATCAGGTCCCCGGCCGCAATCGCTTGCCTGACCCCGGGGGGGATTATCCCCTTCACCGCGTCGTACTCGGCCACAAGCACCGGCTCCCCGGTCACGGGATCCTCCAACCTGTTCCCCGTGTCGACAAATGCCGTCAACCCGGTCTTGAGTCCACCGAAGGCGATCTCCACGTTCATGCACGCCGGCCCCAGGCACCGGCGACTCCTCAAATGGCGGCTCAACGCCGCCGAGCCGGCCACGGCCAGGGCCACCGCCACAGCCAGGGCCCACCACCTGAGCGGATATACCCATCCCCGCGGGCCCCACGAGGCGGCCCATACTGCCATCGTCGCCCCCGCCGCCAGGAAAGACATGCTGAGGAAGTAGCCGGTCAATCTGATGAGCTGCCCTGATCCCCGGGGCCGAAACGCCATTCCCACCATTCCGGCGGCGACGATGGCCTTGACCGGGATCGATTCCAGGACAGGCAGGTCGAGCCAGGCGGCCATGAGGGAGTATGCCGAGCCGAGCGCCGCGGCAAGAGCCAGCCTCGCACGGTGCACGCTGGCCCCGGCGAAACGAGACGTCCCCCACAGTATGAGGGAGTTCATTACGAAGTTTACGAGGAAGAGGATGTCCCCGTATATGTACCCACCCATGGCCGGCACCCCGGATGGTCCAGATCAGGCTGGTTGTGCCACCCCTCTCAATTATAGGGAGGGCGCCCCCCTGAATATGTCAGCCTGTGGTGGCGAAATGATTAAGCCCGCGACGCTTTGTCGCGGGCGATGTAGAGCGAAGTTGCCCGGGCCTTCCGCGGGCTACTGGTCGACTGCCTTTCTCCGCAGGAAAGCCGGTATTTCCAGGTCGTCCTCAGGGAACGACCTCACGTCGAATTCCCGTTCATTCCTGGCGCCCGCCGGCCGGTCGAACCCCGTTGCTATGACGGTGACCCTGACATTGTCCTTCATGCTGTCATCGATTACGGCGCCGAAGATGATGTTGGCGTTGGGATCCGCCACCGAAGAGATGATTTCGGCCGCCTCGTTCACTTCGAACAGGGTGAGATCCGGCCCTCCGGTGATGTTCAGGAGCACGCCCCTCGCCCCGTCTATGGACGTCTCGAGCAGCGGGCTGGACACGGCGGCGCGCGCGGCTTCCACCGCGCGGGTCTCACCGCTCGCCGCGCCTATACCCATCAGCGCGGACCCCGTGTCCATCATGATGGTGCGGACATCGGCGAAGTCCAGGTTGATGAGGCCGGGCACTGCTATCAGATCGGAGATGCCCTGCACTCCCTGCCTCAGGATGTCGTCGGCGATCCTGAACGCCTCGAGTATGGAGGTCTTCTTCTCCACGACCTGGAGCAACCTGTCGTTGGGGATGGTAATGAGGGTGTCAACAGTCTGCCTGAGGTTGTCGATCCCCTGCTCGGCGACTGTCATGCGGCGCTTGCCCTCGAACGTGAACGGCTTGGTCACTACCCCGACGGTCAGGGCACCCGCCTCCTTTGCCACCTCCGCGACAATGGGGGTCCCACCGGTACCCGTGCCACCTCCCATGCCCGCGGTGATGAAAACCATGTCCGAGCCCTCGAGGGCCCTGGCGATCTCCTCGCGGTTCTCCTCAGCCGCCTGCCGGCCAATCTCGGGATTGGCCCCCGCGCCCAGTCCCTTGGTGAGGTTGGCCCCGATCTGTATCTTGTGCATCGCGTTTGAAAGCGCCAAGGCCTGGGCGTCAGTATTGACCGATATGAAGTCGACCCCTTTCAGGCCCGCGGCAATCATCCTGTTCACGGCGTTATTCCCGCCGCCACCGACCCCTACCACTCTCAGCTTCGCGAAGCGCTCAACTTCGAGGTCCAAATCCAGCACCCCGTTCCCCTCCCGCCCTAGAACAGTTCCCTGAAAACACTGCGTATCCGGCCGAAAACCGATCCGCCGGTTTTCGTTTCCCTCTTCGTCTGCATGCGCGTCCTATCCCTGGAGGCGAAAAGCACGACCCCGACCGACGTCGCGAACGCCGGGCTGGACACGATGTCTTTCAGCCCCTCCACCCCTCTCGGGGTGCCGAGCCTGACCGGCATGTCCAGGGCCCGTTCACAGAGATCGACGACCCCCGTCATGGACGCCCCACCACCGGTCAACACGGCGCCGCCGGGCACGACGCTCGGGTATCCGGATTTCTTGATCTCATTCGCTACCAGCCCGAATATCTCCCGCGTGCGCGCCTCGATTATTGAGGTCAGCATCTTCTGCGAGACCTCGCGCTTACCCGTGCCGCCCATGTTCGGGATCGAGACCATGGCATCGTCCCTGGCGTCCTCCGCCATCGCCGCCCCGTAGTCGATCTTGATCTTCTCGGCCTGGGTCACGGGGGTCCGCAACCCCACCGCGACGTCGCTGGTGATGTGGTCGCCCCCGAGCGGCACGACCCCCGCGTACCAGAGGCTGCCCTGCTCGAAGATGGCCACGTCCGTCGTACCCGCCCCGATATCCACTATCGCCACGCCAAGGTCCTTCTCGGCGGCCTGCAGCACCGCCTCTCCCGAGGCCAGCGGCGAGAGAACGACGTCATCTACTTCGAACCCAGCCTTGTAGATGCTCCTCAGGAGGTTCTGAACCGAGGTGACCGCGCCGGTGACGATCTGCGCCTCCACTTCGAGTCTGACTCCCATCATACCAACTGGGTCGCGGACGCCGTCGTAACCGTCGACAATGAATTCGCGTGGCAGGACGTGGATTATCTCGCGGTCTGACGGGAGGTTGAACACGCGGGCGGCCTCGATGACGCGTTGAACGTCCGCCTCGGTGATCTCCTTGTCCTCGGCAGTTACCGCGACTACTCCCCTGTTGTTGAACGACGCGATGTGGGCACCAGCGACCGAGAGGTACACAGACTTCGCTGTGACTCCAGCCATGCGCTCCGCGCGCCCGACCGCTTCCTGGACCGAACGCGCCGTGCCTTCTATGTCAACGACCACGCCTTTCCGCATTCCTCTGTTTGTAGCTACGCCGACGCCGATGATGTTGGGGGCTTCCTGTTCCAGCTGCGCCACGACGGCGGCAACCTTGCCAGTGCCCACGTCAAGCCCCACCACAAAATCGCGTGCCGGCAAGACTTCCCACCTCCGGAAAACGCGCCTATTCTCGCCACTACATTCAACGCACGGGGAGCTTTCCCTCTATGTGCCCGCTATTTCCTGATTGCGCCACCGGGCGTCCCCTGGGCTGGCGGGATGTTCCAACGCTTGAGGTACAGTCTCCGGATCACGCCCACATTGATGAATACCCTGTAGCCGAATGCGAACAGGGCGGCATAGTAGAGCTCCACTCCGAGGCGGTCGCCGATGTAAGTCAGGAGGGCGGCAAGGAGCGAATTCGCCAGGAATCCGGTCACGAAGATGGAGGCGTGGTATGTTCCCTCGAGGCCCGCACGGAAGCCGCCGAATACCGAATCGAGCGCCGCCAGGAAGGCGACCGACATGTAGCGCGCGTAGAACAGCGGCACCTTGACGGGTATGTTGTAACCCAGGACCAGGCCGATAACCAGGCCCGTCAGTATGACCCACATGCTACTCACCCTTCTTCACAGGCTGCGCGTACCGGAATTTGGTGCTGCCCTTGAACGCGGGGACCTCCAGTTTCTCTTCCCGCTTCACGCTGACCTCAATGCCCCACAGCGCCAGGTTATCGATGATGCCGCCCCTCGTCCTCAGGCCGGCTTCCAGGGTCTGCGGATCCCCTATCGCCTTGATGATGATGGGGGGAGCGACCCGCACCCCGTTTATCGAGATGGTGGGGCCGACGCACCTGATTTCGGTGTTCGCCACTACCCTCTGGTCGTTGATGGAGATGGCGTCGGCGCCGGCCGCGAGCAATTCGTTCACGACGCTGAGGATGTCATCGTCGTGTATGATGTACGCGTTCGGGTCTTCTCCCGGCTTCGCCGGCCTTCGCGAATCGTCCATGAATACCGTGATCCCCGGCCCTTCCACCGCCACCAGCCCGGCGGCCATCTGCGCCGCGTGGAGCTCGTCGGTGAGGCTGGCGATGACGTTCCTTCCCTCCGCCATCCCGGCCATCTTTGCGCGGAGGTCGGCGACCTCCTTTTGAAGTTCATCCCTCTGCTTTTCCGCGTCCTTCAGGCGCCGCGCGATGTCTTCCGACCTCTGAACCACTGGATTTGCCATCATGGCCTGTTGCACCTTGAATTGCAGCGACACCATCATACCCAGGATGACGCATACGAGGGCTATCGCAATCTGGCTACTCTTGTGCATCAGGATTCACCCCCCCGGCAGCCTTACTGGATTGGGCGCCGGACCTGGTCTTGACAACGGGCTTTTCATATCTCAGATCGACGTACTCCGCATCCACGCCGTTCCCCCTGATGTCGTTGATGATCCCCAACAGGAGGCCCACCTTCCTCTCGAGCGTGGAGTCAGCCTGTCCGAGCATCGCCCGAAGGCCGCCCGTCATGTACACAGTGAGATGGCTCTTCTCATCGGCGTGCACCTCAGCCAGTTCGTTGGAGCGCGGGCCGAATGCCTGCGCGCACGCTATGGCCCACCTCAACGCCTCGGAGTCCACCTGTTCCCCCACGTGCATTTCTGGTACTGGTTCTACAGTGACCAGCGGCAACCCTCCCGGCCTGTCACGGACCTCAACTACCCACCCCTCCGGATCGAGTACCATGAACGAATTGTGGTGGGGAGTGACGGCTGCGGGTTTGCGTTCGATGACCTGTATCCCGACGGTTGCGGGGAATCGCCGCATGCAGGTGACGGATTGTACCCACGGGATTGCGGCGATCCTTTCGGCGGCCTCCCCGAGCGGGACGGAGAATATGTTCGCCCCTTCGAGTATACCGGAGGCCGCCACGATCTCATCCGGACTTGTCCGCAGGCACCCCAGGACTTGTACCTCCGTCACGGAAAAAAAGGGGGAATTGAGCAATACGTAGCCTGCCCCCGCCATAGCAAGGACCCATAGCATGAAGAGCACGATCTTGAATCTTCTGGACAACTGAACACCGCCTTCACTCCAGCACATTCTAGCACTGTCATGCCCAGGTGTCAGCGGTTTTCGTGGACCCTCTCTACACATGCGCCGAGTGCGCTGAGTTTCCGGTCGAAGCCGTCGTATCCCCTATCCATGTGGTGGATCCCCTCGATCGTCGTGACACCCTCGGCGGCCAGCCCGGCCAGGGTCAGCGACGCTCCTCCCCTGAGATCGAACGCCTCGACCCTGGCCCCGAACAGCATGTCGACGCCCCTCACCACGGCGGTCCGGCCCTCGGTCTTGATGCTCGCGCCCATCCGCCTGAGTTCCTCCGCCTGGTTGAACCTGCTTTCGAAAATGGTCTCCGTTATGACGCTTATCCCGTCGGCAATGCACATCAGGGCCATTGCCTGGGGCTGCATGTCGGTGGGATAGCCCGGGTACGGCAGCGTCTTGAAATCGACCGCCCTGGGCCTGGCGGGCCCCTTCACCCGCATCCTGTCCCTCTCCTCCGTTATCTCCGCTCCGACCTCCCGGAGCTTGGCGGTAATCGAATCGACGTGCTCGGGTATGCAGTTCTCGATGCTGATGTCCCCTCCGGTTATCGCCGCGGCGATCATGAATGTCCCCGTCTCGATCCTGTCCGGTATGACGTGATAGTCCACGCCCGAGAGTCGCGTCACCCCGTCTATCCTGATCACGTCCATGCCGGCCCCCCTGATCCTGGCGCCCATCCCGTTCAGGAAGTTCTGGAGGTCGATGATCTCCGGTTCCTTCGCCGCGTTGCGGATGACCGTTGAACCCTTGGCGAGCACGGCGGCCATCATGATGTTCTCGGTCGCTCCAACGCTCGGGAAGTCCAGGTGGATCTCGCACCCCCTGAGCTCCTTCGCTTCCGCGTGGATATACCCGTGCCGCTCCCGTATCACCGCCCCGAGGCTGCGCAAGCCCCTGAGGTGAAGGTCGATCGGCCTGGGACCGATGGCGCATCCCCCGGGATAAGACACTCTGACCCGGCCGTGACGCCCGAGAAGGGGACCCATCAGGAATATCGAGGACCTCATCTCCCTCATGAGGGCCTCGGGGACTTCATAGTCCGTCATCGTCTTCGTGTCAACGACGAGCGCACACCTGCCGTCGCCGGTCTCCTGCCTCTTCACTACTGCGCCGAGCTGGCGGAGTATGTCCGACATCACCTGGACATCCTTGAGACGCGGCGCGTCGATGATAGCGCAGGGGTCGCTCGATAACACCGTCGACGCCAGCATGGGTAGCACCGCGTTCTTCGCGCCGCTCACCCTCACTGTCCCGGACAGCTTTTGCCTTCCGGTAACGACGTATTTCTCCATGCTCCCCCGCCTCCGGCGACGCTGTTGATCCGGACATGTAGGTCACGGATGGGCATGTCCTCGCGCGGCACCGGTGTCCGTGTCCAGGAGTTCCAGCATCCTGTCCCCCAACTTCCACACATCGCCCGCGCCCACCGTGATTATGGTGTCGCCGGGCATGGCCATCCGCACGGCCGTCCGCGCCACTGCCTCCCGTTCCCGTATGTACGTGGCACGCTTTCCCTGCCGCCGGAGTATCGAAGAGACCACGAGCTCCGATGTCACTCCCTTGATGGGCTTCTCGCCGGGTCCCGGGTAGATGTCCATGACGATTACCTCGTCCGCCAGTTCAAACGCCCTGCCGAACTCGTCCTGCAAAAGGCATGTCCTCGAGAACCGGTGCGGCTGGAAGACGACTATTATCCTCCCGTCCACCGCCTGCCGGACCGCCTTCAGGGTGGTGCGTATTTCGGTGGGATGGTGGGCGTAGTCATCGAGTACGGTGACCCCGCCCCTGACTCCGACGCGCTGTATTCTCCTCTGGACGCCGTGGAAGGTTGAAAGGGCCTGCTTGATTGCATCGAACTCCAGGCCGATCTCCATACCCACGGCGATGGCCGCAAGGCTGTTGACCACGTTGTGAATGCCGGGGATCTGGAGCCCCATTTCGCCCACATTGTGGCCGTTGTGGAACACATCGAATGATGAACTCCATGATTTCAAGGATATGTTGCCTGCGCGGTAATCCCAATCCCCTGTCACGCCATACGACACAGAGCGGCCGCCCGCACGGGCGCCGCCCGTTCCCGGGTCGCCTTCGAAGGCGATCGCCCGCACGCGGGCGTCATCGCAGCAAAGCACGGCGAACCCCGATCCCTGCACTCCCTGTATGTATTCGTGGAAGGCCGCAGTGACGTTTTCGATGGTGCCGTAGTAGTCGAGGTGATCGTCGTCCACGTTCGTGACGACGGCTATGTGAGGCCTGAGCCTCAGGAACGACCCATCGCTTTCGTCGGCCTCGGTGACCAGGTATTCGCCGCTGCCGAGTTTCGCGTTGCCGCCGAAATCCGCAACCTCACCTCCGACGAGCACAGTGGGGTCGAGACCGCCTTTTTCGAGCGCCATCGCTATCATCGACGTGGTGGTGGTCTTCCCGTGGGTGCCCGCGACGGATATCCCCTTGCGCCCTTCCATCAGCCGGGCGAGCATTTCCCCCCTGTGAATCACCGGTATGTTCCGGGCCCTGGCCTCGATGATCTCCTCATTGTCCTCCGGCACCGCGGACGACACCACTACAACGTCCGCCTCACGGACGTTGCCGGCGTCGTGCCCCAGATAGACCGAAGCGCCCATACTCTCGAGTCGCCTGGTGCCGTCGGACGACTTCAGGTCGGAGCCCGAGACCGTGTAACCCATCTCGAGCAGCACCTTCGCTATCCCGCTCATTCCTGCTCCGCCTATTGCGACAAAGTGTACGTGGCTCATTATTGCGCCTCCAAACCCTTTTCGCACATCCCCATACTATGCCCACCCGAACACTCATGCCACAGCCGGGTTCACCGCGACATTGCGAGCAGCCCTCTTGCGATTTCCGAGGCCGCGTGGGGCCTCCCGGCGGCGCGTGCCGCCACCTTCATCGACTCTAGACGCTTCCTGTCGTTCCACAGGGCCGTCACCTCGTTTACGACCCTGTCCTCGAAACCCGGCCCCTCCCTCACGATCACCGCCGCGCCCTCCGCCGCCAGGGCCCTCGCGTTGTACTCCTGGTGATTGTTCGCAACGTTGGGGGATGGCACCAGTATCGCGGGCAGGCCGCGAGCCGCCATTTCCGCGACCGCCATTCCGCCCGCGCGGCATAGCGCGAGGTCCGCGCACGCCAGTGCGGCTTCCATATTGTACATGTAGGGAATAAGGATAGTATTTCCAGCCCCGCCGCCGCCGATTCGACGGGATGCCAGGGCCTCTGACGCGGATTCGTAGTATTCCTTGCCCGTAACGAAAATGATCTGCGAGTCACTACCCAGCCCCTGCGAAACCAGCCTGATCCCGGCGTTGACGATGCTTCTCGCCCCGCGGCTGCCGCCGAATATGCAGAGGGTACGCCGCGCCGGGTCCACGCCGAGGCTTCTCGCCGAATCGTCCCTCGTCGCCCGCAGGATTTCGGCCCGCACCGGGTTGCCCGTCACAACCACCTTCGACGCTGGAAACCCGCTCGTCCCCTCGAACGCCGTGAACACCCTGTTCGCAACCAGGCCCAGTGCGCGATTCGTGAATCCGGGCACGGCGTTCTGTTCCTGGATCGCCCTGGGTATCCCGAGCAAGGCCGCGGCCAGTACCACCGGGCCCGAGACGTATCCGCCGGTTCCCAGGACAGCTGACGGTCTCAGGCGCCGCAACAGCGATACGGCCTCGAAGACCCCGCGCGCGGCGGCAGCCGCCCCCGCCAGGGCCGCCCGCGGCGACTTCCCGAGTATCCCGCGGGAGGAGACCACCCGAAAGTCCAGCCCCTGTCCCTTGACCAGATCAGCCTCGAGGCCACCGCTTGTCCCCACGTAGGTTATGCTTATCCCCGGGTCAATGGCCCTCAGCGCGCCCGCCACCGCTAAGGCCGGGTATATGTGCCCCCCCGTGCCACCCCCCGTGAGCACCATCCTCATGGTCTTCACCCCGTGCTATACCTGGAGATGTTCAGTAGAATGCCGACGCCCGCCATGGTGAACACGAGTGACGATCCACCGTAACTCACCAGCGGCAGGGGGATCCCGGTGATGGGCAAAGAGGCCGTCACAACCCCGATGTTGATGATGGCCTGCAGTGCGATCATCGTCGTGATGCCCGTGGCCATGATGCAACTCATCGTGTCCGGCGCCGTCATCGCGATGCGGTAGCCCCGCCAGGCCAGGAGGAAGAAGAGCGACAGTACCGCTACGACTCCGACGAATCCCAGTTCCTCCCCAAGGATGGAGAATATGAAGTCTGTATGCGCCTCGGGCAGGTACAGCATCTTCTGCCTGCCGCTTCCGAGTCCCATCCCGAACAGCCCCCCCGACCCGAGGGCATATAACGACTGGATGATGTGGTATCCGGATTTCATCGGGTCCGACCACGGATCGAGGAACGCGAACAGCCTCGCCCTCCTGTATTCTTCGCTCATGGCGGCCCAGAGAAACACCGGGATCGCCGTCACGGCGAGGCCGGTGAGGTGGAACAGTTGCGCCCCCGCAGCGAACAGCACGACAAACGTGGTGCCGGCTATCGCAAGCGCAGTGCCCAGGTCGGGTTCCTTCAACACCAGCCCGAATATCGTGGCCGCGCCAACAAGGTACGGCAGGAGACCCTTGAAGAAGAACCTCAGCCTATCCCTGTTCGCCGACAGGTAGGTGGAAAGGAAGACGATCCAGGTAACCTTCATGACCTCCGCGGGGTTCACCGTCAGCGGGCCGAACCCCAGCGATCTCCTCGCCCCGTGCGACAGGATCCCGATTCCGGGGATGAGCACGAGGACGAGCAACAGGAGGTTGAAGGCGAGTGCAGGCGCCGCGATCCTCCGGTAGTGCCAATAGTCCACGCCGGAGGCCACCGACATGCCGAACACCGCGATCGCGCTCCACAGCAGCTGCTTCTTCAAGAAGTAGTAGGCGTCGCCGTAGTCCTGGAGGGCCCTGACCGAACTCGAGCTGAACACCATCACCACGCCGATCGCCAGCAGCGTGGTGGCGGAAAACATGACCATGAAGTCCGATGGTTTCCTCCGCCTGCTCAAAGATATTACCCCCGGATTCCGGCGAGGCCCGCCAATCCCAACAGCGCGAACACAACAGACGCCGCCCAGAAGCGAGAAACCACCGTCTCCTCCGGCCAGCCTGCCAGCTCGAAGTGATGATGCAGGGGGCTCATCCTGAAAAGCCGCCTGCCGGTGGTCTGGAACGAGATTACCTGAATGATAACGGAAATCGCTTCGATCACATAGAGCCCGCCCACGAGGACCAACAACACCTCCGCCTTGGTGAGCGCAGCCACGGCCGCCAGCGCGCAGCCGAGGGCAAGTGAACCGGTGTCTCCCATGAACACCCTGGCCGGATGCAGGTTGTACCGCAGGAAGCCGATGAGGGCGCCCATCGCGGCCAGGGAGAACACGGCCATCCCCTCATTCCCTCTCAACATTGAAATGACCGCAAACGCCCCGAACGAAATGGCGCACGAACCCGCCGCCAGGCCGTCCAGCCCGTCGGTGAGATTGACGGCGTTCGAACCGGAGACAGCCATGAACGCTACGAACGGGACGTAGAGCGGGCCGAGCTCGATCACCCGGAAGAACGGTATGGCGACGTACGTGCCCACGCCCGCCGCCCGGACCGCGCCCCACCCGAGCGCCAGCCCCAGGACGATCTCCGCGAACAACTTGTCGCGACCCCTCATCCCCAGCGAACGGCCCCGGGCCACCTTCAGGAAGTCATCCGTGAACCCGACGGCCCCGAAGCCCAGCGAGACGCCGAGCGCCAGTAATAGCGGGACCGGACCACCCCTCAGACCCGCGGGGGACACGGCCAGCACAGCCGCGGTCATAGCCGCAAGGAAGATCAACCCACCCATGGTGGGGGTCCCCGCCTTTGACAGATGGGCGGCAGGGCCGTCCGTGCGAACCCTCTGGCCGAGCTTGAGCCTCCTCAAGACGGGGATCGCCAGGGGGCCGAGCGCAAGAGATATGAACAACGACAGTCCGCAAGCGGTCAGGTACTGCACGACTCGCCCTCCAGGAGGGCGTCCAGGATCTCTTCCATCCTGGCGCCCCTCGAACCCTTCACGAGCACAGTGTCCCCGGGCTTGAGCAAGTCCTTGAGCAAAATGACCGCGTCGCCGTTGGACTTGCACCTGTGAACGCGGCTGCCAGGCATCCCCGCGGCGAGCGCGCCCCCGGCGATGTCGCTCGCCAGATTCCCCACAGCCACGAGCACGTCGATCCCGTTCCCGGCCACCGCCTCGCCGGTTTCCCGGTGCCCGGGCACAGTGTAATCCCCAAGCTCGAGCATGTTGCCGAGCACAGCCACCCTGCGGCCCGCCGCCACCTGCGACAGCACGGTGAGGGCCGCTTTGGTGGAGACGGGACTTGCGTTGTAGGCGTCGTTGATGAACCTTATCCCGCCGGCGTCTATGAATTCGGACCTCATGCTCGCCTGGCGGAAAGCCCTGAGGCCCTCCGCGATCTCTTCGACGCCCAGGCCGCAATGGAGGCCGACGCAGGCTGCGGCCAGTGCGTTGTGAACGTGATGCCCGCCCGGAATACCGATGAAGCACCGGGTGGAACGGCCCCCCGCAAGCAGATCGAAACTGGTGCCGTTCTCGTCCACGGCAACCCCGGCGGCCCTTACCTCCGCGCCCGGTTCCATGCCGTACAGCACGACCCTGCACCGGGCCATGGACCGTATCCGCCTGATCCACTCATTGTCGCCGTTGAGCACGGCGAGGCCGTCAGCGGGCAGGGCCTCCAGGAGCTCAGCCTTGGCAAGGGCGATGTTCTCCCTGGTCCCGAGCCGCTCCAGGTGGGTCTCGCTGATGTTGGTGATCACGCCAATCTGCGGCCTCACTATCCCCGCCAGGTACGTTATCTCGCCCTTCAATCGCATCGCCAGCTCGAACACGCCGGCGTCGTAGTCCTCCGACAGGTTGAACACCGAGATCGGCACGCCTATCTCGGTGTTCATGTTACCCTCGTTCTTCGCCACCTTGAACCGGACCGAGAGCACCGCCGAGATCATTTCCTTCGCGGTCGTCTTGCCGACGCTGCCGGTCACGCCGACGACAAGCCCCTTGAACTTGAGCCGGTGCGCCGCCGCGAGTCTCCCGAGCGCCACAAGCGCGTCTTCCACCTGGACCACGGCCGCCCCAGCCAATCCCTCGCCCGGCGGCGTGGAAACCAGCGCCCCGGACGCTCCCCGCCCGATCGCATCCGGCACGAACTCGTGCCCGTCAAGCCTCTCGCCCCTCAGGGCCACAAAAAGGGCACCCGCGACGCCATCCCTGCTATCAGTCACAACCCGTGTGAACAGCGTTCCCGGATCGCCCGACAGCAGGCGTCCCCCGCAGATCCTCGCGACTTCGGAAGCAGTGAAATGCATCATCGTTCGCAACCCCTCAACACGGCTCGCGCGACCTCCCTGTCGTCGAAGTGTATCGTCCTGTCGCGGAATACCTGGTATGTCTCGTGGCCCTTCCCTGCGATGACCACAACGTCCCCGGGCCGCGCCAGCTCCAGGGCCATCTCTATCGCAGCCTTCCTGTCCGGTTCGACCGCGTAATCCCCCCGCGACTCGCCGGCCCTTTCAACGCCGGGCTCGATCTCGCCGATGATCGCCTGCGGATCCTCGCTCCGTGGGTTGTCGGACGTAATCACGCAGTAGTCCGCCAGGCGCCCGGCGATCTCCCCCATGATGGGCCGCTTCTTCCTGTCGCGGTCGCCACCGCAACCGAAGACGCAGATGACCCTGCCACGCGCCATCCCCCTCGCCGCCTCCAGGACGTTCCTCAGCCCGTCGGGCGTGTGGGCGTAGTCGACGACCACGGAGAACGGCTGGCCCTCGTCCACCAGCTGGAATCTCCCGGCGACCCCGGGGTGGTCCTCCACAGCCCTCGCCGCCGCGTCCGGGGTGATCCCTTCGACCCACGCGACCGCGAGGGCCGCAAGTATGTTATAGACGTTGAACATCCCCGCAAGCCGCACGTTCAGGTCCGCAGCCCCTGCAGGCGTGACCGCCCTGAACCTGCTCCCGCGCGGTCCAATCTCGACGTCCTCGGCGCGAAAAGCGGCGTTCTCCGAAAGCCCATACGTGAACACACCCGCCGGCGGCCTGACCATCCCCTCGAGCCTCGCGCCGTACTCATCATCGATGTTGATGACAGCCGCCTTCTTCCCCGGCTTCGGCGCCGCGTGGTAGGTCTCGCCCAATTCGCCGAACAGGCGGGATTTGGCCCTGAAGTAAGCCTCCATGTTGGGGTGGAAGTCGAGATGATCCTGCGTGAGGTTGGTGAACACCGCGATATCGAACTCGGTTCCCGCCACGCGCCCGAGTTCGATGGCGTGTGAGGAGACCTCCATGACCGCGTGGCTTGACCCGCAGCCGCGCATGTCACTGAAGAGCCTCTGGAGGTCCAGGGCTTCGGGGGTGGTCCTTTCCACCGGCAGGGATCTGCCGCACACCACGTTCTCGATGGTACCGATGAGGCCGGCTTCCCTTCCCGCCCTTGCGAGCACCCATCTCACGAGATGCGTGGTCGTCGTCTTGCCGTTGGTTCCGGTGACGCCTATCACCCTCATGTTCTTGGACGGGTGACCGTAGAAGTGGCTCGAGAGGAGGGCGAGCGCCCTGCGGCTGTCGGGGACCAGCACCAACGGGACTCCGTCCGCGCCGGTTTCCCTTTCGGCAAATAGGGCGACGGCCCCACGCGAAACCGCGTCCCGGGCGAACTCGTGGCCGTCCAGTTTGAACCCCGTGACACAAACGAAGGCAGTCCCCGGCTTCACGGCGCGCGAGTCATACGCGAGCGCGGCCACCTCGACCCCCCCGTCACCACGGACGGTCTTTACGGGGAGTATCGCCGCCAGGTCCGCAAGGTTCATCGGGTCAGCCTCCAGCCTGCTAAATGCCTCAATTTAGTATACCTGCCATCTACAGGCGCCTTCAATAAGCGTAATAGCGTACCCCGAAACCTATTCGGGGGCCCTGAACTCCACCTTGATGGTGTGCTTGCGCTGGACCTGCGTCCCCGGCGCCGGTTCCTGCGACACCGCAAATCCGCTGCCGTTGACCTCTATCTCCAGGCCAAGCCTGCCCAGAGTGTCTGTGGCCTCCCTTATGGTTTTCCCCAGGACGCTGGGCGCCATGATCAGGCCGGCCTGCCCTGCCGCGGCGCTCTCGCTGGTATCCGCCGTGACAGCCGAACCGGCCGGCGCCTGCGAGCCCGGCGCGGGTTCCTGCGAGCTGACGACGCTGCCGGTCCCCAGCACTCTCAACGACAGGCCCGCCGCAGTGACGGCCTCGCGCGCGTCCTCGACAGTCAGGTGGGCCAGATCGGGCACCCACGCAGGGCCTTTCACGGCCGCGGGCTGCGTTCGTTCCTGCCCGGGCGCCGGCGGCACCCCAAGGTACTTGAGGATATCCGAGACCATGGCGTTGAAGATGGGAGCGGCTATGACCCCGCCGAAATACTCGCCGACGGGCTCGTCTATGGTGACCAGGGCTATCAGTCTCGGGTTATCCGCCGGCGCGAAACCGAAGAACGACGAAATGTACTTCCCCTCGGCTATTCTGCCGCCGATCACCTTGTTGGCCGTGCCGGTCTTGCCGGCGATCTTGTAGCCCTCGATCTGCGCCTGGCGCCCGGTTCCCCTCTCCACGACCTGCTGGAGACATGCCCTCATCTCCTGGGCGGTCTTCGCGGAAATCACGCGCCTCAGGGAGGTCGCGCCGAACGATTGAACGAGCCTCCCGTCAGGGGTACGGATCTCCTTCACCAGGTGTGGCCTCACGATCATGCCACCGTTCGCAATCGCGGCCATGGAGGTGATCAGCTGGATCGGGGTGACCGTGAGTGTCTGGCCGAACGCCATGCACGCGAGGTCCACGGGTTTGACGAGCTCGGCCTTGATTGTTATGCCCGTCGCTTCGCCGGGGAGGTCTATGCCTGTGGTGCCGGAGAAGCCGAACGAGTCGATGTACGAAGTGAATTTCTGCGCCCCCAGCCTCAGCCCCATGTTGACGAAGGCGACGTTGCACGAGTTCTGCACGGCCTCCATGAACGACTGGCTTCCGTGCCCGTCGTCGCGCCAGCACGATATCGTGTGGCCCGGCACCTTCACGGAACCCCCGCAATAGAAGCGGTCATCCAGGGACGATGTCCCCTCCTCGAGGGCGGCTGACGCCGTGATGGGTTTGAACGTCGATCCCGGGGGATATGTATCGCTGATAATGGGGTTTCTCCGGTTGGCGGCGGGGGCCTGGTCGTATGCGTTCGGATCGTAGCCGGGCCTGGCAGCCATCGCGAGGATCTCCCCTGACATCGGGTCCATGACCGTGACGGACCCGCCCTTCGCCCGCGTGGTGGCCATCGCCTTCTCGAGTTCCCGCTCGGCGATGAACTGGATGACCTCGTCAATGGTCAGTACCAGATTGTGGCCCTCGACCGGCGGATCGTATCTGTGCGTGGCCTGGGGGAGCTCCCTGCCCCGCGCGTCCATCTCGATGATTATCCTGCCGGGCGTGCCCCTCAGCTCGCTGTCATAAGCCACCTCGATGCCCTCGAGGCCCTGGTTGTCGATCCCGGAGATCCCCAGGACGTGGCATGCCAGGCCGCCTTTCGGGTAGCACCTCTTGCTCTCCTGCGTGAGACCGATGCCGGCGAGCCGCGCTTCCCGCACCTTCCTCGCCTGATCCGGCTCTATCTTCCGGCGTATCCATTCAAAAGACGAGAACCTCGTGATCCTCTCGTATATGCTCTCGTACGGCATGCCCAGTATTCCCGCGAGGGTCGTGGCCGTCTTCTCGGGGTCCTTGATCTGGGCGGGGAATGCGTAGACGGAATCGACGGAGATACTGACGGCGAGGTCGCGTCCCATCCGGTCATAGATGGCGCCGCGCTTGGCGGCGACGGGGATGTCGCGCATCCTCACCTCCAGGGCCTTCCGCTGGAGCTCCTCGCCCCACACGAACTGGATGTACGCCACCCGTCCCAGAAGACCCCCAAGCGCGAGTGACACCGCGACAAAGAGAAAAGCGACCCTTCTCCTCAGGCTGACGCCGGGATAAGAGAAAGATTCGGGGGTGCCCCCCCGGGGGGTGGTTCTACCGATGAGGCGCTGGTTAAGCATGCTTTACGTCATCTCGCCGGCCTGGCCTGAGCAGTCCTCGCCCCTGACGCCAGGCGCGTGAAGAAGGCAAACACGGACGGTTTCCGCTGCGACTCCAGGGCAGCCTCCGCTTCCTCGGCCTGCATCTTCGTGGCCGCGTGCCACTCCGTGTCCACCCGGGCCACGCGGATGTCTCCAGGCGGCGCCATACCCAGTCTGCTCCTGGCCACTTCCTCCACGCGTGAGAGGGACTGGAGCCTGGCGACCTCAACCTCCAGGGATTCGTTCTCGCTGCTGAGCGCCGCAAGCTGCGCTTTCAGCAATCCTATCCTGTATCCCGACTGGACAGTGACGGCCGCTCGGGACGTTACCCCCACCCCAGCCGAGATTATGACGGCGGCGACGCCGAAGCACAGCAGGTCCCGGCCGGTGGCGCCCCGCCGCCGCCCGTGACCCTGCGATCCCGCTGCTACATTCCCCACCAGCCCGCGCTTGGCTACAAGCATCCTATTCTTCCCCCTGGAACCCTAGAACCCGCCCAGGACCTCGGCGGCTCTCAATCTCGCACTCCGCGACCTGGGGTTGCGCTCAACCTCGGATCCGCCCGGCGCCACCGGCTTCCTGGTCAGGAGGCGCACCGCCGGGCCTTTCCCATCGCGCTCCACCGCCATGGACTGAAACGTCCGCTTCACAATCCTGTCTTCGAGCGAGTGGAACGAAATCGCGCACACCCTGCCACCCGGCCTTGTCACAGCCACAGCGCTCCTCAGCGCCGGTTCGATGACGTCCAACTCCCCGTTCGTCGCGATCCTCAACGCCTGGAAGGTCCGTCTCGCCGGGTGCCCCCCGCGGCGTCGCGCCGCCGCGGGTATCGCCGCCTTGACTATCTCCACGAGATCAGCCGTAGTCCTGATGGGCCGCAACTTCCGCTTCTCCACGATGAACCTCGCGATCCTCGATGCCCAGCGTTCCTCTCCGTACTCCGCGAAGATCCTCCCCAATTCCCTCTCGTCCAGGCCGTTCACCAGGTCGTACGCGGTCACCGGCCCATCCGGGTCCATCCTCATGTCCAGGGGGGCATCCTCGTTGTACGAGAAGCCCCTTCCCGGATCGTCGAATTGCAGCGAGGACGCTCCCAGATCGAACAGCACCCCGTCCACTTCTCCCCGGACAACCCCGCCACGCGCAACCTCTTCCCCGATGACCTCAGCCAGCCGCACGAAGTTGGCCCTCACAGGCTTGAACCTGGAACCAAATCCGGCCAATTGCATCGCCGCTCTCTCGATTGCCCGCGGGTCCCTGTCGATTCCGATTACGACCCCGTCGGGGCCGCTCCGCTCCAGAATCTCCCGGGTGTGGCCTCCGGCCCCGACGGTGCAGTCTATATATATCCTCCCCGGCTGCGGGTTGAGGAAGGCCATGGTCTCTTCCAGCAGCACAGGTACGTGGCCCGGGGAATCAGATCCCGACCAGGTTCTCGGCAAACTCCTCGTACTTCTCACCGGCCCCCTTCATGTAGTCGTCCCATCCGGCCTGGCTCCATATTTCGATCCTGCTGGAAACGCCGATGATCACTACGTCCTTCTCGATCCCGGCGTACTCCCTGAGCGGGACGGGAACGACGAACCGGCCCTGCTTGTCTATCTCGCACTCGGACGCCCCCGCCAGAAAGAGCCTGGTGAACGCCCTCGTTTCCGCCCGCGTGAAAGGCAGGGTCTTGAGCTTCTCCTCTAAACTGGCCCATTCGGAGAGGGGGTATACAAAAAGGCAGTTGTCCAGGCCGCGGGTCGCCACGAAGCGGTCCTTCAGTGCGTCGCGGAACTTGGACGGCATGATGAGCCGCCCCTTCTCGTCCACCGTGTGGCGAAACTCGCCTATGAACACTCCCTTTCCCCTCCTTTCCCCCCTGCCGGGTCGCTCGGGCCCTCCACTTTACTCCACTTTGAACCATTCAGTCCCTATCCTATTCTACCCAGCTCCCCAGATTCCTTCTTTTCCCGGGAAGAAATTCCCGGGAAGAAATGTGGAACCCGGCGGACTCGCAGGTAGAAACCGAGTCGCCGGGTTCCGGACCGGGTGTCAAACAGTCAGATCAATCAGGTGATCAGTGTTGATTTCAATCAGTCGCCATTATCTACCGGGCGTCGCTACGGAGGTAAGGTATTCCCGTATTTCGCCGGCGGTGTCCATCGCCATGACCCTGTCCGCGATCTCGTGGGCCGTCTTCATGGTGAGGCGCCGCACGTTCTCCTTGACCCTGGGGACGAGCGGCATGCTCGCGCTGAGTTCGGTCAATCCTAGTCCCACCAGCAGGCCGGTTGCAAGCGGATCGCCGGCAAGTTCACCGCACATGCCCGCCCAGATCCCGTTCTCCCTGGCCCCATCGGCCACCATGGCTATCATCCTGACCACGGATGGGTGGAGGGCGTCATAGAGGCGGGCGACCTTCTCGTTCGTGCGGTCAACCGCCATCGTGTACTGAGTGAGGTCATTCGTGCCTATGCTGAAGAAGTCCACCTCGCGGCCGAGCGATCGTGCCATGACGGCGGCGGACGGTATCTCAACCATTATCCCGACTTCCACCCCGCGATCGTACGGGATCCCAAGGCGGTCGAGTTCCTCGATTACATCGGACACCATCCCCCTGGCGGCCCGCACCTCCTCGACTGTCGCCACCATGGGGAACATGATCTTGGCCTTGCCGTGTATGCTCGCGCGATAGATGGCCCTCAACTGGGTCCTCAGTATTTCCGGGCGGTCCAGGCACATCCGCAGGGCGCGCCATCCGAGGAACGGGTTCATCTCGGCCGGCAGGTTCAGGTACGGGATGTCCTTGTCGCCACCGATGTCCAGCGTCCGGATGACCACCGGCCTGCCGCCCATGCCGGACAGGGCCTCAGCGTAGGCTCGGAACTGCTCCTCCTCGGAGGGCAGGGAATCCCTCTTCATGAACAGGAATTCGGTCCGGAACAGTCCCACCCCTTCGGCCCCGTTCTCCAGCGCCACGGTCACGTCCCCCGGGAAGCCGATGTTGGCGGACACCTCTATCACCGCGCCATCGAGGGTCCTGGCCGGCAGGAACTTCGTGGCCGCCAGCCTGGCCTTCTCCCTCTTCTCGCCCTCTATTGCCGCCATGTAGCGTTCTATCGCCTCGGGCGGCGGGTCGATCTCCACCGTGCCGTTCGTGCCGTCTATCGCAGCCATCGTGCCGGTGGAAACCGCGGACGATACGGTAGCCGCCCCTACCACCGCCGGAATGCCCTTGGCCCTCGCGAGAATGGCGGTATGGCACGTCGTGCTGCCCCTGTCTATCGCTATGCCGAGCACCATGGACTCGTTCAGGGAAGCGGTCTCGGAGGGTGTGAGGTCCTGGGCGACAACGATGGATGGCTTGTCCAGGGATGGCGCGGACAGGCCCGATCCAGTGAGGATCCGGATGAGCCTCCTGCCGATGTCCCTCACGTCGGCGGCGCGTTCGCGGATGTACTCGTCTTCCAGCCCCTCGAGCATGGACGCGTACCCCTCGGTCGCCTTCTGGACGGCCCATTCTATCGAAGCCCTCTCATCGCGCACGGCTGACTCGATCGCCCCCGTGAGGCCGGGGTCTTCGAGCATGAGCAGTTGGGCCCCCAGTATGTCGCCGGCCTCTTTGGCGCCGGCGGTTTTCCGCAATGCCTCGATCTGGGTGGTTGCTTCCGCGATGGCTGCACTCAGCCGCCCGAGCTCTCCCTCCACACGTGAAGCATCGATGCTGGTCTCGGCGACCCGGACGTCGGCGCTCCGCAGTACATGGACCGGTCCGACCGCAACACCTGGTGACGCCGCAACTCCCCGTATCATCCTTACCCACCTCGATTCAAGGGCCGCCTCCGGCCGTCATTCCATCTTCGTGGTCACCATCTGCGCAAGCGCCCTGACGGCCTCGGCCTCGTCCACGCCGTCAGCCTCGATTACGAGTTCGCAATCTTTCCCGGCCCCTAGGGTGAGTATCTCGAGGATGCTCTTGGCGTTGGCGCGCCTGCCGTTCGCCTGGACGGTGATCCTCGACTTGAAGCTGCTGGCAAGCTTGACGAACACGGATGCCGGCCGTGCATGAAGCCCTGTTTCGTGCACAATCCGGGCTGTCGCGGTTAACATGGACTCCACCCCTCTGTCCACTTACGAGTGCTAATTCGCGAATTCGTTCGCCTCTGCCGCGCGAAATCCTGCATCCTACCCCCCTGAACAAAAGAGTGGAGGCGGTTGCGAACCTCCTCCACGAACAGACCCTGACTTTCAAACCTCTACTGAAGACCGCTCTTCCCTGCTGGATGCCAGTTCCCGGGACATTACCCTGCTCCCACACGCGGGGCACACCACAGGAGGTTTGTCGCCCCCGGATACCGCGACAAGCTGGGTCCCCTGGGTCCCGCACCCGGGACACAGGTAGGCTACCATCTTCCCGGCCAGGTCCAACCAGTCCGCCTCCTCAGGGTTCATATTCATTTTGGACCTGTTACATAGTATTCTCTGACCTCAGGGGGTTTCCTCCGTGGTAGGCGACAGCCCGTCCGAAAGTCCGGACGGGCCGCCTATCCCTTCCACCGTATCACGATTGGCGGGGCGCAGTCTTACGTCCAGCCCCTTGCCTTCATCGCCTGGGCGACCCTGTTCACCGCGTTCATGTAAGCGGCCTCTCTCATCGATACGCCCTTCTTCACGTGGAGGTCGTAGATGGACTGGAACGCCTGTACCATCATCTGTTCGAGCCTGGAGTTCACTTCCTCCTCGGTCCAGTAGAAGTTCATGAGGTTCTGAACCCATTCGAAGTAGGATACTGTCACTCCACCCGCGCTCGCCAGGATGTCGGGAAGCACCATGACCCCCTTCTTGAAGAGCACTTCGTCCGCCTCGGGAGTGGTGGGCCCGTTGGCCGCTTCGCCGATGATCTTCGCCTTGACCCCGGCCACGTTCTTGCTGGTGATCTGGTTCTCGAGGGCGGCCGGGATGAGGATGTCGCAGGGCACCTCGAGGACCGCGGCGTTCGAGATGTCCTCGGCGCCGGGGAAACCCTGGACGGTCCCGTGCTCCTTCTTCCAGTTGATGACGCGCTTGATGTCGAGCCCGTTCGGGTTGTGGATCCCGCCGGTCGAGTCGGAGACGGCGACGACGGTCGAGCCCTCGTCGACGATCAGGGTGGCGGCGATCGAGCCGGCGTTGCCGAAGCCCTGGACCGCGACCTTCGCCTTGTTCAGCTCGATGCCGAGATGGCGGGCGGCCTCGACGATGCAGAAGACGGTGCCGCGGGCGGTGGCCTCATTGCGGCCTTCCGACCCGCCGAGGCTGATCGGCTTGCCGGTGACGACGCCCGGGACCGTGTAGCCCGCGTGCATCGAGTAGGTGTCCAT
>JBLNBR010000031.1:0-87690 GCA_050260105.1 Ignavibacteriales bacterium | reverse complement strand
CTCGTGTCACTGCTCGACCATCTACACTGCATTCAATATGCTTCATGAACCGCCGGATGCGGAACCGCATGTCCGGTGGTGTGGGAGGACAGCGGGGGTGACTCCGCCTCCTACCCGATCCCAGAGAGTGGCGGTGAAATCTCGTCTTGCCTACGGATTGGCAGCATCTCTTGGCCGAATCGGTGCTCTGCGGGTTGACTCGACCACCAAGACCGCACGACTGCCGGCGGAGTTGACCGCATTACCCGATCTTGGCGCCCACAGTAGCCGATGGTTCTGACTCCAGGGCATTTTCGATTTCCTCTCTTATCCGGGGCCTGCCCATGTTGTTGTGTTCTTCCACGGATGATGCCTCCTTCACGACATGTCTATGACGACGCAGTGGGCGGTAGTCACGAGCGTGGCGGAAGTACGGTCGTCTGCGGATCCCATCAAGCAAGGGTTTGGGATGCTCAAAGGCCGCAGGCCTACTCAGCGCCTGTTGGAGGAGCGCAAGAGGGACAGAGAGATCGGACCATGAGCGGCAAGACCAAGCCCCGATGTATCCTTGACAGTCATGCTATCTTGGCGTGGCTGCAGGGCGAGGCCGGTGGCGCCGTCGTGGCGGATCTCTTTGAACGGGCAAGGCATGGAGACACCCTGCTCAGTATGTGTGTAGTCAATTCAGGTGAGGTTCTCTGCATCATCGAACGGGAGGAATCAGTCCAGGCCGCTCAGATAGCGCCAGCGACCATTGACGGCCTTCCAGTCAGGCAGGTGAACGCCTCTCGCGACATAACCCTCCAGGCGGCGCACTACAACGCGGCATACTGGATGTCCTACGCTGACTGTTTTGGAATGGCCCTCGCGAGGCAATTGGGCGTGGGCCTGGTGACCGGAGACCCTGAACTCCGTACGCAAGACGAAGTGACCCTCCTCTGGATTGGACCGTGACTCACCCTGGGTGGGACGCTCCTGTCTCCGGCGTACGCAGACCTTCCCGGACTCCCCCTGGACCTGTACCAACGATACTGCGGTGAACATGAAGAACGGTGCCTCAGCGCCGGCGGCTATGGGGGGAAGTGGTCCAATCCGAGCTGCGAAAGCCATCAAAGACCTGTCACCTGATGCTCACCGGTGTCAGGGTCGCGAGAGTCTCCGTTTGGGATCGGGTCCTGGACGGAACGAGTGAGCGGACTGTGGCGGAGGTCCTTCCCCGCCCGAGAGGCAAAGAGCCCGGTCCTCAAGATGCGCATTAGACGCACATTCACCAGTCTCATTGCAGTGTTCAATGCGCGTTTCGCATTGAGGTTTTCGCATTGAGATGGATTGGCGCCGAAGCCCCGGTGACCCTGCCACCCCACTTCCTCCGAGACATTCTTGAGCAAGTTGCCCACAAAAACGGGAAACAGTGCCAGGTGATTCCAACGCGCCACCGCAAGAGCGGGCCAAACAGGTCTTTGTAGCCTTCTTCTCCACGCAAGACGCGCGTCACAATACGCGCGGCCAAGCACTGGCCCTACGCCACGAGCGCGCTGGCTGAGGGACCCAACCCAGCCACGTGATGGTAAATGCGAGTGTGTAGAAAGCGGAGACCGGACGCTCCCTCATCCAGGCCAGGATGTGTGGTGTCACGTGGATTCCTCCGTTAACGTCTTAGGTAGTGGTGGACTTTCTGGGGGCGGCGGGTATTGACAGGAGCAGCCGCCCGTGGTTCCCTTCGAAGTTGAGACCAATCAACCGAGGAGGTAGCCATCGTGGCAGATGCTAATGCAGGCGCTGATTGAGATGGAGGCGAGTGAGAAGACCGGCGCCGGCAAGTACGAACGGAATTCTTCGAGGACGACGTATTGGAACGGCTACCGTGAGAGAAGGTGGGACACCCGGGTCGGTTCCCTGGACCTCAGGATACCGAAGTTGAGAGAGGGGTCGTACTATCCGAGCCTGCTGGAGCCGAGGAAGATGACCGAGAAGGCGATCGTGTCGGGGATACAGGAAGCGTACATACACGGGGTGAACACAAGAAAGGTGGACGAACTGGTCAGGGCGCTTGGCCTGGACGGCGTCGACACGAGCGAGGTATCTAGGGTCTGCGTGCAACTGGACGGGGTAGTGGAGCGCTTTCGTAGCAGGCCGCTCGAAGGGCCTTATCCGTACCTGTGGGTGGACGCGACGTATCTCAAGGTACGGGACCACGGGAATGTTACTGGCGAGTTCTTGTTGTCAGCGATGCTCATGAGGGTCTGAAACACGGTATCTCAATATCCGTACACTTCCTGAGAAACCTGTTGGCGCACGTCCGCGGTTGGAGACGATATTTCAGCCAGGAGTCCATGAAGAAGCTCGTACGCACCTGTGACGATGAGATCGAACTAGCCCTGGTAAGCTAGATTAACGCCAGATCCGAGGGGGACCGACGGATGCATTCTCCACCACTTGATGAGACATGACCCAGAATTCAGGGGGAAGACCGCCCGGGCCGGGCGCGGCAGGCGCACTCTTGTCTGCAGCCGCAGTCGCGGGTCTGTTTTCGGGTCTTGGCGCTGTTTGGGTCGCGTGGTCCAGGAAGACGACATCGCGGACGACCTCCAGATGGAGATCGAGAACAATGGTCCGTGGCGAATTGGAACCACCACTGTTGAGGGCATGATTACTTGGCACACGTTGGTGCTGTTCCGTTCTTGATAACGGAATCGTGCCGGTCCTAAGGGTTGACCGCTCGGTTACCTTCTCCTTCTATGGTAGATAGCCATTAGTAAGGTTCTCTCCAGATGTCTTGGGTGGTTGTGGGCGCGTTGATGTTACCGCCCTTTTTATCTCTTCGAGATTGGCGCTCAAGGCCTCCAAACGGGAAAGGCGCTCAGACACCTGCGCCTCACCTGCCTCCTTTTGTACGAGAGCT
This sequence comes from Ignavibacteriales bacterium, assembly GCA_050260105.1. GTDB lineage: Bacteria > Bacillota > Sulfobacillia > JABLXB01 > JABLXB01 > SM1-B181. The sequence goes on along the minus strand of JBLNBR010000031.1, from coordinate 84,809 downwards.
TTCCTGTAGAGGCCTTCGGTCAACGACAGGACCTCGGAAAATCGCCGTCGTAAATCCTCTTTGAGATTCATAGCGCTGTTGTTCAGCCGTGAGACAATGTCGTAGCGGATCCTTCCACACTGGCGGTCGACAAGGAGACGTACCTTCTCCTTTGTCGCTTTACGAATCATGTCTCGGGCAACGCCCTTGGGCAAGAGTGATTGCAGAGTCCCGGGCCGGAATGGGGACAGGGTAGGGATTTCATCGAGAAGGAAATAAAAATCCGTCTCTTGCTGGAATAGAATGGGCTCTGAGCGTACTTCCACTTCAATCCCGAACAACCTTGCGGCGGAGGCTTTGACATCGGCGATTCGCGGCGCCACCTTGCTCCCGAGACAGTCGACGATCTGCCCGAATCTCTCCTCCGCCAGGCTGACTTGGGCCTCGCGGAAGGCAGTGAACTCATCCAGAATCCGTTCCTTTACGAATTTGGTCAGCGAATCCGGGAGGCCCCTGATCGGGATGTTTGCGGACTGGCTCAGGTAACGTTCCATATCTCTTACGATCTTCTCGATGGCCTCTTCCTTGAAGGTGTATATCTCCTGGGTGACTATTTCGGAGGTCTTCTCTACCTCGCCGTTGAGTATCCATTCCGCTTCACTCTGTTCTCGTTCGATCGTCTCGACCAATTCCGAGAACTCCTGGGCTTTTGCTGCGAGTTGATCATAAGGGGTGGTGATAGCCTTCATCTCGAGCGAAATTGCCAGTTCAAGGTCACTCAAGATGCCTGCCGTCTTTCGCGTGACGGATTCCAGCAAGACCTTTCCTTTTCCCTTTGTCAAGAACATGCTGAGGTCTGCTTCAAACACAGGAAGCAAGCTTTTATGTAGCATCGCTTTATCGGAAGACAGCCTCGCCGAAAGCGCCATCTTGGCTGAAATGGGGTATATCTTGATCCCGGAGGATCCGACCTCTGATGCAATCACGTCGTGCGTGAACTCCACGGACTCGACCATATCGTCTTCTGAAAGATGATCAACCTTGTTCTGAACAAAGAAGATTCTGTTGACGAATCTCCTGACATCACGCAGAAAGTCGCATTCGGCTCTGCTAATAGGGGGGTCTGCCGACACAACAAGAATGGCCGCATCTGCTTTTGGAATGTATTCGTAAGCGGACTTCGTATTGTGCATGTATGTGGAACCTACCCCTGGGGTATCTACCAAGACCAACCCGCCCGATAGGAACGGTGATTCTACGAATGCCTCCACTTTACTGACGTGTTTCTCATTGCGGGGATTGCGTTTTTCCGTGGCATATTCCTCGATTTCTTCAAGAGAGATGCATCTCTTGTCGCCGTTCAGAAAATGCACGATGGCATGATCGCGCGTGGAGTATCTGATTTCCGTCGCGACCGAGGTGAGAGGGGTAACCGCGGAGGGAACCACCTGTTTACCCAGCATCGCGTTGATGAGGGTGGACTTGCCCCGCTTGAACTCCCCGAGCACTACCAGATTGAATTGCCCCTGGTTCAACTGTGTAGATATCTCCTGGGCCGCTTGCCGGGCATCATCCCGACCGGCGGATTCAGCCAGTTCAGAGATGAGCGAGAGAGCATCGAGGAGACTTGATTTCCGGAATCCGAATGCCTCGAGCACCAAAACCCCTCCCATGAATACACAATAGCCCCTGTCTCATCGACAGGAGCTATCAACCAGTGAGCGCTACCGTGTGGTCCGTCACGGTGGTTTCGGCGAGCCCCATCACCCGTTCATGCCGTTCGGATGGTATTGTACCATCTGGCGCAAGATACATGCAACAGGCGGGCACCGCGCAACGCCTGCCGCAACGTAATACCTGCGGCAGCGACGCCTGCAGCGTCAACGGCAGCAGTGCGGCGCCAGCGGCACCCCAACGCAGAAACGCGACTGGCCCGGGAAGGATTTGCCGTGAGCCCTGTGGTATTAAAGCATGTACAAGAGAGGCAATGGGGCCTGCCATACGCTTTGAGCTGATGGCTCCTACAAGCCCGAAAGGGTTTGATGGGGTCATTTGTTCATGTGGCAGTAGTTGAGTTCTCACAGAGGGGATGAGTGTATGGAGGAAGCAGAGTCGCCCGATGGCGGCGAGGTCATATCGAAGTCGGCGGCGCTGAAATTCGTGGTCCTGCTCGGGATCGTCAGTCTCTTCGGGGATATGACCTATGAAGGCGCCAGAAGTATTACCGGCGCGTATCTCAGTCTGCTCGGCGCACGGGCCGCGGTAGTGGGGTTTGCCGCTGGATTCGGGGAATTCGTTGGTTATGGCCTCCGCCTTGTTTCGGGGTACATCAGCGACAGGACGGGGCGATATTGGACAATTACCATGGTAGGATACGCCCTCAATTTGTTGGTCGTTCCAATGCTGGCCCTGGCTGGGCGTTGGGAGATAGCGGTCGGACTGATGATCGCCGAGCGAATTGGGAAGGCGCTTCGAACGCCCGCCAGGGACGCGATGCTTTCTCATGCGACCAAGACAATGGGTCGTGGCTGGGGATTCGGGCTACACGAAGCGATGGATCAGATCGGGGCGGCGTCGGGGCCTGCCGCCGTGGCTCTCGTGCTATTGTATCGTAGCAGTTACAAGCAGGGGTTCGCGATCCTTCTGATTCCGGCTTTGCTCGCGCTGGGGGCGCTGCTTCTCGCTCGAATGCTTTTCCCCAATCCACGGCGATTTGAGTCGAACCCGGCAAAAATCGAAACCGCCGGACTGAACAAGTCGTTCTGGATCTACCTGGCCGCGGTAGCCATGATCGGCGCCGGCTACGTGGATTTTCCCCTTATTGCCTTTCATCTGAAGAAGACAGCGCTCGCCTCCGACAACGGGATTCCCCTGCTTTACACCATGGCGATGGGTATAGACGCGGTGGCTGCCCTGGTTTTTGGCCGTCTCTATGACCGCTTCGGCCTCCGCGTCCTCGTGCTGGCCTCTCTGTTGTCATCTTTGTCGACGCCATTGGTGTTCCTCGGGGGTTTTCGTTCCGTCATCATGGGGATGCTCCTTTGGGGTATCGGTATGGGGGCCCAAGAATCCATAATGAGGGCGGTCATTGGGGATATGGTTCCGGCCAACCGGCGCGGATCAGCCTATGGGCTGTTCTATGCCGGCTACGGGTTGTTCTGGTTCCTGGGCAGCCTGGTTGCGGGGTTGGTCTACGATGTCTCCCTGTTGTGGTTGGCTTTTATCTCGATGGGTCTGCAGGTAGCCTCGATTCCGTTGTTGCTCTGGACAGGCAGAACGGCACGGCTTGGCCACGGCGAGGCGTGACGGTGTCACCATCGGATAACCGTAGGAGCCTTGCTTATGATGGCGGTGTCAACAAGACAGGCGACTATGCGCATGCCCGTGTGAACTTCGGTCTTGCGCTCATCTTCGGAGGTTGAGAATATGTTGGCCGCAATTGCCGTAGGTGGGGCAGTAGGGGCTGTGTTCAGATACCTCATATCATGGCATCTGGGGAACGTTTTCGGGGTTATCTTCCCGTGGGGAACTCTCGCGATCAACCTTTCAGGGTCTTTCTTGATGGGAATACTTCATTCGATTACGCTTGCTGGCACTCTGGCTCCCCAAGTGCGGTCTTTTGCGGCCATCGGGATGGTCGGCGCTTTCACGACGTTCTCGACCTTCGCCCTGGAATCGCTCATCATGCTCCGCGAAGGCGAAGCGTTCAGGGCGCTTGGGTACGTTCTACTATCTACGATATTGGGCGTGTTCTGCGCGCTTGTTGGGTTGACGGTCGGTAATATAGTGGCGCGGGGGGTGTAGTACAGTGAGGATTGAGGGGCCTGCCAAGCGAATCAGCATATACGTGGGGGAGACCGATACATGGCATGGTGCCCCGCTCGCCCACGCGATCGTTCAACGAGCCCGTGAGATGGGCATGGCCGGAGCCACAGTCTTACGCGGAGTAGAAGGTTTTGGGGCCCACAGCCGCCTGCATTCCGCGCGGCTCCTGGCGCTGTCGACTGACTTGCCCCTGTTGGTCGAGATCGTGGACCGCCCCGATCAGGTTGATGCGTTCCTGCCTGAACTCGACGAGATGGTTAGGGAGGGGCTGGTCACAGTGGAGAACGTTGAAGTGATCCACTATCGACATTGCGCTAACGACCGAAACCGCAGGGCAAACCCGTAAGAGTCCTCAGGGCATTCTGAGAATGGAGGATCCCGGTGGATACTATGATGGCCTGTTCTCTTATCGATAAGCTCAAAGCCAACATCGAGAAGGCATTCATCGGAAAGAAAGAGGCAATAGAGCTCGCCGTCGTGGCCCTGTTGGCCGATGGACACGTCCTTCTGGAGGATGTTCCTGGGATAGGGAAGACCACGCTGGCCAAGGCCCTTGCCAGGTCGCTCGATTGTTCGTTTCAGAGAATCCAGTTCACGCCCGACCTGATGCCGTCGGACGTGACCGGCCTCAACTACTTCAACCAGAAAATTGGGGAATTCCAATTCCGACCTGGTCCCATTATGGCCAACATCGTGCTGGCCGACGAGATCAACAGGGCGACTCCCCGCACCCAGTCCAGCCTGCTTGAAGCCATGGGGGAACGCCAGGTCACCGTGGATGGGGTAACACGCGAACTACCCTGGCCGTTCATGGTCCTTGCAACCCAAAACCCCATCGAAATGGAAGGAACATACCCTTTACCGGAGGCTCAGCTGGACCGGTTCCTGATGCGGGTTAACCTCGGGTATCCTGAAAGGGGTCGCGAAATGGACATCGCCCGGCGGTTCGGCGTGCTCGACCCACTATCAGGCCTGGACCCTGTGCTCTCACAGGAACAGGTGGTGGAATTGCAGCAGGCCGCCAGGTCCGTCAAGGTGACTGATGTCGTATTGGGCTACCTTGTTGACGTTGTGCGGGGGGCACGCTCTCATTCGTCCGTCCGGTTGGGCGTAAGCCCCCGTGCTACGCTGGCAATGTGCCGGTGCGCCCGCGCTTACGCTCTGGTTCAGGGTAGGGATTTTGTACTGCCTGATGACATAAAGAGGCTTGCGAGACCTGTATTCGCACATCGGCTAATCCTGAAAACCCAGAGCCGCCTCAGCGATTGGACTGAGGAAAGACTTGTGACGGAAGTGGTCGATAGCACACCTGTCCCTGTCGAAGATTTCTCGGAGACACCGGTGAGATAGGATGTTCTCCGCGGCGTGGCTTCCCCTATTTGTAGGGCTTTCCGTGCTGAGCCTGCTATGGAAACAGCCCCTGCTGTTCATGGCAAGTTTCCTGGTGCTCGCCATCACCCTCATGACCGGTAGATGGGGGAGGCTTAGTCTGAAGCGGGTTTCGGTGAAGGCGGAGATTAGTCCCTTGAAGACTTTTCCAGGCGAGCCGGCTACTCTCACCATAACCGTGGAGAACCGCAAGATCTTGCCCGTCACCTGGCTTCAAGTGGAGGTGGACGTTCCCGAGGACCTTGATCTCAAGGGGGGCCGCCTCGGCGCACATCACATTCCCGGCCGGAAGAGGCTGCTTTCCTTTCTGTCTCTGGGCTATTACGAGCGTGTTCGGCGCCAATATGAGATCTGGCTTCCCCTGCGCGGGTACTACGCCTTTGGCCCCACCAGGCTGACGTGCGGTGACCCATTTGGGTTCTGCAAGGATACGGTGGTCTTCGATCATACAGAGCGCTTGGTGGTTTACCCCAGAGTATTACCCCTTGAAGCGCTGGGGTTGCCGGCGCGCCGACCGCTCGGAGACATGAAGAGCGGCGGCAGGTTGCTGGAGGATCCTTCCTTCATATCGGGTATCCGCGATTACGATCCGTCCGACAGCTTCAAGCGAATTCACTGGACCGCCACTGCAAGAACGGGGAGCCTTCAGGTGAAGGTGTATGAACCCAGGGCTGAGACATCCGTTGCCATCTTCCTGAACGCGGCCACGTATGACCCTCCCTGGATGGGACTGAACCGCGATCTGCTCGACCAGGCGATTACCGTGGCCGCGTCGGTATTCGCATACTGTCTCGATTGCAGGTATGGAACGGGCATCTACTCAAGCGGTTATGTCGCCCATGCAGGCGTGGGTCCGAGAATCCCTCCCACGCGTTCTCCCGGGGCGCTGGAAGAAGCATTAGAGGCCCTGGCCAAGTTGCACAGCCCATCGGGTTCTGTCTGCGCCGTATTGGACTCGGAGGTCCCGAGGCTTCCGCGTGGGTGCGGTGTGGTGCTGGTTACAGCCTTTGCTAACGACAGCATAAGAGAGTCTGTGCGGGCCGCCGGGCGTGGTGGCCGGCAGGTAACAGCGCTGCTTGTGGGGTCGAATGCTCGGATAGACCCATGCAGCGGGGTAACCGTGTGCCGCGTCCACGTGAATGGGGGCGAAGTACTTGGCGCCTGATCGGCGGAACCTCCACTATAGCCCGCGCACCAGCGTTGTCAAGGCGCTGACCCTGATCATGGAGATGGTTGTGTGGTACGCCTGGCAGATCGTGATTCTCTCCGCCGTGGGTTCGGAGAGTTCCTTGAACATGTCCGCTTTCGGCATCCAGATTCTGGCGATTGCCGCCGGCTGTATACTCGCAGAGCATCTCTACCAGAGAAAGGTGAGCCTGGGTCGTCTCCGGACGTTTATTGGAGTGGGCGGTATCAGTTCATCTTTAATCCTTGCGGCGATTTCCAGGGTTCTCTCCGGGGCTGCCTATCCTCTCAGCATAATGGCCCTTTTGTTCCTATGGTGGCGCGGCGCGGTCGTCGCACAATATTACCGGTACCACGGGATACTAAGCGAGCGATTCAGTAGCCTTACGCTGAAGATGATCCTACTGCTGATCTTGTTGGCTACTGTGGGCGTGTCGCGCACATCTTTGGCGTGGTTGGTTGCCTGCGTGGCTGCATTCTTCGTCACGGGACTGCTCGCCCTGGCGACCGCGGGTACGCAGGATGTCGTTCTGCAGGCGGAGGAGGCCGGGGAGCGAGGACATTCTCGTGGGCGAACCCTGCGGAGGACTGCCGTTGTCGCGGCGTTCGCAATGGTTACGGTTCCGGCTGTCGCCGGTTGGCTGCTCGCGGGCTACGACGTGGCAGGGGCCGGCGCGGTCGTCCGGTCATTTTTCCTGCGGGTTGCAGGCCTACTTGAAAAGGTCTTGCTGCCGATTGCTATGCTTGTCGGCTGGCTGCTTGAACCCGTGGTTCGGTGGATGGCTGGACGGGCCAGGCAACTCCCGCCGATCCAGATGGAAACCCCCCTCGCTGATGAATTCAGCGGAGGACCCCTGCGCGACATACCCTCATGGTTACTGGGGCCGGTTCTCGGCGCAGCCATCGTCATTGCCGCGTGCGTCGTCGTAATCATATTCGTGAATTCCATCTGGCTCAGGGAGGATCCCGAGGAGGAAAGCATACGGGAGACCCGGGAATCCATATGGTCATGGACGGAAATACCATGGCTGACTGCGAGACGTTCCGCCCGGCCTCTTCGGCGCGAATGCGAGCGGGAGAATCAAGAGGACATTCCTCCGGTGAGGAAAGCCTACCGTCGATTACTCGCGATAGGCCTGGAGATCGATGTCGGTCGGGGTAGGTGCGAGACTCCGTATGAATACTTGCCCAGATTCTTGACCAACACTCCTGTCCCTCGTGAGGCAGTCGAATTCCTCACCAACCTCTACGTAAGGGTCAGATATGGTGGGCACACAACTGGGATTGGAGAACGGGAGGAAGTCGGCCGGCAAATGGCGCTTATCGAGCAGGCCGTCCGTTTACCGCCTGGCCTGAGGAGGCATGCGCGTGATCAAAGCAGCCTATGACCGCTACAAGGTGGGTGTAATATCGGACATCCACGGCAATATTGAGGCCTTGAATGCCGTCCTGGCAGATGGGGAGAAGAACGGTGTCAACGAGTGGATTTGCACGGGGGACCTAGTAAACTACGGGCCGAGGCCCTCGGAGGTAATAGATACTGTTCGCCGGACGATATCCGTTTGCGTCATCGGAAACCGTGATTTTGAAGTGGTGTCCGGCGCCACGGAATCGGATATTGTCATACCCGGCGGGCGGGATCCTGAGGTCGAAAAGGCAGCATTCAGGTGGACCAGGGAGCGGTTGGGCGAAGAGGAACGCCGTTACCTCGAAAGCCTGCCAAGGTTTGCAGTGAAAATGGTAGGTTCTGTAGGAATCGCGCTTTTGCATGCGACGCCCTGGTCGCTGTACGAGTATCTGCCCGTGAGCGACATCGGCTACGCTTCGCAGCGACTTATTGAACATACTCAGGCTCAGGTTTACTGTTTCGGCCACACCCATGTCCCCTACACGGTATGGCAATCGGGCCGAGTCTTTGTCAATGCCGGTAGCTGCGGCAGGCCAAAGGACGGAGATCCGAGGCCCTGCTACGTATTGATAACCGTCAGTACTGACGGCCCCTCCAACTCGTTCTCAGTACGCTCAATAGAAATCGTCCGCGTTGCCTATGATGTTGACTCAACAGTACGGGACATGGTGAGGATGGCCCTTCCTGGCCCATTGTCGGAGTCACTGAAGAGGGGGGCGTGATTCGACTGCAGAGAAGACCCATACGGATGCTGTGATTGAGAAAGAGGTTGGACTATGACCAGGATATCTTGCGTTAGAGCCAGAAAGATTCTGGACTCAAGGGGCAACCCCACGGTTGAGGTCGAGGTGGCGCTGGAAGATGGCAGCAGAGGGAGAGCCGCGGTCCCATCCGGTGCGTCAGCTGGGACTCACGAGGCGGTGGAACTGAGGGATGGGGATGCAGCACGATACGGTGGCAAAGGCGTCACTAAAGCGGTGGAAAACGTGGTGAAGGTCATGTCCCGAGATTACTGGTATGGACGCGCTCGATCAGGCAGGGTTGGACGCTAAGCTGATTTCGGTAGATGGCTCGCCAAACAAAGGGAGACTCGGGGCGAATGCCATCTTGGGGGTATCGTGGCGGAGGACAAATCAAGACAGGGGCGCCCTCCAGGACTGACAGGGTTGCAAAGTATGATCAGCTTCTCAGGATTGAAGAAGAGTTGGGAACTACAGCCAGGTTTGCGGGTGTTGCCGCCTTCAAGGGACGACCGGAATGGTCTAAGGCCCGATGACTGGTGCTGAAGGGACGACCACCAATGGCTCGGTCAATTAACATCAGTGAGAGTCAGCGACGCAGTCTGTGGACAATGCTCAACACTGTTGACCAAGCCCTTTGCGACTTCGAGTCCTGGGCGAAGGGACGCGAGCATGCCGGCGTCCTGTTCTCCGAGAAGAACGACCTGTCTCCAGCGCAACGGCAGGCACTTCTCACGCAAATTGAGTCTATGAGACAGAAGATCCGCTCGCTGGGCGATGACTTGGCGCTGGAGAGGCGAACGCGAACGGTCAGGGCCAATATCATCGCATCGGCCAGCACCCTTTGGATAGGACTGGTTGAAGTCGAACCCGACCAGCTCAGGCGATACGGTCCGGTAGATCCCCAGACAGTGGAGTACCTGGGTCCAAAGATCCGAGAACTAGTAGCAGGCATTCAGGATCTGATTGAGGGCTGCAAGTAGTGCAACTTCACGTACCCTGCGACAATGCTTGAAGCATCTGGCTCAGTGGCGCGTTATGTCCGCAATGTTCGTGACCACATTCTCGCCGATGCATGTATTCTCAAATGCTTCAATTGCATCTCTATATGGCGGACAATAGTGCGCCTCACCGGGGCTATCCCTATGGGCCGCACCTGCCACACGCGACTGTCAACCCAGTACGATGATGGCCTCGGTCTACGAAGGTTCAAGTCTCATTGCGCCCATTGCCATCCGCATCATTCGCGCAGAGACGACGGCACCGGTCATGAATCCTGGTCGGACGACGAATGGCTCTGACCCTGAGACTGGAACGCGAGGTGGGTCTTGTACTCGAAGAACAAGGTCAGACCACAGCGTGGACACACATGGGCTATCAAGTCGAGGGTTGTGACTTCCCCTTTGGGATAAACCCTTCTGGCATCCTTGATAGTGAAGACCGCCGGTTGCCGAAGGTCTCCCGCCGACGGTTCATCCTGACGCTTCATGGCGGTTTGACAAACGGAACAGATGATTTCGGACACAGCAGTGCGCTCCCCTCTAGTTCGACAAGAGTTTACCCACAATGACTCAGTTCGACACGAGGGTGAGTGATCCTCGCAAGTCCGGCTGGCACAATGTTGGAAGTACCTGCGCTGACCAGGCGTGATCAGGAGCCAGCAGGTAAGAACCGGCATGGATCGGAGGCACTATTGTTTGACAGGTACTCGGCGGGTAAGGGGGCTTGACAGTTGAAGTCCAGGTTAATATGCTCGTATCGTCATGCAGGGATACATAATGCTGGAGAGTGCGGATCTTGCTGAGGGAATATGAGGCGGTGCTTCGAGCCGCAGCGCATCCGTCGAGGGCCGGGATCGCCGGCGACGCCGAACGTCTGCAAGCGGTCCGCGAGACCCCGGTGGAAGAGGCCTGCCAACCCTGGGAAGGTGAGACTGGACTAACTGCATAGCCGCTTGATGGGTCCAGCAGAATACGCATCAGTAGTCGCGGCAACACAGGAGGACTCAACATGGCAACGGACGTTGAAAAGAAGCAGGGTCTTGGTTTCTTTGAGCGCTATCTGACTATCTGGGTCGCAATCTGCATTGTATCGGGCGTCCTAATCGGGCTTCACTTCCCCGCATTCCCGAGGGCACTGAGCCAGTGGGAGTACGCGCACGTCTCAATACCTGTCGCCGTCTTGATCTGGTTCATGATCTATCCCATGATGGTCCAGATCGATTTCGGCAGCATTATGCGCGCTAGCAGGCACCCGAGGGGCCTGACCATTACGCTGGTCGTCAACTGGATCATCAAGCCCTTCACTATGCTGGGGATCTCGTGGTTCTTCCTGAGGACCGTTTTTGCGCAGTGGATACCCGCTGACCTCGCCCAGCAGTATGTGGCAGGGGCCATCTTCCTCGGTGCGGCGCCGTGCACAGCCATGGTTTTCGTGTGGAGCTACCTGTGTGGGGGTAACGCCGCCCACACGCTGGTCCAGGTCTCCATCAACGATCTAATTATCCTGTTCCTATACGCGCCCATAGTGACATTCCAGCTGGGGCTTGCCGAATTGAGGGTACCCTACGATACCATCCTGCTGTCCGTGGTGCTCTATGTGGTCATCCCGCTTGCGGCCGGCTACCTGACGCGGTCGAGGCTCATAGCCAGGAACGGGGAAGGCTGGTTCAAGGAGGCCTTCCTGCCGAGACTGAGGCCCTTCACGATTGTTGGGCTTCTCTTGACGCTGATCATCCTGTTCTCGTTCCAGGGCGAAACAATCGTGAAGAATCCTTTGCATATCTTGCTCATCGCGGTTCCGCTGACAATACAGACGTACCTCATATTTGGGGTAGCGTACCTCTGGGCGATGTGGTGGCGTGTAGACAACACCATCGCTGCGCCGGCGGCGATGATAGGCGCGAGCAACTTCTTTGAGCTTGCGGTTGCGGTAGCGATTTCCCTGTTCGGTCTTGGGTCGCGCGCTGCGCTTGCGACGGTCGTGGGAGTGCTCGAGGAGGTCCCGATAATGCTGAGCCTCGTCGCGTTCGCCAACAGGACGAAGCACTGGTTCCCTGAGCCGCGACTCCAGTAGTTCCTGGTCCGGAGTGAGCCGGTGGCGCTGGTCCGGGAGCCCCCTTTCACAGGATGGCTCCCGAATGACTGGCAGATGACAGGGAAGGCCCCCATCATCGATTTGAGTCTCGCTTCCCGTCATCCTCGCCTCCGCAGCACTGTCCGGGCTTGGCGCTGCCAGGCGAAGTACCGGATTCGTCCTCAGGAATCTCCTCGATCTTGACCTGACAGCAGCACCCTCTCTTCTTGCCGATTAATCGAGACAGCAGACTTCTCTTGCTATCCATTCGCTCACCTCCTTAGGCGACTGTCCCCAAAGTAAAGCCCACCGTAACAGCGACGATGAGAATCGTGATGACGAAAGCCATAACCAGACGGGGTTTGAATATGGACGCGAGAAGACTAATCTCGGGAATGCTGGCGCCGGCGCCACCGATTATTAGCGCCATCAAAGCGCCCAGGCTCATGCCCTTCTGCATGAGAACCATTCCGATAGGGATCATGGTTTCGGTTCTGATGTACAGCGGGACCCCGATGACGGCTGCGATGGGTATCGCAAGCGGAGAATTCGATCCGGCAACCCTTGTCACCCAATCTGTGGGCACAAATCCATAGATCGCGGCGCCGACGACAACCCCCGCGATCAGAAAGGGCAGAGCATCTCGAAACTGAGCGACTGCTGTGGAGAATGCCCTTTGGAGAGAAGATCGAACACCGGTTGCGGTGCCGGGAGTCTCATGATTGCCTCCCGTGACTCTAACTCTCTTCACCTGACTGCTCAGGCCCATCTTCTCCCACAGCAGACCCGACAGTACTGCCAGAATGAAACACAGGGCGGAGTACACCGCCGCCACCCTCCACCCGAAGAAAGCCACGAATAGGCTGATGATTACCGGGTTGAGCAGTGGTGACGCCACAAGGAATGATACCGCAGAACCGAAAGGGGCGCCCGAATTGGTGAGACCAACCATGATCGGGATTGTTGAGCACGAGCAAAACGGGGTCGCCGAGCCAAGCAAGGCCTCAAGTGTGTTCCCCCTGCCTCCCTTGGCGGCCAACAGCCTTTTGATTGTAGACTCCGGAAGGTGCTCCTGCAGTAGGGCTACGAGGAATGAGACGCCCACGAACAGGAGGCTGAGCTCAGCGAAAATGGTGAGGAAGAAATGGAGTGATTCCCGCAGACTGTTCAGGTACACTGGTCGTTCCCCCTTGCGGATCTACCCGACAGGCGCTGTCGTCACACCTGCGCCTGCAATATATACCGGGTCACTTTTCTCCAGGCTTCAACCCCCGTCTTGAAGGCGAGTCTCCCCTTGCCTGTCAGGGTGTAGACCCGGCGCTCCCGGCCGCGCACCACTTCAACGTAAGCCTCAACATAGCCCCCCAACTCGAATTCCCTCAGAACCGGGTAGATCGTTCCTTCGGTCGGAGTGCAGCAGCCCTTTGTTACCTCCGCCACGGTCTGCGCGATTTCGTAGCCGTGCATCGGCCGCTCAGATAGCACACGAAGGATGAAGAACTTGGACAATCCCATCTTGATTATGCCGTTCCAGTACTCGCGGCTCGTGTAGTCCACGTTCGTGTCCATCACCCCTTAACCATCTATGCCTAACCCATCAAACTAACTGCAATGAGCCTACCGCGCCGGGAGATAGTCGTCAAGGCCAACGGTGGCAGGGGCGGGGCTCTCGACATAATCTGGAGTAGGCGTCAGGCATCTTGGGGAGGGACCACTCGTGATAATTGTCGAGGGCTGCTTCAAACGGGATAACCGTAGTCTAGTGCAGTACCTCACATCTGCTCTGCCGGCGATGACGCGGGAGACCGATGCACCCCATCCCGCGGGCGCGGACGACCTCCTCGCCTACATGAGTCGTGTCCTTGGGAAGTGTCCCAAGACCACGAGACGCCTGGTGCTGAACGGGTTTCCATTGACATCAGAACTCGCGGCCGGCCCGGTTCTGAGAGGAACGGTGATGTTCAGCGACGACCAGATAGCGACCATAATAGATCGCCTGCGCCTGCACGATCCACTGATAGTCTACTGTTTCAGGACACCTGGACAGACTGAGGCGATACGGGCGGAGGCTGAACGGATGAAATGTGGAGTCACTGAGGTCCTCGAGATCCTATCGCGGTACGATGCCATTCTCCACGAAAACTGGGTCACAAGGCTGGTCCGGCACGACCTTTCCCTCACCGAACGCGATCTCGTTGTCCGGGTTGTCGTCGACTATCTCAACGAACCACCGAGATGGGTTACCGGACCATCGAGAGCCACTCCCTGCACCTTGACGCCCTGGTGGATCCCCCGCCGGTGAGGGGCCGGCCGAGCCGGCCCCTGCGTCACCGGTCCCTCAGCCCAGGATCACCCTGGCCAGCGAGAAGTAGATCACCAGCCCGGCCGCGTCGGCCACGGTCGTTATGAGCGGGCTACTGGCGACGGCCGGATCGACCCCGAACCGCGTCAACAGGAAGGGCAACCCCGTGCCGATCAGGTTTGCGACCATCACGATGCTCGCCATCGACAGGCCGACGATCAATCCGACGTGGAACCCGCCCCTGAACAGCCCGAGAAGCCAGGCGGCAACCCCCATCGTCAAACCGAGAGAGACGCCCACGATGAGCTCTCGCGTTACGGTCTGCGTCCAGTGGCGCATCTTCAAATTGCCGGTGGCGAGCGCCCTGATCATCAGGGTGGCGGATTGCGAGCCGGCGTTCCCGCCGCTGTCTATGAGCAAAGGGATGAAGAACGCCAGCGCTATTGTGGAAGCCAGGGTTTTCTCGAAGACAGCCATGACACTCGATGAAACCAGGTTCAGGAGGACGAGGGCCACCAGCCATCCGATTCTCTTCGAATACAGCTCCCATATGCTGGTCTCCGTATAGTGATCGTCCAGTGGAGACACGGCGGCCGTCCTGTGGAAATCCTCGGTTACCTCCTCCTGCGCCACGTCGAGTATGTCGTCCGCCGTGACTATCCCTAGCAACACGCCTTCTGAATCGACCACAGGCACCACGAAGAGGTCGTGCTTCTGCGTAGCCAGGACCGCCTTCTCCCTGTCGTCGAAGGCCGAGAGGCTCGCGCAAGAGTAATCCATCAGGCTCTTCACGGGTTCGGAAGGGTCGGCGAGGATCAGTTGTTTCACGTCGAGCGCATCAAGCAACTTCCACTCGCCGTCAACCACGTATATAGTCGATATTGTCTCGCTGTCCTTGCCCTTCTTTCGAATGTGGTCAAGGGCCTGTTCCACGGTCCAACCGGACCTCACCGCGACATAGTCCGGCGTCATCAGCCGTCCTACCGATCCCTCCGGGTAACCGAGCAGGTGGCGGGTCTCCTTCAGATCCTCCGGGCTCAGCAGGTTGAGGAGGCGCTGGGTTAGTTGCCCGGGCATCTCCTCGAGGAGGCTGGTCCGGTCGTCCGGTTTCAGGCTCGTAAGGACCGCGCGGGTCTCCTCGTCCGTCAATCCCTTCAACAGCGCATCCACGGAATCGGAGTCGAGTTCAGACGCGACTTTTGCCGCCACCTGACGGGGCAGGCTGCGGAACACCAGGACACGGTCGTGTTCGGAAAGGTTGAACAGCAGATCTGCGATGTCAGGCGCCGGCCAGTTGCGCAAGGCCTTCCGGAGGCCGAACCAGTCCCGGCTCTGGACGATTCTCTCAATTGACGGTGTGCGTGACGGTGTGCGCAGGTCCATGCGATTCACCTCGCTGTTCGTTTGGCATGGCGCGGCTATCCCGGGCGCGGCATGCCGGCGGTGCAATGACAGCAAGCCTCCGGCGCCACACTGGCGGCCACATAGAACGGCGGCGCCAATCGCCTAGTGAGTGCTGAAACCCCGTAATCGAGGAGACCTTTCGGGAGGATAGCGACTGGAGGGCACGGGGGCCCTAGCGACGCCGGAAATGGCGGGCGCCGGGAACGTCGAGGGAGCGACGGGCAGCAGTTGAGTCACAACTAGAGTCTTCATGGGCGGTACCCCCTGACGACTTCTGCATGACTCTGCACCTCCAATTTCGGGCAAGTACGACGGTCTGCGGGGGCCACGAGTGGCTACGGTCAACCATGTGCCCAAAGAAACGCGTTTCTTCGAATAGCATGACCGCTGGCGTCTACACCAAGCCTACACCCGCGTTTACACACCGTCAATAGCCGTGCCGCAAAATGCCCATGCATAATCCATGGCGACCATGAGAACAATTAAATATGGCAGCCACGAGACGGTCGCACGCTCCTCAGGGAGCCCTTCCTGAAACGCCTTCGGGCTCAATACACGGAAGCGCGTCCACCTCGCGGCTGCCGCGTTTCAACGAGTTGGAGGGGGTTCTATGAGGGTTTCCACAAAGAGACTGGTACGGAACAGGGGCTTCCGGTTGGCGGTCGTCGTGTTAGCCGCTGCCGCGCTCCTGGTGGTCCCCGGATGCAGCAGGTTGTTCCGCAGGCCTGCCCCGTCCGGGCAGGAACCGACTCTGAGCCTGTATTCCCACAGGGACAACACGACAAGGCAGGTCAAGCTGGAAGAATACCTCCAGGGGGTCGTGGCGGCGGAGGTCCACCCGGACTGGCCGCTGGAGGCGCTGAAGGCCCAGGCCATCGTGGCAAGGACGTTTACGCTGGAGAAACGGGACGAGGGCCAGGCAAGGAAGATTCACGGCACCGATGCTTGCGACGATAAGGACCACTTCCAGGCGTACGATCCCGCGAGAATCAACGACATGGTGAAAAGGGCCGTCCAGGAAACGAGGGGGATGGTCATCGAATCGGGGGGCAAGCCCATTCGAGCCTGGTTCCACGCGAACTCCGGAGGGAAGACCGCTTCCGCGGAAGAGGGACTGGGTTTCACGCAGGAACCGGCGCCGTATGTCGTTCCCGTAAATGACCCGATGTCGCTGGAGAACGCGCCCGCGGACCAGAAGTCGTGGACCGCGGAATTCACCGCGCAGGAGATCAAGGCGGCGGCGGCCAGCCTTGGCAAGAACATCGCGGCTGTCAATTCCGTGGCGATAGGGAAGAAGGGGCCGTCCGGAAGGGCCGTGGTCATCACGGTGGGAGGCCAGGAGTTGCCCGCGCCCAGTCTGAGGACCGCTCTCGGGCCGGAAAGGATGAAGTCCACGCTGCTCGATTCGGTCACTCTGTCAGGCGGCAAGGTGGTCATGAAGGGCCGCGGCTGGGGGCACGGGGTCGGGATGTCGCAGTGGGGCGCTGAGGCGATGGCCAAGGCCGGACGCAAGGCGGAGGACATAGTCAACTTCTACTACAAGGGTGTGCAGATCACGAAGAGATGGCAGTGAAACAAAAGCCCCCAGGATAGCGGCCTGGGGGGTCTCCACTTCTGCCCGGGGAAGGGGAGAAACCCGGGCATTTTCGCACCTGCGGGGAGGCACTCGTACAAATGGACCCAGGAGGCAGCTCCTGGGTCCGACTGTTCCGGAGCCTTACCTCCCCTTCCACGCTTGCGAGGTTAGCTGACGGGTTCGGGTTGAAGAGTAACCCTACCATGCACCGCTACTGCAAGGATTCACCCCTGGATTTGGGTCCCCCGCTCCCCAATGGGGATTCAGCGTTCCAGGTAAGAGCAACTATTGACTTCGCTACCATTATAACCCGGTCCAAGCCGGCCGGTCAACTGAATCCCTGCGTCAGACCACCTTTCTAGTATCATGTGACGTACGTGCCCTCGGGGGTGTTCCGGGCATGAGAGGAACGGCGCGCGGCTGTCGCGAAGACTCAGAGCGCAGGTCCAGGGAGGTTGGACGGATGAACGCCTCGATCGGAATTGTGCTTCCCTCGCCCGAGATGGTCGAACTGGCTCGCGAGGTGGCTCGCGAGTCCGGCGGGAGAATCACTGTCCTGGAAGGGGCCCTGGAGAGGGGCGTCGAGGCGGCCAGGAGGCTCGAAGCGGAGGGTGTCGAGGTCATTATCAGCAGGGCGCCGACGGGCGCGATGATCAGGCGGGCCGCGAAAGTCCCCGTAATCCTCATAGACCTGACTCCGTATGATCTGGTCACCGCGTTCCACCACGCGTCGCAGGTCGGCCGCACTGTCGCCTTCGTGGGATTCCACAAGACCGAAGGCAAGTACGACTTCCCGTTCATGGAGCAGATGCTGGGCATACGGATCATACCCCTGTTCTACAAGGATGAGGCGGATATCGGGCCGTTGCTCGAACGCGCCGCGTCCGCCGGGGCAAAGGCGGTCGTAGGAACCGGCGCCTGCATAATCGAGGCTGCGCGGGCCAGGAACATGCGAGGATTCCCCGTCAAGTCGAGTCGCGAGGCGATCCGTGAGGCGATCGAAGGCGCGAGGGAGGTCGTCCGGATCAGGAGGCTGGACGAGGAGAGCGCGGAAAGGCTGAGGGCCATCATCGATTTTTCCAGCGACGGGGTTGTGGCTGTTGACGAGCGGGGCCGCGTCGCGGTCATCAATCCGTTCGCGCTGAGGTTCCTGGGGCTGGACGCGGCCGTGGCCTCCGGCTGCGAGATCTCGCGCTTGTGCAGGGAAGATCCGGGCGTGGCAATGCTGGTGGGCGACTGCCTTCCTGTCGTCGGTGAACTCGTCGAGATCCAGGGAACCACGCTGGTCGTCAACAGGGTCCCCGTCAGGGCCGGCGGCGAAGACAGGGGCTACGTCATCACGTTCACCAACGCGAAGAAGATACAGCGACTGGAGCAGAGGATACGGAAGGAAATCTGGTCCAAAGGGCTTGTGGCCAGGTTCACGATAGATGACATAGCGGGGTCGAGCCCCGCGATCGTGGAATTGAAGGACAGGATAAGGCAGTATGCGCCAACCGACGCCACGGTGTTGATCACGGGAGAGACCGGGACTGGCAAGGAACTCGTCGCGCAGAGCATCCACAACTTGAGCGGGAGGAGCGGCGGCCCCTTCGTCGCCGTCAACTGCGCCGCGCTCCCCGAGAGCCTCCTTGAAAGCGAGCTCTTCGGATACGCGGAGGGGGCGTTCACAGGGGCCAGAAAGGGTGGGAAACCGGGCCTCTTCGAACTCGCCCACGACGGCAGCGTGTTTCTCGATGAAATCGGCGAGATCTCCCCGGGGATCCAGTCCAGGCTGCTCAGGGTCATCCAGGAAAGAGAGGTCATGCGGATTGGCGATGACAGGGTGATCCCCGTGAATGTCAGGATCATAGCGGCAACGAACCACGACCTGAGGAGCGACGTCGAGGCCGGCGGGTTCCGCCGTGATCTCTTCTATCGCCTCGACGTGCTGAGCGTGGAGGTCCCGGCGCTGAGGGAGAGGAAGGGCGATGCGGTCGTGCTCGCCAACCTCTTCCTGTCCAGATTCGCCGGAGGGTTGCACCGGGGGCTCAAACCGTTCGCCCCGGGCGATTCAGCCCTGTTTGAATCGTATGCGTGGCCGGGCAACGTCAGGGAACTCGAGAACGTCATCGAGCGATACGCAACGCTCGCTCCGTCCGGCGGCGACCTCGAGTTGCTCAGGCGGCTGGTCGCGCCGTCCCCGCGGGGGCCGAGTTCTTGCGGGGATCCGTCCGCCCGTGATGCCGGGGACACCCTGCTGGTGAAGAGTGGCAGCCTCGAGGATATGAGGAAAGACGTCTTCAGGATCGCCCTCGATCAGACCGGAGGCAATTGCGCGGAGGCTGCAAGACGCCTTGGAATCAGCCGCACCACCGCGTGGAGGTGGCTGAAACAGTTGCGCAATGCAACATGAGTAACGCCTGCGGTTGCACCGTGTAACGCATCGGGATCGTGACACGGCGGGAGTGCGGCCCGGTACAGACCGGCGCCAGCAGGCCGGGCGAAGCGGCGTTGGCACCCTTCTTGCATGTTAGACGGCCTTTGGGGTTAGACAACTTCTGGGCTACACGACTTCTGGAAGGAAGGGATGGTCATGGATTTCGAGCTTACCGAAGAACACCGGATGATCGAGAAGATGGTCCGCGACTTCGCAGGCAAGGAGATCGCGCCCAGGATCCAGGAGCTGGACCGGGCGCAGACGTTCGACAGGAACTTCCTGTCGCAGATGGCGGAACTCGGCATTCTCGGTGTGTGCATACCGGAGAAGTACGGCGGCGGGGGTATGGACTACATAAGCCTGGGGCTCGCGTGCGAGGAGCTCGAATACGTTGATACTGCGTTCAGGGTCATTCTCTCGGTGCATGTCGGGCTCAACAGTCTGACCTTGCTCGCCTGGGGTAACGAGGAGCAGAAGCAGAAATACCTCGTGCCGCAAGCGACGGGACAGAAGATCGCGACGTACGCGCTCACCGAACCGAACGCCGGCAGCGACGCGGTGGGCATCCAGACATACGCGGTGCTGAAGGGCGACAGGTACATCCTAAATGGTGAGAAGATGTGGATCTCACTCGCAGATGTCGCCGACCACTTCGTCACCTTCGCGTGGACCGACAAGGAGAAGCAGAAGAGGCGGGACCACAGCGGCATATCGGCTTTCATCGTCGAGCGCGGGATGGAGGGCCTCCAGACGGCAACCATCCACGGCAAGCTCGGCGTCAGGGCCGGGAACACGGGAGCCATCTCGTTCAGCGATGTCGAGGTCCCGAAGGAGAACCTCCTCGGGAAAGAGGGAGAGGGCTTCAAGATCGCCATGTTCGCCATCGACCAGGGGCGGTACACCGTCGCCGCGGGGGCGACGGGTCTCGTGCGGGCCTGCCTGGACGCGAGCGTAAAGTACGCCCACGAACGGGAGACGTTCGGGGTCGAGATAGGACGGCACCAGCTGATCAAGGAAATGATCGCCAACATGACGCGCGACTACGATGCTGCGCGCCTGCTCTGGATTAGGGCCGGTTGGCTGAAGAACCAGGGTTTGCGCAATACCAGGGAGACGGCGCTGGCCAAGTGGTTCGCCTGCGACGCCTCCGAAAGGTCGGCGGCCGATGCCGTCCAGATCCACGGCGCGTACGGGTATTCGGACGAGTACCCGGTCGAGAGGTTCTACCGGAACTGCAAGGGCGCCGTGATCTACGAGGGCGCCAGGGAAATCCAGAAGCTGCTCCACGGCGACTATGCGCTGGGCTACAGGAAAGACAAGCCGCTCAGGTGCAGTCTGCCTGCCTGGCCCTTTGAGTGAACCTGAACACCACGGGAGGGTCCGCTTTTGGGGAAGAAGGGTGTTGCGATATCGATAGACCCCAGACTGTGTAAGCAATGTGGCATA
Source organism: Ignavibacteriales bacterium (assembly GCA_050260105.1). GTDB lineage: Bacteria > Bacillota > Sulfobacillia > JABLXB01 > JABLXB01 > SM1-B181. The sequence goes on along the minus strand of JBLNBR010000031.1, from coordinate 64,061 downwards.
TGCATCGAATTTTGCCCCAAGGACGTGCTGGCCCCCGGGCAGGACGGCGTTCCGGCCGTCCTGTCCCCCGGGTCTTGCACGCTGTGCCGGTTGTGCGAACTCCGGTGTCCGGATTTCGCGATCGAGGTGGAGGAGGGGGAAGATGGCCGGGGAACCTGAAGCGCGCTATCTCCAGGGGAACGAGGCCATCGCGGAGGGCGCCTTCGCCGCGGGGGCCAGGTTTTTCGCGGGTTACCCCATAACCCCTTCGTCCGAGATCGCGGAGATCGCGTCTCGCCGCCTGCTGGAACTGGGCGGCGTCTACCTCCAGATGGAGGACGAGCTCGGGAGCATGGCCGCGATAATTGGGGCGTCGTTCGCCGGGGTGAAGTCATTCACCGCCACGAGCGGACCGGGATTCTCTCTCATGCAGGAGAATCTCGGACTTGCGGTTATGACGGAGACGCCGTGTGTTGTGGTCAACATTCAACGGTCGGGGCCGAGCACCGGCCTGGCGACCAAGCCGGCACAAGCGGATGTCATGCAGGCGCGGTGGGGTACGCACGGTGATCACGCCATCATAGCGCTGTGCCCGACGTCGGTGCAGGAATGCTACGACCTGACGATAACGGCGTTCGAGTACGCCGGGCGGTTCAGGAGCCCTGTCATCCTCCTCGCCGACGAGATCGTCGGCCACATGAGGGAGAGGGTGGTGTTCTGGGACCGACCCGGGGAGAGCCGCACGTCATGGGCGGCGTACGAGGGGCCTGCCTCCGGGTACATGCCGTATCTCCCGGGCCCAAACGGAGCGCCCGCGATGGCGGCGCCCGGGGGGCCGTACATGTGCAGGGGAAACAGCTCCATGCATGACGAGACGGGCTTCGCGAACAACACCCCCGAGAACGCGGCCTCTGTGATAAGGCGGCTTCACGACAAGATTCACAATGCCCGCAACGAAATATGCCTTTTCAGGGAATATATGACGGACGACTGCGACGTCGCCGTAGTATCGTACGGTGCGACGGCGAGGGCCGCAAGGGCTGCGGCGATGACCGCCCGCGAGAACGGCGTCAGGGCGGGCTGCCTTGTGATCAATACGATATGGCCGTTCCCCGACGAGGTAGTGGCGAGGGTGTGTGGACGCACGAGCGCTGTGCTCGTCCCCGAAATGAACCTGGGACAGGTTGCTGGAGAGGTAAGGCGGGTGACCTGCAGGCACGACGTCGTGGGGGTCAACAAGTACAACGGCGTTGGGATCACCCCGGGGGAGATCCTGGCTCGAATCGAGGAGGTGGCGCCATGAGCAGCGACAGGGCTTACAAGCGGTTCCTCCTCGAGCGGACGCTCCCGCACTTCTGGTGCCCGGGGTGCGGTAACGGGATCGTGTTGGGGGCGATCGTGAGGGCCCTTGCGGGACTCGACCTCTCGCCCCGCAACGTGGTGGTGGTGACGGGCATAGGTTGCTGGGGCAAGGCGGACGACTACCTGTCGGTGAACGTTTTCCACGGGACGCACGGCAGGGCATTGCCGCTTGCCACGGGGATCAAGGTTAACAGGCCGGATCTCACAGTGCTTGCCTTGATGGGCGACGGCGACTGCGCCACCATCGGCGGGAACCACCTCTTGCACGCGGCGAGGCGAAACGCCGGGGTCAAGGCTGTCGTGGTGAACAACTTCAACTACGGGATGACGGGCGGGCAGTACTCGGCCACGACTCCGGAAGGGAAGGCGACCAGCACGTCCCCGTTCGGAAACCCCGAGAAGGGCCTTGACATAGCCAGGGTGGCGGAGGCCGCGGGGGCGAACTACGTTGCGCGGACCACCGTTTACCACGCAGCCCAACTGGTGACATATCTCAAAGAGGCGATAGCCGCGCCCGGGTTCGCGTTGGTCGAGGCGGTCTCCACGTGCCCCACCTACTTCGGCAGGCTCAATTCGATGCGGACGCCGGTGGATTCGATGAAATGGCTCAAGGAGAGCGCGACCGGGAGGCTGTGCGATAGGCGGGAACCGGATTTCAATCAGCGATACGAGGAGATCCGGCGGAAGGCCCGCGAGATGGGGTTCAACCCGGGCCAGGTCAACACGGGCAGGTAGTCGGGCTGGAGGGGGTGCCGGTTTGAAGGATACTTGGCAGATCGTGCTGGGGGGCGTGGGCGGTCAGGGGCTGATATTCGCGGGGCTCCTGCTCGGCGAGGCGGCCGTCCACGATGGAAAGAATGCCGCTCAGACGCAGTCATATGGCATCGAAACGAGGGGCGGCTTCTCCAAGTCCGAGTTGGTTGTGTCTTCGGGGGAGATCGTCTATCCGGCCGTCACGACGCCGGACCTGGCGATCATACTGGCGAGGCCGGCCTGGGACAGGCTGGCGCCTGGTCTGCCGCGGGAGTGCGCGGTGGTGTGTGACTCGGCGATCGGCCTGACGCCTGGGGGTCTGGCGGAGAGACGCAGGCCGCTCCATGCGTTGGCGCTCAGCGAAGAGGCCGCGAAGTGCGGGGTCCCGCAGGCCGCCAACATCGTGGCCCTTGGCGCGACGGTGAACCTGATAGGAATCATCAGGCCGGAGTCTGTCGAAAAAGCCCTCGAAAGGAGGTTCTCGGGGGAGAGTCTCGACAAGAATCTGCGCGCGTTCAGAGCGGGTATCGCCCTGGCGAGACGAACCGCATAGAGACACCATTGTTACCTTCGCGATCCGCTGTAATGGAAGAGTCTCCCAACCGGATACAAATACCCACCGTCACATATACTATAACCACAACAACGGGGGAGATGAATTCCATATGCAGGTCGTCTCCATTGGCACGGCCAGGCATGCCGACCAAATCCTGGAGAGACTGAACTACGAGTTCCGGTTTCTTCAGGAAGAAGGCATTAACATAGATGTACAGCAGACCAACCGAGGAAATCTGACGTTCCTCGGTTGCAAACTTGTGAGGGCGAATAGGGATCGGTTCACACCGGAGGATCAGGCAACCATATTGAGGCACTTCGTTGCAAACGCCCTGTCGGACGTCATTGTCAACGACTGGGAGAGCGTGCTGATTCGCAAGATCGTGAGAGACAACTACAGCTACTTCTCCAGGGACGAGCGGGAAGGGATCCTGGAGTTCATCCGCAAGAGTCTCGACGGACACGTAGCGGGAGAGAGCGACCTGTTCCACAGGGTGAACAGGAAGAGCCGTGTCCTATCGAGACTGATCGACTATCTCAACAAACATAGTGAGCTCATTCTCGAAGGGTTCGTTACGTTCCGCCTGAAAGACTACGTCGAAGAGCTGTACGAATCGGTAAGCAAGGCCGTCGACGAGTATCTCCTGGAAAAGGAATACAAGGAGTTCATCCGGTTGCTGCGGTACTTCGTTGACGCTCAGGAACCGAAGTTCGACGAGGTCCATGCCATAGTGGAACTCAACGGCTCCTTCAAGCTGAGCGATCGCGAAGGATTGCCCGTCGCGAGGGAATACCTGGACGATATCGTCATGGAGATCAACCAGGCGGAAGGGGATTGTGAGGACCTGCTGATATCGTCCCTCATCACGATCGCGCCCAGGTATGTCGTGCTTCATATCCCGCCCGAACAGGACAATTCGACCAGCACTGAGACGATAAAGAAGATATTCGGGGACAAGGTCCGCATATGCCACGGATGCGACAGGTGTAAACCCAAGGCGGGGGCCAGGGATCTGCCAACTTGACTCACTTCTGACGCGACTATATACTGATTTCAAGATCTGGCTGTGACGGGGAACATGGGGAGCGGAATCCGCCCAGAGAGAAGCGGCCATGGCTGAAAGCCGCATCCGGACGAAACCCCTTTGACCGGCCCCTGAGCCTCCAGGGGAGGAAGCGTCCGAACCCTGGCGGGATCGCCCGTTATAGCGGCAAGAGCGGGCCCGGCGGCATGACCGGGTCAATCAGGGTGGAACCGCGGGAGAACCTCCCGTCCCTCGAGGACGGGAGGTTTTATGTTGAGGTTCTACGTCGTGGTCTGAACCGGTGTTTGTCCGGCCGAGACTAATGAGTGGGGGGAGACTCGTGGAAGTTATCAAACTGGCCCTGCCTGACGGCAAAGTGGTTGAGTATCCAAGAGGGACGACAGCCGGGCAGGTGGCCCGGGACGCGGGGGCGGAGGTAGCCCGGAAGGCGGTTGGGGCTCGCGTGAACGGCGGCATAGTTGAGATGAGGAAGCCGCTCGAGGCCGATGCCCGGATCGAGTTCGTCACGTTCGATTCCCAGGAAGGGCGGGACATTTACAGGCACACCGCCTCCCACATACTCGCCCAGGCGGTCAAGAGGTTGTTTCCCGCGGTCCTGCTCGGGATCGGCCCCGCCATCCAGGATGGATTCTACTACGATTTCGGCGTGGACAGGCCGTTTACGCCCGAAGACCTCGAGAAGATCGAAGCCGAGATGAAGAACATCATAAAGGCGGACTATCCTGTCCACCGAGTAGAGGTATCCCGTGAGCAGGCCCTCTCGATGTTCGAGGGCAAGGGCGAGAAATACAAGGTGGAACTCATCCAGGACCTTCCCGAGGGCGAAGCGATTTCCTGCTACACTCAGGGGGATTTCACGGATCTGTGCGCCGGACCCCATCTTCCATCGACGGGAAGGGTGAAGGCGTTTAAACTGCTCAGCGTGGCGGGCGCATACTGGCGCGGGGACGAGAAGAACGCCATGCTCCAGAGGATTTACGGGACCGCCTTCGAGGACCAGGCGTCCCTCGACCAGCATGTCGAAAGGCTGGAGGAAGCGAAGAGGCGCGATCACAGGCGGCTTGGCAAGGAGCTCGACCTGTTCAGTATGCACGAAGAGGGTGGCCCAGGCCTCATATACTGGCATCCGAAGGGCGGCCTGGTCAGGCAGCTGATCGAGGATTTCTGGAGGCAGGAGCACCGGCGCCGCGGGTACGACATAGTCTATTCGCCCCATATTGCCAAGCTCGACCTCTGGAAGACGAGCGGGCACTGGGGATGGTACCGCGAGAACATGTACTCGCCCATGAAGATAGACGACGTGGAGTACCTGCTCAAGCCGATGAACTGCCCGTTCCACATACTGATGTACAAGTCGGCCACCAGGAGCTATCGTGACCTGCCGATGAGGTGGGCCGAGCTCGGAACCGTGTATCGCTACGAGAGATCAGGGGTGCTCCACGGCTTGCTAAGGGTGAGGGGCTTCACACAGGACGACGCCCACCTGTTTTGCAGGCCGGACCAGCTGGAGGATGAGATCGTCGGCGTGATCGACCTCGCGCAATTCATGATGAAGGCGTTCGGGTACACGAACTACGAGATCATGCTGTCTGTCAGGGACCCGAACGACAAGTCCAAGTACGCAGGCGCGGATGACGTCTGGGATGCGGCCGAGAGCGCACTCAAGGCTGCGTTGAAGCGCAAGGATCTGCCGTATGTGGTGGGCGAGGGAGAGGCGAAGTTCTACGGCCCCGCGATAGATATCGCACTGAAGGATGCCCTGAACCGTGGGTGGCAGGGGCCGACGATCCAGGTCGACTTCAACCTGCCCGAGAGATTCGACATCACCTACGTCGGCGAGGACGGGCAGCTCCACAGGCCGGTCATGATCCACAGGACTATCCTGGGGTCCATGGAGCGGTTCTTCGGCGGCCTGATTGAGCACTATGCCGGCGCGTTCCCTCTGTGGCTGGCGCCCGTGCAGGTCAAGATATTGCCCATAGCCGAGCGTCATCACGACTACGCGGGCGTGGTCGCGGCAAGACTCATGGCCGCAGGCCTGAGGACCGAGGTCGACACGAGGAACGAGAAGGTCAACTACAAGATCCGCCAGGCGGAAGTCGACAAGGTTCCGTACATGCTCATCGTGGGCGACAAGGAGGCTGCCACCGACGAGGTATCCGTCAGGAAACGCGGCGAGGGGGATCTGGGCAGGCAGTCCATGGAGAAGTTCGCGGCCGCCGCGCAGGCGGAGGCCGATCCGAGGAAGGTGGGGACGAGGTAGGGAAACCGGTCAACGGGCAGCGCACCCGGCGCGCCCGGTTGCAGTGGCGCGCGATTAGTGCGAAAATGGATTGTGGATTTGCTATCCGCGTGGGGGTGTTCCGGGGTGCTGGACAAGACCGCAGCGACTCCGCTATACATCCAGCTCAAGAATGTCATTGAGAGAAGCATTGAGGAGGGTACGTTCCCAGAGGGGAAGGCGATACCCTCCGAAAGGGAGCTGTGCCAGACATACGGCGTCAGCAGGATAACCGTCCGGCAATCCATCGCCCAGGCGATATCTGAAGGCCTCCTATTCAGGCGGCAGGGCAAAGGCACGTTTGTCGTCAGGAAGAAGATTGATCAGACCCTGGAACGCATCACCGGGTTCGACAGGACAATTGCCGGTCAGGGCCTGGTACCTGTAACATCCCTCATAGACATAAGGCGCATCCCCGCCAGTGAAAAGATCGCGTCCGCCCTCGCGATCGACATAGGGTCGCCCACGATCAAGATGGTCCTCGTCGGCATGGCGGGAACGGAACCCCTGGCTGTCTACACGTCCCACTTCGGCCTGGACACCGGCATGGTGATTGGCGAAAAGGCAGTGGAACTCAGCCGGCGGAACAAGCCCTTCACGTCTCTTGACCTGTACGCGCTCGCCGGCGGCGTGAAGCCGGCGCGGGCTCGGCAGACTCTCGAGGCCGCCCTGGCTTCAGGCAGTGTGGCGAGGCTGCTCAAGGTCAAGGAACCCACGCCTGTGTTCGTCATAAGCTCCGTAGTCGAAGCCAGCGACGGTACGCCGATCGAATACCGCGTGGTCAACTATCGCGCCGACAGGTACAGGTTCTCCATCACTCGGGAAGTGGACGAATAGGGAGGACCGCAGCCAGGATTTCCTCAAGCACGGCCCCAGGGTGGGCGGCTTTCCGGCACGTCACGTTGGGAAGGCTGCCCAGCCCGGCTGCTAGTGCCGGGGATTCGTCGCGGAATCCCGGTACGCAAACCACCTGCAAGGATGGTATCTCGCCGGCAATACCAAGAGGATCGACACCCCTGGTTGCGACCAGGTCCGAGATCATCACTCCTCGCCTGTCATGAGAAGCAGGTACTCCGCTGATCTCCTGGTGGACGGCGAGTAGGGGCTTGAACAGGTCCGTCGCTCCACCTGAATCCATGTCCAGGAGCCTCTCTATAAGCTGCTCGGGGCCGCTCTCGTCACCGAATCTCCTGATGAACTCCACTGCCTTGTCGAACACGAGCACAGACAGCATCTCGTTGCGCAAGGCGTGGCATGCCATGGCACAGGCGACGGCGACGTCGTGGAGTACTCCGGACACGCTCTGTGACTTGTCGACCATGAAACACACTGCGACCTTAGAGGGGTCCTCAACCTGGGTCCGTACATCCTCGTAGGCAATGACCTTCTGAGGGTTTTCCACCAGCCGTTCGAGGCTGGCGTCCATATCCCAGTCGGCGTCGCCCGGTCTAAACGCCCGTGTCTCGAACGGCTTCTTTGACCGCCTGGTCTCGGACAACGTGAACGCCATCTTGGCGATTCTGCCGGTGATTCTCTTCAAGAGCGCCCTACGCGAGGCAGATTCCATGCGATCGCGGATCCCGCGATACACCTGGATGAGGAGGCGGGGATCAGCGGAGTTCACGAAAACCTCGGCCACCTGCCTGTTGCTGAGCATGGCGGCCACCGCCTCGGGCATTGCCTCGGCCAGCCTGACGACATCGCCATGAGCACGGCGGATAATATCCCTTGTGCCCTCGGGAACGAGGCCGGGCGGCATCGTTCCGGCGGTTCCGCGATCACGACACGGCATCTCCCTCGCCTTTGCGCCGGCCGGCCCTGGGTAGGGGTCCCTGCCGTGCACCGGTGGGCCTTCGCCGTCCTGTCCGCTGGCGGCGGAGGCCCTCATGCTTTTTTTGGCCCGAACACCTCCTCGACCGCCGTCCGGATGACTTCATCGACCGTCGATGGCGCGTCGTATTTCATCCGGATGTTCTTCGCCAGCGCTGCGTGGGCGCAGGAGTAGACTTCATCGACGTCACGGTTCCTTCCCGGCGGCGCCGTCATCAGGAGCTTCGACATGTGGATGGCCGCACGTACAGACCCGCCGCTCAGCACCTCGTCGTTGTTCCGAGTCAGTTCGACCACGCGGCACACGTCGAGGACCAGGTCGCGATCGGGGTGCCCAGTCCTCATCTCAACGACCCGCGCGGCTTCCTCGAGTGGAAGGTGCGGGACGTGGATCCACACGCACCTATCGTAGAGGGCGCGCGGAAGCGGGTTGGTTCCCACTTTGTCCACCGGGTTGAGGGTGAAGACTACAGAGAAATCGCTCGCCGCCCGGATGGGTTCGAGCCGGGGGATGTAGAGGAGTCGTTCGTCCAGGGCTGACAGCACAGAGCTGAGCGATTCGGCGGGGGCCCTGGAAGTCTCGTTGAAGAAGAAAAGGCCCCCTTTGAGCATTGCGGTTGTGAGTGGGCCGGGGATGAATGAATCCCAGCAATAGCCCTTCTTGAGGACCACGGGGGGGTCGAACCAGCCCTGGATCTTGGTTGCAGTCAACTCCTGGTTCCCGTCCACCCGGAAGACTTCCCTTCCGAATGACCCCGCGATCGCCTTGGCCAGTTCTGTCTTGCCCGTACCGGATTCTCCCTCGAACATGACGGGGAGTCCGGCTTCTATGGCCCTTATGGCCATTCCGGCTTGCTTCTCGAGCCCGACAATTCGTTCTCTGACACTCCGGAGGCGTTCCTCCACCGACATGCCCATCTTCCGGCCTCCCGGTTCGAGATTGGATACGGGGGCGGCCCCACGCCACCCCCGTATCTGTAGACTCGCTCTCATCCTTCGATTTCGAGGGGCTTGAGGTTCTTCTTGAGGATCCTTATGGCGCCTTCGGGGTCGACGCGCCCGTACAGCCCGCCGACAGTGGACACCAGATATGAGGCGTCCATGAGCACCTTGCCCTGTGGTCTCAGCACCGTGTATTCGACGGGATTGAACAGCGCGCCTTTCGCGATCAGTTTCAGGTCTTCGAAGTTGTACTTGGCGCCCGATTTACACTTGTGATAGATCGGGCCGCCGATGAGCAGCAGGGTGCATTCGTCAGTGAAGAAGTTCACCCCGTATTGCAGGAAGTAGGTGTCGGTCTCCTTGACGTACCCCACGTTTCTCCCTGTCGCGACGATCATAATCTCCCTGGTCAGGAACGCCCTGACCGCGTCCTCTTCTCTACATTCCGACAACGCGTGCGGGTGCTGGAACACCCATTTGAGATAGCCGTCGAGGTCGAACTCCCATCGCTCGCCGGTCTTCTTGAGGAAGCCGCCGAACGCCCCTTGCCCGGGCATGAAGCCGGGGAACTTTGCGTTGAAGTACTCGTTCAAATCCCTGTTCATAGCCCCGGACTTGAACCTTTCGAGCTCCGTGAGGTTAATAGCGTTGTAGCTCATACCGTACTTGCCCTCGACCCTCCGGTATGCGAGCGGGGCGTTCGGCGTCTTGAGTATGGTCCTCTTAACCTTCTTCTTCTCGTCATCCCACGGGTAGGCGTACAGCGGATTCGTCCTGACGTTCGCGAAGAAGTCGGTCGTACAGCCGCCGACGTCGAGGGCTATCATGTTCCCGAGCCCCGTCTCGTTTCCGTACCCTTTCGCCAGGAGGTTTATCCCGAGGAACGCCGCACGGGGCGTGGGGAGGAACTTGGCGCTCATGTATTCCTCCACCACGTCGAAGCCCTTGCCGCGGATAATGATTGTCTGGAACAGCTCCCGTATCGCCTCGTTGACCGCCTCGATGTTGAAGGTGTTGACCTCGGGCATCACGTTTGCCGTCACCCTGACGTCCACGCCGTATTCCTTGAAGACCGATGCGACATCGTCCGCGATGTCCTCGTTCCCGGCGTAGATCACGGGCACTCCGTATTTTGCGTATGTCGCCAGCCTGGCGTTCCTGGCGAGCATCGTCGCATTGTGGAGGGGTATCTTCGCCTCCCCACCCTCGTTGACTCCTCCCGCTATCAGGATTATCTCCGGCTGATCCGTCTCATATATTGCTCTGACCTGGTCCTCAGTCAGGGCGCCCTCGTAGGTGTTCAGCAGTTTTGCGCCGGCGGTCAGGGCCGCGAGTTCGGCCGCGAAGCCACTTTCCTCCTTGCAGAGAGAGACTGTCACCATCTTTAGGCCGCCCTTGGCGCTGGAGCACGGCAGCTTGATGTCGAACTTGGACATGGCCTCCTTCAGAGGGTCCCAGTTGCCGGCCTTTTTGCAGGCGTCAAGGCACCCCAGGCCACCCGCGAGGCCGGTCCGTATGTCATCCACCGTTGTGGGAACGTAGAGCAGCTTCACTTCGTCGGAGCCGGTGTTGAACGTGGCGATCTTGGTGAACGTGCTGCCGAAGTCGACCGCCAGCACGTTCTTGTTCTTCACGTCCTCGATCCCGATCTGCTTTCGGAAGTCGCGCACCGTCGAGTCCTCGATCTTCTCCTCCAGCTCGGTTATGAAAGATTTGTCGTCAGCCATGCTTATGTTCTTGTTGAAGTACCACGGGTATTTGGCGCGGACCATGTCGACGCGGTGCATCTCGTCCCTGACCTTCACCCCGTCGAATTCGTCGATTCGGCACATCCCGCCCGTGGTCTTCGTGCGGCACTTCCCCGTCATCTCGTAGCGCTTGTCGACGACCGTGATCTGCGGCGCCTGGAATAGTCCCGTCTGAAGCGCGAGGTCCAGGTTGTCCGCGCTGATGAGCGCGCAGTCCCTGGTCGGGTAGTTCGCCTCATCGATTAGGTCCAGGAGCATCGTCCCGTAGTTCTTCTCCGGATCCTCCTGCTCTTCTTTCGCCCACTGGAGGTAATTCTTCACGGTGACTCTGCCCTCGTAGCCGGCCATGAGCGCAAGATGTAGCATGTTGTACATGGCGCCCTTCTTGAGCTCCGCCTTCCTCGCCACCACCCTCGGGTCCGACCAGATGTCAGGCTGGCCCGCCTTGTAGAAGTTCTTGAATACCTGCTTGACTATGTCGCAGCTCTCGATGATGTCGTCTGCCCTGGCCTCGTGGTGTGCCTCGGGGAAGCTCACGACGTGCACGATATCCGGTTCCATGAACATCTGCCAGTATGTGGTGGTCGCGAGGTGCCCCTTGGCCATGTCCAGATTCGGCGGGAAGCTCGACAGCCCGCCCCGTGACTCTCTCACGATCCTGTAGTCGAACTTCTTCGTGAGCGGCTCTATCAACTCGTACGCCGCGCGCATCTTGGCGAGGTCGTAGATGGGCGCGATCTGCGGCGGAAGGTCGAACATCAGCTGCATCACGTACGTCTTTATCCCGCACTTCAGGGCCACCACGCCTGCGACCACGTGATCGGTCACGTACATGTCATCTGAGCAATTCCTCAGCTGCCACTGGTGCGGGTCGTTTATTTCGAGCGGTTTTCCGATGGATGCCCACCATTTCATCACCTGGAAGTGCTCGTCGATGCCCTCCCTGATGGGGAGGGGCCCCCTGCCGTCCAACTGGTTGTAGTAGAAGATCGGCACTGCGGGGAACGGCATGTGGAATGCCTCTTCAAACAGCTTGGCCAGCTCGAGCAACTCGTCCGTTCCCGAATAGATCCTCGTCATCGGGAAGTTGCCACGTAGCGAGGCGTCTTTCAGCGCCTTCAGGTCCTCTTTGGTCCTGATGGGGACGCCGCCCTGACCCTTGAGGTACTTCGCGGGATCCTCTTCGCCCCTGATGAACTTCGCGAGGAACGTCTGGGAGGGCTGGTCGGGCGCGAGTGAGACGATCTCGAGAGCCTCCGCATCGCATATCTTCTTGATGTCCTCGACCGTGGGATCGATCGACTCGGCTGCGATCCCGATGTGGGCCCTGATGATCGGCCGGTTTTCCCTTTCCCGGACCTGCCTGATCCTCTCCAGGAGGTCATCCGACCATTCGACCTTGAGTTCCTTGCCCTTCTGCAATCGCCTGTGGGCGAACTCGAGCAAGTCTTCCATCCTGACGTAGTCATCGACGACCATCTCGAAGAACCCATCATACCTGGGATGACCCTTGCATTCCGCTGCTATCTTCTCGAGATCGTAGTGCCTGTCTTCCATGCGCGAGAACTTGTCAGGCAACGTCTGGTGGCCGGTCAGAGCCCTGGCAAGGTTGGCGGCCGTCCTCAGGCCGCCGAAGCAGTATCTTATGGGGCTCGACTTCGGATCCACCCCGTATTGATGGGCCTTGTCCATGAATTCCTTCAGCATCTTGTCGACATGAAGGTCACCCAGCCTGTATGAAAGCGCCACGACCTCAGGCTGGGACTCCCTGATCTTGTTGATGAAATCATCGACGGGGACGGCCGGACCGAGCTTCACACACGCGTAGCCGAGGTCCTGATCTTCCATCCATTCTGCAAACGTTTCGACTCCGAGCGAGTGAACACACTCGCCGATGGATGCAGCAAGCACCCTCCGTTTTCTGGCCATTTAGTCTTCTCCTCCCAGACTGGAACCGCTCACAATGCGTTGCTGACCAGCGATTCGATACTGTCTATCCCGAAGTTGCGGGGATGCCGCGATTCACCGATATGTCTGCCCGCTGGTTTACCACCCGCGTAATACTCGGCCCCGATCCATCGCGAGGTTGTGGTCACTACCTGGTCGATTGCGGGGGTCGCCACTCCGCAGATGTCGGCAATCCCTTTTGTCACCACGAGACCGAAGGGGACGTCTTCCGTGAGGTACCGCGCCTTGAAATCGGGACGGAAGGCAGGCCCCCTCCTGACGACAGGCGCCTTTAGCCCGGCGTAAGCGGAGTTGCTGACGAAACACGATCTGAGCGTGGATGTATCCGCGATCTGATCGGAATACGAATCCAGAAGCCATTGACGTAAGCTCACTACGTCCCTGAGGCGGAGGCGTCCGCCCGCTTTGTGGGACAGCTCCTTTGACACGCACAGGATCTCCTCACTCATGCGATCCAGCAGGGCCGCGCTCTCGTCGGTGACGCTCTGGTAGAAGGGGGGAACGGATCCCTCGTCGTACGCGATTTCCTCCCTGCCGTTGAACAGGCCGTACATGATGCCCGGGTGGATGATCTGCCCGACATTGCCAAGGCTGATTGAAAGCATGGATTCCACGGGGGCGAATGCGACGCCTATGAGCTCCTGAAGCGTCCGGCATATCTCGACCGCCATGCCGGCGGGCCGCGCCCCCAACCTGACGGAGAGCTTCCGGCCCATCACCACCACGCGTTTTCCGTACTCCGCTATGCGGCACGCCCACGGGAGGGTCTGGAACCCAAACAGGGTGACGTTTCTCGCCCGGATCTCGGGATCGGCGCCGTAGAACTCGAACCCGCTTCTCGATGGCATCGCCCCAAGCCATGCGCCGTGTTTCAACCACGGCAGGACGCTACGCACGACCGCGGAGTGTGCGAACGCGGGCAACGCGAGGATAACGATGTCTGCGAACGGAATGATGTCCCTGGGGTCTGGAGTCACCATGTCCGCCCCACCTCGGACCTCACGATCCTTGTAGGCCGCGACGATACCTCCCGACGACACACCGTTGGATAGGCGGGCGGCTTCATCCCCGTACGGGGCCAGGATCCCAACCCACACCCCGCTCGCCGCCTTTATCGCGGGGACAAGAACGTGGGCCGCGTTTCCACCGCCACATACCGCCACCCTCAACCGCGACGCCACACTATCCCTCCTCTCATGAGTAGTCATCCTAGCCTGTTATAACCTGTGCCTCCTCACAATGACTGCAAGGGCAAGCACTCACCCTCCACGGCACCGATCGATGAATCCGCAGAACAGCTTCCTTGCCTTCTCATCTGAAGCCCACAGGTACTCGGGATGGAACTGCAGTCCCACGATGAACTGCGGGCCAGCGGACTCGATTGCCTCGATGGTGCCATCCGGTGCAAACGCGCTGGCGCGAAATCCTGAAGGCACCTTGCTGACTGCCTGGCGGTGGAAACTCGTCACGTCCCACGAGCCGCAGCCACACAGTTCGCCGATCAGGGTCCCGGGCTCAACATCTATCAAATGGCCTGGTTCCCACGCAGGTTGAATCTGCATGTGGCTGTCCGCGGGGATGATATTGCTGACCGACCCGCCGAAAACCTCAGTAATCATCTGGTGTCCACGGCAGATCCCGATGATCGGAATACCCCTCTCCACGGCCTTGTTGATCAGCGCACTCTCGAAGTCGTACCTCTGCGGCTGCTGGCTGGCGAGTGGGGGTAGTCCCCCGTTTCCCGCGATCCTCGCTCCCCCTCCGCCAGAGACAACGAGTCCGTCGAGCCGCTCCACGATCGACTGCGATACTGCCGCAGGATCTGCGCCGGGCGCCACATGCGGAATCATCAGCGGCATACCCCCTGCCCTCTGGACGGCCCACGGGTACGCCGAGCCCGCATACGTGTATCCCCCCTCCCTGGCCTCGTCCTGCCACGTCTCTACACTCCATGCGCAAGTAATGCCGACAACAGGCGTCACGGTCCTCGCCCCCTCTATCACCCGTGTAGGAAGCACGCCACTTCGTGTCCTGATGAGACCTCGGTCAATGTCGGCTCCGCCGTGGCGCACCGCGGCTCCGCACACGAACACCGCGTGTTGAATCTGCAGCCCGGCGGTAGATCGGCGGGGCTCGGAGGCACCCCCGCGAGGGCCGCCCGCATCTCCCGACCGCCGGGTCCCAACACCGGGATGGATGCCAGGAGCGCCCTGGTGTACGGGTGAAGTGGTTCATCGTATACCGCTTGGACAGGTCCCGACTCAACCACCTTGCCGAGGTACATGATCATCACCCTGGCGCACACCTGGTAGATTACTCCCAGGTCGTGAGCGACTATCAGGTATGTGAGGTTGTACTCCGCCTGGAGGTCCATGAGCAGGTTGAGGATCTGGGCCTGCACTGACACATCCAGAGCGGATACCGGCTCGTCGCAAACAAGGAATCTTGGCTTCACAGCCAGTGCCCTCGCGATGGCAATCCTCTGTCTCTGCCCGCCTGAGAACTGGTGCGGGTACATCTCAGAATGGTTCCGTCTCAATCCCACACTATCGAGCAATCGCGCTATCTCGGCGTCAATCTCGGACGGGTCAGCCACGCCCGTCTGTCTCACCGCCTGTCCAAGAACCTGAGAAACCGTCTTCCGCGGGTTAAGAGAGGCATAGGGGTTCTGGAACACTATCTGCACGGACCGCCTGAAAGCCCGCAGGTCTTCACCCCTCATCGAAACTACGTCCTTGCCAAGGAAGGTCACACTCCCCCCCGTTGGCTGCGCGAGCCCAACCACACACCGCGTGACCGTTGACTTCCCACACCCCGATTCCCCGACGAGGCCCACAGTCTCCCCTTCTGATATGGCGAAGGAGACCCCGTCCACAGCGCGGAGAGTCTGCTGTTTCGCCCCGAGCAGGCGCCCTATGACCGACTGCCGTACCTCGAAGTACTTGGCCAGGTCCCTGGCTTCAACGAGTGGCATCTAACATCTCCCTATGGCAAGTAGTTGATCACATCAACAGACCGCGCCGCACCACACATGGTGATCGGGCCGCACCTCGACCTCTGCCGGCCTCTCGAAGCATTGCCCCTGCTTCTCGCCGCACCTTGCGGCGAAGGCGCATCCCTCTGTCACTGACAGCGGGTCTGGTACAGTACCCTCTATTGGCTGCAGGCGCCTGCGCGTCCCGACCACCGGGATCGACGCTATGAGCGCGCGGGTGTACGGGTGTACAGGGCTGGATACTATGGCTTGCGCGGGACCGCTTTCGACGACCTTGCCCGCGTACATCACCATGATCCGCTGGCAGAAGTTGGAGGCCAGCGCCAGGTTGTGCGTTACCAGCACAATTGACGTGCCCCTGATGCGGTTTATCTCAGCCAGAAGCTGGATTATCTGTGCCTGGATGGTGACATCGAGCGCCGTTGTCGGTTCATCGGCCAGGAGCAGCCCCGGATCGCAACTCAGGGCGATGGCCATGAGTACCCTCTGCTGGATGCCTCCGGACAACTCGTGCGGGTACTGACCCAGCCTCATACCAGGCGAGTTCACTCCGACGCTCTCAAGCAGCTCAATGGCCTTCTGCCGCTTGTTGCAGCGTATTCCGTGCGCTTCGAAGCACTCCCCGATCTGATCCCCAATCCTTATCGCGGGGTTGAGCGCGGTCATGGGGTCCTGGAGCACCACACTCATACCCTTGCCTCGCACGTTGAGCATCTCCCTGACACTCAGGCTGAGAAGATCGACCCCGTTGAGGTGGATCGAGCCGGATGTGATCCTCCCGGGGAACGGCACGAGCCTGAGAATCGCCATCAGCGTCATCGACTTGCCGCACCCCGATTCGCCGACGATCCCCAGTCTCTCGCCCTTGTCGACAGAGAACGAGACATTGCGCACGACCTTCGCGATCCCGCGCCGGGTAGGGAACTCTATTCCGAGTCCTTTGACATCAAGAAGCACCGCACACCTCCGGCCTTCAGCTGGTTCGCAGCCTGGGATCGGTGATGTCCCTGAGTCCCTCGCCGAGCAGGTTGAGCCCGAGGACCAGGAGAAGAAGCGCGACGCCGGGCATGGTCGAGACCCACCACGCTCGGGTGATAAGGTCTCTCCCGGAGGCTATCATCGAGCCCCACGCGGGAATGCCGGGCTGTACCCCAATGCCCAGGAAGCTGAGCGACGCCTCCACCATGATCATGTCTCCGAGCCGCAGGGTCGAGAGCACCAGGACTGACTGGAACACGTTCGGGGTTATCTCAGACGCCATTATCCTCGGGCCGGACAGTCCCAGTGCCCGAGCGGCGCTTACATAGTCCCTGCCCTTCTGATCGAGGGTCTCGCCTCTAACCAGCCTGAAAAACTCTACCCAGCTCTTGAATGTGAGCGCGCCTATCAGGTTGGCAAACCCGGGACCCATCACTGCCATGATGCCGATGGCGAAGATCAAGAACGGAAACGCCATCAACAGTTCTCCAAATCGCGAGAGGGTCTTGTCAGGCCATCCCCCGCAGTACCCGGCGACCGCGCCCAGAACGCCGCCGACACCGGCGGATATTGTCACTGAGATGATTCCGACTGCCATCGACACCCGGGATCCGTAGATGATGTGAGACAGGATATCCCTGCCGACGCTATCAGTCCCGAGGATGTAGGTGGAGCTGCCCTCCGGCGACCACGCCGGTGGGATGAGCCGGTCCGCGATATCCCCCTTGTCGGGGTCCGCAGGCGAAATGAACGGCGCAAAGACAGCCATGACCAGGAACGCCGTCACGATGATGAGTCCGGCCAGCCCCGACTTGTTTCTCGTGAGTTCAGCCATCGTATTGCCTAGCGAACGGGCCAAGCGCATGCTTTCACCCTTTCCGCGTCACAGCTCCAGTCGTGGATTGAGTAGCGTATAGATGATGTCGACAAGCAGGTTCACCACGACGAACGTGACGCCGTACACCATTACGACCCCCTGCACGATGGGGTAGTCCCTCTCGAAGATCGCCGCCACAGCCATCTGTCCGATGCCCGGCCATCCAAATACCCTCTCGACCACCATGTTCCCACCGAGCAACACACCCGCCTGGACACCGGCGACAGTCACGGTCGGTATCAAGGCGTTTCGGAGCGCGTGCCGCACAATGACCCTGGCTTCGGCGAGGCCTTTGGACCGCGCCAGCACAATGTAGTCCTGGCGGAGCGCTTCCAGCATCGACGACCGCGTCAGTCTCGCGACGACAGCGCACATCGGCGCGCCGAGGGTTATCGACGGGAGGGTCAGGTGACTCAAACTGTCCACGAATGCCTTCCAGTTGGCGGTCAAGATGCTGTCCAGCACATATAGGTGGGTGATGTCCGCAGGCTCGAACCCGTATGTGATTCGCCCACTCACCGCGAACCAGTTGACCCTTACCGATAGGACAATGATCAGCACTATGCCTAGCCAGAACGGCGGCATCGAGACACCCAGGAATGCCGCCGACATGCATGCCCGATCTATCCAGGAGTTTTGCTTGACTGCGGAAATGACCCCGACAGGTATGCCTATCGCCAGGGCAAACAGGATGGCGCCCAGCGACAGTTCCACCGTCGCAGGAAACCTCTCGATGATCATCTGAGCCACAGGCTTGGATTTGGTGAGGGAATTCCCGAGGTCTCCCCTGCACGCCCCAGTCAGGAACATCCTCAACTGCGTCAGGAGCGGCTTGTCGAGGTTGAACTCCCTCCGAAGGGCATCAATGTGCTCCTGCGAGACCTGACCCTCTTTGCCCATCATAGAGTCAATCGGGTCTCCGGGGGTCACGCGCATGACGAGGAACACGATTATGGCCACGCCAAGCATAATCGGGATGGCTGACAGCATTCGTTCGATCACGCGCGCCGCTCTCATTGGCAGAACCCCCAGGGGGCCCGGCGACCGGGCCCCCGATTGTCTCCGAGACTCACTGTGCTGCCTTGTAGCCCGCTTCGTTCAGCAGGGCCTTCGCCTTGGCAACGTCATACGGCAACCCCTTGATGGACGGATCGCAAGCGAACCCGTGGGGGAGCAGCGGTCCGGGCATCCTGACAGCGTTGCCTCCGAGGAGTTTGGAGATGATGGTGTCCCAATCGATCGCGTGGGCAACCGCCTGGCGCACCTTCAGATCATTGAAAGGCGGCTTGCTGACGTTCAGGTTCATCATGTAGGCGTTTGTGCCGTTCGCGTACTTGACTGAGACCTTCGGGTTAGACTCGAGGTTCTTGACCAGCGATGGAGGGACGGCCTGGATGATGTGCGCCTTCCCGGCCTCGAGGGCGGCGACCCTCGTCGATACCTCCGGCATGATCTCGAATATGACGCGTTTCAGCTTCGCGGGTCCCACGGGCGTGATATCCGGCGCGCCGCCGTAGTAGTCACTGTACCGCTCGAGGACGACACGTTCGTCTCCCTTGCATGAGATCAGCTTAAACGGACCTGCGCCTACGGGTTTCTCCGCGAACGTCTTCGAGCCGACCTTGCTCACGTACGCCTTTGGGACAATCTGCTGGTGTACGAACATCTGAGGCAGTATCGGCCACGGTTCCTTCAGTGTGAACCTGACCGTGTACTTGTCTGGGGCCTCTACAGTCTGAAGCGGACCAAGCATCGACTTGCGGGGGGATGTCTTCCCATTCCCCATGCCACCGTCATTCAGGATCCGTTCAAAGGTGAACTTCACGTCCTCGGAGGTGAGTGGCGAGCCGTCGTGGAACGTGACCCCCTTGCGCAGGGTGAACTCCCAGACTGTGGGAGAGGGGTTGGTCCATGACTCGGCGATCTCGGGCACCACTTTTCCATCGGGGGTCCTCGTGACAAGCCCGTCAAAGATGTTCCTGATGACCGTCTCCGAGACTCTGCTGCGATGGTCGGCGGGATCGAGCGTGGGGATGGACTCTCTGATGGCCGCGGTGATGGTATCTGCGCCCTCGACCTCAACATCGTGGAGGTTCATCCTGTCGTCGGTTGAAGGTCGCCAGTTCTTGACTGTCTGGGCGCAGGCCTCGATGTTTTTCGGGGCATAGGCGTAGATGACAGGGATGTCCCTCGCAATGATCTCCTGCGCCTTCTTGTAGGCTGCGATCCTTCCCTCAGAGGTCAGCTCCGTGGCGCCCTTGTTTATACACTCAATCAACTCTTGATTAATGTATCTGGAGTAGTTGCTGGTGCCGTCCGCCAGGTACTTGGGATTCAGTATGTCGAACGGGTCCAGCGTCGAGTTGCCCCAATAGGTGAAGTGCGCCTCTCTCTCCCCCGCAAGCAGGGCCTTCTTGAGGACGGACCAGTCGCCCCAGACCCTTACCTGAGCCTCGATCCCCACGTTCTTGAGTTGCTGTGCTATGGCCTCAGATACTTCCTTCTCTGTGTTCTCGCAGTCAATGGTAAACGAGAGAACCTTCTCAGGCTGCGCCTGTGGCTGCTGGGCGGGCTGCGCGGGCTTCTCACTCTTCTGTGGCGAACAGCCGGCCGTAAGCGTCACCAAGACGAGGACCATCGCTAGCGCCAGGTATCTTCTCACTGTCAGACCCCCTTTTGTTAAACCTGTCCACGGTGCCGGACGCGTCGCGAGCGCTTCAGCGGGCCGCCCTCTCCAGAGGGCGGCCGCCTTTCACCCCTGATCGATGGTGAGCGTGTGGCTCTTGTTGAGATAGATGTTCACGATCCCCAGGAAAGTCGAGAGCGACGCTATCTTGATCCCGAACATCATCCAGTTCTTCGCGGTAATCGCAAGTTTTGTCCCGGTGGGTCCACCGACAACCAGGCCCGCTACGAACACGAAGAACACCACGGCCCCGACGCCCAGGGCCAGCATCGCCGCGATTCCGTAACAGTAGTTGACGAACTCCGTCAGATTCTTCATCTCGCCAGCCCTCCTATAGTCCGAAAATGGGGAGCACGCCAGTCAACATGATGACAGCAATAAGGAGATGGAGCCCACACCAGATGAGCGTGAGCTTGGTCGTTTCGACAAAACCGGACTTGGCGATACCCATAGCGGTATACATGCAGAGCGCGAGCGGCGGGGTCATTCCCTCCATGGCGCCGGTCATGGCCGGCAACAGGGCCGCGAACAGGACAGGGTTTCCGCCGAGGGCCGAGAATGTCGCCGTCATGGCTGAGCCTAGCAGGGCGATCTGCGACGAACCGGGCAGCATCATACCCAGCACCGCGAAGAACAGCGGGGCCACCCAGATCATAGAACCCCAGCTAAGCCCCATGCCCAGGAACCACTCCTGTACGACCTTCTCCATCTTGACCTCGCTGAAAATCATCGCCATCCCGTACGCGAGGTATATCGTGGCGGCCACCGGCACGGTGGCCATGAGGCTGCGCCGGAATACCCCGATCATGCCTGTGAGGGAGTACTTGGCTTTGAAGCTTCGTCCGGATATCAGCAGCGCGTACAGTCCGGATATGGCCGGGGTGAACAGGAGGACGCATGTCGAGAACGCCTTCTGCCCGTCTGTACCGAGCCTACCTGCGAGGAGAGCTGGGAACTTGGCGTCGATCAGCAGCGGGATGAATATCACAAGGGGGAGGAGCAAGGCCCACTTCCCCTCGTTCCACGACTTCGCAAGCGAAGGGCGTTCGTCTTCAGGGACCGGCTTGACCTTGTAGTACTTGCACATCACAAGGAGCGTAATCCACCGCTGGAGGACAAACCACGCCCCGATGCCGTATGCGGCGAGCACAAACTGCGAGGAGCTTATCGTGTTCGGGACCAGCTTGTCTAAGAGGCCCCATGACAGGAGGACTATGCCCGAAGGCGGGATGACGTTGCCCAGGGTCGAACACGACATCTCTACTGTCGCCGCGAGGGCGCGAGGGAAACCGGTCCGGATCATCGCGGGGATGGTGAACACGCCCGTTGCGGCGACGTTGCCGGCGCCACTGCCTGACAGTGCGCCCATGAACGTACTCGAGATCAGGGAGACATAGCCCGCGCCGCCCCTGTACCTGCCCACCGATGACAGGATGAAGTTGATGACTTTCTCGACCACTTTGGTCTCATCAAAGATGTGAGCAACCAGGAGAAACGCCACGATAGCGTAGTACAGTGTGCTGGTGGAAGAGTACATCAGGTATTTATAGAACACGTCGTACTTGCCAGTCATCATCACGGTGGCGACGAACGCCACGGCCATCGCCTCGTAGATCGGCCGTTTGTAGAGCACGAAGACGACAACGATCACGAGCATCAGCTCGACGAGGTAGAACACCTGAAGTGGAATCGGGCCTACGTGAGTCATTTGTCCACAAACCTCCTTCTCCGTAATCTAGATGATGGCTCCCGGCACAGCCACGGCATCCCTCCCCAGCCTCATCGCCTACCGGACACAGACGTGCACGCCTCGACGAAGCCGTCCATGATGCCTTTCATACACGGTACGTGCATCATCCGTTCGGGATGGAACTGAAGACCCAGGCAGAACGAATCCCCGAATTCTATTGCCTCGACGACGCCGTCCGATGACACAGCACAATCCCGAACACCAGGACCGGGGTGCTCGACACCCTGGCGGTGGAAGCTGTTGACAATCATGTCTTTCGCGTCCGTCAATCTGGAGAGGAGCGAACCGGGGCTCACTGTGATGGGGTGATAACCGTCCGACTCGGGCATGTTTCCTTGATTGTGATCGAGCTTTGTTACGCCGGCCAGGAGGAGGTTGAGGTGAGTGGCGCCGCCGAGAGCCTCGTTCATGACCTGCATGCCGCGGCATATTCCCAGGATGGGGATGCGCTGGCGAGTGGCCTCCAGGATAAGGTCAATCTCGAAATCGTACCTGTCGGGGTCCTGGTCTCTCAGCGGTGGGATGGTCTGGTCCGGTGGACACTCTGCGGGCAATACGGGGCCGCCGGTCACCAGCAGCCCCGAGAACATGCACATGAGGTCATGCACAGATCCCTCGCGCCACGGCGCGTGGGCGGGGATTAGCACCGGCGCTGCGCCGCAGGACGCCAGCGACTCGGTGTAGACGCTGTCCACGTAGTATGACGGCCTGTTGGGAACCACAGCGCTTGACGTCACGACCGAAGTCGTCACAGCCACCAGTGGCCTCATGCTCTGAACTCCCGTCCAGGTAATCATAACATGATAGTACCAGTTGGTGCACTTGTATTGTCGTCCACCCGGGACGACTTGTATTAGGTGGTCTATTCTAGACAGTTCGGGCAGTTCCTTCTTGTCGGTCGAAGATCTTTTGGACTGCGCCGCCCTGCGCAGGAACATGGGTGCTGGCAAAGAAGTCCGGGCGGTAGTACCGAGTTTCGGCGGGGATAAGAGGGGGGCTGCCAGTGAACGAAGTCATATTGCACTTGGCGGAGCAGATCGACAAGGTCATGACAATTGATCTCAGCGGGCGCGGCGTGGCCGATATCCTGTACGCCTGTGCCCGCGAGAGGGCGGGCGGTCCGGTGGCGTTCGCGGCGGCCCGGAGCATCTTCGAGGCGCGGAAGAAAGAGCCGGGATACGTTTTCATCGCTACGGGTTTCCCCGACAGGCCGCAGATCGATCGACGGATAGCGGAGACTGACGGCCCACCGGGCGCGGCTGCGCTTGCACGGGCGCTGCACCTGGCGTGCCACGCTGTGCCAGTCATCCTCGTGGAGGAGGACCTTGTCCCGGCAATGACGTCGGTTATGGAGGCAGCTGGACTGCGATGCCTCGATCCCGTGCAGGCGGCCTCGTCGGCTCATTCGATTGCTCCCCTGCATGCGGCCAGCGTCATGGCCTTCCCAACTGGTACGGAGGAGGCGCGGCGGGCGAGCCGCGAACTGCTGTCGCTCTATGAACCGTGGGCCGTTGTCTGCACGGAGAAGGCTGGGATGAACGACCGCGGAGTCATACACACGATGCGCGGGCACGATATTACGCCGTACATGGCGAAGATCGACTACCTCATGATGGACGCAGGGGAAAGGGGTGTCCTCACCATCGGGGTCGGAGACGGTGGGAACGAGATCGGTATGGGTGCAATCCAGGATGGGGTACGGCGTTCGGTACCGTACGGGGAGAAGTGCCAGTGCGGCTGCGGTTCCGGGGTCGCCCCGGCCACGGTCACGGAGTCGCTGGTGGTGGCGGCCGTTTCCAACTGGGGATGTTACGGTGTGGCTGCTTGCCTGGCGATCCTGGCGGGGGAACCACGCTTCTTCCACGACGCCGCGATCGAGAGAGCAATGCTCGAGGCGTGTGCCCGCAGTTCGCTCATCGACGGGTGCACGGGGTTAGTGGGGCCCAGCGTGGACGGTCTTCCGGCGCACATACATGTAGCGGTTGTCGAGATGCTGGGGCAGCTGATTGCCACGGCGCTGCGGTGCCCGTGGAGACAGCACGACGCGCCTGATTCGCCTGATTGATTCACGTTGACCATTCCCATGCCTCGTGATATACTGATGCAGTCCAAGCAGAAGCCATCCGCTTCTCACCTTACAGCCGGTTGCTCGTAAGGTTACGGGATATCGGTTCGGCAACGGAAAGCGGGTGGAACGCCCGCTTTTCTGGTTATTATGATCAAATAGGGGGTGCAGCAGCATATCTAAGGACCTTCGGATGAACGAAGCGATCCGGGCCCGGGAAGTCAGAGTGGTATCCGATGATGGGGAGCAGCTGGGTATCCTGCCATTCAGGGATGCGTTCAGGATTGCTACCGAAAAGGGGCTTGACCTTGTGGAAGTGGCCCCGACGGCCAGGCCTCCGGTCTGCCGCATCATGGACTATGGCAAGTTCAAGTACGAGCAGTCCAAGAGGGCCAGGGAGGCCAGGAAGAAGCAGCGGGTAGTCGACATCAAGGAAGTCAAGATGAGGCCGACCATTGAAGAGCACGATTTTGAGGTGAAGTCGAAGAACGCAAGCAGATTCTTGCAGGAGGGAGACAAGGTCAAGGCGACCATCACCTTCCGCGGGCGCGAAATCGTCCATTCGGATCTTGGCAGGCAGGTGCTCGAAAGACTCGCACAGCAGGTATCCCAGTTCGGCGTGGTTGAGCGGGCCCCCAGGATCGAGGGAAGGAACATGATCATGATACTCACGCCCAAGCAGAGCAGCTGAGAAAGGGGGTTTCACCTGTGCCCAAGCTCAAGACACACCGGGGCGCCGCGAAGAGGATCAGGTTTACCGGATCGGGCAAGGTCCGCCGCATGAAGGCTGGGAAGACGCACAAGCTCGAGGTGAAGACGGCAAAGCGCAAGAGGGCGCTTCGCACAGCCACCATTGCTTCCAAGCAGGACACCGAGAGGGCGCGCAGGCTTCTGCCCTATAGATAATCACGGGAGGTAGGTTCACATGGCTCGCGTCAAGACCGGCGTCACGACCCGTAGGCGCCACAAGAAGCTGTTGAAGCTTGCGAAGGGGTACTGGGGCAGAAAGTCCAAGGTCTTCCGGATGGCGAACGAGACCGTCATGAAGGCGCTCTCGTATGCGTTGCGAGACAGGCGGGCGAAGAAGAGGGAATTTCGTAAGCTCTGGATCGCGAGGATCAACGCGGCCGCCAGGAACGAGGGGCTGACATACAGCAGGATGATGAACGGCCTCCGCAGGGCCGGTGTCGAGATAAACAGGAAGATGCTGGCCGACCTGGCCGTGAAGGACAGCGGCGCGTTCGGCAGACTCGTTGCGGTTGCGAAGGAGAGCCTGAAGGCGTGAAGCAGTACCTGGTCGTTGGCCTCGGTCGCTTCGGCGGTGAAGTTGCGAGAGCGTTAGTCAGGGGCGGCAGCAGGGTCCTGGGGATAGACAGCGATGCGTCAAGGGCCCAGACCCTGAGCGAGGAGCTCGAGCGGGTCGTCACCGGCGATGCTACCGACATAGAAGTGCTCCGGGGCCTTGGCGCCAGAGCGTTTGACAGCGCCATAGTCAGCGTCGGCGCCAGCCTGGAGTCCAGCGTGCTGATAACCTTGAATCTCAAGGAACTGGGCCTCAACAAGGTGGTAGCGAAAGCATTCAGCGATCTGCACAGGAGAATCCTGCTCAAGGTGGGGGCCGACATCGTCGTGTTCCCCGAGAAGGAGGCCGCAGCCAAGGTTGCCGAGGGGCTCGTGAGCGAGAACATACTAGACATAATGGACCTGGGGGCTGATTGCCGGATCGTGGAGATGCTGGCCGGCGACATGGCGGGAAAGACCCTGGGCCAGCTCAGGTTGAGGCAGGACTACGGGATCAACGTGATTGCCGTGAAGAGGGATGGCCTGGTCGATCTGTCGCCGCAGGCCGATAGGAGAATCGAAGCGGGGGACGTACTCGTGGTCATCGGCCCATCCCCGGCCGTCCGCCGGTTGAGGCATCCGGGTTGAGATCTGAGTGAACGACAGGACGAGTGAGTAAGGAGTATGGAGTTGTGTATTTCGCCACAACTCTCTTGTATTTAGAGGAGCGTCCACGACATGGCGTTGAACGGATCGAACAACAGGGGGCGCTGGAACATCAACCTCACCCCCGCTCAGGTCTTGGTGCTGGGATTCGCGGGGGTCATATTTATGGGGAGCCTTCTGCTGATGATTCCCCATGCGGCCGCCCCGGGGAAGGTCACGCACTATGTCGATGCCCTTTTCACCGCGACGTCTGCTGTGTGCGTCACGGGGCTGGTCGTGGTGGAAACGGGGTCCCATTGGAGCATCCTGGGACAGGTGGTTACGATACTGCTCATCCAGATCGGCGGCCTCGGGATAATGACCATGTCTACTCTGTTCGCGCTCGTCATCGGCAAGCGGATATCGCTTCGCGAGAGACTGATCATTCAGGAGGCCACCGGGCTGTCACGGATGGCGGGGCTCGTGCGCCTGACAAGGGCGATACTGTTGGTGACTCTGATCGCCGAGGGGATCGGGGCGACGATCCTTGCGGTCCGGTTCGCGTTCGACATGAGTCCGGGCAGGGCGGCGTATTTCGGGGTATATCATGCAATCTCCGCGTTCTGCAACGCCGGGTTCGACCTGTTCGGCACCAGTTTTATGGGCTATGTGAGTGACTGGACGGTGAACCTTGTTGTCACCTCGTTGGTTATCGTTGGCGGGATAGGATTCACCGTAATCATGGACCTGTATGAGAGCAGACTGGGCCGGAAAGGCAAGCCTACGCTGCATACGAGAACAGCCCTCAGGGTCACCGCGCTGCTGATCGTGATAGGCACTATCCTGATCTACCTTCTAGAGTATTCCAACCCCGGCACGCTGGGACCCCTGTCCGGTCCAACCAAGGTGCTTGCGGCGTACTTCCATTCTGTCACACCGCGTACGGCGGGGTTCAACACCATACCAGTGGGGAAGATGAGTCTCCCCGGACTCCTCGTCACAATGATAATGATGTTTATCGGCGCCTCTCCCGGCGGTACCGGCGGCGGCATCAAGACGACGACGTTCACCACGATCGTCGCGATGGTGAAGTCCATACTCGAAGGCAAGCAGGACGTGGAATTCAGGGACAAGAGGCTGGCCCGCGATGTCGTGGACCGCAGCCTTGCGATAACGATGCTGTCGCTGGGACTGATCATCTTCACCACATCCCTCTTGGCCATCACAGAAAGGAAGATGCTGGTAGAGGTGATGTTCGAAGCCACATCCGCCTTCGGTACGGTCGGGCTTTCCACGGGCATGACGCCCAACCTGACCACGGCGGGGAAGGTCCTCATAATGATGACCATGTTCGCGGGCAGGGTGGGCCCGTTGACGCTGGGGATGGCGATCGCCCAAAGGCTGCATGCGGCGCCTGTGAGGCTGCCGGAGGATAGGATGCTTGTCGGGTAGAATTGGGATTCGAGGGGAATTCTTATGACGGATTGTTTCGGAGGGATCGTACGATGGCCGAGTATGCCGTCATAGGCTTGGGAAGGTTCGGCGCGGCCGTTGCCGGGAGTCTGGACTCCCTCGGCCACAGCGTCCTCGGTATCGACAAGGACGAGCATGCTGTCAACGCCGCCTCAGCCTACACTACCAAGGCCGTGCAGTGTGACGCCACGGATGAGCAGAACCTCAAGGCGCTGGGGTTGAGGAACTTCGACACGGCGATCGTGGCGATAGGCGACCTTCAGGCGAGTATACTGGTGACTCTCATACTCAAGGAGCTCGGCGTGAAAGAGGTAGTAGCCAAAGCCTCAAACGAGCATCATGGCAAGGTGCTCTACAAGATCGGAGCCGACCGCGTCGTATTTCCGGAGCGCGAGATGGGGATGAGGGTCGCGCACAACATATCGTCCGTGAACATCCTCGACATGATCGAGCTGTCACCGGAATACAGCATCGTAGAGCTGACGGCCACGAAGGCACTCATCGGGAAGAGCCTCAAGGATCTGGACCTCCGGAACAGGTATCAGATCAACGTGATCGCCATACGGCGCGGCAGGGAGATCAATCTCACCCCCAACAGGGACGATACCATCAAAGAGGGCGATACGGTTGTCATGGTCGGCAAGAACGATCGGCTGAGGGAGCTGGAAGAGGCGGCGTCATGAACGACAGGCCGCGCGGCGATCGCGCCCGCCGCGTGCGGGACCACGTTGTAACGGTCAGGAGCCCGGCGAACGACAGGGTCAAGTTGCTGCGCGGGCTATCAGCCGCGCCGGTCAGGCGGCGCACCGGCCTGACCCTGGTGGAAGGGATCGCGCTGGTCAGGGAAGCCCTCGATTCGGGGGCTTCCCTCGTCACGGCGGCCTACGATGAGGACGCCGCCGGGTCGGCCAGGGTAGCTGAACTCGCCGCTTTGCTGCGGAAACACGGTGTCGATGTGTGGCCAGCGGATCACCGCGTTTTCAGGCAGATGGCACAGACAGAAACCCCGCAGGGGATCCTGGCTGCGGTTAGAATCCCTGATACGCCTGCGGAGATGGCGATGAGCGACGTCATCGCACGGGCCCGAGCGACGGGTGATGCGCTCGTCGTGCTGATGGACGGCGTGCAGGACCCAGGGAACGCCGGGTCAATTGTCCGGTCCGGCGACGCTTTCGGCGCATCCTGCGTCATATTCGGCGGCCCATCGGCCGACCCGTACAACCCCAAGGTGCTGCGGGCGAGTATGGGATCGGTCTTCCACATCCCGTGCGTGGCGGCTGACGACGCCGCTGCGGCCGCGGGAAGCCTCCTGGCCGCGGGGTTCAGGCTCTACTACGGGGATGCGAAGGCTGAAACCCCGGTGTACTCAGTGGACCTATCGGGTCCGGTCGTCATCGTCGCCGGAAACGAGGCCGCGGGTGTGTCGCCCTCTCTGAGGGCCCTCGGGTCCGCGATCGCCGTGCCAATTTATGGCATGGCCGAGTCCCTCAACGTTTCAATGGCCCTGACAGCGATGCTTTACGAGGCCCGCAGGCAGCGCTCTCTCGCCTTGTAACCCCCTCACCGCTATGCTATAATCGTGGCAAGCAAAAGCGTCTTGAGGCCTTGGAAAGGGCGTGCAAGAGCGAATGACGGCAGAGGTGTTCTGGAGGATATTCGAGCTGACGGGCTGGGTTGAAGCATACCTGATTTACCGCAAACTCAATCTGAATTAGGTCCAAAGGCTGAGAAGGAGAGAAGTAGGCCGGGGGCGCCACGCAGGGAGGGGAATGCCGGGACTGGAAGCATCCCCGTGGCCAAGCGGTCGAAATTCGCTCCGGAGCCGCAGGCTGAAACATGAGTAGGCCGTGACGGCGCCCACCGTTAAAGGGGCAGGATGTTGGGACCGCGCTGGTTCCTGAGCATCCGGAGTGGGGCGAGCGCATCGCCCAAGCAAGGTGGTACCGCGGAAGCAAGGCTTTCGCCCTGGTGGCGAAGGCCTTTCTGTTATGTGTGGGGAAGGGGGTCTTATCTTGGGAGACGGGTTGAAGGGAGAACTCGATGCCCTGGGGAGAGAGGCGAGGCTCGCCGCCGGGCAGGCGGAATCGCTCGAGGCGCTCGAAGAGATTCGATTGAGGTATCTCGGGCGCAAGGGGTTGCTGACCCAGGCCCTGCGAGGGATGGGGGCGGTTCCTGAAGCGGAGCGCCCGGCTGTGGGGCGCCTTGCGAATGACATTCGCGACGAGATAGAGCGCCTGCTGGGGGATAGGCGAGAGTCCCTGGGGCGTGAGGCGATGTCGAGGCGTCTCCGTGAGGAGGCCATCGATGTAACGCTGCCCGGCGTCCCGCCTCAGACCGGCACGAAGCACGTCCTGCAGCAGGTATTGGAGGAGATCGAGGCCATATTCGCGGGCATGGGATTCGAGATCGAGGAGGGTCCCGAGGTCGAGACGGACTACTACAACTTCGTGGCCCTGAACTTCCCCAAGGACCACCCGGCAAGGGACATGCAGGCGACCTTCGTGGTCAATCCTGAAACGGTGCTCCGGACCCACACCTCTCCGGTGCAGATAAGGGGGATGCTGAAGCGGGCCCCCGGGCTGCCGCTCCGGCTCATAGCGCCGGGCAGGTGTTACCGCCGCGATCCCGCCGACGCCACACATTCCCCCGTCTTCACGCAGGTGGAGGGACTCGCGGTCGACGTGGGCGTCAGCCTGGGCGATCTGAAGGGGACCCTGGCCGAATTCGCCCGCAGGTTCTATGGCCCGAAGACCAGGACCAGGTTCAGGCCGAGCTATTTCCCGTTCACAGAACCCAGCGCGGAGGTGGACGTGTCGTGCACGGTCTGCGGCGGGTCCGGCTGCGGCGTGTGCGGGGGCACGGGGTGGCTGGAGATACTGGGGTCGGGGATGGTGCACCCCCGCGTGCTCGCAAATGGAGGGTATGACCCCGGCAGGGTCACCGGATTCGCCTTTGGGATGGGTATCGAACGAGTGGCGATGCTGAAGTACGGCATCGACGATATCAGGCTGTTTCACGGCGGGGACCTCAGGTTCCTGCGGCAGTTCTGAGGGGTCTGGGGGTGGCCTGAATCATGAGGGTGTCTTACAACTGGCTTCGTGAATACGTGGACGTCCCGTGGGGCGTTGAAGAGCTTGCGGCCAGGCTCACCATGGCCGGCCTGAAGGTCGAGAACATCGAGCGGACCGGTGGCGAATTGACGGGCCTCGTCGCGGGGCGAATCGAATCGATAACGCCCCACCCGGCGGCGGACAGGCTGAATGTGTGCACGGTCGACGCCGGAGGGCGGGTACTGTCCATCGTTACCGGGGCGCCTGGATTGAGCACGGGGCAGGTCGTCGCCGTCGCCGTCCCGGGGGCCGCGCTCCCGCGGGGATGGAAGATCGAAACGGCCGGGTTCAAGGGCGTCGAGTCGCAGGGGATGCTCCTGTCAGCCACGGAGATCTTGCTTGGCGAAGAGCACTTGGAGGACGAGGGGATCCTGACACTCGAAGGCGTTCGGCCGGGCGCGGACCTCACGGAGGTCCTGGAGCTCAGGGATTACGTCCTGGAGCTCGATCTCACCCCGAACTACTCGCCCGCGCTGTCGATGCTCGGGGTGGCGCGCGAAGTGGCGGCGCTCACCGGCGGGAAGGTCAAGGCGCCACCGCAGGGGTGCGGCGGGCCGCGGGACGCGCGTACCAGCGCCCGCAGCATCAGAGTCCGGATAGATGATCCGGACCTCTGCGGGCGTTTCACAGCAAAGGTGATCTGGAACGTCAGGGTGGGGCACTCACCCATTTGGATGCAGCGAAGGCTGATAGCGGCCGGGCTCAGGCCGATCAACAACATCGTCGATGTCACCAACTACGTCATGATGGAGACGGGCCAGCCGCTTCACGCCTTCGACTACGAGACCCTCCGCGACGCCACCATCATAGTCAGGCGGGCGAAAAGCGGCGAAATCGTGACCACGCTGGATGGAAGCGAACGGGCGCTCAACGAGCGGATGCTCGTGATCGCCGACGCGGGGGGCGCCGTCTCCGTGGCAGGGGTGATGGGCGGTCTGACCACGGAGGTCACGGCGACGACCCGGACCGTGCTGCTTGAAGCCGCGTATTTCCAGCCCCTCAGCATCAGGCGGACGGCGATGGCCCTCGCGATGAGGTCGGAGGCGTCGCTGAGGTTCGAGAAGGGGATCGACCCCAACGGCCAGGCCGATGCGTCCGAGAGAGCGGCCAGGTTGATGGCCGACATCGGGGCGGGCGAGCCGTCGGCCGACATCGTGGACGCCCACCCCGTCAGAGTCGAGCCGAAGACCATCCTCGTCCGGCCCGGCCTGGCGCGCACAGTGGTATCGAAAACGCTGTCCGACGATGATATCGCCGGCCTGTTGGGCAGGTACGGCTTCGATGTGGCGCCGGGTGAAGGCGGAATGCTCAGCGTGACGGTCCCGACGAGGCGCGTGGACATCTCCGAGGAGGTAGACCTGATCGAGGAGGTCGCGAGGCTCTACGGGTACGAGGAGATCGAGCCGACGCTTCTGAAAGGGGCCACCGCGGGCGGTGAGCAGCCCCCGCTGCGGGCGTTCTCGTCCTTCGTCCGTGAAACAATGCTCCAGAGCGGCCTCACGGAGGTGAGCACTCTCTCCCTGATCGACCCCGGGTCTTTCGACAGGATGAGACTCCCTCCGGAATGCCCGCTCAGGAGGGCGGTAGGGCTGATGAACCCACTGGTCGAGGAACAGAGTATCATGAGGACGACGATGGCGCCGGGGCTCCTCGACGCGCTGGCGTGCAACGCGAGCCATCGCGTGACGGATGTGCAGGTGTTCGAAATCGGGCGTGTGATTATCCCGAGATCCCTGCCCGTCAGCGAACTGCCCGAGGAGAGGGTCAGGCTCGGGATAGCCGTCACAGGCCGCGCCGGCGCGGCGCACTGGCGCTCCAGGCCGGCGGAGGCGGACTTCTTCTTCGTCAAGGGAGTCGTGGAGGGCCTCCTGCGGAAGGCCGGGGTGAACGGCGTCACCTTCGACGCAGTAGAGAGCGATACGGCCGGCGGCGCCGGTGACGGTGATTCGGGTGTGGTATGCGAACTGCTGCCCGCACTCCATCCGCACAGGCGCGCGGTCGTCAGGGCCGGGGGCCGCGCCATCGGGGTCATCGGCGAAGCCCATCCGGCGGTTGTCTCGGAATACGGATTGCCGGGCAGGGCGACCCTGGCTGAACTGGACCTTGACCTCATCATGTCCCTTGGCGCGATGGAGAAGGAATTCAGGCAGTTGCCGAGATTCCCGGCTGTGGTCAGGGACATTTCCGTCATAGCGCCCGAGTGTACGCCGGCGGCCTCGATAATGGAGGGGATCCGCGACGCCGCAGGCGACCTCCTCGTGGAATTGAGACTGTTCGACCTGTACACGGGAGGTCAGGTGCCTGAGGGCCACAGGAGCCTGGCGTTCTCGCTCACCTACAGGGCGGGCGACCGCACTCTGACTGACGCTGAGGTGGACGACGTCCACTCGAAAGTGCGGGAATCACTCGCTCGCCGCGGCCTGGGGCTCAGATAGCCTGTTGAATACAGCCGGCCGGTCCGGGAAACGATCCCCGTCGATGGGCGCGACCATCGGCGGGATGACGAACCATCCTGCGGGAGAGAGGCCGGCATAGCCGGTCTCTCTTTCTGCGCCGGAGCATTTGCGTTGGGAGGAGCCATGAAGAACTTCGAGATCTCGGCAGCCCTCATAGAAATCGCAAACCTCACAGAGATCATCGGAGAAGAGGCGTTCAAGGCCCGGGCATATCACCGCGCCGCCGAGTCGATCGCCAAGCTGCCCGGTGACGTCGGCGAATTCGCGGCGCAGGGGCGGCTTCTCGATATCCCCGGGGTCGGCAAGAACATCGCCGCCAAGATCGAAGAATACCTGGCAACCGGGGCCATGCGCCACCTGGAGAAACTGAGGGAGAAGGTCCCCCACACCGTGCTGGAGCTGTTGGACGTGCCCGGACTCGGCCCGCGCACGGCTTCCGTCCTCTACCGCGAACTCGGGGTCAGGGACCTCAGCGGCCTCGAGGCCGCTCTTCGTGAAGGCCGGGTGCGGGGCCTTCGCGGGATGGGAGAAAAGAAAGAGCAATCCCTGCTGAAGGGCGTTGAGCAGGTCAGGCGCAGGGGAACGCGAACCCCCCTCGGCATTGCGTTGCCACTGTCGGAAGAGATCGCCTCGATACTCCGCGATGTACCAGGGGTCGAGCGCGTCGCTGTGGCGGGCAGCATCCGGAGGCGACGGGAGACGGTGGGCGACGTGGACCTCGTGGCCTCATCCACCGACCCCGGCGGGCTGATGGACGCCTTCACCTCCCTGCCCATGGTGGCGGAGGTGATGGCCAGGGGTGAAACCAAGTCGGTGGTCAAGATCGATGGTCTCGGGCAGGTGGATCTGCGCGTGGTCAAACCCGGCGAATTCGTCGCGGCCCTTCACCATTCGACGGGCTCCAGGGAGCATCACGTGCGGCTAAGGGGCATGGCGAAGGACAGGGGACTGAAGATCAATGAATACGGGGTATTCGACGAGGCAGACTCGCCGGTGGGCCTCGCCGGCGAGGAAGACATCTACGGGCTGCTGGGAATGCAATATGTGGCGCCCGAACTCAGGGAGGACACCGGCGAGGTGGAGGCGGCGCTGGAGTCGCGGTTGCCGGAGCTGGTGACCGAAGGCGATATCCGGGGGGACCTCCACGCGCACACCAGGTGGACCGACGGGACGGGAAGCGTCGCGGACATGGCCGGCGCGGCCATGGGGCGAGGCTACGAGTACATTGCCATATCCGATCACTCCAAGTCGCTTGGGGTCGCCGGCGGGCTGGACGAGGAGGAACTCAGGGCGCAGGCGGAGGAAATCGGCGCGCTGAACAGGGAGATGCCCGGCTTCCGGGTTTTGAAGGGCATCGAGGTCGAGATCACAAGAACGGGCGGCCTCGATCTAGACGATAAGACCCTGGGGGAGCTCGACATCGTCACGGCATCGGTCCACAGCATGTTTCACATGGGCAGGGAGGCCATGACCGCAAGGATCGAGGCTGCGATGAAAAACCCGCACGTTGATGTGATCGCCCATCCGACGGGAAGGCTCATCGGCCGCCGCGAACCATACGAGGTGGACGTCGACAGACTGATCGAGATGGCCTCGAAGACCGGCACGTGCCTGGAGATCAATGCCTCCCCGGACAGGCTCGACTTGTCCGACTACTGGGCGCGGAGGGCCATACAGGCCGGGTGCAGGCTTGTAATCAACACAGACGCGCATGCCACGATGAGTCTCGAAGACATGCGGTACGGGGTGGCGGTGGCGCGCCGCGCCTGGGCTACCCGCAAGGACATACTCAACGCGCTCTCGCTGGAGGACCTCCTCGAGGCGCTCCGCTGACGCGGTATCCGGAACCCCCCGCGCCGGAATACTAGATACTTGGTGTAAGGCCTGTACGTGGGGGGATTCCATGCAAACCGAACAGCTGCCCTTGTGGAAGGACCTCCTCATCGTGACCTACAGGACGATGGCGGTCTATGTTTTCTGCCTCGCCGCCATGAGGCTGGTGGGGAAGAGGTCCATAGGTCAGATGGCGGCGTTCGACCTCGTGGTCGTCATCATCATGGGTTCGGTCGCGGCGATACCGATTGAGGAGAAGAGCGTCCGCCTGATCGATGCGGGGTTGTCGATCGGCATACTCGCCGCCCTCGAATTCATTGTGGGCACGCTCAACATCCGGTATAGGACCCTCGAAAAGATCACGCAGGGGCAGTCCACGGTGCTTGTGCAGGATGGCCGGATACTCGAGGAGAATCTCAGGAGAGAGAAGATCACGCTGTCGGACCTTTACATATCGCTCAGGGAGAAGGACATCGATAACGTGCAGGATGTCCAGCTCGCTGTGCTGGAGCCGAACGGCCGCGTGAGCGTCATCAAGAAGAAGGAGAAACAGCCGGTCACTCCGGATACGGTTCATATGATGACGCTGAACAGGCTGGACGCGCTCATGGTCCAGAATATGGAGAGGGCGAGGGCCAGGGCAAGCGCCCTTCTGGAGGAGGTAGGCGTGCTTTCGCGGCGCAGGCTGCCCCCTTGAGGCCCCGGGTGCGAGATGAGAGTATTGCTGGTGTTTGTGGACGGAATGGGGATTGGCCGCGACGACCCGGCGGTCAATCCCTTCATTAATGCCGCGGCCGCGGGCGAGATCCCGGTGTTTCGCGGGTTGTTCGGCGAGGCGGGCATGATCCCGCGTGACAACGTCTCGCGCGGCGATGGTTTCATTGGGGTCCCCGTCGACGCGACGCTGGGGTTCCCGGGCATTCCGCAGAGCGCCACGGGGCAGACGGCCCTGCTGACAGGGGAGAACGCGGCCGCGGTCGCGGGCGGCCATGTCAGCGGCCACCCTACGCCCGAACTGAAGGCGTTGCTGGAGCGGCGCTGCATATACAGGACCGCGCGCAGGGCGGGAAAGAGAGTGACGTTCATCAATGCGTACAGGGATGAATCGTTCGAGATGATGGAGAACGGGACATACCCCGCCTCCGTAAGCACTGTCGCGGCGCTCAGCGCGTCGCTCCCGCTGAGGACCGTCCGGGACCTGGTGGAGCGGAGGGCGGTGTACCACGACATAACGTCCGAGATCCTGAGAGACCGTGGCTACCCGCTCGAAACGGTGTCGCCGGACGAGGCCGGCGAGATCGCCGCCGGCATAGCCGCCGGGTACGACCTTTCGATGTTTGAATTCTTCCTTACCGACAAGGTGGGGCACCGGCAGGACATGGAAGCGGCGCGACGCGTGCTTGCCAGGCTCGATGCGTTTCTCGAGGGCATACTGAGGGTCGCGCGCGGGGCCGGGGGCGGCACGTGCGTGGTTCTGACCAGCGACCATGGCAACGTGGAGGACCTATCGACCCCTGAGCACACGCGGAACCCTGTTCCAGCCGTGTTCATTGGGCTGCCGCCGGGCGCGCCCGCGGAGGAAATCGCCGGCATGAAGAGCATTATGGATGTGCCGCGCGTGATACTGGGATTGATTGGCGTCAGGTATGATTGCCATGAATGCTGCGAATGAATGCTGCGGAGGAATGCCGCGAATAATTGGGCCGGCTGAACGGACGGGAGGGGGATTGGCTATGCGGGCGACCATCTTTGAAACGGAAGCGGGCTGGTGCGGCTTCGGGTGGACCCCTGCGGGGCTGAGGAAATTCGCGCTCCCCAGGGACGCGGAAGCCGCCGTGATGGAGGAGATCGGTCCCGCGTCGTGGGTCGATGCGGGCGAGGCGCCCCCGCCATGGGACGGCCTCATCGCTGAGGCGGTTGGGTATTTCAGAGGTGAGGGCCCTGTGGATTTCTCGAAGTACCCCGTCGACCTCTCGGGGGTCCCGCCCTTCCACAAGAAGGTGTATGAGGCGATGCGCAAGATCGAGTGGGGTTCGGTCGTGACATACGGCGAATTGGCCGCCGCGTCAGGCAACAGGGCCGCCGCAAGGGCGGCCGGCCAGGCGTGCGCGAGGAATCCCGTGGCTCTGGTAATACCCTGCCACCGCGTCGTGGGGGTGTCCGGGCTCACTGGTTTCGGCGGCGGGCTGGACCTCAAACGGAGAATGCTGCAGATTGAGGGTTACCGGGAATTCTCGTGTGGGAGAGGCGCAGGGGCCGGTGTTTGACGAGCGCACGCTCAGGGTCCTCGAATACGAGAAGATCGTCGCAATGCTCGTGGAGCGAGCGGTGACCGTTCCCGGGAGGGAGAGAGCGGAGCGGCTCGTCCCCGCCGGCGATCGTGCGGAGATGGCCCGGGCGCTTGCTGAAACGACCGAGGCGGCCGCGATCATTTCCGTCAAGTCACCCCCGTTCCAGGGGCTCGGCGATGTGCGGGGTCCCGTCCGGCGCTGCGCCATCGGCGGCTCGGTCCACGCCACCGACCTCGTGGCGATAGCGGCGGCGGCCGCCGCAGTAAGCGATTTGAAGAGGTTTCTCGGCGCCGCGGCGAGGCCCGGTTCGGTCATCCACGAGAAGGCGCAACGGCTCGTCAACCTCAGGGACGTGCACTCCACCATAATGGAGAGCCTCACTGACGAGGCCGAGGTGAGGGACGGCGCCAGCCCGGAGTTGCACAGGATTCGTTCGCAGATGCGGACGCTTTCCTCCAGGGTCAGGGAACGCCTCGAATCGATGGTCAGGTCGCCGCAGGTCGCCCGCCTCTTGCAGGAGCCCATCGTCACCATACGCGAAGGCAGGTACGTCCTGCCGGTGAAGCAGGAGAACAGGTCTCTAGTCGCGGGGGTGGTCCACGACCAATCGGCCAGCGGCGCCACGGTGTTCATAGAGCCGATGGCCGTACTGGAGATCAACAACGAGATTCGCAGGTTGGAGGCTGAGGAGAGGGACGAAATAGACAGGATCCTCCGCGATCTCTCGGCCATGGTCGCGGGACACGCGGACGACCTGCTCCAATCGATCGAGGCGGCCGGAGAGATCGACTTCGCCTTCGCCAAGGGGCGCCTGAGCCTGGACATGAACGCGGTGGAACCTGCGCTCGCCGCCGGTTACGTGGTGGATCTCAGGAAGGCGAGACACCCGCTCTTGAAGGGGGATGTCGTGCCGACAGACGTGCACCTGGGCAGGACGTACGACACGATGATTATCACTGGACCGAATACGGGCGGCAAGACAGTCACCCTCAAGACGGTGGGTCTTCTCGTACTCATGGCCCACTCGGGGCTGCACATTCCAGCCGCCCCGGGGTCGGCCGTCTCGCCGTTCGAGGGCGTGTTCTGCGACGCCGGCGACGAGCAGTCGATCGAACAGAGCCTGAGCACATTCTCGTCCCACATGACCAGCATCGTGAGCATCATCGGGTGCGCCAGGCGGGGCAGCCTCGTGCTCCTGGACGAGCTCGGAGCCGGGACAGACCCCGCGGAGGGATCCGCCCTCGCGATGGCAATACTCGATTACCTGCATGGAGCGGGGATGAAGACCATCGCCACCACGCACTACAGCGAGCTCAAGACGTTCGCGTTTACGAGGGACCGCATCGAGAACGCCTCGGTGGAGTTCGACGTGGAGACGCTGCGCCCGACGTACAGGCTGGTCATAGGATTGCCGGGCCGCAGCAACGCGTTCGAGATAGCGACCAGGCTGGGGCTGCCGGAGGGCATAATCGCGTCAGCCAGGGGTTTTGTGGGCAGGGAAGGCCTCCGCGTCGAAGACATGATCGGCCAGATAGAGAAGATGAGGCGGGAGGCTGAAGAAGACCAGCGGGCCGCGGAGGAAGCGAGGCGGGCGGCGGCCAGGCTCAGGGACGAATACTCGCGGAAGGTTCGCGACCTCAAGGAGCGGGAGATCGAAATCAGGGAGAAGGCCAGGACGGACGCGATAGCGGTGGTTCAGAAGGCGAAGGCCCAGGCGCGACTGGCAATGGAGAAACTGAGGGAGGCCGGAGGCGCCTCGCCTCGCGAGAGGGAAGCCTTCTTGCAGGCGGCGCGCGACGCGCTGCGCGAGGCGGGCTCGATCGCGAGGACCGGGGACGAGGTGGGTGACGACGCAGGTGACGGCGACACCCCCGTATTCGCAGGTCCGCCCCCCAGGGACCTGGTTCCGGGCGAACCCGTATATGTGAAGAGCGTGGGACAGACTGGATACGTGCTCGAACCCCGCGGCCCATCCGGAGATGTCCTGGTGCAGCTCGGCATCATGAAGATGCAGGTGAACCCGGACGATCTGGCCCGGCCGGCGGCTTCGCGTGGCCGCGGGGACGGCGACGGACCCGCAGGGCGTCCCGCGGCGGCCGGGAAGGGTTCCGGCGGCGTCACCGCTGTAATGGGAGACAAGGCCCGCACTGTGTCCACCGAGATAGACCTCAGGGGGATGACGGTCGACGAGGCCCTGGCGTCAGTCGACAAATACCTGGACGACGCGATTCTCGGCGGCGTCCCGCAGGTCAGGATCATTCACGGCAAGGGCACCGGGGCCCTCAGGAACGCGGTCCGAGATTTCCTGCGGAAGCACCCGGACGTCTCCGGTGTTCGCTTCGGCGGGCCCGGCGAAGGGGGTGATGGGGTCAGCGTAGCCACCCTCAGGTAGCCCCTCGCCACGAATATCGCAGCGAGATCCCCCATACCAATTAGCGTTGTCCCGGTTCCCCGAGGAATGTCCCACGGGGTGATTGGCGTTGAACTCGCTTCTCGTCGAGGCGCCGGCCCGGGCGTCCGCGCCTCCACCACACAACTGGCAGGGCCTGTCCGACTGGGAGGCCCGCAGGCGTCTCGCAAGGTACGGTCCCAACGAACTCGAGAGGGAACGCGGGCCGAATCCCCTGCGGATGTTCATCCAGCAGTTCGAGGACGTGCTCGTCCTGCTGCTCATAGCCGCGGCGGCCGTCTCGGCCTTGGCCGGGGAGTGGGTGGATGCCTCCATCATCATGGCGATCGTCGTCGTGAACGCCGTGACGGGTGTCGTGCAGGAGTACAGGGCGGAGAGGGCCCTTGCGGCGTTACGCGAGATGGCGGCCCCCGTGGCAAGGGCTTGCCGGCAGGGCCTCTGGAAGGCGGTCCGCTCGCGCGACCTCGTGCCGGGGGATCTGGTCGCCGTCGAGGCCGGCGACAGGGTTCCGGCGGACGTCCGGATCGTCGAGGCCTTCAACCTGAAGGTAGACGAGTCCGTCCTGACGGGGGAGTCTGTGCCTGTGGAAAAAGACGGGACCGCAGGGAAAGACGAGCTCTTCGCTTCGACGACGGTCGTGTACGGAAGGTGCAAGGGCATTGTCAGTCATACG
Organism: Ignavibacteriales bacterium; assembly: GCA_050260105.1. Classification (GTDB taxonomy): domain Bacteria; phylum Bacillota; class Sulfobacillia; order JABLXB01; family JABLXB01; genus SM1-B181. Next base: position 24,074 of record JBLNBR010000031.1, on the reverse strand, counting down.
GGCATGAACACCAGGGTGGGGTTACTCGCCGGCGCCATTGGGAGTTCGCCGGACGAGGAGCCCCCGCTGAAGAAGAAGCTGGATCTCGTCGGGCAGAACCTCGCCCTGGCGTGTATGACCCTCGTGGCGGTCACTTTCGGCGTCGGCATATTCAGGGGTGAGCAATGGCTCGAGATGTTCCTCGCCTCCGTGAGCCTTGGTGTCGCGGCCATCCCCGAGGGGCTGCCCGCGATCGTGACCATCGTCCTGGCCATCGGCACACGAAGGATGAGCAGGCAGAACGCAATCGTGAGGCGACTTGCGTCCGTGGAGACACTGGGGTCCGTAACGGTCGTGTGCTCGGACAAGACAGGAACGCTCACGAGGAACGAGATGTGCGTCACGCAAGTATTCGCCGGCGGCAGGAAGTTCTGCGTCTCGGGGACCGGCTATTCGCCGGAAGGGGAGATCCGCCCGGCGGAAGACGACGGGCCGGATGGCGGGCGGCCGGATGGCGGGCGTACGGATGACAGGCGGCCGTGCCTCGAAAGGCTGCTTCTAGGGGGGCTGCTGGCCAGCGACGCCCTCCTCCAGAAGGACGGGAAGGGCTGGCACATCATTGGAGACCCCACCGAAGGGGCCCTGGTCGTGGCCGCGGCCAAGGCGGGGCTCAAGAGGGATGAGTGTGAGAGACTCCACCCCCGTGTGTTTGAGATCCCGTTCGATTCCGCGCGGAGGATGATGACCACGGTCCACCTCGAACCGGGGCGCCGCGGGCACCCCTCCCGTTACACCTCCTTTACGAAGGGCGCGCCCGATGTCGTACTCGCCAGGTGTACGCGTGTACTGTTCGATGGCCTGGTGAAGCCGCTCGACGGAGCGACGCGCGAGGCGTACGCCGCCGTTTCCGCCGCGATGGCGGGTGAGGCCCTGCGGGTGCTGGCCGTCGCCACCAGGGATTGGGAAGGGGAGGGCTGGAGGGACAGCCTCGACGCGGAGAACGGCCTCACTTTCGTCGGATACCTCGGGATGATGGATCCGCCCAGGCCCGAGGCCATTGTGGCCGTGGCCACCTGCCGGAAGGCAGGGGTCAGGCCGTTGATGGTGACGGGGGACCAGGGGCCGACCGCGCTTGCGGTGGCCAGGCGCCTGGGAATCGCCGGCGCCGGTACCCGGCTCATCCTCGGGGGGGAAATCGACTCGATGGACGACGCCCGCCTCACAATGGCGGCTAGGAGCGCGGTCGTCTACGCGCAGGTGTCCCCGGAACACAAGGCGAGGATCGTCACGGCCCTCAAGCGGGACGGCCACATTGTGGCCATGACCGGAGACGGGGTGAATGATGCCCCGGCGCTCAAGTGGGCGGACATCGGCATAGCCATGGGAATCAAGGGCACCGATGTCGCGAAGGAAGCCTCCGACATGATACTCGCCGACGACAACTTCGCGACGATAATCAGGGCGATCGCAGAGGGCCGGACGATATACGCGAACGTACGGAAGTCCATCAGGTACCTCCTGTCATGTAATACCGGGGAGCTCATCACCGTCATGGGCGCCGTCCTTGCCGGGCTCGGCAGGCCGCTGCTGGCGGCCCAGATTCTATGGGTAAACCTCGTGACGGACGCGGCACCTGCCATAGCCCTCGGGATGGAGAAGCCCGAGTACGACGTCATCACAACCAGACCGCCCGCTCCGGAACAGGGGATATTCACCTGGGATATGACCTGGAGGATCCTGGTAGAAGGCCTGTGGATCGGCTGCATCAGCCTCGGGACCTACTGGATGGCGCTCAAATCCGGCGAGCCGGTGGCCGTCGCGCAGTCAATGTGCTTCGGCGTTCTCACGTTTTCGCAACTCTTCCACGCCAACAACTGCAGGTCGCACCACCAGTCGCTGTTCCGCCTGGGTATGTTCGGCAGTGTCCCCATGATGGTGGCGGTGGCGATATCGTCGCTGGTCCAGCTGTTTGCCATGTGGGGCCCGCTCAGGCCCGTATTCGGCGTGGCCGGGTTGAACCCGGCGCAGTGGTGCTGGGTGGGGGCGGCTTCGGCCACGATGATACCCCTTGCCGAAGTCATGAAGAACAGCCTTCCCACGGAAGACGCGCTGGGGAGGCGGGCGGGGCATCAGGCGAGCAACTCGTAGATGCCGGTGATGAGGAGTATCAGGCCTGCGACCGTCCCGGCCGCATCCTTCAATCTGCTCGCGAGGCAGCGGCGCCCGACGTGGAGTCCCGCCCAAAGGGTCAGCACGCTCAGCATCACCAGCGCGAGTGTCATCACGACGAGGCTGGACCCCGCCACTCCGGCCGCAAAGCCGTTGGGAAAGTTGTTCAGTGAAAGCGCCAGGCCCAACAGGCAGCCTTCCTGGGGGCTGAGGCGGCCGCAGGCGGTGACTTCCCCAATGAACGGGTCTTCGAGGATGACCGCCAGGCTGCTCACCGTGAGGTTCGAATAGGATAGGGCGCGGCCCGTCCGGGCGCCGGTTGGGGCGCCGGACACCACTCCCGCCGGCGAGCCGTGCTGCGCGGACGATTCCTGAATCAGCACCCAGGCCCCCGTGAGCGCGATGCCAAGTGACCCTATGGAATGGGATAGGTTGGACGTCAGAAAGCCCGCCACGAGCCTTCCCGAGACGATGCATATCAGCGTGCCGCCGGTCGTGATCGCGGCAATCAGCAGGTTCGATGCGAATGGAACAGTGATGCCCCTGGTCCCGTACAGTATTCCAACCACGAGGTTGTCGAGGCTGCAGGAAAGCACCAGTAAGAGGAGGCTGGGCAGACTCAAGGCGGCACCCCTTCCGCGCTTTTGACCGTACACTATATGTCACGCGGGAAGGCGCAGCTACCGGGCTCCTGCTATTGTGGCTGGGTCTCAGTCTCAAGCCCCGGGAATTCAGGGTAGAACTGGTCCATCTGGGGATTATGGAGGCCGCACATCTTCTGCGGCACTTCCTGCTCCGCGTCGAGGGGCTTCCGGCCGTCCTCGAGCGTGGGATAGGGTACCGGCCGCCTTATGAATCCCTTCGTGAGGCGGGAGAGGCAGAACGGGCCCGCGAGTTCAGACGGGTTGTCGGCGCACACATCGGCCAGGACGTGCACGTCGCACACTTCGACCGGCTCCGTTCCCTTCAAGAAAACCTCTTCCCTCAGGGTCTCCGCGGGACAGGCCGGGCCCGGGATCTTCCCTGACTTGGCGCAAATGGTGATGCCCCCGACGATGTCCTTCGGGACAGTGAAGTCCTTGACGGGGATGTTCTTGTGGGCGGGCAACATGATCTCTTTCCAGATCTGGGCGGGGTACGTGCCGCCCGTCACCCTGTTCTTCTCCATCGTCTTGTCCTTGTCATAGCCCATCCAGACAACGCTGACCAGATCGGGGGTGTACCCGCAGAACCAGGCGTCCACCCAGTCGCTGGTGGTTCCCGTCTTGCCGGCGGCCGGCCTGTTGATGTTGGCCCTGGTCCCCGTGCCCCATGGCTTTGAGATGGTTCCCTTCATCATGTCTGTCATGATCCAGGCCGTCTGCGGCTTGATCACGGGCGTGCCCTTGGGCTTGTGCTCCTCGAGCACGTTGCCGTTCTTGTCCACCACTTTGAGTATAGAGATCGGCTCCTGCCTGACCCCACCGTTGGCGAACACCCCGTAGGCCACCGTCATGTCCAGGGGGGTTACGCCATCGGTCACGCCGCCCAGGGCCGCCGACAGATTGAGGTCGGACCTGCCCTCGCGCATGGTGCGGACGAGCGTAGTGATGCCCAACCTCTCCGCGCAGTCGGCGCCGCTCTGGACCCCGATGTTGTCCAGGACCTTGACGGCGACGACGTTTCGCGACCTCTCTATGGCCTCGCGGAGCGTCAACAGCCCCATGAACTGGCGGTCATAGTTTTCCGGCGCCCACGCGGGCCCCGACACCTGCGGCCACTGGGCGGGGGCGTCGTCGATCACCGTCGAGGGCGTAAACCCCTTCTCGACGGCGGCCGTGTACACCATGATCGGCTTGAATGCGGAGCCGGGCTGGCGCTTGGACTGCACCACTCGGTTCTGCTGGAGCCACCTGTCGTGCCTGCGCCCACCCACGATCGCCTTCAGGTATCCCGTTTTTGGGTCCATCACTGCCGCGGCCGCTTCGGGATAGTCCTGACCCTCCTTGATCGGGAATACGGGATCGAGCACCTTCGGTATGGCCTTCTCGGTCGCCTTCTGTATTTCGGGGTCCATGGTCGTGTAGACCTGGAGACCCGATTCGTACACGGTCTCGGGCGAGTACTTGGCGAGGAGCTGCTGCAAGACATAGTCCGCGAAGTAGGCCCCGACTTCGATCTCGTTCTTCTTGAGGGGCTTGAACATGAGCGGCTGCGATGCCGCCTTCTGCCGCTCCTCCTGGGATATGAATCCGTTCTTCGCCATCAGGTCGAGGACGGCGGCCTGCCTCTGGCGCGACGCCTGCGGGTGGGTGTACGGGTCGTATGTGGCCGGGCTCTGCACCAGCCCCGCCAGCAGCGCGCCCTCCGCCACGGTGAGATCCTCGACATTCTTCCCGAAGTAAGTCTGCGAAGCGGCCTGGATGCCGTAGGCGCCGTTGCCGAACGGGATCTGGTTCATGTACATGCCCAGGATCTCGTCCTTCGTGTACCTGCGCTCCATCTCTATGGCGAGGACCGCCTCCTGAATCTTGCGATCCAGCCGCCTTTTCGGGGTGAGGAAGGCGAGCCTGGCGAGCTGCTGCGTGATGGTGCTGCCCCCCTGGAACTGCCTGCCCGTGACGATGTTGAACGCCGCCCTGAGTATTCCCCTGACGTCGACCCCGATGTGGTCGTAGAAGCGCTGGTCCTCTATCGCGACGAACGCCTCGCGCACGTGCTTGGGCACGCGCTTGAAGCTGACGGGGATCCTGTTCTCCTCGGCGTGAAGCGGCGCGAACGCCTTGCCGTTGCAGTCGTATAGGAACGAGGTGATGCTCGGTTTGGGTTCAAGTGAGCTGAGGGCGGGCAAACCCTTCAGTGTATTCGAGATGAACGCGAATCCCGCCCCGGCGGCGGCCAACATCGCCAGGAGCAATATGCTGAGGAATATCCGTAAGGTCCTTCTCCGCTTCTTCGGCCGGGTTCTGGGCATGTTTCCGCTCCTGAAAATACGTGATGTCTCATGGGACATTAGTCATTATACCATACCGGGGTGACCCGTTTCTCCGTGTATGTGGGACGACCGCCGGCCCCGGGATGTTCCGTCGCCCGTTCCCGCAGTTTGTCCCGTGAACGCGGCCCGTGCTATAATCAGTTCGAATTACTACGTGGGACGGTGTTTCTCGTGGGGAAAAGGCCCGGAATCGATGAACAGATGGAGGCCATCCGGCGTGGGGTGGCCGAGATTATCTCAGAGAAGGAACTGGAGGACAAGATCGCGAGGTCGATAAGGGAAGACAGGCCGTTGCGCATCAAGTACGGCGCCGACCCGAGCGCTCCCGATATCCACCTGGGGCACACGGTTTGCCTGAGGAAAATGAAGCAATTTCAGGACCTGGGGCACGAGATAATATTCATCATCGGCGATTTCACGGGGAGGATCGGGGACCCGTCGGGCAGATCCGATACGCGCAGGCAACTCACCGAGGAAGAAGTGGCCGCGAATGCCCGCACCTACGAGGCGCAGGTGTTCAAGATCCTCGACCCCGCCAGGACGAGGGTGGTGTTCAATTCATCCTGGCTCGGCAAACTCGATTTCGCAGGGGTCATTCACCTCGCTGCGAAGTACACCGTCGCGAGGATGCTGGAACGGGACGATTTCCACAACCGGTTCAAGGAAGAGAAGCCAATCGGCGTCCACGAGTTCCTGTACCCGCTTGCGCAGGCGTATGACTCGGTCGCCATCGAGGCGGACCTCGAACTCGGCGGCACGGACCAGACGTTCAACTTCCTGCTGGCCCGCGACATCCAGAGGGAATACGGGCAGGAGCCCCAGATCGCCCTCACCATGCCCCTCATCGCCGGGCTGGACGGCGTCCAGAAGATGTCGAAGAGCCTGGGCAACTACATCGGCATCAGCGAACCGCCGCAGGAGATGTACGGGAAGACCATGTCCATCCCGGACGGGCTAATCGTGCCGTACTTCGAGCTCGTCACAGGCGTCCCGATGGACCAGGTCAGGTCGATCGAGGCGGGGCTGAAAGATGGTTCGGTCCACCCCCGCGATGCGAAGATGAGGCTCGCCAGGGAAATCGTCTCCCTGTACCACGGCGGGGAGGCGGCGCGCGAGGCGGAGGACGGATTCGTCCGTGTGTTCCAGCAGAAGATGAGGCCTGACGAGATTCCCGAAATCGTGGTACCCGCCTCGGAACTCACCGGCGGGAAGATACCCCCGTACAGGCTGGTGTACATCGCGGGCTTCGCGCCTTCGGCGAGCGCCGCGAAGCGCCTGGTGGATCAGGGGGCGGTGTACGTCGAGGACAGGCGCGTGAGCTCGGCTGAACCGGTGGCCCTGGCCACGGGGACTGTCGTGAAGGTTGGAAAGAGGGCGTTCGGTCGCGTCCGGCTGGAGTAGCGCCCGCATATGATCTAAATAGATTCAGGGAAATTCGGGGGCGGGTCGGTGTGGTTCGGTTCAGAGTGCGCCGGAGGACCGGCCCCTTTTCCGTGTACCCGCTGATTCTCGCCGCTGTCTTCGCCTTCTTCGCATGGCGCTTCGAGAGATCGGTCGAGCCGGTGCTGATGAGCATCGCGGAAACGAAGGCCTCAGTGCTCGCGACGGACATCATCAACAGGGTCGTTAACGACACGATCGTGTCCACGATCAAGTCCGATCAGCTGTTCACCGCCGAAAGGAACCAGGCGGGAGACATCGTGATGATTCGCGTCAACACCGTCGAGGTGAACCGGCTCGCAACGATGGCGATAGCGGCCGTGCAGGACGGGATCAGGTCGCTCCCGAGCCAGGAGATCGGAATCCCACTCGGACAGGCCATGGGGCTTCGCGTGTTTTCGGCCTGGGGCCCCGCCATCCGGGTACAGGTCGTGCCGATGGCGAACGTCGTCGCCCGCATATCGGACAGATTCGAGTCCGCCGGCATAAACCAGGTGAAGCATTGCATGTACCTGGACGCCGAGGTGCGCCTCAGAGTGATGCTCCCCTTTTCGTCTTCTCCGGTTATCGTCAAGTCGAGCATCCCTCTGACGACAGTGATATTGCCGGGAAAGGTGCCGGTGACTCACGTCGAAATCCGCTAGAGGAAAAGCGAAAACGGCGCGGAATCTTCTGCTGGTAGCGGTGAGGACATGTCTTGGCTCGCGCGGGAGAGATTATCCCCTTGATGGACGGAGAGATGGGCTCCGGATCTGGGAGGACTCTGTGATGGACATGGATCGTCTTGCAGGATTCCTGTCGGACTGGATATCGGCGAAGGTGAGAGAGGCCGGCGCCGCGGGGGCGGTGGTCGGGGTCAGCGGCGGAATCGACTCGGCGGTCGTGCTCGCGCTTTGCAGGCGGGCATTGGGAGACAACGTGCTCGGCCTCATATTGCCGTGCCACAGCCTGGCGGAGGACATCGACCACGCGGAACTGGTGCTGCGGCACTTCCGCGCCAGGGGGAAGACGATAAGGCTGGATCGAGTGTACGACGACCTGGTGGCTGCGGGCGGGGAAGCCGCCGTGCCGGGCGACAGCAGGGCCGCCGGCCTGGCGCGGGCCAACGTCAAGCCGCGGCTGAGGATGACTGCGCTATACTACCACGCGAATATGCTCAACTACCTGGTCGCAGGCACGGGCAACAGGAGCGAAATAGCGGTCGGGTACTTCACCAAATACGGCGACGGGGGAGTAGACATACTCCCGATCGGGGGGCTGGTCAAGGAGCAGGTGCGGGCGCTCGCGGCCCATCTCGGTGTGCCGCGCGTGGTCATCGACAAGCCGCCGACGGCGGGCCTTTGGCCCGGGCAGACCGATGAGGGTGAGATGGGGATAACATACCGCGACATCGACGATTACCTGCTCACGGGAAAGGGAGACAGAGACGTGATAAGGCGAATCGGTGAGATGCATGCCCGCAGCGAACACAAGCGGAGGCCGGCGCCGGTCGCCGCGTTGCCTCTCGATTAGGGGCGAACACTGGAGGGATCAGTGTGTCAGGGCACTCTAAGTGGGCGAACATCAAACACAAGAAGGCCAAGTCGGACGCGCAGCGGGGGCAGGCCTTCTCGAAAGTGACCAAGGAGATCATCGTCGCGGCCCGCCACGGCGGGGGCAATCCCGATGCGAACATGCGGCTCAAGGCGGCGATCCAGAAGGCCCGCGAGATCAACCTTCCCACCGACACCATCAACCGCGCCATCAAGCGCGGGACCGGGGAGCTGGAGGGGGTCCAATACGAAGAGCTCGTCTACGAAGGATACGGGGCGGGAGGCGTGGCGTTGATGGTCGAGGTGACGACGGACAACCGCAACCGCGCCGCGAGCGACATCAGGTACATATTCTCGAAACACGGCGGCAACCTGGGCGAATCGGGATCGGTGTCCTGGATGTTCAAGAAGATGGGATACATCACGATCGACCGGCCGGGGTGCCGGCTGAGCGAGGATGACCTCATGATGGCCTCGCTCGACGCGGGGGCGCAGGACTTCCAGGTCGAAGAGGACACCTATGAGGTGTTCACGGAACCCGACGGGCTCGACACCGTCAAAGAGGCCCTGCACAAGAAGGGGATCAAGCCCGCAGTCGCCGAGGTCACGATGGTCCCTCTGAGCACTATCACTGTGACGGGTGACGATGTCGGGAAGGTGCTCAGGCTCGTCGACGCGCTCGAGGAGCACGACGACGTCCAGAAGGTACACGCCAACTTCAACATACCACAGGAAGAAATGGAGAAATACGCCGGCTGACACCCGCGGCCTCGAGCCCGGCGCCCTGCATGAACCCGCCTCCCACGGGAACACTAGCCCTGGAAGGATAAGGGACCGCAGGGGTGGGATGGATGAACTCGATAGCGAGAAGGCGCCTGTTCGTCGCCCTGGTGTGTTTCCTCCTCGGGTGCTCGACCCTGGCGGGATACAGATTCTCTTCGCAGCGCCGGAACAGGGACGGGAGACCGGTGGCTGCGCCGTCTCAGCCTGCTGCGCCGCGGGTCGTTCTGAAGATCCTCTACAGGAATTGCGGGCACACGCTGGAACCTGCGGGCGTGCCTGCGGGCCGTTCGCTCCAGGAGATCGTGCAGGCCTATCCCGGCGCCCGCGTGACGCTGTTGGAGAACGGAGACGCCGAGGTCATCTCGGAAGTCGACGGCCTCTGCCCTGAGGATGCCCCCTACCGCCTCGTCTGTCTGAAGGATGGATTCGTGGCGGTTTACTACGGACGCAAACCCCTCGATACGAACCTCATGGAGCTCAGGCGCGACCTCCCCGCCGGGCGCATTCCCAAGCGTGATGTCGAGAAACTCACCGGTGGAGAAGTCGTAGTGGGAGACGCCGCTGTGGCGCGCCTGCTGGAAGGCCTGCTCGACTGAAGGAATCCCTGCCAGGCCTGTCGAAACCAACCAGGCAGGCTGGAGGGGATTCCCTTGATTGTGCTCGGCATAGACCCCGGGATAGCAATAACGGGCTACGGAGTAATCGCGTCCAGGGGCGACCGCGTGGTCGCCGTGGATTTCGGTTGCCTCCAGACGGCCGCGGGAACGCCGTCGTGGGTCCGGCTGAAGGCGATTCACGACGGGGTGCTCCGCCTGGTGGAGGCGTATTCCCCGGAGGCCGTGGCTGTGGAGAAGCTGTTCTTCTGCAGGAACACGACAACCGCCATGGCCGTGGGCGAGGCGAGGGGCGCGGCGCTCGTCGGCGCTGCGGCGTCCGGCGCCCGAGTGCACGAGTTCACCCCCATGCAGGTCAAACAGGCGGTCACAGGATACGGCAAGGCTGACAAGCGGCAGGTGCAGGCCATGGTGAAGACGCTCCTCGGCCTGCCGGCGCCTCCCAGCCCGGATGATGTCGCCGACGCGCTGGCCACCGCCATCGCGTGCGTACACACACTCGAGACCGCCTCCAGGCTGAACATCGCAGGCGTCTCGCAGGCGGTGAGCCTCCCGTGATCAGGTTCCTGAGGGGTGTCGTCGCGGAAAAGGGCCAGGATCGCGTCATCATCGATGTGGGCGGCGTGGGTTACTGCTGCTTCGTGGCGCCTTCCGCACTCTCAGCGCTCCCGCCCCCGGGTTGTGAGGCCACGGTCCACACGCACCTGCACGTCAGGGAAGACGCGATGTCCCTGTACGGGTTCGTGTCCCCGGAGGAGCTCAGGCTTTTCGAATTGCTGCTGGGGGTATCGGGTGTTGGTCCGAAGGTGGGCCTGAATATCATATCCAGCATATCGCCGTCCGATTTCTACAAAGCGGTGTTATTCGAAGATGACGAGGCCCTGACGCTGGTCCCGGGGATAGGGAGAAAGACCGCGCAGAGGCTGATCCTGGAACTGCGCGACAGGATCGGGGTCAAAAAGAAGGAAGGGCCGAGGCGCCGCACAGGCCTGGACCTCGATATGGTTGGGCAGGCGGAAGAAGCCCTGATAGCCCTCGGCTACAGCCGCGGTGAGGCCACGGAAGCGGTGAGGAAAGCAAAGGAGAACGGAAACCCCGAGATGAGCCTGGAGGACCTGATACACAGGGGACTCCGGAATCTGGCGAAGGTGTGAGGTAGCCGGAGCAGATGAGCGACGAACGTCTGGTTTCTCCGAAGCCCAAAGAGGAGGATCGCGAGGTCGAGTCGAGCCTCAGGCCGTCCAGGCTGGAGGCGTACATCGGCCAGGAACGCATCAAGGAGAGACTCAGGATCTACATAGAGGCGGCGCGGAAGAGGGGAGACCCCCTGGACCACGTGTTGCTCTACGGGCCCCCCGGTCTTGGGAAGACCACGCTGGCGCACATCATCGCCAATGAGATGGGGTCCGCGATCAGGACCACCTCGGGTCCAGCCATAGAAAGGCCCGGGGACATGGTAGCCATTCTCACGAACCTGGATGAGCGAGGGGTACTGTTCATCGACGAGATACACCGGTTGAACAGGACTGCGGAAGAAGCGTTGTACCCGGCGATGGAGGATTTTCTCTACGACTGGGTGGCCGGGAAGGGGCCCAGCGCCAGGACATACAGGGTGAAACTCCCGCACTTCACGCTCATCGGCGCCACGACGAGGGCGGGACTCCTGGCCTCGCCCTTGCGCGACCGCTTCGGGATAACCCTCAGGCTCGAGTTCTACGAGCCGGAGCACCTGGAGCGTATAGCGAAGCGTTCCGCGGACATCCTTGGTGTGCGGGCGGACGCCGAGGGATTCAGGGAGATCGCCCTGCGTTCCAGGGGCACTCCCCGGGTGGCCAACCGCCTGCTCCGGAGGCTCAGGGATTTCGCCCAGGTCCGCGGCGAGGGCGTGATCGACGGGGCGACCGCGCGTGAGGGCCTGAGGATGCTGGAGGTCGATGAGATGGGCCTGGACCGAGTCGACCGCGAGATGCTTCGTTCCATCGTCGCGAGATACGGCGGTGGACCCGTGGGCCTGGAGACCCTCGCCGCGTCGATCCAGGAGGAGCCGGAGACCATCGAGGACGTGTACGAACCGTACCTGCTGCAGATTGGTCTCATCCAGCGTACTCCGAGGGGCAGGGTGGTCACCGAGGGCGCATACCGGCACCTCGGCATGAAGGCGCCGGAGGCCGGAAACGCCCAACAGAAATTCTGGTAAACCTGACGGAGATGCTTCGATGAGGGTTCTCTTGCACACGTGCTGCGGGCCGTGTTCGTGCTATCCGGTGCGCTCTCTGAGGCGCGAAGGACACGACCTCACGGCGTTGTTCTACAACCCCAATATCCATCCATACAGGGAATTCGAGAGGCGGTTGGACACCCTCAGGCAGTTTGCGGAGGGTGAAGGCCTCGAGGTAATCGTGAGAGACGATTTCGACATACATTCGTACCTCCGCGGGGCCCTTGAGGCGCCCACGAAACGGGACCGGTGCAGGCTGTGCTACGCGCTGAGGCTCGGCGAGGCGGCGCGGGAGGCTCGTGAGCGCGGTTTCGACGCGTTCTCCACGACCCTTCTCGTCAGCCCCTATCAGGATCACGAATCCGTCAGGGATGCTGGGGAAGCCGCTGCAGCCGGGCACGGGGTGGGGTTCCTGTACCGCGATTTCAGGCCGGGCTGGAGGGAAACGATGGAGGCCGCCAGGCTGAAAGGCCTGTACCGGCAGGGATACTGCGGCTGCATATTCAGTGAGGCGGAACGATACCGCCGGCAGGGGAGGTCGGGTTAGAATGCCGTTTGAACAGATGGGACGGCTGCTGCTTTTCCTGGGCGTTATTCTTGCCGCATTCGGGCTGCTCATCATGTTCGGCGGGAGGCTTTTCAGTCTCGGAAGGCTCCCCGGCGACATCGTCATCAGGCGTGGCAACTTCACATTCTACTTCCCGCTTGCCACCAGCATTCTCATCAGCATAGCGCTCTCCCTGATAGGGTGGCTCGTCTCCCGCCGGTAGGCCGGGGTCCCAGTCTTCGCCCGAATGACCCCAACATTCTTCCGACATGGTTCGAATTACTTTACAGGGGAGCGAGGTGGCCTTCTTGGGCCTTGGCCCAAACCCCCATCTGGAACTACTTGAACGCGCCAGGCGTGGTGACTCGGCGTCCCGGGAAAACCTGCTCAAGGCCTATATGCCCTTCGTCATGAAGATTGCCTCACAGTTCTGCGGCAGGTTCCTGAGGCTGGGGGAGGACGAGGAGGCCCAGGTGGCGCTCGAGGCCTTCAACGAGGCCGTCGATTGTTTCGACCCGGGGACCAGGGTGCCGTTTGCCTCGTTCGCCCAGACCGTGATGAAGCGGCGGCTCATCGACGATTTGCGGAAGCGGCGCCGTCTGGGCAGGGAAATCCCCCTGTCGAGCTTCGACGAGGAGGACGAAGAGGGCAATATCAGGAACACGGTCGAGGTCGCGCAGGCGACGGCCGAGTATGATAGGGCCCAGGAGCGGATTGAAAGGCAGTACGAAATCAGCCGGTACAGGGATCTCCTGGAGGAGTTCGGGATTACCCTGACAGAACTCGTCGGCCTGACGCCGAAACACGTGGACGCCCGCGAACGGGCGCAGGATGTCGCCAGGATGGTGGCGGAAGACCCGGCCCTCCGGGGCCACCTCCAAGAAAAGGGAGAACTGCCGCTCAAAGAGCTCGAGGTCAGGACCGGCCTCAGCCGGAAAACGCTCGAAAGGCAGAGGAAATACATTATCGCAATCGCGCTCGTTCATACCGGTGAGTTTACTGCGTTGAAAGGATATCTTGACCCCGGGGGTGGGAGCCGGAATGAAGAATAAGGGGCTTCTCCTGGAGGTGCGCGGGAACAGGGGCGTAGTGATGACTCCCGACGGCAGGTTTGAGTCCGTCCCTGTAGCCTCCGGTGATCGCGTGGGAGACGAGGTGCAATTCTCTCCCAGGACCAGCCTGATCAATCTAGTCGCCGCGCCGGCCTTGCGCCGGAAGGGCCTTGGAGGCAGGGCGATTGCGGCCGCTCTCATCATCGGACTCATGCTTGCTTTCGTGGGCGAGGCCATCCGGGTTCAGAACACCGCCGTGGCATACGTCGAAGTGGACATCAACCCGGCCGTCGAGCTGGGGATCGACAGGAACAACAGGGTGGTTTCCGTGGAGGGGCTGGACGAGGATGGCCGCGACGTAGTGGCCGGGCTCGATCTGAAGCACCTGGACCTGGAACAGGCCGTGACGAGGGTCGCAGGGGCCGCCGAGGAAAAGGGGTACGTGAGCCCCGAAAGCGAGGACAACACCGTGCTCATCACCGTTACGCCGGCCAGGGGTAACACCGTAGACCCGGAGACCAGGCAGCGAGTGGAGGCCGCGCGACAGGCCGTCTCCCGGACGCTGGAGTCGAAGAACGTCAAGGGAACAGTCCAGGTGATCCACACCGCTCCCGAAGTCAGAGAAGAGGCAAGGAAACTGAATGTGCCGCCCGGGCGCCTTGCGCTCATGCTGAAGGCGAAGGAGCAGGGCATCGACGTGTTCGCGGAAGTGGCGCAGCCCGCCGGAGACGGCGAAGAACAGGGTGACGAGCGGGATGACCCGCAAGTCCGTCATCGGGACGGGACGCGGGAAGATGAGAACGACGGCGAAACCGGCGACAAGGAACACGGCCGGCAGCCCGGCGAGGAGGGCGGGACGGAGCGTCCCGGACGCCAGCCGGGCAAGGCCGAGAGCGGCGCGCCGCCAGGTGAGAAGGCGGGCGTGAAAACCGGAGAAGAACCCGGGAAAGAGACGGGAGAAACGAGGCAGGACGCCGGCAAAGAGACAGGTAAGGAGACGGCAGAAGGGCGGGAGGATGAGCCGGAAAAGCGTCAGGACAGGTCGTCCGCCCGCGTGCTCGAGGAGATCATCAAGGGCGCGAAGGAAGAGAAGGATTGGCCCGGGCTCATCGAGAAATTCGGTGAAGAAATAGGAGAGCGGCTGAAATCCGCGACTCCCCCCGGGCAAACAGGCAAGAAGAGCAGGGGGGCGCCGGACGACGGAAAGGGCGGCGACAAGATGACCACGGGCGCGGAAGACGGCGAGGACGATGCCGTGCCGGGGCGCCCGGGAGCGCATAGACCCCAGGTGCAGCCCGAAGACCAGCGGCGCACGGGGGGAGAGTCCGTATGGGATCGCTGGCGGAGGGGATTGGGAAAGACAGGATCCAGGGGCGGTTGAGGAACCGCCGGGGGAGAGGATCCGGTGCAATCTGCGCGGTAATCACCGCGCTTTTTGTCGTTGCGGCGGTTGTGCCCTGCGCCGGCGCCGCTCCCGTGCAGACCCCCGTGGTCAGGGTGTTGTTGGCGACCGCACAGCCGGTCGTCGCCCGGGTCCCCGCGGGGGCCACCATCAGCGATGAGCGCGGCGCCATCATTGCCTCACCCGAGGGCGCAACGGAGATCTCCTTCCGCCTGCTGGGGGATGGTGTTTCGGTCAGCCTGGCCGGCAGGGAGTTTACGGCTGACCAGATCGAGGTGCGGCCGGGGCGCGACGGGGACTCGGCCTGGTTCCGGCTCGGGGAGTCGAGATATCGCGGTGTACTCCGTGTGATGCGGTCCCGGGACGGGGGTATCCTGGCCGTAAACGCGCTGCCCCTGGAGGAATATCTTTACGGCGTCGTGGGTTGCGAAATACCCCCCGGATGGCCGGAGGAGGCTCTCAAGTCCCAGGCGGTCGCCGCCAGGTCCTTCGCCATGTCGTGCCGCGCAGGGGCCCTGGCCGCGGGCTTGCCGTATGACCTGGGGGCTACGGCGGACGGGCAGATATACGGCGGGCTGGACCGGGAAGACCCCCGGACGAGCAGGGCGGTCGACGCCACCAGGGGCGTGGTGCTCACATATGCCGGCGAACCGGTTCGCGCCGTCTTCCACTCGTCGTCCGGCGGACACACGGAGAACAGTGAGTTCGTCTGGTCCACCCCCTTTCCATACTTGAAGGGTGTCGAGGACTCCGCGGACGAGTCACCGCATCGCTCATGGGAATTCCGGGCCACCGCGGGGGAGATCCAGGAAATGCTGGGGGCGGCTGGTTTCGATCTGGGCAAGCTCCTGGAAGTCCGCGGCCTGGAAGCGGGCGTCTCCGGACGGTGGAGCACGGTACTGGTCAGGGGGTCGAAACGCGAGGCCGTCCTTCGCGGGGCCGATCTACGGAGGGCGCTTGGGTTGAAGAGCACGTGGTTCACCGTAACTGAAGAGGGTTCCCGGTGGGAGGAGGTAATGACAGGCCTCGATGTTGGACAGGCCTGGGCTGTCTCCGCCGGGGGCGCGGTCAGAACGGTTCCCGGGGGCGCCATCGCGCCCGGTAGTGTGGCTGTGGGCTACCGGCTCAGCCCGGGGGGATACGTATTCCGGGGGCGCGGGTACGGCCACGGCGTGGGCCTCTCCCAGTGGGGGGCCAGGACGCTGGCAAATCGTGGGTATAAGTACCCTGACATACTCCAACATTACTATCTGAACACCCGTCTGGACAACGCCTGCGAGCCATAGAAAGGACGCTTCGTGTGAGGGTTTCCGAATTCGAATACGATCTTCCCGCGGGTCTCATAGCGCAGACCCCCGCTGAACCGAGGGATTCATCCCGCTTGCTCGTACTGGGGCGCCGTTCCGGCGTAACGGAGCACACCGTGTTCAGCGACATACCGCGCTACCTGCGGGCGGGAGACTGCCTCGTGCTCAACGACACGCGGGTGATCCGCGCGAGGCTCCTCGGCCGCAAGGAGACGGGCGGCGCCGTGGAGGTCTTCCTTCTCCGGAGGGTGGAGGGGGATCTCTGGGAGGCTCTTGTTCGCCCCGGTAAGCGGGTAAGGCCGGGCATGAGGGTGCTGTTCGGGGATGGCGGGCTGGAAGCCGTAATCGAGGGCGTCACGCCCTTCGGGGGACGCACGGTCAGACTGCGCGCTACAGACGGGGACGCGCGGTCTGCAATCGAGCGGTTCGGGAGCGTTCCGCTACCGCCTTATATACACGGGGTGATCCAGGACCCGGAGAGGTATCAGACCGTGTATGCGGATGAAGAGGGTTCGGTGGCCGCCCCGACGGCGGGACTCCATTTCACCCCTGAGTTGCTCGAGCGGATTCGCGGCTCGGGTGTGGCGGTCGCCTCGCTTACGCTGCACGTGGGTCTCGGTACCTTCAGGCCCGTCCAGGCGGAGAATGTCGAAGAACACGAGATGCACGCCGAGTACTATTCGCTGGATGAACGGGCGGCCGGCGCCATAAACGCGGCGCGCTCCAGTGGGGGCAGAGTGGTCGCGGTCGGGACCACAGCCGTTAGGACTCTGGAGACGTGCGCCGGTCCGGACGGCCGCGTAGTCGCGGCAAGCGGCTGGACCCGGATATTCATCTACCCCGGCTACGAGTTCAGGAGTGTCTCGGCCCTCGTGACGAATTTCCACCTGCCGCGGTCCACGTTGCTGATGCTCGTGTGCGCTTTCGCGGGCACGCGAAACGTGCTGCAGGCCTACGCCGAGGCGGTCGAGATGAAATACAGGTTCTACTCATTCGGGGACGCGATGCTGATCATTTAGCGCGGAGCGGGAGCGTCCGGGGGAAGGGGTGTCTGCTACGGGCGCCGCGGAATCATTCAGCTTCTCGGTGACCTGCGAGAGCGATAGGGGGCCTGGGAGGCTCGGAGTGATGCGCACGCCTCACGGCGTCGTGCACACGCCCGTGTTCATGCCCGTTGGCACCCAGGGGTCGGTGAAATGCGTGACCCCCTGCCAGGTAGAACAGGCCGGCGCCGAAATAGTGTTAGCGAACACGTACCACCTCTACCTCAGGCCCGGTCACGAGGTCGTGCGCGAGCTGGGAGGCCTCCACAGGTTCATGTCGTGGCCCCGGCCCATCCTGACGGACAGCGGGGGGTTCCAGGTCATGAGCCTGTCGGGTCTCCGCCGGGTCTCCGATGACGGCGTCGTATTCCGGTCGCACCTCGATGGCTCGGAGCATTTCATCTCCCCCGAGAAGGCTGTGCTTATCCAGAACGCCCTGGGTTCGGATATCGCAATGGCCCTTGACGAGTGCATCGAGTACCCGAGCGACCTGGAGAGGGTCGCGGAGGCGGCCGAGCGCACCGCGAGGTGGGCGGAAAGGTGTAAGGCCGCCCACGCCGGGTTGGAGGGGGCGCGGCGGCAGGCGCTTTTCGGCATAGTCCAGGGCGGCGCGATCCCGGACCTGAGGCGGAGAAGCGCGGGCCAGATATCCTCCATAGGCTTTCAAGGGTATGCGATCGGGGGTCTCAGTGTCGGGGAACCAAAGGGACTCACCTACGACATGGTGGATGAGGTCGTGCCCCTCCTTCCGGAGGACGCGCCCCGGTACCTGATGGGTGTCGGGTCTCCCGACGACATCGTGGAATGCGCCGCCCGGGGCGTGGATATGATGGATTCGGTGCTCCCGACCAGGCTCGCGCGACACGCCGCTCTCCTGACCGCGAGGGGGAGGCTGCAGATCAAGAATGCGACGTTCGCCACGGACGAGCGGCCGGTCGAGGAGGACTGTGACTGCTACACGTGCAGGCATTTCTCGCGCGCCTATATCCGCCATCTGTTCAAGGCGGGTGAAGTCCTCGGGATGACCCTGGCCAGCATCCACAACCTGAGATACCTGTCCAGGCTTGTGGGCCTTGTCAGGGAGGCCATCCGCGTCGGTGACGTATGGCGCCTCCGGGATGAAATAGCGGACGCCTACCGCGGCCAAGAATGACGGATAATAGAGGTATCAAACCGGTTGCGTCGAACAGTTGGAACATCATGGATGGGGAGGGAAAGCGATGACAGGTCAACTTGCAAACCTGCTACCGCTGTTGTTGTTCTTTGCGATGATGTATTTCTTCCTGCTCAGACCGCAGCAGCGCGAGCAGAAGAAGCGGCAGGAGATGCTGAACTCCATCAAGGAAGGGGACAAGGTAGTCACCACCGGCGGTATTCACGCAGTCATCACTAAGGTCATGGATACCTCCTTTCTAGCAAGGATCGCCCAGGGGGTTGAGGTCGAGGTTCAGAAGTCGGGAGTGGCGTACGTCGTAAGAGAGTAGATTGGCGCCGCCGCCGGCCGCCAGGCCGGGAGAAGCGCGGCTGCAGATGATGAAAGGCTCACACGTGGGTTTGCCGTGCGGGCCTTTTGGTTTTCTCGTTGTGTCTCGCAAAACCATAGTTGAAGGAAGTCGGGAGAGGATATAGAATATGATGGGCAGAATGGAAGGATCCAATGGAATGGTCCGGTCCACGGTTCCAAAATGGATCGACCAGAAAGAGAAATCTACCATGGACTACACAAGCTCGATCAACATCGACCGGAAAGACGGCGCGCCACTCTACCTCCAGGTCAAGCGGCAGATAGAACAGAAGATCCGCCTGGGTACCTGGCCGAAGGGGACGAGACTACCCACAGAGAGGGATCTCTCGCGCGAACTCGGATTGAGCAGGAACACAGTCAGCGCCGCGTACAGGGAACTCGAAGCGGAGGGCGTCATTTCCTCCCGCCAGGGCAGGGGGACGTTCGTGAGTGAGAGCGAGAAGCTCCTGCAGCGGGATGGAACCAGGGAGAGGCTCATGAAGGCAATCGACGCCTGCCTTGAAGAGACCCTCTCCCTTGGTTTCACCATAGACGAGTTCCTTTCACTGGCGGAGCAGCGAGCGAGGCAGAAGAAGGAGCTGTTCAGGCGGGTGAGAGTGGCGTTCGTGGAGTGTAACCGCGAGCAGCTGGATTTCTTCGCGAAGCAATTGGAGCTGGGCGCAAGGGTCGCCGTCATGCCGATCCTCATCGACCACATCCGGTCGAACGTGGAGTCCGCCAGGGAAAGACTATTGCAGGCGGACGTAATCGTTACCACCTTCTTCCACCTGGACGAAGTGAAATCCTATGCCGGAGACCGCTCCGGCGAGGTACTGGGCATCGCCCTGGACCCCCAGATGGACTCCATTGTGAGAATCGCCCGCCTGGGCAAGGGGAAACGGGTTGCACTCGTCTGCCTGTCGGAGATATTTGCCGACCGTGTGAAGAAATCCATTGAGATTGCCGGAATCGGCGATCTCGACATCAAGACGGTGGTCACGAGGGACCGGGCGGCCCTGACGGAAGCCCTCAAGGGCGCCGACGGGTTCATAGTGTCGCCGGGCAGGAAGAAAGAGGTCGAGTCGATGGTCCCGAAGGGCAGCCAGGTCATCGAGTTCGTGTACAGGCCGGACGCGGGCTCGATCAACCTGCTCAAGTCGGTCATTCTAGAGGCCAAACGCAAACCCGAATCTATGGAGTGATGGAATTGGTTCCGGTTGTCAAACGGCAATGGTGCAAGGGATGCGGTATCTGCGTGGAGTTCTGCCCCAAGAAATCGCTGGCCCTGGATAAGGATCACAAGGCCTACGTGGCAAAGCCCGGAGAATGCTCCGGCTGCAAGCTATGCGAGATGAGATGTCCCGACTTCGCCATCTCGTGCCCGGGGGGTGACAGAGAATGAGCGGGACAGGCAGGGTCAGGTTGATGCAGGGCAACGAGGCCTGCGTGGAGGGCGCCCTTGCCGCAGGACTCAGGTTCTTCGCAGGCTATCCCATAACCCCATCCACGGAGATAGCAGAACTCCTGGCGGAACGATTACCCGCCGTGGGAGGCAAGTTCATCCAGATGGAGGACGAGATCGCCAGCATGGGCGCTGTCATCGGCGCGTCGCTCGCGGGCCTCAAGTCGATGACGGCCACCAGCGGCCCCGGGTTTTCACTGAAGCAGGAGAACATCGGCTACGCCGCCCTGACGGAAGTCCCCTGCGTCATAGTGGACGTGCAGCGCGTGGGACCGAGCACGGGGATGCCTACCTCGCCGGCGCAGGGTGACGTCATGCAGGCGCGGTGGGGCACCCACGGCGACCACCCGATCGTGGTCTATACCCCCTGGTCAGTCGGGGAAACGTACTCCCTGACGGTCAGGTGCTTCAACACTGCCGAGGAACTCCGCACCCCCGTCATCCTCCTCATGGACGAGGTGGTCGGGCACATGAGGGAAAGGGTGATGCCGCCCGCCCCGGGCGAACTCGAGGTCGTGAACAGGCGGAAGCCTGCGCAACCGCCCCACAGCGGGTATCGCCCGTACGACCCTGGAGACGGCGACATCCCGCCGCTCGCGGCGTTTGGGGACGGGTACAGGTTCCATGTAACGGGATTGTCGCACGATATGAGCGGTTTTCCCACCAACGACAGCGCAAAAGCGGAATACCTGCACAGGCGCGTGTGCGATAAGGTCGAGAAACGCAGGGAGCGACTCACTATCATCGAGTCACGCGACACGGCGGACGCCGACATAGTGGTGGTCTCCTATGGCGGGGCGGCCAGGCCGGCTTCGAGAGCCGTCAGCCTCGTGCGGGACGCGGGCGTCAAGGCCGGATTCGTGAGGCTGGTCACGCTATGGCCGTTCCCGGCGGAAGAGGTCGCAGCTCTCACGGAGCATGCGAGCAGGGTGCTCGTGACGGAGATGAACCTCGGACAGATCGCGGGAGAGGTTGAGCGGGCTGTCAGGGGCCGCAGGCCTGTCGCCCACCTGGGGAAGGTCGGCGGGGTCTTGTTCACCCCCGAGGAAATACTCGAAGCGATCAAGGGAGTGTAGGGTTGATGGCATCTGTCGAGGAATACCTGCGAATAGGACACATGCCTCACATCTGGTGCGCCGGATGCGGCCACGGGATCGTGCTGAATTCGCTCATCCGGGCGATTGACAAGGTGGGGCTGGACAAAAACAGGACGGTCATAGTGTCCGGGATCGGCTGTTCGTCGCGCGCCCCTGGATACATGGACTTCGATACGCTTCATACCACGCACGGGAGGGCACTCGCGTTCGCCACGGGTGTGAAACTCGCCAACCCCTCACTCAAGGTGATAGTGATAACGGGGGACGGCGACGCGAGCGCGATCGGCGGCAACCACCTGATACACGCGGCGAGAAGGAACATCGACATCACCGCCGTATGTTTCGACAACTCCATTTACGGAATGACCAGCGGCCAGTTCTCACCCATGACTCCCACCGGGAGATACGCCACGACGACGCCCTACGGCAACATCGACCACCCGTTCGACCTTTGTGAGCTGGTAAAGGGCGCGGGGGCGACCTTCGTCGCCCGGAGCACGACGTACCATGCCCCGCTCACCGTGAGCCTGATCGCCAAGGCCCTGCAACACAAGGGATTTGCCTTCGTGGACGTCCTGTCGCAGTGCCCGACGTACTACGGGCGGCGCAACAAGATCGGCAGCGGGGTCGAGATGATGAAGTGGTACAGGGACTACGCGGTCCAGTTGCAGAAGGCGAGGGGAATGTCCCCCGAGGACCTCGCGGGCAAGGTCGTCATCGGAGAGATGTACAGCTCAGTGAAGCCCGAGTACACGGAGGAATACCGGAAGATCATTGACAGGGCGCAGGGAAGGGGTTCTGAGTCATGAGACATTTCGAGGTCAGACTCGCCGGTGAGGGCGGCCAGGGACTGATCCTTGCGGGCATCATACTGGCCGAGGCCGCGGCCGTCCACGACGGGATGAACGCCGTGCAGACCCAATCCTACGGGCCCGAATCCCGCGGTGGGGCGTCGAAGGCTGAGGTCATCATCTCCGACGGCGCCATCGATTATCCAAAGGTGAACAACCCCGACGTGCTACTGGTCATGAGTCAGATGGCCCACGACAAGTACGTGCCGGACCTCAAGCGCGGCGGGACACTGATAGTGGACACCTCGAACGTCACACCTGCCGTGCCCGATGGCGCGAAGGTGTTTGCCGTGCCCATCAGCGAGATAGCGGTGAAGGTCACTGGGAGGGAGATCGCCGCCAATATCGTCGCCCTCGGCGCGCTGGTCAGGGCCACAGGCCTGGTTACGGACGACGGCATACGGAGGGCGGTGGCGGACCGCGTACCGAAGGGCACGGCGGACGTCAATCTGAAAGCCTTGACGGCAGGCATGGAGGTGGTCGCTGGTCAGGAATCTGTCTCCGGCGTTTCGCATCTGTGATTCTTGGGCAGCGGAGAAGGGAGTGCTGAGGTGTGGCGGAAAAGACACTGAACCCTTTCGAAATCGCTCAGAAGCAAGTGGCGGACGCGTGTAAGGCCCTCGGGCTGGAGCCGGCTGTCTACGAGCAGTTGAAGCAACCGAAGAGATTCCTCGAAGTATCATTCCCGGTGAAAATGGACGATGGTTCGGTAAGGGTTTTCACCGGCTGGCGCTCTCAACACACTGACGCCCTCGGCCCGTGCAAGGGCGGGTTGCGGTATCACCCCGACAGCAACGGCGACGAGGTGAGGGCCCTGTCGATGTGGATGACGTTCAAGTGTGCCACGCTGGGCCTTCCATACGGCGGCGGGAAGGGCGCAATCAGGTGCGATGTCAAGAAGATGTCCCAGGGCGAGATTGAGCGGATGAGCAGGGCCTTCATTGCCGCCATCGCCCCGATAATCGGGCCGGAGAAGGATATACCTGCGCCCGACGTGTACACCAACCCGCAGATCATGGCGTGGATGACCGATGAGTTCTCCAAACTCACCGGGCACTGGACCCCCGGCGTACTGACAGGCAAGCCTCTGATAGTGGGCGGGTCGGCGGGCCGCGGCACTGCCACCGCCAGGGGCTGCGTGTTCGTTGTCAGGGAGGCGGCCAAGAAACTGGGCATCGACATGAAGAAGGCCACCGTAGTAGTAGAGGGCTTCGGCAACGCGGGATCATACGCTGCGCAGCTGATCGAGGGTCTTGGGGCGAAAGTCATCGCGTGCAACGATTCGAAGGGCGCCGCCTACACCCCCGCCGGAATGCCCGCGAAGGCCCTTTCGGATTTCAAGTCGAAGACGGGGACGGTCAAGGGCTTCCCGGGGTCCAAAGACCTGACCAATGACGAGCTACTCAACCTCGAGTGCGACATCCTCATCCCGGCCGCCCTCGAGAACCAGATAACCAGCAAGAACGTTGCCGGGGTGAAGGCGAAGATCATCGGCGAAGCGGCCAACGGGCCCACGACTCCCGAGGCGGACGAAGTGCTGTTCAAGAACGGGGTCATGGTGCTCCCCGATATCCTGGCGAGCGCGGGCGGAGTCACAGTATCCTACTTCGAGTGGGTTCAGAACCTCATGAACTACTACTGGACCGAGGAGGAAGTGAACTCCAGGCTGGAACAGATGATGGTGCAGGCGTTCCAGTCCATTCACGACCTCCACGTGAATAAGGGCGTGTCGATGAGAGAGGCCGCCTACATGAACGCGGTGAACAGGGTCGCTCAGGCGATGAGGGCAAGGGGTTGGACGTGATCACGCCCTGCCCCTCATGCTGCGGTAGATGTCGAATGCGGCCCGTCCGGAGTCTCTGGACGGGCCGTCGCCTATCACGGAGGAAACCCCCCGAGGTCAGAGAATACTATGTAACAGGTCCAAGATGAATATGAACCCTGAGGAGGCGGACTGGTTGGACCTGGCCGGGAAGATGGTAGCCTACCTGTGTCCCGGATGCGGGACCCAGGGGACCCAGCTTGTCGCGGCATCCGCGGGCGAGAAACCCCCTGTGGTGTGCCCCGCGTGCGGAAACAGGGTGATGTCCCGGGAACTGG
>JBLNBR010000030.1:0-18769 GCA_050260105.1 Ignavibacteriales bacterium | reverse complement strand
AGGGGAGGACCCTAACGGGATATCTTCACCTCCAAACAGGCCCCGGGGGTGAAGGCCCTCTCCTCAGCGCTTCAACAGCGGATAGGCTTGGTCTTGGGGTAGTCTTGCGGAACCTCTGCCGACCTGACCACAGGAATTGCCAGCCAGTGGGCCGCGTGCTATAATACATCCGTTGACTTTGAGTGAACTTCCTATTCCGAGAAGGAGTGCTTGTGTTCATGAATACGATCGAACTCCTCGAACAACAGCAGATGAAGAAGGATATCACCAAGTTCTCCCCGGGCGACGTCGTCCGGGTGCAGGTGAAGGTAGTCGAGGGCGGGCGCGAAAGGCTCCAGGCTTTCGAGGGCACAGTGATAGGACGCGCCGGCAGCGGGTTGCGGGAGACATTCACCGTTAGGCGTATTTCGTACGGCATCGGTGTTGAGAGGACGTTTCCCGTACATTCCCCGAGGATAGACAGGATCGAGCTGGTCAGGAAGGGCAGGGTCCGCCGGGCCAAGCTGTACTACCTCAGGGGATTGAGCGGCAAGGCCGCCAGAATAAAGGAAAGGGCTCACTCTTGAGCAAGGTCTAGGGCCTCAGGCCCTTTTTTGTTTCAGGGGCACTTTCGGATCTGCGGAGGCGTGGAATGAGTCTGAAGCAAGTTGCCAGGGAAGCGCTCGAGATAGTGATAACCGCGCTGGTGCTGGCTTACCTGATACAGGGGTTCGTGGTCCAGTCCTGGGTCGTAGACGGTCCATCGATGGAACCTACCGTGCTGAACGGCGAGCGCCTGTTCCTCAACAAGTTCGTGTACCGCCTGGGCCCCCCCAAGAGGGGCGATATCGTGGTTTTCCACCTCCCGAAGAAGGGAGACAGGGATTTCATCAAGCGAGTGGTCGGGTTGCCCGGTGAGACCGTCGAGGTGAGGCTGGGGAGGGTCTACATCAACCAGCAACCCATAGATGAGCCATACATCCGCAAGGATGTGCTGGGCGAATACCCCAAGGTCACGGTCCCCGAGGGGCAGGTCTTCGTGATGGGGGACAATCGCCCCAACAGCCTGGACAGCAGGGCATTCGGGACCGTGCCGATCAACCTCATACGCGGGAAGGCCATGTTCGTCTACTGGCCGCTGAAGAGGGTCAGGCTCATCAGATGAGGTGGGCGTCGTGAGCCTCCACTGGTATCCGGGTCATATGGCGGCCGCCCTCAGGGCCATCCGTGAGAACGCCAAGCTCGTGGATGTGATAATCGAGGTGGTGGATGCCAGGGCCCCTGCGATCACCAGGGATCCAGCCGTATCGAAAATCTCCTCCAGACCCAGGGTAATTGCCCTGGCGAAGGCAGACCTCGCCGAGACCGGCGTAACGCGCCGCTGGGCGGAACGCCTCAGAAGCCAGGGAACGCCCGCCTATCCCGTCAACGCGAGGAGCGGCGAAGGGGTGATCGACCTCCTGAAAGGGTGCAAGCCGTTGCTGGGCGAGCGGGCCCGGCGCCAGCGGGCGGGGAGCGGCGGAAGGGCGCTCAGGGTCATGGTCGTTGGGGTCCCCAACGTGGGGAAATCGTCGCTGATCAACAGGATGACCTCCGGGAGATCCGCGAGGACGGGAGCGGCGCCCGGAGTGACGCGCGGCAAGCAGTGGGTACGTACGGCGGAGGGCCTGGAGGTTCTCGATCTCCCTGGCGTCCTCAGGTTGGGGAAGGTATCTTCGTCCGACATGTTCAAGCTGGCCGTCCTGGGCATCATCCCCGAGACCTCTTATGACCCGTATCAGATGGCGCTCGACACCGTGCGCTTCCTTTCAGCGGCGCACGGGGCGGTGCTTGCGGCCCTGGGAGCGACGGCCGGCGCGTCCGCCGAGGAAGTGATCGCGGGAATCGGGCGTGCGAAGGGATTCCTGGCGAGGGGCGGAGAGGTCGACCTCGTGAGGACCGCCACATGGTTTCTCGGCCAGATCCGGGAGGGGAAGGCGGGGAGGCTGAGCCTTGAGACACCCTGAAGACGACCACCGCCGCTTCGAGGAAAGGCGTGAATTCGAGAGGCCCGTCTGGGAACAGGGGTACTCGCGCGTGGCCGGTGTCGACGAGGCGGGGCGCGGCCCCCTGGCAGGCCCCGTGGTGGCGGCCGCGGTCGTGCTACCTCGTGACCTGTACATACCCGGGCTCGATGACTCCAAGAAACTGACTCCCGCCGCGAGGGAACGCCTGTACGGCGTCGTGGTCGAGAAGGCCTCGGCCTATGCTGTAGGTGTGTGCGGCGTCGAGGAAATCGACCTTCACAACATATACCAGGCTACTGTCATGGCGATGGAGCAGGCGGTGAGGCAATTGGCGCCGCCGCCCGACTATGTGATTACTGACGCGGTGCGGCTCCCGCGCCTGAGTATCCCCCAATGGGCGGTGGTCGACGGCGACGCGCTGTGCAACTGCGTGGCCGCCGCGTCCATAATCGCCAAGGTCACGAGGGATAGGATCATGGCGGCGATCGATCGCGAGTTCCCCGCGTATGGCTTCGCGAGGCACAAGGGATACGCCACGCCGGAGCACCTCGACGCGCTGCGCAGGCTGGGACCGTGCCCGCACCACCGTACGAGTTTCCACTGGCAATCGGAGCAGGAGCTCTTACCCCAGGAGTCTTTACCCGGAGTAGAAAGCGGGGGAGCGGGGAAGAAGTGACGGCACGAAGCACCCGCTGCGCCGGCAGGCTCGAGACGGGCAGGGCTGGAGAAGACATCGCCGTTGCGGAGCTCGAGCGCCGGGGCTACCGGATCATCGAGCGTAACTGGAGGTGCCAGCTGGGCGAAATAGATGTCGTGGCGGATCACCACGGCGTCCTGGTGTTCGTGGAGGTTAAGAGCCGGAGGTCTACCTCGTTCGGGGCGGCCGCCGAGGCCGTGGACGCGCGCAAGGTTCGCAGGCTCGCGAGGTTGGCCAGGGCGTACATGTCGGCAAGGCCGGCCCTATTGAAAGACCGCCAGTGCAGGTTCGATGTCGTGGCGGTTACCATGTACCGTGACGAGACACCCTCGATAGAGGTAGTCCAGGACGCTTTCTCCACGTGAGTCATCAGGACCGGTCAGATGCCCCGTCCCTCACCACTTTCACCCTGCAGTCATTGTAAGCGGACCCCAGGCCGAAGTCGGTCAGGACGGCGGGCGTGATGAGGTTCACGCCGTTCCCGCCTGCCACACTCGTTCCTTCGAATACGACGATCGTGTCGTTCCTGAGGCCATCCACGAGCACGGCCACCCCGCGCATGCTGCCTCTGGCCCTGGTGACCAGGCTTATGCCTTCCCCGTCCCCGATCCCGGCTGCGGTCGCCGCACCCCGAGGCATGAGAATGGGGGATCGACCGTCCCTGAGAATGCTGTCCGCGAACTGGGAATGCATGTGTGTCGCTTCTCTGGAGTTGACGACGGTGAACGGGTACTCCGGATCGGCGGTGGTGGCCTCCAATGGCGCGACCCAGCGGGGCAATGGGTCCAGGCCCTCCCGCTCAGCCTTCAGCGAGTAGAACTCGTAGAGGCCCGTCGGCGTCAGGAACCGCCTGTCCTCCCAGGCCACGACCGGGGCGGCGGGGACCCTTATCGACCTGCCCTTGAGCGTCACGGCGTCGATCCCGAATTGGTTGAGCGGGCGGAGCGCGATGTCCGCCCAGTAGTCGAACGGCCTGTCGAGATCGGTTTCCATGCCCATCGTCCCGGCCACGAGGGCGAAGATGTCCTTCTCATGCATGGCCTCGCCCCTTGGCTCGATTGCCTGCTGCGTGTAGGTGACGTAGTTGTGCCACGAGGAGGTCATGATGTCGCACTCTTCGAGCCATGTGGTGGCGGGAAGGACCAGGTCGGATTGGAGCGCAGTCTCGGACATCCTGAGTTCGATCGTCACCTTGAACGGGATCGAGGACAGTGCCTGCAGGGTCCTGGTTGAGTCGGGGACCTGGTTGACGGGATTGGCCCGCGACACTACGAGCACTTCCACCGGGGCCGAGGTCCGGTCCGGGCCGTTGCATTCGAGGATTCGATCCGCCATGACAGGCCTGGGGAACAGCCTGCGCGGACCCGCGCCGGGCGAGCCGTCCACCGGTGCGATCCAGCCCGCAGTGGCGCTGCTCCCGTAGTTGGCCCCGCCGCCGGGCACGCCGATGTTCCCGGTGAGGGCGGCCAGGGCGTCGATCGCGCGCACGGTGTGGCCTCCGTTGTAGTAGTGCTGCACGCCGTAACCTATGAGGAGCATTGCGGGTTTGGCCGACGCGTAGGCCCGGGCGAGGTCACGGATGGTCTCCGGGGCCACGTCGCAGATCCTCGACGCCTCCTCGGGGGTGAACGCCTTCACGACCTGCCTGTACAAGTCGAAACCGTAGGTGTGCCGCTCGATGAAGGCGTGATCCGCCAGTCCCTCCTCGATGACGACGTGGGCCATGCCCAGCGCCAGCGCACCGTCTGTTCCCGGGCGCGGCGCGATGTGGAGGTCGGCGAACGATGAGGTGGGTGTAGGGGCTGGATCGATCACCACGATCCTTGCCCCCCGGCGCCGCGCCTCTTTGAGGAATGGGACGCTGTGGATGTTCGACACGGCGGGGTTGCGTCCCCAGATGATGGCGAGCCTGGTGTTCGGGAAGTCCGACGGGTCGTGCGCGAGGTACGAGCCGAAATCATACTCTTGCGCAGCCGTGCCGGCAGCCCAGCATAGGCTCCCCGACGGCTCGGTGACCCCCCCGAGCGAGTTGAAGAACCGCCGTTCCAGGCCCTTGAGGACTCCCCTCGATCCCCACTCGTAGTACAGGAACACGCTCTCGGGGCCGTGCGTGGCGACTGCGGCGGACAGCCTTTCCCCGAGTATGGAGGCGGCGTCCGCCCAGGGTATCCGCTTCCAACCGGACGCCGTCTTCAGCATCGGGTGGAGCAGCCTCTCGTGGTCGTAGACCCTCCTGAGCTGCTTCTTCGCCTTGGCGCAGATGATCCCGTGGAGCATTTCATGGTCCTTGTCGGCGCGTATGTCCACGGCCACGCCGTCACGCACGACTACCCGATAAGTGCAGACGTCTGTGCAGTTCAGCGGGCACGCGCTGGTCACGATCCGCTCGGACAAGCAGGTACACCCCCATTCGCGGGTTTCCTCTGGGAGATATACCACCGGTATGCGGGAACTCCTTTATCAGGTATCAGGAGGTCCCCCATCAGGGATTCCTTCACCGGGAAGTCCCCCAGCAGGAACTCCTTCACAGGGAATTCGTCTCAACTCACATTGAGGGTGTCGCCTTAGAACGTGTTGATGTGGACGGAGAGAATGTCACCCCGGCTGATGCAGCGGGAGTCCCGGCGTGTTGTCCCGATTTTGCCGACTGCGCGCCGGTTCACTTGCATAGGCACACACCAAATCCCGATTTGTGTGCTCAGGCACACGACAAACCGAAATTGGTATGCACAGGCACACGACAGGCCAGTGTTGTGCATAGGCACACAATAAATCGCATCTCATGTGCACAGGCACACAAGAAACCGGGACTTGTGTGCCTGGAGGCACACGTGTTTCAAGGGAAAGGCGACGAAAGTCGCGAGGGAGTCTGTGAGACGGGTACGGCAGTGGATGGGGCAGCACCAGTGGCAGTGGCGGTGGCGGTGGATGCTCCTGTCATGATGACATCTTCTCAGTCCGATTACAGGGTGACAATATCGCAGACCGATGACACTTCAGCGGGAATTCGTTGACCGCCCCGCGAGCCACGTGATATGATCTACAAAACGCAATGGAGAACGGATAGCGAAGGGGAGTAGCTCGCCACGTCATCGTGGCCCTGTCGCCCGTCAGGACGGTGGTTTCCACCCGGGCGATGGTGAGTCAAGAGTGAGACCTTCATCCTGAATGTATGGATGGAGGTCTTTTTCGTTGGCAGGAACGGTCTGGACCGGGGACGGCGCGGTCAGCAGATTCTCGAGCAGCCAGTTGCAGATACTAGCGGAAAGGCGGGGAATGTACACGTGACGGCTGCAGACAACAGTGCGGAACCATTTGCGGGGACAATCGCGGATGCCGGCCCGAAACCCCACTCCATGGCGGCCGGGGAAGTGCTCCAGGCCCTGGAGACGGACCCTCACTCGGGCCTTACCACCACTGAGGCGCTGGCACGGCTGGAGAGGTTCGGGGCGAACGAGCTACAGAAAGCGCCCAAACCCGGGCTGTTCGCCCGCCTCATCGAACAGTTCTCTGACACGCTGGTGCTCATTCTGCTGGGCGCGACGGTGGTCTCAGCCATACTCGGGGAGTATGTCGACGCCGTGGTGATCCTGGCCATAGTGGTGCTCAACGCGGTGATTGGCATAGTGCAGGAGTACAAGGCGGAGGAGGCGCTCGAATCGCTGGAGCGAATGGCGGCGCCGAACGCGCTCGTGGTGCGCGGGGGCGAGGCTGTCACGATTCCGGCGAAGGCGGTCGTTGCCGGTGACATCGTCGTGCTCCACGCCGGAGACAAGATCCCCGCCGACCTGAGACTGGTGGAATCATTGAACCTTCAGACGGATGAGTCGCCGCTCACGGGGGAATCCACCCCCGTCGAGAAGGATGCTTCAGCGGTGATGCAGGATGACGCTCCCATCGCTGAACGAGTCAACATGGCCTACTTCGGGACGGCCGTGACGTACGGCAGGGGCAAAGGCGTCGTCGTCGCAACGGGGATGAATACGGAGATCGGTCACATTGCCGGCGCCATCCAGCAGATTGAGGCTGAGAAGACCCCGCTGCAGCAGAACCTCACGGTGCTGGGGAAGGTGCTCGGCGTCACCACGTCCGTTGTGTGCGGTATGGTCTTTGTGCTGGGGGTCATCCGCGACGAGCCGCTCCTCGAAATGTTTCTCACCTCGGTGAGTCTGGCGGTAGCGGCCATACCAGAAGGGCTTCCCGCGGTGGTGACCATCGTGCTGGCGATCGGCGTGAAGCGTATGGCCGACAAGCACGTGATCGTGCGGAAGCTGTCCGCGGTGGAGACGCTTGGGTCCACCACGGTGATATGCTCCGACAAGACCGGCACACTCACCCAGAACCAGATGACCGTGGTGCGAGTTCATGCCGCCGGCCGGACGTATCACGTCACGGGAAAGGGGTACAGGCCGTACGGCGAATTCGTGCCCTCGGATCAGGGCGCGCCGGGCGCCGGGGTGGCGGCCGGGGCGGAGAGAGAGGTGGCTGCCGCGGGGGGCGTCACGGGCCCGGACGAGGGTGACTCAGCGCAAGGTGACTCAGCGCAGGGTGACGCGGCGCAAGGAGCGGGTCCGGTCGCGCAAGGAGACCTCGCTCTGGCGGCTCTACTCATCGGCGGGGCGCTGAACAACGATTCGGCTCTGAGAGAGAAGGCCGCAGCCGGCCCCAATAGCGAGCCGGTGTGGGAGATCATCGGTGATCCGACGGAGGGCGCTCTGGTGGTGGCTGCCGCCAAGGCTGGACTGTACAAGGACACGCTCGATTCCGTGTACGAGAGGGTCGCGGAAATACCGTTCGATTCGAGCACGAAGCGGATGAGCACTGTTCACAGACTTGGGGACGGTCGCTACATAGCCTGGGTGAAGGGCGCGCCCGAAGTGGTCCTTGGGCTGTGCGACAAGGTTGTCGTCGGGTCGCAGCCGGGATTCGCGCATCGCGCGGCGCGGGACACGGGGCCGGGGACCGGAGGCCGGGCCGTGAGTCTGGCTGATCTGGAGTCCGGCCTGCGCATCAGCAGCCTGTCGGAGGATATCCGCCAGGAGTTCAATCAGGCGAATCTCGACATGGCTTCGGACGCGTTGCGAGTGATAGGGGTCGGCTACAAGATTCTGACCGGTCTGCCGGCCGAAGTGAGGCCGGAGGAGATCGAATCGGGTCTTACGATGGTGGGCCTGCTTGGCATGGCCGATCCCCCGCGGGCCGAGGTGCCCGCGGCCATGGATACGTGCAGGCGCGCCGGGATCATCCCTGTCATGATCACCGGGGATCACCAGGTGACCGCCATGGCGGTGGGTAAGGAACTGGGCATGACTGCGGGGAAGGGTTCAATGTCCGGCAGGGAACTGAGCGAAACCAGCGACGAGCGGTTGCAGGAGGTTGCGGAGGACATCAGGGTCTACGCGAGGGTGTCCCCCGAAGATAAGTTCAGAATCGTGCAGGCGCTGAAGGGGAGGGGGCACATCGTCGCCATGACCGGCGACGGCGTGAATGACGCCCCCGCTCTGAAACGTTCAGATATAGGCGTGGCGATGGGGATCACGGGCACCGATGTCGCCAAGGAGACCTCGGACATGATCCTCACCGACGACAACTTCTCAAGCATAGTGGCTGCCGTTGAGGAAGGAAGGATCATCTACTCGAACATCGTCAAGTTCGTTGTGTATCTCCTGTCCTGCAACGTGGGTGAGGTACTCACCATTTTCGCGAGCATGGTGGCGAACCTACCCATTCCCCTCCGGCCCGTTCACCTTCTCTGGCTGAACCTGGTCACCGACAGCCTCCCGGCTCTGGCGCTCGGCGTGGAGAGAGGCGGCAAAGACATCATGAACCAGCCGCCCAGGAACCCGAAAGAACACATACTGACGAGGAAGCGCTGGACCTTCATCGGCGTGCAGGCCGTTCTGCTGGCGACTGTGTGCCTGGCCGCTTTCGTGTGGGGACTCAACAAGACGGGGGTGCAGGACCGCCTGGTGTACGGCCGGACTATGGCCCTGACGGCCCTGGTGAGCGCTGAGTTGCTCAGGGCGTTCAGCGCCAGGTCTGAGACTGAGTCGATTGTGAAGATCGGGCTGTTGACGAACAGGGCCATGCTCGGCGCCAACGCGATCTCGTTCCTGCTGCTCGTGATGGCCGTCGAGGTGCCAATCCTGAGGGGCGTGTTCGACACGGCATCCCTGGGAGTAGAGGGTTGGAGCGCCGCGCTCGCACTGGCCGTCATTCCCGCACTGGGCGCTGAGTCTCTGAAAGGGTACATGCGACCCCGTCCGGCGGAAGCGCGGGACGGTGACGCGGCGTGACGCTGGGTGGGGCGAGGCGCAGGCGAGGTGCGCAGGCGAGGTGCGGTGGGGGCGCGGTGGGGGGAGGCGCAGGGAAGTAGGCTGGCAAGCTCGCCTACCATGATGAGTCCCGCTTCCTGAAGGGGAACCGGTCAGATCTGGAGAAATATGGTGATGCACGGGCGCCGGTGATGGAGGGTGATCCTCACCGGTGTTCGTGTCTCTTTTCTCATCGGCGATACACGGCGTGGACGGATACATAGTGCGCGTGGAGGTTGACGCGTCCAACGGGCTGCCTGGGTGCGCCATAGTTGGTCTTCCGGATCCTGCTGTGCGCGAGGCGACGGAGAGGGTGCGATCTGCGCTGAAGAACTCAGGGTTTGAGTTCCCCACCAAGAGGCTGACGGTGAACCTCGCGCCCGCCAACACCCGCAAGGAAGGCCCCGGTTTCGATCTCGCCATCGCGCTCGGGATTCTGGCGGCGTCGGGTCAGGTGGAGATGGATCCCTCCGTGGGGGGCTACGTCCTTATGGGTGAGTTGTCGCTGGATGGGCGGGTCATGGGCGTGAGGGGCGTGCTGGCGGCGGCCATTGCGGCGAGGGAGGCCGGCATGGCGGGCATCGTGGCGCCGGCGGAGAACGCGGGGGAGGCGATGTGCGTCGGTGGGATGCGCGTCCTGGCGGCGAGGGACCTCCGTAGCGTGGTCGCGCACATGGCGGGGGGTCGTGTGGACATGCGGGGTGGTCGGGGTGCTACACAGAGTCCGAGTACTGCGGATAGTCCGGAGTCCGCGGGCGCCCTGGGTGCCAGGGGTGCTCTGAAGCCACATGACGGGGCCGCCGGGTTATCCCACGCGAGGCGGCAGGAGGACCTGTCGGACGTGGTGGGACAGGAGGCGGCGAAGCGAGCCCTCGAGATCGCTGCTGCGGGCGGGCACAACGTCCTGCTCATCGGCCCTCCGGGAAGCGGCAAGACCATGCTCGCGAGGAGACTCAGGGGGATTCTCCCGCCCCTGACGCAAGATGAGTCGCTGGAAGTCACGAAGGTGCACAGCGTTTGTGGGCTCCTTCCGCCGGGGTCAGGTCTGATCCGCGAGCGCCCCTTCAGGGCGCCGCACCACACGATTTCGTATTCCGCCCTGGTGGGCGGGGGAATGGTCGATCCGAAACCTGGGGAGGTCACCTTGGCACATTACGGGGTGCTGTTCCTCGACGAGGCCACAGAGTTCAGGCGGGACGCCCTCGAGGCCCTCAGACAACCAGTCGAAGAGGGCTTCGTGCGAGTGGTCAGGTCAGGGGGTGCAGTGTCGTTCCCGGCTCGTGTGGTGCTAGTGCTTTCGAGTAATCCGTGTCCGTGCGGCTTTCTGGGAGACCCTGTACGGGCGTGCACCTGTCCGCCGGGCAGGATCGAGTCGTACAGGAGCCGGCTCTCCGGCCCCCTGCTGGACAGGATCGATCTGCATGTCGAGGTTGGCAGGGTTGCGTTCGACGATGCCGGGCGCTCCAAGGGGGGCACGTCTTCCAGCGATGTGTTGCGAAGGGTGATGGCCGCGCGGGCGTTTGCGGGGCGGAGACTTGCGGCGATGGGGATCGCGTGCAACGGGCTGATGGGCCACAGGCACGTGAGAGAGGTCGTACGCCTGGATGCGGAGTGCCGCGAGCTGTTGAAGCGCGCGTTCGATGGGTTGGGTCTAAGCATGAGGGCATACGACCGGATACTCAAGGTGGCCAGGACGATAGCCGACCTGGAGTCGTCGGCGGACGTTGGGGCGAAGCACATCGCGGAGGCTATACAGTACAGGGCGCTGGATCGCCCGCCGGCCGGGGCGCCTCCTCGTCTAGTCGACTCTATGACCCGTTCTCTGACGGCGCACGCTGCGGACGGCCGAAAGGACCATGCCTCTCAATAGGTTCGCGCGCTTGGCGCTTCTCGTGGCCTCAACGAGATTCCGGCGTAGCGTCTCCTAGTATCTCTGCTCACCTGACTCATGCTCGATGGTTGGCACCGCCGAGGAGTCAGGCCCGGTTCTTGCGGGAGCTTACCACGGCGTGCCGAGCGGCGTAGGTGGGGCTGCGAATAACCCTGCCGACTGGGGCCGGGAATCACGTCGGCCTCAGTCATGTTGACACCTTCGTGTGGAGCCTCACGGCAAGGACGAGAAGCGGGCGAAGTACCTGGTGGAGTCGCGGAGCGTCACCGATTACCAAGGTGTTCCATGATTCGCGACCAGATGCGTTGTGTTTCCTGGAACTCACGGTAGTGTTTCTCTACGTTCTTGTGGTACTTCTCCAGTTCAGATGAGATATTCATGAATGCCGGTTGCTTGAAGTGGGCACAGATTTTCGGCAATGTCTCCTTGAGACGTTCTCGCATTTCTTCAGTTGCCTCTGA
The DNA here is from genome assembly GCA_050260105.1 of Ignavibacteriales bacterium. Classification (GTDB taxonomy): domain Bacteria; phylum Bacillota; class Sulfobacillia; order JABLXB01; family JABLXB01; genus SM1-B181. Next base: position 7,421 of record JBLNBR010000030.1, on the reverse strand, counting down.
GTAACGATCCGGTTGTGTGATGTACAGCAGCAATGGCTTGTAGCGAATCCAACCTATACAGGCTCTGTAGAAACGATCCATGACCCCTTCGTGGTGAGCATCGATGAATTTCAATCGGATTGGGAGGACACCTTCCAGGAGGTGATTATAGGTAGAGAACCCATCATGGAACGTGTAGCATGGCACACGCAAGACTCTTCGCTGGGTTAGGCAAGTGCTCAAGAAAGTATCCTCGCCTCGTGCTCCAGGCGGGTTGTAGAAGGGGAAAACGCGAAGAGGATTGGTCAGGTTGATGCACAAGTTGGCGCCTGATATGAACTTTGTATGATTTATTTCCGGCACTTCCGTGGCACTATCGCTGGTCAGTATCTTGGTGTCCGCATAGGTTACTCCGCCGTTGCTCATGACGGTCTTGATGTTGTCCCAGTTGAGGATATCATTGCTGATGGCCTCTATGAAAGACCGGAAATCCGATTCAGTCATGGTATCACCGTATTCCAGGTATGGAACGGGTGATATGTAACCACAGTGATGCCCGTGGGTTATGTCCGCATCGGCAATATATCTAAGATGAGTCGACAAAACATGCTGCCCGCCCCAAATCGCTGTCTTGCGTGTGTTGGTTACGGCTACGGGGTATTCGTCATCGTCCAGGAAAATCAGACACTCCATGTTGTCTTTTATTGCGCTGTATAGAACGGCGTTGCGCTTGGCTGCATAACCTTTCCCAAAGACCATCCTAGATTGATCGAGGCTGATGATGCCTTGTGCAACCAGCTCGGAGATCTCTTCTTCAATGGCCATGCTTCCGATGAACTTGACGCTGTCTATCTGTTCAACCAGTTCACTTGGTATATTTATGTAATCCGTGACTTGAGTCTTATGATAGGCAAGGTCATACGCGACAAGGAGGTTCAGAGTAATCCTCTTGTTCTCCACCAAACCAGACTCCATCCAGTTGTGAACGTATGCCCTCAGCACTCTCTGAAAACTCTTCCTGCCCGTTGCGAAACCAATCCCAACTTTCATGTCTTTGCCACTCTCCAAGATAATCACTGCCCTTTGCGCAGAATCGGCCACTACACTCGTCTGTATCACAAGACGCACCAGCATCCCGAAATAGGAGTCTACGCCATGCCGATGAACCAGATTCGAGTTGCCCCAAGAAGTAGGCTTTGCAGCGTGGCGGTCTGAGACTATTTGTGGGGCTCATGGACTCACAGTCCGACTACTCCGTTTGTCAACGCTTGTAACTACAAGCGTTCAACCTTCATCAAGTGGATTCCTGCGTCCAAGTCGTTGCGATGGATCGGCGCGCGGAGGACACCGGCCCCTGGGGGCGGAGAAACCGGTGATGGGGAGGACCGTTCAACCGGGCTGGGCTCACTGATTGCAGTATTCGTGCACGATGAAGTCCAGGTCCATGACTGTCAGATTACCGTCACCGTCGATATCCCCACAATCCAATGTGCCCGCACATTGGTGGCACCGATAGATCGTCTTCAGGTACTTCTTCTCTACCAGTGGAGGGATTAGACCATAGAACTTGCTCTCCCCTGGAAATCGCCTCGCGTAGAAGGCATAGACACCGGACTGCGACTTGCGTGAGTTGCAGGTCCGGCAAGACCATACCTGGTTGTGTATTGACTGGATTGCGTCACAGGTGCAACATCTCTCGTTGATCCTGAGGGACCTTGGAACGAGGTGTTCCCGTGAGAGTGGTTGAGATGCCCCGCAGAAGGAGCACTCCTTGTCACTCTCGACCAGCTGCCAGTCCTCCCGAGTAATATCGGACCAGGATATTACACCCGCTACGAGATCCCTGAGGGTCTGCTCTGTGAAGCCGTAGTGTTTGGCCTTGGCAGCCTTGCCGTTAGATTGCTGGAAGGCCCGCCGGGCCATGATCTTTGCATACTGATAGTAGATGAGATGCCTGATAGTCCTCACGTCGCGGTCGGGCATCCACGTCAACCCCACTCTCGCGAAGGTCTCGCGCCTTCGAGGTGTCTTGATTATGCCTTATGACCGTTGCGCACCCGGTCCGAGTCTCGTGCATACCCGAATCTCAATAGGCCCTTCCTACATGCCGCCGCGCAGGCGCCACAGGTGATGCATTCGGGGTTGGATGTCCGGCCCTGTCTCACCATCGCCTGTACATTCAGGGTCATTGGGCAGACTCTGTTGCACAGATGACAGTCGAGGCAGTCGTCAGGTTGTGTGACCTGGACATGGACTCTGGGAATAGTCTTGCGGATTCGCTGGGCATTCATCCGGATTGCCTCGCGGTGCCGTTGAGTCCGAACAGGGGACAAGTACTGCGCCGGTTCTATTCTCTTCGGCCCTCTTGACCACTTTTCCTCCAGAAGCCAGCGCCGGGTCTTGCCGCGGGTCAGTGCGCGACCACGTCCAGCGCCCCGAACACGACGCTCGCCCTGATCTCGACGTGGCGCTCTCCCTCCTTGTACGCGGGTGATCTGTAAGTGTGCGTTCCGAAGTTGACCACCGACCCGTCAGGGGCCGTGCCTGACCCGAATGCCGAGTTCAGCACCACCCTGACGGGGGACGCTGGGTCGATTCTCAAGACGCCCCGGGAGAAGATGACGTTTACCTCAAGGACCGGGGCGGTGTCCGCCCTGACGGCCGACGCGTCCACTATCCCGCTGCCGAAGATGACGTTGTATTTGTCCGAGTAGTCTCCAACGCTGATTGTCCTGTGGTCGAACAGTACGGTGTCTCTGTCCCCACGGTAGCCTGGACCGCCCAGCAGGATGCTGATGCCTATGTAAATGAAGAACACAGACAGGGCGACGCGGAACAACGAGAAATGGAGATTGAAAACCGTCTTCAGGATCGCCAGAACGCCGAGGACTATGAGAAACACACCCCAGAATACCTGGTTGAAGACCAAGCCGGCCCTCATGCGCTGTCCCCCCAGACTCACAAGCCGTCTGAGGTAAATATAACCTGGGATCTCGTCGCTATGCCAGCCACGCTGTGCCGGGCGAAGCCCTCGGGTCGGTGTGTCCGGGCTCATGTGCGCTAGTGCAGACGAACTCCTGACTCATGTGCGCTGGCGCACATGATACGAAGACTTGTGTGCGCAGGAGCACAACAGGACAGACACATGCCCAGGCGCCCAGAAAGTGGCGACTCACATGCATGGGCGCACAATACTCGGCGACTTGTGTGCGTGGAAGCATGTGTCACTCGGGCGGGCGGAGGCGGTGGAGGCGGCCCAACCCCGAGGCAGCCCAACCCCGATTGACAGGAGAAAAAACCCGGTGGTAAGCTCATTGTGCACTCCTTCAGAAACAAGTAGAAGCAAGCCTGCCCACGGAGTCCCTGCCCGTGGATGATGCCCCAGGAAAGGCGGGTATTGGATGAGGGTAATTGTCTCGATCAAGCAGGTCCCCGACACGACGGAAGTCAGAATCAACCCCGAAACCGGCACGCTCGTCAGGGAAGGAGTCCCCAGTATCATCAACCCCTTCGACCTGTATGCGCTGGAAGAGGGCATACGGATTCGCGAGAGGCTCGGCGGGACCGTCACCGCCATCAGCATGGGCCCCTCGCAGGCCAGGGACGCGTTGAGGGACGCAATCGCCATGGGGGCCGACGAGGCGATTCTCCTGAGCGACAGGAGATTCGCTGGATCGGATACGCTTGCTACTGCCTACGCGCTAGCCAGGGCGGTGGAGAGGCTCGGCGGCGCCGACCTGATCATCTGTGGCAAGCAGGCGATAGACGGCGACACCGCGCAGGTTGGACCGGGGATCGCCGAGGAACTCGACATACCCCACGTGGCGTACGTCAAAAAGGTGGTCGAGATAGGCGACGGAAGGATCAGGGTCGAACGCATGGTCGAGGGAGGGGTGGAGGTAATCGAATCCACACTTCCGATCCTGCTGACGGTGATGAAGGACATCAATCAGCCGCGACTCCCCACTCTAAAGGGAATCATGCGGGCGAAGCGCACGGAGATCAGGACCTGGACGCTGGAAGACATCGAAGCGGACGAGGACAGGGTGGGTCTCAAGGGCTCGCCGACCGAGGTCATCAGGGTGTTTACCCCTGAGTTGAGGCAGCAGGGCGAGGTCATCGAGGGCACCACCGAAGAACAGGTCAAAGCACTGCTCAGCAAACTCCGTGAAGCGCGAGTGGTATGAGGAGGGGAGCCCGGAGTGAGTGAAATCAGGATATTTGAAGACGTCTGCACCCAGTGCGGCGCTTGCGTTGACGCGTGCCCGTTCGGCGCCATCGAAGCGACGGGCGGAATTCCATCGGTGAAGGATTCTTGTACCTTCTGCGGCGCCTGCGCCTCGGCGTGTCCAGTGGAGGCCATCCGGATAACCAAGGACGAAAGCAGGCAGGAGACCGCCACAGGCAGCGGCGTTTGGGTGTTTGCCGAACAGCGCGGCGGACGGACAGCGGGTGTTGTGTTCGAGCTTCTGGGCGAAGGTCGGAAGCTCGCGGACGCGCTGGGCCAGAATCTCGCCGCGGTGATGCTCGGCAGCGACGTATCTTGCGCGGTGAAGGACCTCGTCAGCCACGGCGCCGACCTGGTCTATGTCGCGGACGACCCGTGCCTCAAGGATTTCCGGGACGAGCCCTATGCGCTGGTGCTCGAGGGCATGGTGAAGCAGTACAAGCCGAACATCATGCTGTTCGGGGCGACGGCGACGGGGAGGTCCCTCGCGCCGCGACTTGCGGGGAAACTCAAGACCGGCCTCACCGCAGACTGTACGGGACTCGCCATAGACCCCGAGACGGGGCTTCTGAAGCAGACGCGTCCGGCGTTCGGCGGGAACATCATGGCGACCATCCTCTGTAGGAAGACCAGGCCGCAGATGGCGACGGTCAGGCCGAAGGTCATGAAGAAGTCCGGGGCCGACCCCTCGAGGACCGGGGAAGTCATTCAGTTCAGGGTGGATTCCGGCAAGATGAGGATCAGGACCAACCTCGTCGAGTTCGTGGAAGAGGTCACGGAGACAGTCAACATCGAAGAGGCCGACATCATAGTGTCGGGCGGGAGGGGCCTGGGGGACCCCAAGAACTTCGCGATCATCGAGGACCTCGCGCGACCCCTGAAGGCGGCGGTCGGCGCGTCGCGGGCCGCGGTCGACGCAGGCTGGATTCCGTATTCGCACCAGGTGGGCCAGACGGGGAAGACGGTTTGCCCGAAGGTATACATTGCGGTGGGAATATCCGGGGCGATTCAGCACCTGGCGGGGATGCAGGGGTCGGACATGATCATCGCGATCAATAAGAACCCGGACGCTCCGATATTCAAGGTGGCGAACCTGGGTATCGTGGGGGACCTGTTCGAGGTGGTGCCGGCGCTGGCCAAGGAGCTGAAGAAGGCGCGAGCCGGCGCTTGACGGAGCGGCGCCTGACGTGGCGGGTCGTGAAGCGGCGCGCAACTCGGAGAGAAGCCGCGTAGCGGCACGTTTCGGCAAGTTCCGCGAGATTAGTTTGACATATCGACCCATTGCGAGTCAGGACACGGCTTGTCCAGGATAAGCGGGCCATCGTATGCTACTTATGTAAAGGTATGGCAGGCGAGGTCTCGTTTACCTGGAGGTTCGCGATGGGTCGTTTGTTTTCCGGGACCGGACGCCGCCGGATGGCGGTCGTGTTGCTCCTGACCGGCGCGCTCGTGTGCGCGGGCGCTGCGGGTTTATTGCCCGGAGTGGGGGTAAGGCGGGCGTCCGCCGCCACCAGGACATACGTCGTCAAGAAGGGGGACACCCTGTCCGGCATCGCGAGGCGCTACGGCACGACAGTGAGACAGATCCAGGCCTGGAACGGGATGAAGGGCACCCTCATCAGGATCGGCCAGAGACTGGTGGTTGGCAACAGCGCGACGCCGGCGGCCAGCAATGACCCGAGGCTTTTGCACCAGGTCAGGCAGGGGGAGACCCTGGAAGGCCTGGCGCAGAGGTACGGAGTGACCCCCGGGGAGATCGAAGCGGCCAATCCAGGCAAGAAGGTCGCGGCCGGGACCACTCTCGTGATGCCGTACCAGAGCCTCCCCGTCCAGCCGGTGGCGCGCCCCTCCGGCCTGCCCGCCAGGCTGATCGGCGGTTACTATGTCAAGTCGTCGGTGGATGATGCGCTGGCATCGTCAACGGTGAAGGAATACGGGGACTCGCTCGACCTCGTGATATTCGCCTCCCACAGGATCCGGGCCGATGGTTCGGTCGACGGGGTAGTCTATCCTGATCAGGTTGAAGCGGCGGAGCGGAACCAGGGCAAGTACCTCATCATGTTTACGAATCTGAACGGCGGGAGGTTCGATCGCGACCTTGTCCACGGCGTGCTGAGGAGCCCGGATCTGAGGAAGCGGGCCGTGGCGAGCATCCTCGATACCGTGGTTCGCGAGAAGGCCATCGGCGCCGACATCGACTTCGAGAGTGTCCCGCCCGAGGACAGGCGGTACTTCTCCCAGTTCATGCGGGAGCTCGCGGACGCCCTTCACCCCCAGGGCCTCATCGTCACGGCGTCCGTGCCGGCCAAGCTGCGCGAAGACGTGACCCAGGGCTGGTCGGGAGCATTCGACTACCCGCTCCTTGCGCGCATCTGCGACCTCATGTTTGTTATGGCGTACGACCAGCACTACTCGACCGGGTACGCGGGTCCCGTGGCTGGGATTGACTGGGTGAAGGCCGTCGTCGATTACGCCACGACGGCGGTTCCGGCTGAGAAGCTGGTCGTGGGGGCGCCTGCCTACGGTTACGACTGGCGGGTGGGGAGCCGCGGCGCGCGCGCGGTACCGGCGTTCAGGGCCCTTGAGATCGCATCTTCCCGTGGGGTGGAGGTCAGCAGGCACTCGGAGGGCCGGGTTCCGTTCTTCAACTACAAGGAGGGGCGAGTCAACAGGGTGGTCTACTTCGAAGACGCCGAGAGCCTCGTGTACAAGCTGGACCTGGTGGAGACCCTCGGGCTTCGTGGGATAGTGTTGTGGCGGCTCGGGTACGAAGATCCCAGGATCTGGGATGTGATCGCGATGAGACCGTGAGCCGTCGGGAGGAACCGGCCCGCGGGTGTAGAAAGGTGGCTGCGTGTCCAGGAACGATCACCGCGGGGGATCCGGCCTCTTGAATGATTGGAACTCGTGGCTTGCGCTGGGGAAAGCCCCTGGCCTCGGGCCACGTCGCTTCCTCAGATTGGTCGAAACCTATGGTTCACCCAAATCAGTGTTCGACAGGGGCCCGCGCGAGATCGCCCGGATCCTACAGGTGCCGGTGGACGTCGCGTCCGGCATACTGCGGCGCGTCCCCGGACCCGAAGAGGACCGTGAGTGCAAGGCCATCGCGGATGCGGGTTGCCGGTTGATCACCCTCGCTTCGGATGAGTATCCCCCCCTTCTCAAGACCATTCATGACCCGCCGCCGTTCCTCTACGCGAGGGGGCGCCGCCTG
>JBLNBR010000029.1:0-47856 GCA_050260105.1 Ignavibacteriales bacterium | reverse complement strand
AGACAGAACTGCCCCTCCCCGGTTCTACCTGGATCGTCCCAGAGGGCACCCCAATTCGCAAACCAGATTCTGCTAATACAGAGCAGGATAGGGATCTCATACTCAAAGGATACAAGGAGGGTGTGGCGGTGGATGTCCGATTACAGGGTGACAATATCACAGACCGATAACACTTCTGCTTCGCGTGGCTTGGTATTATTCTGACTATTATAATACTCTCAGATGGGTCACGCGTCAGCAGCTGGTAGGCGCCATCCTGTGGCACATCTGGAAGGCGAAACGCCACTTCGAGTGATGCTCGGCCCAGTCAGAGACGGGCGCGACTGTGCGGCGCCCGTCTCGCCTCCCGGCCACACGGCCGGAACTGACCAGTACTGCATAGTCTCTGCAGGAATCCACGATCAACCGCCGATCGTTCCCATGAGCGTGCGGATTATGACGCCTGCGATGAGCCCGATGAACGGGTCGGTCGCGGCGGTCACGACAGTGGTGACCCCGCCGACGACTGCGTCAGCGCCTATCGCTGCTTTGACGTTGACCGGGAACACCACGATGGCGCCGAGGACGAACAGGAAGCCCGCGATCGATTCGCTGGGGACGTGTTTCCCAATTGTCGGGAGCAGCTTGAGCAACAGTATGACCGCCATGATGCCCATCATCAACACGCCCGCGAGCAATGGCCGCGGCGCTGCTCCGGTGCCGCTTATGATGGCCTCGACTGGGCCGCCGCCGAAGAACGCGCTGGCAGCGTCGGCAAGGCCCGAATACAGGGTCACGCGATCCACGTTGACAGGGGTCTTCGCAATGTTCCCGGTGATGCCGGCATACGCGATATTCCCGCCGATCTGCAGGCATATCATCGCAAGCGCGCCGCGTATGACCTGCGGGTTGAACGTCAGGGGGATCGCCTTGATCACCTCGGTGTCCGCGGTGGAACCCTGCCCTTGCGGGCCGGTCTTCGGCCTCACCGCCAGCCACAACACGGTGCTGGCTACGACGCTCGCTACGATCGTCCAGACGAGGTCTTTCTTGAAGGCATAGACGAGAAGCGCCACTGCGACGGAAACCACTCCCACCTTGGCGTTGCTCTTGACCATGTTGATCGCGACGGTGGCCAGTATGATCCCGACCCCTGCCATCATGCCGCTCTCGATAGCGGGGCCGATGAAGGCTATTGTCGGTTGAAGGAGGCCGAAGGCCCCTACTGCCGCCATTGCCAGGCCGCAGATGACGACGATGGTGCACCTCTCGTAGCGGTTGCAGCCCATCGTTCCGGCGAGGACTATCGACTCGGCCTGGAAGGAGATCGGTGCCACCGAGCCGAACAGGAGCGCGCCCACGACTCCGACCGCAAACCCGAGAGCGGTTGGGAACGCCCCGAACCCATAGGACAGTGCGAGCAGGCCCTGCGGAAGACCATTGATGACCACGGCAATTGCGGCAAGTACGTCGGCCAAGGATATCTCTCCCTCTATCATGTGGTAGTGCGTGGACCCCGGCGGGGCGCCGCACCGGTATATGGGCCGTGGTATTCACCGCGGCGAGTGTTCTTCCTGCTACGTGACATATTCTGCCAGTATCGTGATCGTAGCCAGAGAGGAAAACGGCCGGACCCAACGAACCAGATCCAACGAGATGGGTCCGGACAATCGTACGCGGGGCGGGCACGCGCCTCACAAGCGCTGCCCGCCATGCTAATGAAGGGGGAACGAACGATGCAATACACGGGACAGCAGTATTACGACATCGAGGTCTGCGGGTTGAAGCGAAGGCTCCCCGTCATCCAGGTGGGGGACAATCTGTGGATAGCCTCATTCGTCATGATGGGCGATGCTCAGCTGATTAACGTCTGCGCGGGCGGCCTTGCTCCCAAGCTGGCGGCGGCCGACTTCGACCTGATGCTCGGGCCGGAGGCGAAAGTAGTTTCCCTGCTGCAGGCGCTTGCGACGATCCTCGGGCACAAGCGGTACGTCGTCTGCCGCAAGAGCGTGAAGGCCTACATGCAGAATCCGCTCGTGGTCGAGGTGGAATCGATCACTACCAAAGGTGTTCAGAAGCTCGTGCTGGATGGGGTTGACGTGGAGAGGGTGAAGGGCAAGAGGATCGCCATCGTCGACGACGTCGTGTCGACCGGAGGGACCCTCGACGGCGTCGAGGAGCTCATCAGGCGGGCCGGGGGACAGGTCGCGTGCAGGGTTGCGGTGGTCAAGGAGGGAGATTTCTTCAAAGAAGACCTGATCTACCTCGAGCCGCTGCCCGTTTTCACGAGATAGGTCTTTAACGGCGAGTCGATCGAAATCCTCGGCCAGCGCCTCCATCTGCCGTCTCAACTCCTCGCCGCGCATCGGTTGGCCGTGGCTGCCGGCGACCACCGACTGCTCCAGGGCGGCCAGCCGCTTCGACCTCACCGCGCCGCCACCTCCGCCATACCTTCGTTGATGGCCATATTGTCCCCAAGTTGAGGAGGTTTTTTGACCCCTGGCTTGAAGGATTCAGAGCATCAACCCCGGGGGGGGGGCGGAGCGGATGAGCGTGGTGGACACTCTCGGCAAGGAAGTACTGGTTTTCGATGGTGCGACAGGCACGATGCTTCAGGCGCTGGGGCTGCCTGCGGGGCATTGCCCCGATGCGTGGTGCCTGGAGAGACCCGATCTTGTGGCCTCCGTGCATAAACGGTACGGCGAGGCAGGCGCACAGATAGTCGAGACCAACACCTTCGGCGCCACTCCGGTCCGGCTCTCGCGATACGGCCTCCAGGATAGGGCCGGGGACATAAACGTGGCGGCGGTCCGGATCGCTCGTGAAGCAATGGAGGGCCGTACGCTGGTTGCGGGGTCGATGGGGCCGCTGGGTGTGCTCGTCGACCCTCTTGGCGACTTCTCGTTCGACGCGGCCTACAACGAATTCGCGACTCAGGCCAGGGCGTTCAGGGAAGCCCGCCCCGATTTCATAATCATCGAGACCGTCGGCGATCTGAACGAGATGAGGGCGGCGATTCTTGCCTGCAAGGATCACGCGCCCGGCGTCAGGATCATTGCCCAGATGACCATGAGCGCCAACGGGCGCACGTTCACGGGGACGGACCCGGAGACCGCCGGTCTTGTGCTGCAATCCCTCGGGGCGGACATAATCGGGTTCAATTGCTCTGTCGGACCGGAAACCCTCGTCTCCGCCGTCGAACGGATCCACCGCGTCGCCCGCGTCCCGGTTTCGGTCCAGCCCAACGCGGGGATGCCGGTGCTGCAGCCCGATGGGAAGACGGCGTTTCCCATGGGACCGGAGGAGTTCGCCTCCTACGGCCCCGGGCTCGTGGCAGCAGGGGCATCCATAGTCGGGGGCTGCTGCGGGACCACCCCGGAGCATATTCGCTGCCTGCGCCGGGCGGTGGAGGGATTGCGCCCGGGCCGGGAAGTGGGACCCCTCGGACGGGCGTTCGGACTGGCTTCACGCACCGGCTCGTTGTTCATCAACCCTGGGCAGCCGGCAGCGCCAGTGTTCATTGGTGGGCGGATCGACCCGTCGCGACGCGACGATATCGCTGCTGACATGCGGGAAGGCGGGTTCAGCCTGGTCAAGAAGGAAGCGAAGGAGCAGGTGACGGCCGGGGCCCAGGTGATTGCCGTGAGTAGCAGCGGGCCCGGCCTGGACGAGGCCGCCGCCATGGAGCGGGCTGTCCGCACTGTGCAGCGGACGGTGCGTGTCCCTGTATGCCTTCGTTCCTCGTCAGCAGCCGCGCTGGAAGCAGGCCTGAAAGCGTTCGTGGGCAAGGCCCTGGTGGGCCCGTTCACCCTGGAAAAGCGCACGGCAGAGTCGGTGCTCCCGGTCGCCAGGCGGTACGGTGCCGCGGTGATTGGTCTCACCATCGACGAGAAGGGCGCGCCGTCACCCTCCCGACGCCTGTTGGAGACGGCCAGGCGTCTCGTGGACACGGCTGCACAGCATGGGATCCCCTCGTGGGACGTCGTGATCGAGCCTGCGATCACCAGTGAGGAATCCGTGAATGAGCTCGGGATGATCGAGCGGGAACTGGGTTGCTTGACGTGCCGCGGAGTATTTGCGGGGCTCGACATGGCTGTCATCACCCCGGAGACGGCCACGTGAGTGCTCCAAGCGATCCCGTTGCCCGGCTGCGTCCGTCCATTCTCAGAGCGGCAGGTAGCCGGCACTAACGGGCGCAACGCTGTCCCGCAGGCGTCAGAATTGAATGAAACCAATGCGGGAGGTGGTCGCAGTGCTGACGGTGCGGCGTGCTCTCAAGATTGGTGGACTTGCGAAAGCATGCTGTGTCGCGGGTGAACAGGGCCTGGACCGGGTCATCAAGTACGTGGACATAATGGAGGTTCCTGATGCGGTAGGGTGGATCCGCCCCAGCGAAATCCTGATCACCTGCGCTTATTCCATCAAGGATGACCCTGCCGCCCAGGTCAACCTGATCAGGAGCCTTTCGAGGTGCAACGCCGCGGCCCTTGCGGTGAAGCCATGCCGCTTCCTCGGCCCGATGCCCAGGGTCATGATCGACGCAGCCAACGAAGAGGGCCTACCTCTGATCGAGATTCCGGCCGGCCTCTCATACATCGAGATAACGCACCCTCTCTTGGCGGAAATCCTCAATGATGAGGTACATGAACTGCAGTATGAGGCCGATGTCCACCGGAAGATGACGCGCCTCGTGCTGGATCAGAAGGGCCTGGAGTCAGTTGCCGCGACGTTGTCCGGACTCCTGGGCTCCGGCGTCTACATCCTGGACGACGGTTTCCAGGTGCTTGCGAAATCGGGAGTCGAGGGCCGGAACGAGGATCCTTCCGACCGCAGCCAATCCGTGGCTGCTCTCGCGAGATCTATGATGAGCCATGCCCCGGGGCAGGCTCTCGGGGAGAGAAACGGGATCATCTCCGGCCGCGGGATCTCGTGCTCCCCCATAAGAAGTGGGGGGAACCCGCTCGGCTTCCTCGTGATGGATGTCGCGCGGAGAGGTCCCTTCACAACGTTTGAAGTGAGGGCCATCGAGCAGGCCACTATCGCGAGCGGCCTGGAGATTGCGAAGATGATCGCTATCCGCGAAACCCAGGCGCGGTTGAGGTCCGACTTCTTCGCCAGGGTACTCAGCGGGCAGGATGAGACTCAGGCCGTGACCATGGCGAACATACTCGGCATTGACATGGAATGCCCCTACGCGGTCGTTGTGGCGGCGATCGACGGGATCGGCGCCCCAGATCCACTGGTGAAGGAGCACTGCGAACGCGCCGCCGCGGCGGCAAGGGAAGAGTGTAAGGCTCGCGGGTTTCAGGGCAACGCCTTGGAATTCCAGGGCAGCGTCGTCGCGATTTGTGGGGGAACCGCCGAGAAGGCCGACCGGAATGCGATCAGCCTGGCAAGAGCAATAGGCGACGTTGTTATTGCGGACGGGCGCCGCACAATCTCGGTGGGCGTGAGTGCGGTTCACAAAGGCGTGTCTTCCCTCGTGCCGGCGTACGCCCAGGCGCGAAAGGCCCTGGACCTCGGGAGGATTGTCTACGGCCGGGGAAGAGTCTCCCTGTATCGGGAATTGTCTCCCTACCTGCTCCTCGACAACATCAGTAAGCAGTCCCTCAGCGACTACTGGCGGGCCCAGCTGGGGCCGCTGATCCGGGAGAACCCCAAACTGCTCGAGACCCTCAAGGCTTTCCTCGAATGTGGAGGCGAGATCAAGAAGGCCTCCAGGGTGCTGTTCGTCCACCGCAACACCCTCGACTACAGGCTCCAGAGGATAGGGGCGCTCCTCGGGTGTGATGTGCGGGACCCCGAGGTTCAGTTCAGGCTGAGACTGGCGCTCATCGCAGGTGTATTTGCGGGAGAAGCCGGCGCCGGCGTCGATTAACACGATCCCCCTCCCCTTTTGTGCACGGTGCGGAAGAACGATTGGGAATTTTCGTGTATCGGGTCCACAGGGATACCCGGTAACCCGACGAAAACGACGGAACACAGGCCTGTGCAGCATTTTGGGGATTAAGGAGGGAGACATGGGCGTGGAAAGCACTGGGCAGCAGACCAAGAGACATCATGTCAGCGCGTTCGAACCCGGTACGTTCATCGTCAGCGTCGCGATGGCGGCGTTCTCCGGCGCCATCTGCATGCAGATCATTTCGAAGCTCGGGATAACCCCCAACACCTCGATAATCGGGGCCGTCGTGGCAATGGCGATAGCGCGGGTCCCCCTGAAGTCTTTCCAGCAGTTCAGGTCGCTGGACCGGCAGAACCTGGTCCAGACGATGACGTCCGCTGGTGGATTCGGGGCGGCCAATTGTGTGCTCCTGTCAGTCGGAATACTCTATCTCCTCGGTTACAGGCAATTGGTCATTCCTATGGCTATAGGATCCGCAATCGGAATGCTGGTGGACATGTTCCTCGTATGGCGAACCTACGATACGCCGCTGTTCCCCGCAGCGGGACCGTGGCCGCCCGGTATCGCTACGGCTGAGGCAATCTTCGCGGGCGACGAGGGCGGAAAGAGGGCGCGAAGGCTGGTGGAGGGCATCGTCGCGGGCGTCGTGGGATCATACTTCAGTCTCCCGATGGCGGGCATCGGCATCGTGTTCATAGCCAACATCTTCGCGATGAGCGCCCTCGGGATCGGCCTCATTCTGAGGGGTTACAGCCAGGCCCTCGTCGGACTGGATCTCGGCAAGACCTACATACCCCACGGCATCATGATCGGCGCAGGCGTTGTGTCCCTGGTACAGGCGGCAAGTATCATCATCAAGGGCTACGGCAAGCAGAGCTCGGTCACCGCCGGCGAGTCATCGGGCAAGTCTCAGGCCGAAATCCTGGACACGGGCGCAACCGTGAGCGCGAGGGAGATCCCCAGGGCGTTTGCCTATTCCGGGGTACTGTTCGGGCTTGGCGCCGTGGCGCTGGCGGTCATCTCGGGTATCTTGACGTCCATGCCGGCGGGCCAGATTGCTGTGTGGATCGTCTGGGCCACATTCTCGGCGCTGGTTTCCACGATACTCGTCGGGATGTGCGCGATGCACTCCGGATGGTTCCCGGGCTTCGCCATCACGGTAATCTTCCTAACACTCGGCGTGTTCATGAAGATCCCGGCCGTTCCCCTTGCCCTGCTCACAGGGTACGTGACGTCCACCGGGCCCTGCCTCGCCGACCTGGGCTACGACCTCAAGACGGGGTGGCTCCTGCGCGGCAGGGGTAAGAACCCGGAGTACGAACTCGAGGGACGCCGGCAGCAGTTCTTCAGCGAACTGGTGGGCGCCGTGGTGGCCACGGCCGTCGTTCTTGTGTTCATGGAGATGCACTTCAAGCTGGACCTGCTGCCTCCCGTGAGCCGTGTTTTCGCGACCACGATCAAGGCGGGGGCGGACCCCAAGATCATAAGGGATCTTGTCATCTGGGCGATTCCGGGCGCTGTGCTGCAGGCCATCGGTGGCTCCAGCAAGGCCATGGGCATCCTGTTCGCCACCGGGCTGCTGATTAAGAACCCGATCTACGGCGTAGGTGTTCTAGTGGCGGTCGTCGCCAGGCTGATCATCGGCACCGAGCCGATGGAAGTGAGGGAGGCCGGCCTGATTGCGGGCGACGGCATATACGGTTTTGTCAGCGCCTTATTGAAGACGTTCGTCAGCTGACGGGGGGATCCACAATCGGGGCAGTCGGCGGTGATGAGCCGGATCACGGCTGCCCCTTCTATTGCCGGATTCGACTATTTCCGGATTTCACTATGGCCGGACCTGACTGCGCGCGGACTTCGCGCTTCCGGTGGGAGGGAGTCGCATCAAGAAGATAGGGCTCATACGAGTGCTCACGACCTGCGATCAACGGATGCTCGACCTGCACGGGAACATCATCGAGGAATCCTATCCGGCCCTCAAGGTGACCTCGAGGTGCATTCCCGGCCACCCGGACGGGGTTCACGACGAACGGACCGAGGAGTCGGCTGCTCCCCTCGTGGTCGATCTGGCTCTGGGGTTTGAGCGGGAGGGTTACGACGCGGTGGTGGTCAGCTGCGCGGGGGACCCAGGGGTGGAGCAGGCACGCAGGAAGTTGCGCCTGCCTGTGATCGGCGCGGGCCGCGCTACCGCGGCGCTCGCCCTCGGACTTGGGGGCAGGGTCGGAGTCCTCGGCATAATGGACGAGGCGCCCGCGGCTATGCGCTCCATTCTCGGCGACACGCTCACAGGCTGCATTCGACCTGCCGGAGTCCGTACCACCCTCGATCTTCTCACCGACGAGGGACGCAACTCCATAAATGAGGCCGCCCTGGAGTTGAGGCGGAAGGGGGCGGAAGTCATTGCGCTCGGCTGTACGGGCCTTTCGACGATTCGCGCCGCGGCCGTAATCAGGGAGGTAACGGGTCTCAAGGTTGTCGACCCAGTGATGGCGGAGGGTCTCCTGGCGCTTTGCGCGGTGTCGTGCTGAGGGGGTGAAGCGCTTTGGCCAGGGTGTCATTGAACAAGGATCTAATGGAGGCGGCTGTAGCCGGAGGGAGTTTCTACGGCGGGGGCGGAGGCGGGGCGCCGTCAACCGGGAGGGAGATGGGGAACCTTGCCCTTTCGCTGGGAGATCCCCAAATGGTATCGATTGAGGATGTCCCCGGCACGGCCATTCTGGTGACCACCTCAGCTGTGGGTGCTCCGGCCGCAACCGGTAGCCACGCCAAGGCATATCACTACATCAAGGCGGTCGAGCTCCTGGCGAGGTATTCGGGGGCTGCCATCTACGGATTCATAACGAATGAGTGCGGTGGCCTGGCCTCGGTCAACGGATGGGTCCAGGCAGCGGCTCTGGGGCTGCCTGTGGTGGATGCGGCGTGCAACGGGAGGGCCCACCCCACGGGAACCATGGGTTCCATGGGGTTGCACCAGGCGCCGGGCTACGTGTCGCTTCAGGTGGGCGTGGGGGGTAGCGTGGAGCGGGGCACGTACCTCGAGATCTTTGCCAGGGGCGGCATCGAGAGGGCGTCAAACATGATGCGGCAGGCTGCGGTGCAGGCGGGGGGCCTGGTGGCGGTGGCCCGGAATCCCGTCGAAGCAGCATACGTGCGAACACACGGCGCCGCCGGGGCCATTGGGCGGTGCATCGAAGTCGGCAGGGCCATGCTGAAGGCCGCCGGGAAATCCCCCACGGCGGCAATCGAGGCCACCGTGGAGGCGGCCGGGGGTAGCATCGTTTGCGCTGGTAAGGTACTGAGAAAGGACATCGAGACCACGGGCGGGTTTGACATCGGCAGGGTGGAAATCGAGGGCGGGTTCGAACTCGTCTTCTGGAATGAGTACATGACCCTGGAGGGATCCGGCGAGCGCCTGGCCACCTTCCCCGATCTCATGGTGACCATGGATGCGAGTACCGGGCTGCCGCTGTCCTCAGCCGAGGTAGAGGTCGGCCGGAAGGTTACAGTCGTGGTTGTACCCAAGCGAGCATTGATCCTGGGCGCCGGTGTCAGAGACAGAAGCCTTTATCACGCAATCGAACAGGTCACAGGCAAACACGTGGTCAAGTACGCGTTTGATGAGGGGTGAAAGCGGTGAGTTTCAAGGCAACCCTGGAGGCGTTCTCTCTTCTCGATGATGCCGGCGTCAACGGCCGAGCTGTCGCGGACCTCCTCCAGTCCGCCGGGGTGGAGGAAGTCACCAGCATCCGGATCGAGGGGCCCGGGGGGCATACCGATTTCGTGAAGGCGGTTATACCGGGAAGCTGCGGCAGAAAGCGCGGAGGGCACGCTCCCACGCTGGGTGTTATCGGGAGGCTGGGAGGGATAGGCGCCCGTCCCGAGATGATCGGGCTGGTCTCGGACGGCGACGGGGCGGTGGCCGCCGTGGCTACGGCGCTGAAGGCCGGCGCCATGGCGAAGAGGGGCGACGTCCTTCGCGGTGACGTCATTGTCGCGACCCACATCTGCCCGGACGCGCCGACTCAGCCCCACGAACCCGTTCCCTTCATGGGATCACCGGTCGACATGGCGACGATGAACAAGTACGAGGTCGATCCCGCAATGGACGCCATCCTGTCGTTAGACACGACCAAGGGCAACCGCATAATCAACCACAGGGGGTTCGCGATCTCCCCGACGGTGAAAGAAGGATACATTCTCCGCGTCAGTGAGGACCTCCTCGATGTGATGAGTATCACGACAGGCATGGCCCCTGTGACGTTTCCGATTACGACGCAGGACATCACCCCGTACGGCAACGGGGTTTTTCACGTGAACAGCATACTGCAGCCGGCCACTTCAACCACCGCCCCGGTTGTCGGCGTCGCGATAACGGCGGAAAGCACCGTGCCTGGGTGCGCAACGGGGGCGAGCCATCCGGTCGACGTGGAGGAAGCGGTCCGGTTCGTGATTGAGGTCGCAAAGGGATTCGGCGCAGGCAAGTGCCGTTTCTTCGATCCCGCGGAATTCGACAGGATGGTCGCGCTGTACGGCCCCATGAACCACCTCCAGACCCTGGGGAAGACCCCGGGGGATCTGTGAAGGAGGAGCACCGATGAAAACACGGCGGTTGCTTGGGACCCTCACGATCGGGCAATCCCCGAGGGTCGATCTCATTCCTGAGATCAAGACGATTCTCGGGGATGACGTCGAAGTCATCGAGGAGGGCGCTCTCGACGGCCTCACCCTGGAGGAAGTGAAGGGACTCCACCCGGCGCCGGGTGACTACGTGCTGGTGACACGAATGGCCGGCGGGACCGCGGTCAAGATCGCGGAGAAGCATATTCTCCCGCGTATGCAGGAAGGGTTGAACAGATTAGTCGAGAGGGGCGCTGAGATAATATCGCTGGTCTGCACCGGCGAGTTCCCTCCCTTCAACTGCGACAGGCTGGTGGTGAAGCCCCAGCGCCTGCTATACAATGTTGCCTCGGCCGTCGCCGCCGGTTCGAAACTGGGGGTCATCATGCCCGATGTCGACCAGATCCCGCAGGGTACCAACAGGTGGACCAGGGCGGCCGCCGGCGTGCTAGTGGAGGCGGCGTCTCCATACGGCGAGCCTGAAGCCCTGGACCGGGCGGCGCATAGCCTGAAGGATTGGGGCGCCGGGATAGTCGTGATGGACTGCTTCGGATACACTCTCGCCATGAAGGATAAGGTGAAAGGGATCACGGGAGCGCCCGTAATCCTGGCTCGCTCGATCCTCGCCAGGGTGCTGAGGGAACTCCTGTGAGTCCGACCGCCCGCCGGTGGATGTCCTCTGAGGTTGAAAGGGTGTTGCATTTGCAGAGATCGAGCCTGGAGGAGTCGTGCAAGGGTATTCTGACCGGGTGCGTGGGATTGTCACCGGGCGAATCAACCCTGGTCGTGACGGATACGGAGAAAGCAGATATTGGGATGGGCATATTCGCCGCAGCGCAGGCGCTGGGTTCGGACGCCGTCATGGTGATAATGAGGCCCCGGGGCGTCAATGGGGAAGAGCCTCCCGGGCCGGTGGCGGCGGCCATGGCAGCCGCGAACGTGGTGATGTGCCCGACCGCGAAATCCCTAACCCACACACAGGCGAGGAAGAACGCCGCGCTCAGCGGGGCCCGCGTGGCCACCATGCCCGGCATCACGCAG
The DNA here is from genome assembly GCA_050260105.1 of Ignavibacteriales bacterium. Classification (GTDB taxonomy): domain Bacteria; phylum Bacillota; class Sulfobacillia; order JABLXB01; family JABLXB01; genus SM1-B181. The sequence continues at coordinate 36,317 of JBLNBR010000029.1, read as the reverse complement.
GACATGTTCCGCCGGGGCGCCCTCACCGCGGACTACGGGAAGGTGAGCGAGCTCACGACGAGGATTGCCCGGCTTCTCACGGGGGCCGCCTCCGCCCGCCTGGTCTACCATGGACACACCCTGACGATGAGCCTCGAAGGCCGGGAGGCGATAGCCAGCACGGGTAGGTTCCTCAAACCCGGCGACTCGGGAAACCTCCCCTCCGGGGAGGCGTACATCGCACCGGTGGAGGGATCGGCCGAGGGAAGCATCTATGTCGACGGGTCTGTTGCCGGCCTGGGGAAAGCCGAGCAGCCCCTCATCGTCGAAATCCGGCACGGGCTTGCGGAGGTGTTTTCCGGTTGGGGTTCCTCAGAGATGGACCACCTTCTGGCCGGACCCGGGACGAGGAACGTCGCCGAGCTCGGCGTAGGGACGAACGAGAAGGCCAGGCTCACAGGCATCGTGCTGGAAGATGAAAAAATCCACGGTACGGTGCACATTGCCTTCGGGGACAACTCCACCTTCGGCGGTAGCGTCAGGGCGGGGGTGCATATCGACTGCGTCATGCTGAAACCTGACCTGTACCTGGACGACGTACAGATCATCCGGGGTGGCGAATTCGTCATTTGACGCCATGGCGTGTGGAGCCGGCGAATCTGTCAATGTGAATGAACCTGTCTACGTTCGATGGGTGACCAGATTTCCTGGTCAGCACCCTCGGATATCCAACGGGGAGCAGGGCGGCGACCTCCCACTCAGGAGGAAGGCCGAGCATCTCCCTGGCTTGCGTCGTCTCGTCCGGCGGGAGCGTGCACGAGTAGAGCCCGTCCTCCGCAAGCGAGAGAAGCAGGTACGCTATGGCCATCCAAATGGCGGCGTGCGCATTGAGGTCGGATGGATACCTGGGGGCCGCCTCATTCTTCTTGGTCTCGTACACTACCACGATCACTTCGGGCGCGGTCATCAGCATCTTGCGCTGAACAGGCACAGCCCTTAGATACATCCTCTTCGCCTCGTCCGGCAGCCCATCGACCCATCGACTGAGAACGACAGGGTCCTTGACGTCTTGGATCCCGAAACCCTCGTCCACGACACGCCGGCGGAAATCCCCGTCCCTGAGCAGGATGAACCCCCAGTTCCAGAGGTGGTTGTGTGACGGCGCCATCATGGCGGCCCTTATGGCCTTCTCGATCAGCGGCCATTCAACGGGGCGGTCCTGGAATGAACGGATCGTGCGCCTCGCCTCCAGCACGTCCCAGAGGTCCATCTAACCCCACCCTCCCACCGAACATGCTTTCGGGGACGGGATTCGATGTGCAATGACTGATCACCTTCAGGATTGGCCACTGCCGTCGAGAGTTGGTCTTGAGTAGGGCTTACGTAGCCAGGTCTCGATAGGAAAGCCGCTCCGATTTATCTTGTTCACATAGCCAAATTCTTATGTAACCGGCTACCGTTGACTGCATAGACTATTGCTGATCCATAAGTGGTGGCCTTGGGGTCTTTTGATGGAATACCCATAGAGAGGAGGCGGACTCGGTGGACGACCTGAAGGTTCATGAGCTTGTTGATGATCAGCGCGGGAATTATCAAGACAATGGCGGTGGATGTTGCTGCTGTTGCTGCTGTTGCTGTTGCTGCTGCGGCGACGGTGGCAATGGTGGCGACGGTGGCAATGGTGGCGACGGTGGCAATGGTGGCAGACGGCGACGGTAGCGGTGGCCCGCACACTGCTGACTGATCCCTGAGGTGAACGGGGACATATGTTCGTCCCCGTCCTTTTCTGAATACGACGGATGATATCTCTGCAGGTTTTCTGCGAGAGGCAAATGGTTCAGGCCATTCGTCGTATGCGAGCGTACAAGCAGGGTCTCAGGGCGATCAACCGTGGTGGACCACATCAAACCACACAGGGGAGACCCGGACCTGTTCTGGGATGAAACGAACTGGCAAGGACTGTGCGACGCCTGCCACAACGCAAAGACCGCACGAGAAGACGGAGGCTTCGGCAACCCCCAAGGGAGGGGGGTGTAAATCTCTGGGAGGCTCATTCCCGGGACCGCGCGGCCAGCCTTCGTCGCGCGGCCGCAAGTTTCGATAAGGGGGGATACGTATGGGCAGACGCGGACCGGTACCGCAGCCGACAAACCTGCGGGTGCTTCGAGGGAACCCAGGAAAACGGCCGTTGGACCGGGATGAGCCGAAGCCCGGCTACTGACTGTCATCGACGGGACGGCGCTGGCCGGGGTGAATGGGCGGGCATCAGATTCGACCTCCTCATTCTTCTTGGTCTCGTATGCTGCTGACCACCTTCAGGATTGGCCACTGCCGTCGAGGGTGCACCGTTGCATGATCCCGGCGGCTAAACTCCGCGACCACTTTCACCTATATTCAATATGAAGGGGGGAGAAAGCGAAGTCCATCAATGACGACGAAGAGGATTCTCATTCTCCTGCTGGCATTGCTCATCGTATCATTAGCGCCCGGTGGCTTCCTACTTGCTTGTGAAGAGGAAGCCGCCAATGTCTCGGCCGGCGTTGGGACGGCCCAGTTCTCGGATGTTCCGCCGGATCACTGGGCGTTCGAGGAGATAATGACGCTCCACGAGAGGGGTGTCATCAGCGGATACAGTGACGGGACGTTCAAGCCCCGCAATACAGTCTCGAGGGCGGAGTTCGCCAAGATGATGGTGCTGGCCATGGACCTTCCCCTCAGGACCCCGTCCGGGGCCACCTTCAACGACGTGCCCGGCAGCCACTGGGCATATCGCTTCGTCGAGACCTCCCGCGCGTACCTCACCGGCTTCAGGACTGCGAGCGGCGATTACTTCAAGCCGTCGAACGTGGCCGTCCGCGAGGACATGGCTGTAGCCCTTGTGAAAGCCCTGGGCTACTCGGGAGACGTGTGGTGGACGAAGAGGTTCTCGACGCATTCTCCGATCGCGCCTCGGTATCGGCTAACCTGCGGAAGTACGTCGCCATTGCCGTCAAGAGGGGTGTAATGAGCGGCTGTGTCTCGGGCGCCGTGGATGGCGACAAGGTCGTCCTCAGGTGGGAGAGGATAGCCGATAGCCGGTTCCAGCGCTACAAGGTCGTGATCTCGAAGACCGACCAGCGGCCTGTGTACCCCGACAGCGGCTACCTGTACTACATCACCGACAGGAACGTGACTTCGGCCGTAATCGATAACGAGGAACCGTACAAGAACAGGCACTTCGGCAAGTACCTGACGCCAGGCTCGGCCTACTACTTCAGCGTCACGGCGCTTTACAGCCACGCCGGGGTGGCGGGCAACGTGGTCCAGCTTACATATCCGGCGCCGCAATAGGTGCGACGAAACGAACCGGCGCGTTCGCCCGGGATACGGGAGCGCGCCGGTTTCTCTCTGAGGTCGCCTCTCGGGGATTATCCCCCTCACGCGGCTTGCATGATGTAGAAGACGTATCCGTACACCCCGGAATACCTGCGATACAGGTCCATCTCCTGCTCGGCCTCATCCATCTGCCTGAGGGCGTCCTCGTCGCGCGCGTACTCACCGCGCAACCGGTCGATGTTCGCCTGGAGGGGCGCATAGTACTCCCGTAACCAGCCCTCCTCGGGCAACACGAATGTTCCATATCCGGGTAGTTCGCCGCCCAGAACTGCTTCGGCTCATCAGGAGGCGGTTCGAGTCAGGATAGTTCCGACACGACGACATAGCCTCCCCGTCTCAGGAGCGGCTTCCAGGCCGTCAGCCCGTTCCCAAAACCCATGATGTAGATTGCGCCCTCGGACCAGATCAGGTCGAAACTCTCTGGGGGAAAGGACAGTTGGAGCATCGACATGTTGAGTGCCTTTACCCTCTCCGCCACCCCTGACGCATTGGCTCGCGCTCCACTTCGTCCAGGAACGGCTGGTGGATATCGACCGCAGTGATCGTGCCGCCGATTGCCTTCGCGAGGTCGATGGTTCGGGCAGCATCGAGAGGGCCTTTCTGGTCGGTTCGCTGTTGCCCGGCCCCTGCCTGGGGATGCCCTCGTACATCTTGAAGAACACATCCACGGAGTCTGATCCCTTCCTTCCAGCGAGGACCGGCCTGCCGGTACCGGCTGGCACTCGCACAGGTAGATTGTACCACGCGTAAGCGGGCTTCGCCGAATTCGTGCAGAGATTCCCAAGTCACCATTCGATGTTCAGGGACCAGTCATATTACCCCAATAATGGAGGAATGTGGTAGAGAACAGAGAATGCTTACCGTGGCAAACGAGTCGAGTCAGGTGATCTGCTGTGGTCCGAGTGGTAATCGGCATGACTGGGACGTTCGGGTCAGGATGCACGAGAATCGCGAGGGAGTTCATTGAACCCCTCGGCTATAAGTACTTGTCATTATCCGATCTGTTGCGTCAGCACTGCAGGGAAGAACTGCGGATTGACGGAGCGCTCACCCGGACCCAGCTGCAAGATCACGGCAACAACCTCCGAGAGCGCCTTGGGCCGGGTGTCTTGGCGGAATGGGCCATCAGGATAGTCAACCAGGACACGGCCGAGAAGTGGGTGTTGGACAGCATTCGGAATCCTGAGGAGGTAGTGACCCTCCGAAGAGAGTACGCGGGGTTCTTTCTTGTGGGGGTCTATGCCGATAGGCAAGTCCGGTGGGAACGCAGTCGGGAGCGGTATAGAAACGACCAGAACGCCTTCGACGAAGACGAGAAAAGGGACCGGGAAGAAGACTTGCACCATGGCCAACGAGTCGCCGAATGCTTCATGAATGTCGCAAGACTCGGCGGGGGCTCCATTGCCTTGAACGTCGCGCGACTCTACACAACCACCTATCCGTGCAATCTGTGTGCGAACAAGATAGCCCAAGTAAGAATCTCCGAGGTCATCTACTTTGAACCCTATCCGATGGAGGAAGCACAGGCAATTCTGTCAAAGAACAACGTTAGACAGAAATCGTTCGAGGGGATCACTTTTAGATGCTACTTTCGCGTCTATGGGGGTGGGAGACAATGAAGCCATGCCCAAAATGCAGTGGATTGGCAGTATACAACTCCCATTTCGGATCTTACGTCTGCTCAACATGTGGCTGGGAAGATGAAACACCGGGCGTTGATAGATCTGTTCTTGTTCGGTTGCTGCGCACTGGTTTAGGCAATGTCCAGGTCGTTTTCCCCAGCGGAGCAAACGAGAAAGAAGAATCAGTGTCCGCCTAGTCACCCACTCTAGCCGGTAGTATCCCACGGGGCCAGTCTCTCGGGCCTGCCACCGGGACGGCGCACCAACACTCAGGGCCTACTGCGGAGAAATCACATCCTGCCCGATCGCAGGATGGAGGCGAGCAGCCAGAAGCCCATCAGCGCCGCACCGAGGTAACCGATCAACCCAATCGCGGGGAAGCCGGCAATTGTGGGCCCCACGTGCACGTTCATAACGAGGGACGAGGCGATTATAAGGGCGGACAGCACCATTCCGAAGACCAGTCTGTTTGCCATCCTGCTTAGCTGAGAGACAGCCTTGTCCATGCCCCTGTACTCGACCTGGAGGTTGAACCTGCCCGCCAGAAGGTTGTTCAGCAGGCTGAGGAACTTGTGCGGCAGCCTGGAAGCCAGCCTCGAAAGGGCATGAATATTCCTCATCTGTTCACGGATGTCCCGGAAGATGTCGTTCGGCCCAAAGAGGTACTCGCGTGCGTAGGGCACAGCGACCTCCATCAGGTTGATTTCCGGCCCCAGCCTGCTGACGACGCCCTCCAGTGTCATGATTCCCCTAAGCAGCATCGTCATCTCCCTGCGCAGGGTTATGTCATTGCCCCGGCACACGCGGAAGATGTCGGCTATCAGATTGCGGAGATCGATGTCCGACAGAGGCACGGCGACGTAATCCTCGTAAACCCGTTCGATGTCCGAATACAGCCTCCCGCGATCCACCGGCCCTTTCCTTACTCCGATTCGCAGGATGGCATGGGACATCGCGTCCAGGTCGTGATCCACCACGCCGGACAGGAACAGGTTAAACCCCTCCCTCATCTGCTTGCTGAGGGTTCCCATTATCCCGAAATCCAGGTACACGATAGTGGACCTCGCCACGACGATGTTTCCCGGGTGGGGGTCCGCATGGAAGAACCCGTCCACGAACACCTGCTTGAAGTAGTTGTCCGCCAGCCTGAGGCCGAGGTCGTGCAAATCGTGGCCCTCCCGTTTCAGGGCGTCCAGATCGCTGATCTTCACGCCGTCAATACGCTCCATCACAAGCACGTTACTGGTCGTGTACTGGCGGTAGACGCGGGGGGCGGTAATGAGCGGTTCGTCGTGATTGTTCTCCGCGAACCTCCCCATGTTGTCCGCCTCATTGCCGAAATCCAGCTCCTGTTTGGTCGTCTCCCATATCTCGTCCAGAACCTCCCCGGGGTCGAGCACCTTCCCCTGGGGGGCGAATCTGAGGATGGGCGCAACGCGCTTGAGGATCCGGAAATCGCTCGCCATGGTGTCGCGGATGCCCGGCCTCTGCACCTTCACTACTACGCGCTGCCCGTCTTTGAGCCGCGCGTAATGCGCCTGAGCCACGGACGCGCTGGCCATGGGCTTCTCGTCGAACTCTGCGAATACGTCCTCAATCCGCGCGTCCAGGCTGTCCTCCACAATTGAGCGAATCACCCCTGGATCCTCGGGCTTCACCTCATCCTGGAGCTTCTGGAACTCATCGATGAACCTCTGCGGTAGGAGGTCCGGTCTCGCGGAGAGAATCTGACCCATCTTGACGAAGGTTGGACCGAGCTCCTCCAGAGCCAGGCGGAATTCCACGGGGTCGGCGAGCCCCATGCGAAGGCCGTGCCTGGCTGAAACGGACAGTATTTGGCGCAAACGCCTGCGTTCGTGGCTGCCGTTCATCTCTGCAAAGGTTTTGCAGGCTGCCAGGGCTTTATCCCAACGGAACATTTCTCCTGGGCCTGACATCTATGCAACTGGCGGGACAGAACGGTCTCTGCATCGTCCAGTCTGGACGGCGTCGAAGCCAAGGGGGTATTTGAATTGAGACGCGCTGCGAAGAGATGGTTGGGGGTGGTTGGGGCATTCGCCCTGATCGCGTCATGCGTTGGCGCGGCCCTCGCAGGTAATTCCGTGACGATCACGGTCGACGGTAGGGCCATACAGCCGGACGTTCCTCCCCAGATCGTAGGTGACCGGGTCATGGTCCCCGTTAGGGCGGTCGCCGAGGCGTTAGGCGCCAATGTGGACTGGGAAGCCAGCACGCGCACTGTGAGAATCTCATCAGGGGGCCGGGGCGGTCCGGGCGCAGCGCCGATCCGGACAGAACTACTCGAAGCGGCGATCGCGCCTCAGTCCGCGGTCGAATGCGCTATACGCTGGGCTGAGGCGACGATGAACAGGAACGGCGCCCTCAGATACGCGGTGTCGGCGCCGGAGTTGAGGGCCAAGGGCATGCCCGAGAGCTGGGTCACGGGGGTGTCCAGCCCATCGGTGGACAGCTACGAGGTATCTTTCAGCCCTGCGGACCTTACCCCCGAGTCGGGCAGACTGCGGGTGAGACTGTTCTGGTGGACGTCCACCGGCAGCTCCGGTGCGAGCGTTGAAGATATCGAGGTAAAGCATTTCCCCGAAATGCAGGGTAGTCCGTGGCTCGTGGTTGAGGTGACGGAGGAGCGTAACGTGGACAGCGGAGGCGCCGGGTGCCAGGCCGGGGAAGGTGACCGTGCGCAAGGCGACCAGGTGCAAGGCGCACAGGCGCAAGGCGCGCGGGCGGTAAGTAACCGCATTCCGTTCCTCGCGATCGAGAGGCCGGTCAAGTGGAATGAACTGGGCCGCTACCCTGTCCGGCGGGCTTCGTGGGACCTGGATAGTGGCGTCCTGTCCCTCGGGGAGAAGCGCTTTGAGTTCACCGACGAACAGAAGCGGGGATTCGCCAGGTTCGCCTGGGATGGGGGAGAGCGGATCGCATTGACCCCCGAGCCGGGGGACGACCTCGACCTCGCTGAGAAGGACGAATCGGGCGCGACCACCACGGGCGCCGCGGTGGAACTGGTGCGCCTCAACTCACTGTTTGACATGGTATCCGTGCCGGGCGCCGGGGATGAGACCTTGATTGTGAGACGGCCCGGGTTCGACGAGCCCTTCGAATTGGAGATCAGGACAGTGGCTGGCGCGAAGAGGCTGAGCCTGACCCCGGGGCTGGGCGCGGGAGTGTCTCTCCTCCGGCCCATCGGATTGGAGCAGGCCGGTGAAGACGTGAAGATGTACTTCGAGTCGACAGTTGATAGGAGCAATGGGACGTCGGGATGCGGCCTCGTCGAGGCCACGTACTCCGGCGACAGGATAGACTGGCGTGTGATCGCAAACGACCTCGACATCCATGAGGCCGGCGCAGGGACGAAAATGGTCAAGGCCGGAGACACGGTATACATCGGGCGTCAGGAGGGCACAGTGCTGAAGGTGGACGTCGCCACCGGCGAGAGCAGCCCCTGCACCGTGATAGACGAAGCGATACGGCTCTTCCGTGACAGATATGCGCATCGAGTCGAGTATGCCGCCCCGCCGGTTCTCTACGAGTACGGGGATGTTCTCATCGTGGACTATGAGGCGCCGGCGTTGAGGGAAGAAGTGCTGGACGGCCGGCTGAATGACCGGATCGCGCCCGTCAAGTGCATTCTGGCCATCAGGGACGGCCAGGTGGCCGGCCAGATCATAATCGCGGGCGGGAAGACGATGGTCCTGAACGGCGACATGGTCACGCAGACGGTCGTGAGGCCCGGAGAGGATTTCCCCCGGTGGGTCTTTCCCGTCAACTAGGTTGTTCTTCTGAGCGAAGACGCTTGAGCGGGAATGTTGAGGCCGGCCCGGCAGAGGCCGGCCTCCTGCTACTGCCTCATGGCGCTTGTCGCCACTCCGCCGGCCGGGCGCTACGGCAACGGCCGGGCCCTGCTGGCGGCCGCCGGGCCGTGCTTCTTCAGGTAGGCCCTCCAGGTGACGGCCCATCTCCTGGGGTCATCGAACGGGGCGTTGTCGATCTTGTGCACCACGCTGTTGTAGGGCGCGCTCATGACCATTTCGGGGTCCGTGTGGGCTTCGTTGGCCACCTTCTTGAGTATGGCGATGAACTCGTCGAGTTCCGCCTTTGAATACGACTCGGTAGGCTCGATGGTCATCGGTTCGGGCACGATCCACGGATGGTGGCTGGTCCAGTAATGGACGCCGAAATCGAACACCCTGCGCTGGATGTCCTCGGTGGTCACCCCCGTCTTCGACTTGAGGCCCTCCCAGCTGTACCTGACCTGCTCCAGCCGGTGCTTTCCGGGTGCGAATGGAGCGCTCGCCCCGGGGATCTCCAGCACCTTCTTCATAATGTAGTTATTGTTCAGGACCGCGACTCCGGCGACTTCCCTCAACCCTCTTTCGCCGAGGTTCATGATCCAGGCATATGCCCTCAGCACGACCTGCGCCACGCCGTTGAACCCCCGGACCTTGCCGATGCTGTCCGGTCTATCGAAGTCCAGGTAGTACTTCTTGCCGTCAAACGAGACCACGGGGACCGGGAGGAACCGAGCGAGTTCCTTCGTGACCCCGAGTGCGGCGCACGCCGGCCCACCACAGCCGTGCGGAGACGAGAAGGTCTTGTGCAGGTTGAAAAAGCACATATCGAATCCCGCCTCTTTGGCCCTGGTGATGCCCAGCATGCCGTTGGCATTGGCCTGGTCGTATCCGCACAGTCCCCCGGCCTCGTGCACGATCCGCGTGAACTCCGCTATGTGCGGGTTGAATATGCCAGTGTCCTCGGGGTTTGTGATCATCAATCCCGCCGTCCGGTCGGATACGCACTTCCGGACGGTCTCGACCTCGGGATAGCCGTTCGGGCCCGGGTCGAGGGTGATTACCTTGTATCCCTGCACCGCCGCGGCCGCGGCGTCGGATGGGTGAGAGTATATCGTGGTCAGGATCTCGTCTCTCTGATTCTCCTCGCCCCGCGACTTATGGTACGCCCGGATTATCGAGGCTATCGCCAGCAGGGCCTGGGAGCCGCCGCCCGGCTGCATGCTGAACTGGTCCAGGCCTGATATCTCCCTCATGAACAAGTCGACCTTGTACATGACTTCGAGAATGCCCTGGACAGTGCTCTCGTCCTGCAACGGGTGGAGTTCGGTCATTTTCGGCGAGCTCGCCAGTTGCTCGTTGATCTTGGGGCTGTATTTCATCGTGCACGTGCCCTGGCCGACGTCCACGTTGAGATCGGCGCCGAGCGTTTCCTGCGCCAGGTGGAGGTAGTGCCTCAGGACTCTTGCCTGTGACATCTCCGGCAGGGCGGGGTCCTTCTTCCGGCGTAGATTTGCAGGTATCATCGAAACCGCGTCGCCGGCCTGCTTCTTTATCTCTTCATCGACCTCGGGCTGCAGGATGCCGCGCTCGCCCGGGGTACTCAGCTCGAAAATGACGGGTTCATCCCACCTGGCCTCGTGAAAACGCCTCAGTCTCTGCGCGTTCCGCACGCTTTCCACGTCCCTTCCTGCTGAAGTGCCGGCCTGAAGTCCCGGCTCACCCCGCTACGATCTCGTCGAGAGCCTGCGCCAACCTGTCGATGTCCTCCCTGGTGTGGACCTCGGTCACGCAATACAGCGTACTGTTGCCCAGTTCGGGGAAATCCTTCGATAGATCCTTCCCCCCGAAGATCCCTTTTTCGAGCAGGGATTTGTTTATCTGATCGACCGTCCTCCCGTTCCCGCAGCCATCGAAATTAACCACGAATTCCTGGAAGTGGACCGAGTTGAACGGGACCGTGACCCCCTTGATTCCCGCTATGCGCTTCTTTGCATATAGCGACTTCTGCATGATCACCTCGCCCAGTTCACGCAGCCCACGGGGTCCCATCAACGCGAGGTACACCCCCGCGGTAATGCCCCACAGGGCCGCGTGCGTCCCCACGAACTCCTTGCCCTTTTCCCTCTGAGCGAAGGAGGTCCGTTCGTACGCCACGTCACCGAACACCCACTCACCGGCGGCGTTCGTGGATATGCCGAAGAGGCGCGAAGGGTACTCATGGACGAAACGCTCTTCATCCCGCGTGGCGATGAAACCACCCAGGCCCCCTCCGTAGTTCATGTGGATGCCGAGTGACTGGATGTCACCGCAGACGATGTCCGCCCCGTAATGCGGCGGCGGGGCGAGTACGCCCAGGGTCAGCGGGTCGGCGCCCACTACCGGTATGGCGCCGCGCTGGTGGGCGATGTCGCAGATGCGCTGGCCTTGCGTCTCGATGAACCCGAGGTACGAGGGGTTCTCGAAATAGACCGCCGCCGTTTTCTCCGAAACCTTGCTCTTCAGGTCATCGAGGTCGAGCTCGCCCGTTACCGGGTTGTAGTCGATCAGTCTGATCTCTACGTGTGGGTTGCAGTAATTCCTGATTATCTGTAGCCTGTCGGGGTTGATTATCCTCGGAACGAGAGCCTCGGACCGCCCGGTTATCCTGGCGGACATGCGTATGGAGGTGGCCGCCGCCTGCGAGCCGTCATATGTTGGGACGTTCATCACGTCCAGATCGAGGAGTTCTCCCATCATGCTCTCGTACTCGAATAAGGCCTGGAACCTGCCGTGGTCCTCGTACGGCTCGCCGCCGTATGCAGTAAGGAATTCGGAGCGGTGGTTAATCTCGTCGCATACCGCGGGGACGTAATGCTGCCAGCAGCCGGCGCCGAGGAAGCTGAGATACTCGCCGCAGGTCCTGTTCTTCGCCAGGATGCTCTCCACGTGGCGCCTCAGATCCATCTCCGAGAGCAGCGGCCCGGGCAGGTTCATCTTGCCCTTGAAGCGCAGACTCTCGGGGATTTGATCGAACAACTCATTGACGCTTCCGGCCCCGATCTCCTTGAGCATTTCATTCTTAACCTCGGGGACGGAGTTGGGTATGTACGGGTGCACAAACGGCTTGTCTTCTGCCATGAATCGAACCTCCATATCGCAGTCTCGCTCACTTGAGGTTCGGGCCCGTGCCCTCAAGCGGTGCCGCCGCCGTCAACCACAAGGGTCGCCCCAGACACCCAGCCCGACATATCGCTGGCCAGGAAGACTACTGCGTCGGCGATGTCCCGTGGTGTGCCGATCCTCCGGATCGGGCGGTCGGCGGAGGCGACGAGGAACGATTCCTCATTGACGCCGAGCTGCCGCGCCTCACCTCTCAGGAGGGGTGTGTCGGTATCCCCGGGGCAGACGCAGTTGACGCGTATGTTGTCCTTCCCGTGATCGATTGCCATGGCCCTCGTCAAGTTGACCACGCCGCCCTTTGCGGCGCAGTAGGCGGCGGCCATGGCGCCGCCCTTGATCCCCCAGCCGGAACCGGTGTTGATGATGCTCCCGCCGCCGCCGGCTGCCATGACCGGGATTACGTACTTGGACAGGAGATATACCCCCTTCAGGTTCACCCCCAGGACGAGGTCCCAGTCCTTCTCGTCCAGGTCCACAACGCTCTTCCGCCTTATGACGCCGGCGTTGTTGAAAAGCACATCGATCCTGCCGAAAGCCTCTTTCATTGCGAGGGCCGCCAGGCGGCAGCTCTCCGAGGAGGTGACGTCGCAGTGGAAGAACCTCGCCCTGCCGCCCGCCTCGCTGATCCGGGCGGCGGCCTCCTCGCCGCCGGCACTGTTGACATCCAGCAAGGCGACTGCCGCGCCAGCCTCGGCCAACCGCACGGCGGCGCCCAGCCCTATGCCGGACGCGGCCCCGGTGACCGCGGCCACCTTACCTTCGAGAGAGATTGTGATACCCTTGGACATCCGGATTCCCCCTTGCCGTTTGCGCTACGCAGCCGGTTACGCTGTCTCCCCGCCGTCTATGGGGTAGTGCTGCCCCGTGATATATGCCGCTTCGGATGACGCCAGGAACGCGAACAGGGCGGCTACCTCCTCGGGATCCGCGTGGCGCTTCAGCGGTATTCCCTGATTGACCTGTTCGAGCATCTCGGGGGTGTACTCGGCCTTCTGCATCGGGGTGAGAACATATCCCGGGCACACGGCGTTTGCCCTTATCCAGGGCGCGAACTCGAGCGCGATCGTTCTCGCCAGCAGGATCACGCCCGCCTTCGAGGCGTTGTAGTCGGCGTAGAGGGGGTGCGCCTCCATCCCGTTGGTGGAGGCGGTGAAGAGGATCACCCCTGAACGCTGGGGTAACATCCTCCTGATGGCCTCCTTCGCGCAGAGGAACATGCCGCCCAGGTTCACCCCGAGCACCCTCGACCACTGCTCGTATTCGATCTCGAGGAACGGTTTCCGCACGCTGATGCCGGCATTGGACACCAGCACATCCACCCCGCCCATAGACTCGTCGACTACCCTGAACGCCTCCGCGACCTCGGAGGGTGAACTGACATCCGCCTTCACGCCCCTGGTCAGGCCCGGGATAGTGGCCTTCGCCCCGGCAATTGCCTTCTCGTCGATGTCGATAACCACCACGCGGGATCCTTCCCGGATGAACCTCCGCGCTGTGGCCAGGCCGATGCCGCTCGTTCCGCCGGTGACTACGACTCGCTTGCCTGAAAGGTCCTCGTACCGTGCCATCCCACCACTCCTTCTTCGAGATGCCCGGCTATGGAGGACAGCCGGGGTATATAAGGGACTACAAGCAAAGGGTGTGCCAACTCACGGCGGCGTGTGCGGGCGTGTACGCTCGCTTCCGGCGAGTTTTCGCCAACGCCTGTTGTCACCCGGTTGTCACCGGTGGCAGAGGCGATTGCCGCAACCGGCACGCAGCGCCGCGCCCGGTGCCTCGCAGGTGGGGCTGCGCGGTCGGTGCTGCGCGGGCTATGCTGCGCGGGTGGCCCAGGCGGGTGAGGCCTACTTCTTCCCAGCGAGTTTGCGGTATAGGGTCCGCATCCCGATGCCGAGCTCGCGAGCGGCGGCCGCCTTACCGTTGAGTCCCCAGCCGTGCCTGTCGAGGGCCTGGCTGATGACTCGCCTCTCGTAATCCTTGACGAGGGCTTCGAGGGATACCTGTGAATCCGCGCAGGACGGGGCGGACTGCAGGCGGGGCGGCAGATTCCCGCGCTGTATGAATGGGCCGGTTTCCATATTCATCGCGTATTCGACGGCGTTCTCGAGCTCGCGGACGTTCCCGGGCCAGTTGTAGCCCTGCAGGCACTCCATAGCGTCACGGGTGAAGCCGTTTACTCGCCCGCGGGCAACCGCCTGGTACTTGTCCAGGAAGAACACCGCCAGCGTTTCGATATCCTCGAGGCGGTCCCTCAACGGCGGTATCCTGAGGGGGATCACATTGATCCTGTAGTAGAGATCCCGCCTGAACAAACCTTGAGCCGCCAGGTCTTCGATATCTTTGTTGGTCGCGGCGATGAGCCTGATGTCGATGGGGATCAGCCCGATGCCACCCACCCGTTCTATGGCGCGCTCCTGGAGGACCCTGAGTAGCTTCGACTGCAGGTGGAGCGGCATGTCTCCGATTTCGTCCAGGAACAGGGTGCCCCGCTGCGCAAGGTCCAGCCGGCCGGGCTTGCCGCCCTTCCTGGCGCCGGTGAACGCGCCCTCCTCGTATCCGAAAAGCTCGCTTTCAAGCAGACTCTCGGGAATCCCGGCGCAGTTGACGGCCACAAAGGGCCCGTCCTTCCGCGGGCTTTCGTGGTGGATGGCGCGCGCCAGCAGTTCCTTTCCGGTACCCGTTTCGCCATACAGCAGCAGGGTTGAAGGGCTTCGCGCCACGTGCCGGGCTGTCTCCTTGAGGGCGCACATCGCCCTGCTGTTTCCCTTGATGTCGTCGAAGGATACGTGGGATCCCCACTCGGGCCTCCGTCCCCTCGGGCATTCCGGCTGTTCGCGGAGTTCGTGGGCGACCATGGTGGCGATCAAGTTGGATGCCTCTTTCAGGAGGTCAAGGAACGTGTCACGGTGCTCCGTTAGACGGGTTCGCCCCTCCTCGGTGAACGAGGATAGTGACAGTACTCCCAGCGGGCGGCCGCCTTCTCCCCAGATGGACTGCAGGATCTCCGCGGTGGCGGGGCACCTGTCCTGGAAACGGCACCCTGTGCACAGGTCCATGTGGCCCGGTTCGAACGCGAGCACATTCCCGTGGGCCAGGACCCCCTCCACGAAGGGCGCATGGGTGTCGTGCCCCTTGTGCTGCAGATAGGCCGCGGTGCTCGCGACAAGGCGTCCCCGGCTGTTGAACACCGCCATCTCCAGGGCGAGGGCCTTCGACAGCACCGTGATGAACATCTGTATGTCCGGCTGAGCCGACTCCAGCGGCAGCACGGCGACACCTCCTTCACCTGCGATTATAGGTGCGGTTTGCCGGATGTGGCAACCCCTCGTGGCGGGGTTGGGAGCCGGCCATGGGGATACAGGGGTGCGGAGGATGTAGAGGAGACAGGCAGAGCACCGGGCAACGCATGCCGCCGCACCCCGGGGCTCTCGGCCAGTCACGGACTCCAGGTGTACTCAGGGCTGAACGTTATGCACGGCGTCCCTGGCGACCGCCGAGTACACCATCCTTGCCAGGGTGACGATGTCAAATACGGGGAGACTGGTGACCTCTCGAATGGCCGGCGCATACGGCGGCAGGTTGGTACACTCGAGCACCAGAGCCGCAGCGTCGGGATGTTCCCGCACCAGATTGGCCGTAACACCGCGAACTTCTTCCTGCACGGCTTCCACGTCCAGACGGGGCCCGTCGCTGAGTATTGCACCGGCGAACGCCGGGCATGTCTCCAGCCCCGCCACGATCACGGGTATGTCGTCAGTCCATCCGCAGGCACGAAGGTGGCGGGGCGTCAGGTTGCCGGAATGCGCCGTAAGAACGCCGATCTTCCCCCGCTTACCCGTGACAGCCCAGGCAAGTGGTATCTGAACGAGGCTCGAGGCGAATACCGGCACCCTGACCGCCGCGGCCATCTCTCCCTGGAAGAGAGCCAGGAAGCCGCAGCTCGTTGTGATCGCGCACGCACCCGATTTCTCCAGTTCCACGGCGGCATCGATGAAACCGCCGAGCAACGAGGGGTCCCCCCCGATAGCCCTCGCGGGCGACGCACCGGCGACTACCCGGTAGATTACCGGGAAGTCAAACGTTGCGGGATTGCCTATGTCCCCGGCCACCCTGGGGAACCGGGTGTCGAGCATTATCACGCCAAGTGCAGGTCCTGCTCTCTTACCGGCGGAAGTAGACGTCATCCGTGTCACATCGCTTTTCCGGTTTCGGATACCGTAACCTTCGGCTGTGTGACGGCCGACACGATTAGCGTCACGATAGTCGAGGTCGCCACGCCGGGTACGATCCCATAGAATTTCGAGACCACGGCGCCGGCAATCAGTCCGGTCCGGGCGCCCCACGACGTAAGACGGCTGTTATGCTCTCCCATCGCAAAGGGCCTGGAGTAGTCCTTTTTCCAGAGCAGCCCGACGAGCAGGACTGGGACCACGCTGCCGCCTGCAAGGGTATATGCCTGTGAGAACAGCCCGATTATGGACGTGGCCTTGATGGCTGCGTAACACGCGAATAGGCCGAGCACTGCCGTCAGGATCTTGGCCAGGGAGACGAGTTCCTTATCCGATTTCTTCGTGAACGGCCTTATGAGGTCATTCACCACGATGACGGCGGCTGAATTCAGGTTGGAGTCCGCGCTCGACATCGCAGCCGCCAGGATCAACGTGAACACCACGGCTGTGACCCCAATGGGTACCTGTGTCATCATCATCCAGGGCATCGCAGAGTTCGCGTTGATGCCCGGGTTGATGGCTCTCACCACCAGACCTACCATCGCAGTCAAGCAAGTGGCCAGAATAACGAACACCCCGCTCAGGAACATGCCGTTCCTGGCGGTTTGGCTGTCCTTGGCGGCGAAACACCTTTGCCAGTAGATCTGTGCCGCCAGGATCCCGAGGCAGCCCGTCAGGAACTTATCCATGAACTGGCCCAGGGGCATGGACATGTTCCACAGGTTGCCCAGCCCGGCGGCGGCGAGCCGTTGTCCCAGCACTGTAAGGCTCCAGTTCACCGGAGCGAAGGCGTAGAAGTAGAACACCGCGCCGAACACTACGACGATGATGCCCTGCAACAGGTCAGTCCAGACCACCGAGTAGATCCCGCCGAGCACTGTGTAGACGATGAACACCCCCGAGAACAGGATGATCATCAGGGTAGGGTCGGCCCCCGTGAAAACGGCGAAGATATCGCCCAACCCCTTGCCCTGTCCCCCCACCCAGGCGATCATTATGCAGGCGGTGAGGAGGCCCACGATCGCGCGGGAAACCTTATCGCGGTGGAGCAGGTCTTCCATCATCTCGGATAGTGTGTTGTAGGTGAACCTCCCCGCCAGACCGGCGAAAACCAGCGCGAATATGACCTTGGAGCCCTGTTCTCCGAACACGAACGGCAGGTGGCTGAGGCCCTTTGTGAAGCCCTGGGCGGCGTGCCCGATGAAATTACCCGTTCCCATGATCGTCGCGATATCGGTGAACAGTATCAGCAGCAGGGGAAGAGTTCCGCCCGCTATGGCATACGACGAAAACGATTCACTCGCCTTGTCCTGCACCTTCCAGGAGATCCATAGGAAAATCCCGCAGAAGACGATCGTTATCACCCAGGTGATCGCCGCAAGACCCATAATCACGTCCCCCTTTCCATAGATTCGTTGGACAGGGAATCTGACCTACCGGAACCGGATCTGTACACCCCCTTTCGCGCGAAGGCCGATTCGGAATCCAGCAATCATGCCACGACATCGCCCGCCCGGCGGCGCCGTGGCGGATAGAAATCTTCAGTGAGACGATCGATCTGTTCGTGTGGGACGTTGAAGACCATCCCGGTAGGAGGGAGGGGCTCGTCGTATAAGTAGCCCGGGAGCCGGTCATCCTCCCTCGTGAACCCTGCGAGGTCATTGAAATGGTGCTCACTCCATAACACTGACCGGGCGAGGGCTTCGAGCCACTCTGAATCGCACTTTATTCCCGGGCCGTTCGTCACCATGTCCGCAAGCGGGGAGAGATCGTCGAGGAGCACCGCCCTCGTGAACCAACACAGGCCCAGGGTGTCGAGAAGGGCGGCCAAGGTCTGGTACTTCCTTGAATACTCGATCTTACCATCGGGTGACGAGGGGTCTCCGGGGCCTCCGAGCCCGTTGCCCATGGTGTGATCCGCACCCATCGTACTGGTTGAGTACGAGACGCCCACGCCCTTCAATACCCTTGGGTCGTAAGCCGCGAGGGACTGGCCCTTGACGACGGGCGCCCTCTTGAACCCCAGCATTCTTGCGGTGGCCCTGGCCCCCTGACCGATGATGCGCCCCCACCCTGAGCCGCGCCCTGTGAGGCGGACCAAGTCGACCATGGCCGCGCTATCGCCGAAAGGCAGGAGGCCGCCTTCCATCGCGACCGCGATGGCCGCTCCAGTCTCGATCGTGTCGACCCCGATGTCATCGCACATTCTATCCAGCCTGGCTATGTCATCGAGGTGGCCCAGCCCGCAATTGGATCCCAGCATGACTATCGTTTCGTACTCGAGACTCGACGTGATGTACTCTCCGTTTTCACCAGGGTATACGTTTGAGCATTTGATCACGCAGCCCGGATAGCAGGCATGCCCGGTTGTGCCTCCACGCCCTCGAACGGTCTCGGCAAGAACGACGCCGTTGATGTGTTCGGCTTGTTCAAAGGCTCCCTCGGAGAAATTCCTCGTGGGCATTGCCCCCAGCGAGTTGACCACTGTGACGAGCGAAGCGGTCCCCCACTGGCGCAGCGTCAGGGAGGTAGTTGGATTGGTGTTGAGCGCGGAGACGAACCGTCGCACAGCCGGCACAAATTGACTCTTGTTGCGGATGCAAGGGCTGCAGGTTCTCCCCCTGATCACAACGGCCTTGATGCCCTTGCTTCCCATGAGAGCGCCCAGGCCGCCCCTTCCCGCATGCCTGGAGGGCAGACCTTCCATGTTCGTTACGGCGATGCTGGCGGTGGGGAGCAGCAATTCGCCCGCAGGCCCGATGCAGACCACCGACGCGCTCTCGCCGTACTCGGCCCGCAGCAGTGCGGCTGTATCGTAGGTCCCCCGGTTTGCCAGGTGGGCCGCATTCTTCACCTCGGCGCCATCCGGGGACAGGAGCAGTACGTACGGACCGCGGAGGGACGGCCTACCCTGGATGACTACGGCGCCCATGCCGAGCCTTGAGAGCGCCTGGCCGGCCGTTCCCCCTACGTTGGACTCCTTGATAGTCCCTGTCAGAGGGCTCTTTCCGCCGGCCGATAAACGCCCCGCGCAGGGGACACTGCTCTGCCCGAGGAGCCCCGGCGCGAGGATCAGCCGGTTTCCGCCCGACATCGGACCTGCGCAGGGGTCAACCTCATCCAGGAGGATCTGAGCGATGAGGCCGCGCCCCCCGAGATTGTCGTAAGCGGGGGGCATATCCTCGACTGTGACCTGCGGTCCGCAAGACATATTCACCCTGACGATCTTTCTCATTGCCAACCTCCCCAGAACAAGAACCTCCCCAGGATGCGGTCCTATTCAACAGGTGTGCGCGGGCCGGTGATACCTAGTCCTCCGAGACTGCTCCGCAGGGTCTGTTCGTGAGCGGCCGGCAGGTCCTCGAGAGGCGGCCTGGTGGGACCACAGTCAAGCCCGATTATGCCGAGGGCCTTCTTGACCGGAACCGGATTGGTGGAGAGGAAAAGGGCTTTGAACAGCGGGAACAGTGAGAGATGAAGGGCTGTGGCGGACTCCACGTCACCCGTGGCGAATGAATCGACCATCTTCCGGATCTGGGGGCCCGCAACGTGTGACGCCACGCTGACGACGCCGTGACCCCCCAGGGCCATGACCGGCAGCGTGAGGCTGTCGTCCCCCGAGTACACCATGAACCCGCGGGGGGTGGCTGATTTGATGGCGCTCACCTGGTCCATGACGCCGCTGGCTTCCTTGATCGCGACGACGTTCGGCACGAGGGCCAGGCGAGCGACTGTCTCCGGCAGGAGGTTCACCCCCGTACGTCCCGGGATGTTGTAGAGTATCACCGGGAGGCCGGCCTCTTCCGCAATCGCCCGGAAATGCCGGTACAACCCCTCCTGGCCGGGCTTATTGTAGTACGGGCATACGAGCATAATGGTGCCCGCACCGCTTGCGGCTGCCCTCTTTGACATGCGGATGGACGCGCTGGTGGAGTTGGTTCCAGTCCCCGCGATAACCCTGCCGGTCCCGATTGCCTCGACGACCGCCTCGAGCAGGGCGATTTTCTCGTCCTCGCTCAGCGTCGGGGACTCCCCGGTCGTCCCGAACACGACAACGCTATCCGAACCGTTGTGGATCAAATGAAGAGCGAGCCTCTTCGCCATGTCGAGATCTACTGTCAAATCGGCCTTGAACGGGGTTACCATAGCCGTTATGACTCGTCCCCAATCCATGTCAACCGCTCCTTTCGCCAAGTGAGCGTTACGCAGCGGACTTGTCAAACCTGGAAATCAGGAACGGTTCGATCGGAACCGGTGTCTTGCCGGTGTCGATCAGTTCCGCTATCAGCGAACCCGTAATGGGGGAAAGCGCGATGCCGTCCCCCTCGTGTCCTGCGGCCATCACAAGGCCGGGGGCTTCCGTCACGAATCCCAGTATCGGCATGCCGTCGGGTGTGTAGGGCCTGAGACCGGCGAAAGCCCTGATGAAATTCACGTTCCGCAAACCCGGGACCATCTTCAGCGCGTGAGCGGAGATAGCCGTGATTGCCTCGTAGGTGTTCCGTGTGTCGTACCCCACGAATTCCCTGCAGCCTCCGAGTAGGACATTGCCGTTTTGGGTCTGGCACAGTGACAGGCCGACCCCCAGGGCGGCCTCGGCGCCGTTGCCCTCCTCGGGGGCCAGGCCAATCGTTTTCCCGAGTTTGGCCACAATGTACCTTGCGCACAGCACATCGCCGTGAATGACGCGGGGCATCCTCTCGCTGACCAACAGCTGGCCCCTCCTGGGCCGGATGGGAACATCTACGTTGGCCATTCGACCGATCACCGGCGCCCAGGCGCCGGCGGCGTTGACGACCCACCTGGCGTGAATCCGGCCACAGGGGGTCTCAACGCCGCATACCCTGTCGCCCTCGAACAGGAGGCCGGTTACCTCCGATTGCATCAGGAAGCGTGCCCCCAGGCGCTTGGCCCCGGCCGTCAGTGCACGTACCAGGTGAAGCGGATTGACTTCGGCGTCGAGGCTGCTCCACGTTGCCCCCACTATGTTCCTGGACGCCACGGGGAGCCGCCTCAGAACCTCGGTTGGTGGCAGCATCTCCACTGGAAGACCTGCCTGGCGTTGTCTCCGCACCATGCACTCCATTACCCGGAGCTGTGACTCGGTCTCTATGAGAACCATTCCACCCGCCCGGGCGTACTGGACATCCATCTCCAGCTCGCGGGACAGGTCGTCAAACATGGCAACGCTCTTGATTGCGAGTTCAAGGTGAGGGCCCGGGCTTTTCGATTGAAGGATGGCGGCCTTGTCGCAGGCGCTGGAGGTACCCGAACCCACGTCATTCCTCTCCACTACCACAACGGACATTCCACGTTTAGCGGCGTGATAGGCGACTGAGCACCCAATCACTCCCCCGCCGGCTACGACGACATCAGCCTCCGCAAGATTCATCTGTCCGCGCTCTCTCCTTCGTCGCTGCAATTGCCTCGAGTCTCGCCGGCTAGTACCCGAAGGCTGACCGGCATCACGGGCGGCCGGGCGGTTTCTCTTCCGATATGCACTGGCGACCCGCCCGTCGCCCGCTCCAATTCCTGAGCGACGAGGCGCCTGCACGTTCTTCCCTGGCAGAGCCCCATCCCCGCCCGCGTCCTCCGCCGGACGCCGCTCAGGGTCGTGGCGCCCTCCTGTATCGCCTGGCGGATCTCCGCACGGGTAACCTCCTCGCACCTGCAGATGATCTCGTCGTCTACACCGGCGAGAGCCTCGCACCGCGCCCCAGACGGGACTGGGTCGCGGGCATTCTCCCCGCTGGTTTCCCGCATCACTCCCCTTACTGTGAGCGCGTGCTCTTTCGGGATGGCCACGGTGACGACCCGCGTCCTGTCGTACTTCGGCGGACACACGACCCTGGCGATCGTGGCCTCGCAGACCGGCCTGCCTTCCCTGTCGCACGCAGTGGCCTTCTTGCCGGCGACAGGTTCCGGCAGGTACTCCCAGGGGAACGACACGAACGCTTCCGCCGCGTGCGACATGTCGACGACAAATATTGCTTGACCCGGGCATGCGGGGATACATAGACAGCATCCAGTGCACTTGGCGGGATCGATCCGGGGCAGGTTGGTGATCGGATCGCCCACGACGATGGCCTTGCGAGGGCACACGTGCTCGCACGGGTTGCAGGGGATCTCCTCCACGCACTCGATGACCGCCTTTGGCCCTTTCCACAACCATTCTTCGGGTGTGAAACCGGGGGAAGCGGCAAGTTCGGTGGGGGACGGGAACCCCGTGAAGGCTATACCCGCCCTGCTACTGTTCGTCCGGCAATTGGTCACCCGGCGCACTCCTTTCCCGCCAACCCGGCCCTGACTTCGAATTCGTCAAGAATCGCCTTCTTTGCGAGGCGCCTGTTCTCGCCGAATGGCCCCTCGCGGAGCTGGCTGAGCCTGCTCCAGACCTCCTGTTGCTTCCGCTCGGCCACCGCCTTATCGACATGGCCGAGGGAAGAAGCCGCCGATATCCCTGCCAGGCGGCCTTCTTCCATCGCGGTCGAGGCCTCCTCTATGCCCGTGACGTCACCCGCCACGTACAGGCCTTTCACGGTCGTCTCCATCTCGCGACTGTGGATGGGGATGAACCCGCCGAGCCGGCCGTTGTACGTGAACTCGGCGCCGACCATCCACACCAGTTCGGCCAGCGGCGTGAGCCCGACCGCCAGGCAGATGGTATCGGCCTCGAACGTCGTTTCGGACCTCGGGACGGGCTTCCACGTTTCGTCCAACATCGCGACGGTCACTTCGGCCACCCTTCCCGGGCCGGTGGCCGCCAGGACGGTATGTGAGAGCAGCACGGGCACACCTGCCCTCCTCAACTTGAACGCGTGCACCCCGTATCCGCCGATCCTCGGCAGGGCTTCCACGACGGCCACGACGTTCGCCCCGGCCTGGAGGAGTTGATACGAAACGATCAGCCCCACATTTCCCGATCCCACCGTAACCACGTTGCGGCCCGGCAAGACCCTGTGTACGTTCACCATTGTCTGGGCCGCGCCGGCGCCCATCACCCCGGGGAGCGTCCATCCCGGGAACGACACCGAGTTCTCTGAAGCGCCGGTGGCCACGATGACCCTCTCCGCGCACACCTTCTCATGGTGGTCCCCCTTCTTGACAGCGAGCGTCCACCCCGGGAACAACCCGTATACCTGGGAATCCAGCCACACGTCCACAGACGTGTCGTCCAGGGTGGACAGCATCTTCCCGGCGATCATGAACCCCCTGGTCCCCGCCAGGTGGTCGGAGGAACCAAAGAACTTGTGGATCTGCTTGAATAATTGGCCGCCCGGGCGGAGGTTCTCATCGAGGAGGACGGTGCGTACACCCGCAGATCCCGCCTCGATGGCAGCCGCGAGGCCGGCCGGCCCAGCCCCGACAATCGCTAGTTCGTACTGCTGCAACCAGGATCACTCCATTCACCAAGGCCGCGTTGAGTGGTGATTCTCATACCTTCCTTCGCGGGAGTAATGCAGGTGCGTATGTTCGGTATTCCGTCCACTGTCATAACGCAATCGGTGCAGCGCCCGATGGCGCAGAAGACTCCCCTGGGTTCGTGTCTTGCGGGGGTGTTCCGGAAAGATGAGAACCCCGCCGCTATCAAAGCGGCTGCAATGGGTTCGCCCTCCACCGCTTTGACCGGGCGCCCGTCGACTTCGATGAGTATTATCCGTGCTTCGGGCGCCGGCCCGAGGATGGGGTGATCCATTACCCGGCGGGTCGCCAACAAAGAGTCGCCCCCTGTCGCCGGCATGCTGAGGGATCGACGCCGGCATACAGTAGGCCAGAGCAACATGCGTGCCATTCGGGAAAACGCGGGGGTCCCGGCAGAAAACTGCAGTCTACGTGGGGATATCCAGTGCGGACATTCCAAAGGAGAACGGGTTGCGGGCTTCTGATTTCTTGAAATCGTAACCAGTAATTAGAATTGGACGGCGGGAGGCCTCCGGCGGGGTCCTGGGTTTCGCATCTATCCCGATGTGTTCTCGGTCCTGAACATGTCATAGCGCCGCATCTTGTTGTACAGTGTTGCGAGGGAGATCCCGAGGGCCCTCGCTGCCAGGCGCTTTCCCTCGGTAGATCCGCCATACTGCTGCAGGGCCAGCGCCAATGCGTCACGTTCCAGGTCGCGCAGGTTCAACTTCGAACCCGTGGCCCCCACCCCCGAACCCCTCTCCCTGTTGCCCGGGGGGAGGCAGGCCTGCAGGCTGGAAGGGGAGATTACTTCCTCGTCGCCGAGCAACATGGCCCTCTCCAACACGTTCGCGAGTTCCCTGACATTGCCAGGCCAGGGATACCTGGTGATGAGGTCCATCGCTTCGGGTGACACACCCAGCACGTGTTTCCCGAGACGCTCATTGAGCTGGCTGATGAAGCGCTCCACGAACAACGGAATGTCCCCCAGGCGTTCCCTGAGAGGGGGGAGGTTCAGCGCCACCACGTTGAGCCGGTAAAACAGATCCTCCCTGAAGCGGCCCGCGGCCACGTCGGTCTTGAGATCCCTGTTCGTAGCGGCGATTATGCGAACGTCGACGTTCACCGGCTTGGTTCCGCCCAGGCGTTCGAACTCTCTGAACTGGAGAAGCCGGAGGAGCTTGGCCTGAACGGTGATACCGAGTTCCGCCACCTCGTCAAGGAGAATGGTCCCCCCGTCGGCGAGCTCGAACTTCCCGAGCTTGGTCTTGGAGGCGCCGGTGTAAGCGCCCTTCTCATAGCCCATCAGCTCGCTTTCCATCAGGTTCTCGGGGATTGCCGCGCAGTTCACCTTGATGAACGGCCCGTTTCGCCTGGGACTTGCGTTGTGTATGGCGTGAGCGAAGAGTTCCTTTCCGGTGCCGCTCTCCCCCTGGATGAGTACAGTGGTATCACTGGCGGCGACCTTCATGGCTATGTTGATGACGTTCTTGGCCGCAGGGCTTTCTCCAATGATATCCTGAAAAGTGAATTCGCTGCTCTGAAACTGCTCCAGCCGGTCCGTGAGTCGCTGAATGAGCTGATTGCGCTCGTTGAGTTCGCGCATGAGCTGGTTCATCTTCGTTATGTCCTGGAATACCACGACAGCCCCGACCATCTCGCCGTTGACGAAGATGGGGGAGGCATTCGACAGCACCTCGGCCTTGGACCCCACTGCCCGGTTCCGCAGCCCGAAGACCTTCTTGCCCGTCCTCAGGGCCTTGACCAGGGCGCCGTCCGGGGAGACCTCAAACGCGCTTCGGCCTATCCGCCCTGATGGGGGCACTCCGGTGATAGCCGTGAACGCCGGGTTCACGTAGCGGATAATACCGTCCCTGTCCGCGAGTTGAACCCCCTCCTGGACGGCGTTAAGGATAGTGTCCAGCTTGTTCTTGTCCTCCACGACTACCATGAGAGCCTCGAGGGAGCGGCCGCTGATGATCTCCGCGTCACCGCCCTTTTCCTGGACGACCCTGGGGAGCAGCGACTGATCCACCACCACTACGACATCCGGCCTGACCTCTTCGAGGAATCTCCTGAGGTCGGAGGAAGCCCCTGCCGCCGGGCCTTTCTGCGCACCGGGGGGTGCGTAGACTCCAGCGACCTCAACGAGTTCACTGGAGCCCAGGCTTTCAAGAAGGGGCAGGACTTCTTCTCCGCCGCCCACCAAGCCTATCCGCAGTCTGCGATCCCGTGGTTTGCGGGGGACATACGTTCCCAATGTCCTTCCCCCTCGTTCACCGGGCCATCCGGTCTATTGGGTTGGTTAAGCGTTCGCCTCCCTGACTGTCCGTTCCTTCAGACGACTGCGCGCCGGATTTCGGGGAACCGGCCATCATCTCCGCAGTCTTGGGTCGAGGGCGTCCCGCAGCGGAAATGGATTACTTCGCTTCGCTCGCAGGGTCGATCGTGGGGCAGCAGCTGTCGCCGAGGGTGGCCGAGGTGATCTGGTCTAGGGTACGCAACCTTTGTGGGTCGATCAAACCCGAGACCATCTTGACTGTAGCACACGCAGTACAGAGCCTGTCGATTGCGCCTGCGCAGCGATGCCCGACAGTCCTCTGCGCCTGCGCAGAGAAGTTGCACAGTCCGCTGCGCACACGCAATTGAGGCCTGAATATCAGGGCATGCGATATTTCAACTACCCCGCCCGGGTTGCAGGTACGCAGGCTGGATCGCCCCGCACGCCAGGCGCTTGCCCGCCGCCCCCGCCGGCTGCGTGCGATAGTCATCGGGATTCTGGTGGATGATCACTGCCCTACCTATGATGTCGCTCACCCTGAACCTATTTGTGAAGAAGCACATCCCCGCGTAACCATTGTTTGAGAACAACACGGGGAAGTCGCCCACGTGATTTCCGTGCGGTTGATTCGTCGGGTTCCAGTGCTCTCCGGCGGCCTGGAACGGATTAGAGGGGTCACCAACCTCGCAATTTCCGAATTCGTGAAGGTGAAACCCGTGGGGACCGATAGGCGGCTTCCCGCCGGCCGCGGGCTGGTACGGCGGCAGGCCCCATACCTCCACGTGGACGATGGTTCCGCCCGGCGTGTCCCGGAATAGGACGGAACCGGTGATCGATGGCGCCAGCGGGCCGCCCCTGATGTATGCCACTGCCGCCATGCCCATGGCGCCTCTGATGTACGGTGCTGCCGCCGTGCCCGTGAGATTGCAGGCCCCCTGCCACGGCTGTCCCTCGTATGACATCGTGAGTCACCCCCGGTAGCCTCTGCTGAGCCATCTTATGTAAGCACGAAGGAGAAGGGTGAAGGATGAAGGATGAAGGATGAAGGATACATGATAGCCGTCCAACCTCAGGACCGTACGGGCGCCCCGTCGTTCGCGGAACACAGCACCCCCCTTCCATCGTCAAAGGAGATAGCGCGTGGCGGCGCGCTGAGAGGGGAGGGCCTTATGAACAAGAGTGTGGTAGTGATATCATCAGCCATCGTGTCAATCGCCCTGGTAGCCTGCGCACTGATACTCGCGAGGCCGCTCGACACGTTTGTGAGCGCGAAGAAGAGCATCACGGTGACGGGTTCGGCGAAGAAGCAGATCAAGGCGGACCTGGCGGTCTGGAGGGGTAGTTTCTCACGCCAGGCCGACGAACTTGCTGTCGCCTACCAGGGCATGAAGGACGATCAGGCCAAGGTCAAGGAGTACCTGGTGAAGATGGGGATCAATGAAAACGACATCGTGATGCAGCCACTTTCCACTGAGACGCTCTACATCTACGACCAGGAGCTCCTGAGGAAACTGGGGAAGAGCCAACAGGTCTCCGGGTACCGGATGTATCAGACAGTCGAGGTCAGGTCCAACGACGTTGAGAGGATCACGCAGATCTCGCGCGAAGCATCAGTGTTGATTGAGCAGGGCGTGGTGTTCCAATCGCACCAGCCGCAGTACATCTACACCAAGCTGAACGACCTGAAGGTGGATATGCTGGCCGAAGCGGCCAAGGACGCGACGTCCAGGGCCACGAAGATCGCCGCCGCCAGCGGCAGCAAGGTTGGCCACCTGCGCTCGGCGAAGATGGGCGTATTTCAGATCACCCCGGTGAACTCGACGGATGTCGCCGACTACGGCATCAACGACACTTCCACCGTGGACAAGGACATCACCGCCGTGGTGAACTGCGAGTTCGCGCTGCAGTGAGCCTCTGCGGGGAGACCTATGGGGGTTGCCAGGTAGTGAATACCCATGTAGTGAGTAACTGAGTAGTGTATGACTGAGTTGATGTCCAGGTAGTGCATGCGTGAATTCAAGAGAGGGAGGCGAGTGCGCTTCCCTCTCTTGATATGGCAGGCAGAGTGTTCGACTGTGAATCTCGACCGGAATCTGTCAACCGGTCGAGGACAGCCAGTAATCCGCGGGGGCCAGAAGGAATTCCTCGAGAGGGATGCCTTGCCCGCCTACCAACAGGCACCGAGGGGAACCGAAGGCCTCGCTGAACGCTTGAAGGCCGGGCAGAGAATCCTTGCGACGGCTGCTGGTCACCTCAATGGCGACCACATCCCGCCCGCGACTCACAATGTAGTCCACTTCTCTACCCCGCTCCCGCCAGTAGTGGATCTCCGCACCCGTCCCAGCCAGGCCATTCACGAGGTGGGCTCCCACCGCCGTCTCCACCAACCGGCCCCAGAAGTTGTGGTCGCCCCGGGCGGACTGGAGTGAACGCCCTGAAGTGGCGGTCATGAGCGCAGTGTTGAGGACCACGAGCTTCGGACTGGAGGCTCGCCGACTGGTGTGACCGCCCGCATACTTCTGAAGACCGGTGAGCATCCCGGCGCCAGCCAACAACTCGAGGTAATGCGCAAGCGTCGTGGTATTACCAGCGTCCTGCAACTGGCCCAGCATCTTCTGGTAGGAGAGGACTTGCCCCGAATAGTCGCAGCCAAGGCGGAAGAGAACCCGCAACAGCGCCGGCTTATCCACTCGTGTCAGCAGGAGGATATCCCTGGCTAACGTGGTCTCCACCAGA
Organism: Ignavibacteriales bacterium; assembly: GCA_050260105.1. Taxonomy (GTDB): domain Bacteria; phylum Bacillota; class Sulfobacillia; order JABLXB01; family JABLXB01; genus SM1-B181. The sequence goes on along the minus strand of JBLNBR010000029.1, from coordinate 7,726 downwards.
GAATCCAGAATGTACCGTGCCCATCCATCCTGCTCGCCGGTCAATGGAGCGGCGCCCGGGTAACCGCCGAAGTACAGGTACTCATCCAGGTGGCAACCAAACGCCTCTCGCATCTCACTGTATGATCAATGGGAGACCTATTGAGCTCGAAACGACCGGCAAGACTATCGCTGAGCCTGCGATGAACCAGGAGCGGCGACGAACCGAGGAGCATCACCTTCAGCCGTACTCCCGAGGCGCTGTCCTCGTCCCACAAGCGTTTGACCACCTCGGACCAGCCGGCTAGTCTGTGGATCTCATCCAGAACGAGTAGTGCGCCCCGTTCTCCACCGTCACGGGCCCGGAGGCGGGCGAACTCCCATTGTGCCTGGAGCCAGGCGCCGTTTCGCAGCGCCTGGCCGGTTCCGCGCCGCCCATCACCTCGACCACAATATCGGCGTCCAGGGCTTCTTCAATGTCGATAGTGACGGCGTCCTCGCCGGCGGCCGTGGGCTGTCCCGCCCCGGTCTTTGCGATCTCTGCCCGGGCCGGTGAGGCCTCGTTTTCGTCCTTGACCAGGATGTGGCCGACAGCCACCGGCCGACCGCAGAGTTTCTCAATCTCCGCCTGCCTCAAGCTCAGTTGGCGGAATACCTCGCGTCCCACCCGGCCGAAACCGAGCAGCGACAGCCGCACCGGGCGGCCGGCCTTCTTGGGGGCCCCGGCGCTAGACACGGGGATCCACCTCCCCGGCGGGTCCAGCCTCTCCGGGTTGGCTCTGCCTGATGTCATCCAGGTAGTTGTATACTGTGAACCTCGATACTTGAAGCGCCCTCGCCACATCCTCCACGGAGTTCCTTAGGAGGAACGCCCCCCTGCTATCCAGCTCCCTGATGACCTTGAGCTTCTCATCCCTGTTCATCATCGAGATCGGCCTTCCGACCAGAGCCTCGGCCTCCTTCAACATCGACGGCAGCGCAGCCCTGAGGTCGTAGCGGAGGCCCTCCTGTCCTGTCCCGCCCGCCTCCAGCAGGCCACCGAGGAACGCAGCGGCTAGCCCGGCGACCGTGACCTCGACCACCACGGTGACGAAGAACCTGTGACCGGCGGCCATCCCGCCGGCGACCGGCAAGTGGGCGGACACGCACCTGAACTCCCGGCCATTCACTCCGGTCACGATTCTTGGTATTCCGGCGGGACCCCCTGCCGCTTCGTCACCGATGGGGGCGAAGTCGGCCGCCGGGTCGCCCACCCGTCTGCCCGTGACCCCGCCGTTTTCGATCGCCAGTATGACGCCTTCCCCTCCGGCAGTGAACCGCGTGAGGGATGCCTCGCACGACGGGCCTAGACCCCGCGCAATGGCCCTGAGTATGGGCGTCATCAGTTCGATCAATTCGGCTTCGCTGCTGATTGCCATGGATAGCCTCCCCGGAGCCTGGGTTTTCCAATGGTTCCTGCTCCAAGCATACCCCCACACGACACACCACGTCAACGCTAAGACGTTTTGTGGATCCTACGGGGTGCATATTGCCTTGGCTGGCGCTAAACCAGCTATTATGATACTCTCAGGTGGGTCATGTGCCGGAGACTGGGAGGGATACGCCCACCCGTCTCTCAGGGGTATTGGAGGGTACGGCGATTGTCCAGACTGACTGAGTCAGGTTACACGCGATACCGTATCATTGCTGTCGATCTGGACGGCACGCTCCTTAACTCGAAGCATGAGATAAGCCGGCGTAACCTGCTGGCCATCAGGCGCGCGCAGGCTCATGGAATGAAGGTGGTCGTCGTGACCGGCCGCCCGACGTACACCGCCGCCCCATGGATACGGCAGATCGACTCAGGCGGCTACCACGTCACGTTCAATGGCGCTGCAGTAGTGAACTACGGTACGGCGGAGCACGTGAACGCGCAGTATCTGGATCCGGTGGCGGCTGCGCGGCTGCTCGGCTGGCTGGAGACCCACCGGATATGGTACTCCGCCAACACCCTCGAAGCGGCGTATTCCCCGTGGAGAGGGGAGGAAGAGACCGCGGCCTACGAGAGGATCGGCGAACCCGTCCCCGAGGTGGCTCCGGTCGCAACCTGTGTCGACCGGCTGTTGAAGGTGATGGTCATCCTGGACGAAGGTTCACCCCTCGAAAATGAGCTCAGGGCCAGGTTCGGCGGGCCACTGGCCGTGTTTCGCACAGGCCCGTCATTCCTCGAGTTCATGAATCCCCGCGCCTCCAAGGGGGCGGCTTTGGCATGGGTCGCGGCCGCGTGCGGCGTGCGTCGCGGGGAAATCGCGGCTTTCGGGGATAGCCAGAGCGACGTTACCATGTTCGAGAACTCGGGCCTGGCAGTCGCGATGGGCAACTCCAGCGAGGATGCGCGTCGCGCCGCCAGCGTTGTCTGTGAAGACTGCGACTGCGACGGCGTGGCCTTGGCGTTGGCGCGCTACGTTCTGCCGCAGGCGTAGCACCGGTATATACAGGTGGAGGATTTGAGCCACCCGTGCCGAAAACCAGTCACAAGAGCGGGCTACGCCCAGAACATGCTACGCCGGAACATGCTACGGAGGAAGCGCTTTGGTCATCAAACCCATGGACAAGGTCCCTATATACATTCAACTGGAGGAACACATTCGCGAACTCATCGACTCGGAAAGCCTCCACCCCGGGGATAGGGTTCCCTCGGAGGCGGAGCTGGCCAGGGCGCACGGGATCAGCAGGATGACCGTGCGTAAGGCCCTGGACAGACTCGAGATGGACGGGGTCATAGTCCGGAGGGCCGGGAAGGGCACTTTTGTCGCCAAGCCAAAGATTGTGCACGGGGCCTCGACTGTGTTCAGTTTCAGCGCCAACCTCTCCGCCGTCGGATATGAGACCAGAACACAGGTGGCGGAGCGCCGCGTCACCAAGCCGGAGCCAGGCATCAGGTCGAAGCTCGGCCTGAGTCCGGAATCCAGCGTTGTGGTCATCGGCCGCGTGAGGTTCATCGGAGACGACCCCGTTGCGCTCAACTGGGACTACCTGCCGCATCCGGAGTTTGCGGAGATCATGAACATGGATGTTACCCACGATTCGATCCTGAAGGTAATCTCGGATATCACGGGTTCCAAGAGACTGAAGGCGGACGATGAGCTGTCGATATCCCTGGCGAGGCCCAAGGAGGCCGAATTGCTCGGGATCAGGGTGGGCAGCCCCGTGTTCGTGGTACAGGGGATAACCTACGACGATTCCGGCGAGCCCGTCAAGTACACGAAAGCCGTCTACCGCGGTGACAGATTCCTCTTCGTACCCGCGAAAAACGCGGACTGACCCATCGCAGTACAGTTCCAGATAGACCCCACAGGCCGGTGCGCCGGCGGACGACCCCGCCAGCGGCGCGGCATGAAGGATTTCCTCAGACGCGCACCATTCAGAACAAGACTCCAGAACAAGACTGCATAGCAGGACTCCACAGCAGGACTCCCTTCCCGATTATTTCCTCATGTGGCTGGGAAAGCAGGAATCTTCCGCCGCCGGCAGAATAACAGTACTATACCAGTATGCACATGTATACATAAACTCACGTGCCGCGCAGTCCACTGGCTCGAAGGCAGGTGTCCCAGTTGACCAGGTGGTTACTCGGTGTCGCGGCGTTTGCCGTGTTGTGGACGATCCAATATGCGCTGACTCTCATGCAGGCGCGCCACTACCTTTCAGTCGTCCGGGAGTTGAGGGGGCTGGGATCGGTGGGTTCGGCGCTCGTGAAGGGGAGATTCGGCCCCGGCGCGGTTGCCGTCATTGCAGCCGGGCCTGACGGGCGCATTGTGGCCGCGCGTGAGATGAGCGGGGTGTCGGTGTTCGCGCGGTTCAGGCCGGTCTCCGTCCTGATCGGGACGGATGTCGCCGAGACGGCGGCAGGAGTGGTGCCGCTCCCCGGGGGTGTGCGCGGGCGCGCGCTGCGCGAGGCCGCGGGTAACCTTCTCAAGTGCGCCGGGCAGTCCGGCGCATGCTGAAGCCTCGTCCTCAGGCCTCCGGCCTGAGTTGTGATCGGGGGCGAGTCTGTCGAAGAAGGGGGAGGTAGGAGTGGAAGTCCTGGCCCACGGTGCAGAGGCGTTCATCGGCGTTTTCAAGAAGGGAGGAGAAACATACGTAGGGCTCCTGTCGGGGATTGTCCCCACGCTCATCGCCCTGATGACGGCGGTGTATTTCGTCACGAGGGCGATAGGGCAGGAGAAGGTCGAGGCGTTCGCCAGGCGCCTGACCGGCAACATCATACTCAGGTATACGCTGTTCCCCGTCCTGGCCGTATTCTTCCTGACCAACCCGATGGCGTACACGTTCGGCCGCTTTCTGCCGGAGAAGCACAAACCAGCATTCTACGATGCAGCCGTATCATTCGTTCATCCGATCGTCGGCCTGTTCCCTCACGCCAACCCGGCGGAGTTGTTCGTCTATCTCGGCATCGCCAAGGGTCTCCAGGACAAGGGACTCGGGCTCGGACCGATTGCTATCAGGTATTTCATCGTGGGCGTCATCGTGATTCTGATGCGCGGCCTGATGACGGAGTCGCTCACAGCATTCTTCGCACGCCGGCGCGGCGTGACGCTGGAATAAGGGGGTGCCTGAGGTGGATTGGATCTCCAACTTGCTCGAAAAGGTTGGCCGTGGGGCCGGGCGGTTTGTGGGGCTGTTCTTCCAGGCCGGACGCGACACCATCGACCAACTGATAAAGAACGTCCTTCCGTTCATGGCATTTGTGGCGACGCTGATCGGTATCATTCTCGCCACGGGTATCGGCAACGCCCTTGCCCAGGTACTCAGGCCCCTGGCGGGAAGCCTCATAGGGTTGATTGTGCTGTCGCTGATAGTAGGTTTCCCCATCCTCTCCCCGCTGCTCGGGCCGGGCGCGGTAATCGCGCAGGTCATCGGAACCCTCATCGGTGTGGAGATTGGACGGGGCAACGTCCCGGTGCAGCTCGCGTTGCCCGCGATGTTCGCGATTAACCCGCAGGTCGGATGCGATTTCATACCTGTCGGTCTTGCCCTGGGCGAGGCCAAACCCGAGACCATTGAGATTGGTGTTCCCGCGATCCTGATCACCCGCTTCGTGACGGGGCCGGTTTCGGTCATCCTGGCCTACTTGATGAGTATAGGCATGTATTGAGTCCAAAGCTGCCTTCCGGGGGGTTGGCGACTGTGGGCCGCCACCCTCCCGGAGAATGGCGGCCGATCAGGGGGTGTGGGCGTGGCGTATAAGACGATCAGGGTGGAGAAAGGGCCGGGAGGATGGGGCGGGCCGCTGGTCCTGACCCCGAAACCGGGTAAAGACAAGGTTTCCTCCGTGACCGGGGGCGGGATTCACCCGCTGGCAGTGAAAATCGCGGCGATGTGCGGGGGCGAGGCGGTGGACGGGTTCCGGAAACCGCCAAAAGAGAGTGAAGTCCTGTGCGTGGTCATCGATTGCGGTGGCACGGCGCGCGTCGGGGTGTACCCCATGAGGAAGATACCGACTATCGACATCTACGCGACATCGCCGTCAGGGCCGCTGTCCAACTTCATTACGGCGGAGTACTTCGTGTCGGGGACCAAGGAGAACAACATCACAGTCGTCGAGTGAACTCTACATCGTCCTGGGCTGGGTTGCCCGGCGGCGCCGGAGGCGATGGTTCCTTTGTGCGAAAGGCTGTACGAGAGCCGAATTGAGCGGATTGGGCCGGCTGTGGGTGACCTGTTCGAGCAGGGGGACATGATGATCCTGTTTGCTTCATGCGCCCCGCCGGAGCTGTGGGACATCTCCGTGCTCCACAGTCACCCCGGTTATGACAAGGATCTTACGCCCGGGGACGTATTGGAGGTCGCCGGCCAGGAATACATAATCGTCGCTGTCGGTGACGTGGCTCTGAAGAACTTCAGGGAGTTGGGCCACATCGTACTGAAGTTCAGCGATTCAGCGCAAGTGGAACTGCCGGGTCAGGTCAATGTAGGCCCGCGGCGCTTGCCGGACATGGGCCCGGGAGACACCATCACCCTGTGTCGTCGAACCAACAGCGGGCCGGATTGTCCCGGGAGGTGAAACCGTGAGCATTTATCAGAAGTTGCTGGAACTCGAGAAAGAGCGGAAGCCAATCATTGTGGGAGTAGTCGGAGCAGGCCAGATGGGCGCAGGGCTGGTCGTCCAGCTCGAGAAAATCCCGGGCATGCGTCCCGCCGTGGTAGCGGACGTGATCGCTGAGCGCGCGCAGGGAGCCCTACTCATGGCTGGTGTGCAACCCAACGATGTCGTTGTGACGGATGATCTGGCGGAGGCGTCGAGGGCACTGTGCGAGGGGAAACGCGTGGCGACTACCAAGGGGACTGTCATGGCAAGGTGTCCGCAACTTGACGTACTGGTCGATTGCACAGGCGACCCAAACAGCGGCGCCGAGGTCGCCCTCGAGGCGATCACAGCGAAGAAGCACGTAGTGCTGCTGACTGTCGAGACCGACGTGACGGTCGGGCCGATCCTAAACAGGCTCGCAAGGGCCGCCGGCGTCGTCTACACTGTAGCGAGCGGCGACGAACCAGGAGTGATAATGGATCTCTACAACCATTTCAAGGCCCTGGGCTTCAACATCCTCGTTGCGGGGAAGGGCAAGAATAACCCGCTAAACCGCGCGGCAAACCCCGCGACCTGCGCCGAGGAGGCCAAGGCGAAATGCATGAACGCCAAGATGCTGGCGGCCTTTGTGGATGGCACCAAGACCATGGTTGAGATGGCGGCTGTGGCGAACGCGACGGGACTGGTTCCCGACGTGCGGTGCATGCACGGTCCCAGCGCGGACCTGGATGATTTGCTGCGTGTGTTCGACCTCAAGTCGAGGGGCGGCGCCCTCGACAAGTTCGGCGTGGTCGACTACACGGTTGGCAACGTGGCCCCCGGGGTGTTCATCATCGCTTCCACGGAGAGTGAGAAGGTCAGACAGGACCTGGGATACCTGAGGATGGGGAGCGGTCCGAACTACCTGTTCTACCGGCCGTTCCACCTGGCCAATGTCGAGACTCCGATATCTATCGCAAAGGCCGTGCTCCTGCGGGAGCCCACGATAGCCCCGGCATCGGGAATGGTGGCAGAGTGCATGACGGTGGCCAAGAGGGACCTTGCGGCCGGGGAGGAGCTCGATGGGATCGGCGGCTTCACGGTGTACGGCTCCATTGACACCGCCGAGGCGGCTCGCTCGGCGGACGCGCTTCCCCTGGGGTTGGCGAAAGGCGCCATAATGAAGCGTTCGGCGAGGGCGGGCGAGGTCATAAGGTACGCTGATGTCCTTCAGAAGCGCGATACTGTGATCTCGTCCCTCAGGCGGTTGCAGGACCTCACGGACTGGGAATCTGCCTAGCCACGCCCCATGCTCCGCAGAGCCCCCGGGATCCCCTGGGAGGAGGGGCCCGGGGGCTCTGGCCGGGCGGGGACTGGGGCGCGGATGGCCATGTGCATGCGTGTTCTGAGGGGGAATGGCGATTGCTGGCGCGGGAGAAGTTGCTGTGGATGTACGAGACTATGCTAAGGAACAGGTATTTTGAGGAAAAGGTGGACGAGTTCTTCGCTCGTGGGAAGATCCACGGGACGACGCATCTATCGATAGGGCAGGAGGCGTGCGCGGCTGGTGCGATAGGGGCGATTGAGGCGGGGGACTACATCACGTCGAATCACCGCGGGCACGGGCACTCGATAGCGAAGGGCGCGGACCTGAAGCGTATGATGGCCGAGGTGATGGGGAAGGGGACTGGGTACTGCA
>JBLNBR010000028.1:0-3617 GCA_050260105.1 Ignavibacteriales bacterium | reverse complement strand
CGATCTTCCTTTCCGCTGTACTGCTCGAGTGTTCTGCTCACCAGGTGTCAACTCCCTTCACGTACATTTTGATTCTGAGGCAACGAACGCGTTTCGTGTACATTTTCAATGAGGCAAGTCGCAGAATTGACACTGGGAATTGCCGGTGCTACAATGTAAAAGTGCGTCTACGGGCCGGGAGGGAACTTGATGCCACTTGAAACCCTGAGAAAGGCAAAGAGGCGCACTGTCGGCACCAAGCAGACCATCAAGGCGGTCGAAAAGGGGACCGCCAGGAGGGTCTTCGTAGCCAGGGACGCGGACGAAAGGGTCACAGAGGACATACTCACACAATGCAGGGAAAACGCCGTCGAGGTGGAGTACGTCGAGAGCATGGCGGTTCTTGGCAAGGCGTGCGGGATCGACGTAGGGGCCGCGTCGGCGGCAGTATTGTACGACGAACCGGAAGGCGGGAGGTGACAGTGTGCCGACCATAAGCCAGCTCGTGCGGAAGGGCAGAAAACAGGCCGGTCACAAGTCGAAGGCGCCGGCGCTGAAGGAGAACCCCTTCAAGCGCGGCGTATGCACGGTCGTCAAGACGACCACTCCGAAGAAGCCCAACTCCGCCCTTCGCAAGATCGCAAGGGTGAGACTGACCCATGGGGTCGAGGTCACGGCCTACATCCCAGGCATCGGGCACAATCTTCAGGAACACTCGGTTGTGCTGGTGCGCGGTGGCAGGGTCAAGGATCTCCCAGGGGTCAGGTACCACATCGTTCGTGGGACCCTGGATGCGGCGGGAGTGGCGAAGAGGAACAAGGGGCGTTCGAAATACGGCGCCAAGGCGCCGAAGAAGACGTCATAGACTGATCGTACGGGTAAGTCGCTATAGGGGGGAACTCGATGCCCAGAAGGGGGATTACCGCCAAGCGGGAAATCCAGCCGGATCCAGTGTACAACAGCGTCATGGCAGCCCGTTTCATGAACAAGATCATGTGGGACGGGAAGAAGTCGGTGGCGCAGAAGATCTTCTATGAGGCAATGGAGATAATCCGCAACAAGACGGGCAAGGAACCGATCGAAGTCTTCGAGCAGGCCGTGAAGAACGCCATGCCGGTGCTGGAAGTCAGGCCCCGCCGCGTGGGCGGCGCCACGTACCAGGTGCCGATGGAAGTCAGGTCGGAGCGGCGGACGTCGCTTGCGATCCGCTGGCTGGTAGGGTACGCGAGGGAGCGGGCCGAGAGGACCATGGAGGAGAGGCTTGCCCAGGAACTCATGGATGCGGCCAACAACACGGGTTCGACAATCAAGAAGAAGGAAGACACCCACAGGATGGCCGAGGCGAACAAGGCCTTTGCACACTACAGGTGGTAACCGTTCCGGCATGCGGCCGGCACCCGGGAAAGGAGGGGGATACGATGGCGCGGGTCTACCCGCTTGAGAAGACGAGGAACATTGGAATAATGGCCCACATCGACGCGGGCAAGACGACGACCACCGAGAGGATCCTCTTCTACACCGGGCGCGTCCACAGGATGGGCGAGGTGGACGAGGGTTCGGCCACCATGGACTGGATGGTTCAGGAACAGGAACGCGGCATCACGATATCTTCCGCGGCGACCACCTGCTTCTGGAAAGACCACCGGATTAACATTATAGACACACCAGGCCACGTTGATTTCACTGTAGAGGTGGAACGCTCGCTCAGAGTGCTCGACGGGGCCATCGCGATTTTCTGCGCGAGAAACGGTGTGGAGCCGCAGTCGGAGACGGTTTGGAGGCAGGCCGACAGGTACCACGTGCCCAGGATAGCGTATGTTAACAAGATGGATTCGGTCGGCGCGGATTTCGGCCGCGTCGTGAAGATGATCGAGGAAAGACTGGGCATGAAGGCCGTCGCCGTCCAGGTGCCGATCGGCGCGGAGGATTCGTTCCGTGGGCTGGTCGATGTCATCGAAATGAAGGCGATCACGTACGCCGACAACCTCGGGACGCAGCCCGTCGAATGCGAAATACCGGACGATCTCAGGGACGTGGTCGCGTCGACCCGGACGACGTTGCTCGAAGCCGCTGCGGAGCACGATGACTCCCTCATGGAGAAATACCTCGAGGGCGAAGAGATATCGCCCGTCGAGATCCGGAGGGCGTTGAGGAAGGGCGCGCTCGACACCAAGCTGTGCCCGGTGCTGTGCGGGGCGTCTTTCCGGAACAAGGGCGTGCAGGCTCTCCTGGACGCGGTCATGTACTACTTGCCATCCCCCCTGGATATCCCGCCGGTCGAGGGCACCAACCCCGTCACCGGGCTGCAGGAGGTGCGGCGCGTCTCGGACGACGAGCCGTTCTCGGGGCTGGCGTTCAAGATCGCGGTCGACCCCTATGTGGGGAAGATGACCTATTTCAGGGTTTATTCGGGGGTTGTCAGCGCGGGTTCTTACATCTATAATGCGACGCGGGACAGGAAAGAACGGATCGCCCGCATCGTGTTCCTGCATGCGAACCGCAGGGAAGAAGCCAGCGAGGCGCGCACCGGCGACATAGCCGCGGCGCTCGGCTTGAGGACCACGGTAACAGGGGATACGCTGGTGACTGAGGGACACCCCATCGTTCTGGAACCCATGCAGTTCCCCATTCCCGTAATCCACGTCGCGATCGAGCCCGGCACGAAGGCGGACCAGGATAAGCTGGCCCTCGCGCTGGCCAAGATCGCCGAGGAGGACCCCACTTTCCGGACACATACTGACCGTGAGACCGGGCAGACGCTCATATCGGGAATGGGCGAACTCCATCTCGAGATCATCGTCGACAGGCTCCTGAGGGAGTTCAATGTACAAGCCGAGGTCGGAAAACCCCAGGTTGCATACAAGGAGTCCATCACCTCACCAGCCACCGCCGAAGGTCGCTACGTCAGGCAGACGGGAGGGCGCGGGCAGTACGGTCACGTCGTACTGGAGGTCGAACCACTGTCTCGAGGCGCGGGGCTCCAGTTCGAGAACCGCATTACAGGTGGCGCCGTGCCCGCCGAGTTCATCCCGGCGATCGAGGCTGGAGTGCGGGAGGCCACGGAAAACGGCGTCCTGGCTGGATACCCCGTCGTGGACATCAAGGTAAGCCTGGTGGATGGCTCTTTCCATGAAGTGGACTCATCGGAGATCTCATTCAAGATCGCCTCGTCGATGGGATTCAAGAACGCGTGTGAGAAGGCTTCCCCAGTGCTCCTCGAGCCGATCATGGATGTTGAAGTGAGCGTTCCCGAGGACTATCTCGGTGAAGTCCTTGGAGACCTTGTCTCGAGGCGCGGGGAAGTCCGCGGTTCGGAAACCCGGGCGGGAGTGCAGGCTGTCAGGGCCCTCGTCCCGCTCGCGGAGATGTTCGGGTACGCCACGGACCTGAGGTCGAAGACCCAGGGACGGGGCACGTATATCATGCAGTTCTCGGCGTACAGGGAGGTTCCGGAAGGCGTCAAGAACCGGATAATGGCGAAACTGTTTGGACAGATCTGACCCGCATCAATAAGTAAGGAGGATCAGCGATGGGAAAGAAGAGGTTTGAGAGGACGAAGCCGCACGCGAACATAGGGACGATAGGGCACATTGATCACGGGAAGACGACGTTGACTGCGGCGATAACGCGGTGTTTGA
>JBLNBR010000027.1:0-98758 GCA_050260105.1 Ignavibacteriales bacterium | reverse complement strand
TCCACCTGGGACCATCTTCTGCCAGTTCCGGGACGGCATCCTATTGCTCATCGCCCCGCTACTCCCTATGCAACTCCTAATCCCTAACCATCTTCTGCCATTGACATTCCACCGCGGGTCTACATCAGATGCCTCAAGACCTCGGGACTCGCCGCGGGAATGACGATCTTCGAAATCAACAGGCCGTTCCGTGCGGCGGTCCCGGCGCCGGCATCCACTGCGGACCTGACCGCCGATACCTCTCCCACCATCGTGCAGAACGATTTACCGCCCACCCCGGTTGCCGCCCTTATCTCCACCAGTTGGACGCGGGCTGCCTTGACCGCGGTGTCAGCGGCCACTATCAGAGAGGCGACCGAGAATGTCTCGATGACCCCCAGCGACACCACTCCATCCAGACTTTCACATGCAACGGTTCCCGAGAGGGCGGGCACGATCGAGTCGTGCGCGTTCGGCAGCAGGAAATAGTCCACGACCGCCGTTCCCCCGACCGCAAGCCCATGGCTGACGGACGCCTCCACCGCCCCAACGTCCCCCGCTATCATCGTGAGGTGTTTCCCGGGACATATGGGCCTGCACGCGAGCAGCGTCACCGCCGCCCGTTTCACCATCGCGTCGGCCATCTCGTATCCTCGAGCCACGCTGATAGACTCAATCAGCCCGATCGCCGCGCTCATCGCCCATCCCCCCGGATCGTCACGGCCTCCGGCGAGACGCCGACGACCTTGCCGGAGATCGACGCGTGCACGGGCGCCCCCAACAGGCCGTCAGGGACATCAGCAAGGACATCGCCCCTGGTAACGCGGTCGCCCGCCTTCACGCGGGACTCCGCCGGAACCCCGACGTGCTGCTTGAGTGGAAGGGTGACCTGGGGCGGGACTACTTCCGCTTCGATGAACTCGGGGGTGCGATCGTATGCGTCAAGGCCCAACCTGGACTTGAGGCGAGCCGCCGGCGCCTTCCGGTACTCGCGGGCGGGGTCAGCAGACGGCAGCATGCGCCTCCCCGGCTTCACCCCCTGCCCCAGGAACCGCCCCTTATACATCGCGTTTATGCGCCTGGGGGCGAGGCCGACAGGGCAGGCGTAGGCCTCGCACAATCCGCACTCGGAACACAACATGGACATGCCCAAGGTCTCCGGGTCCTCGAAGCCGTAACTGGCCTGGGTCATTACCCTACCCGGCCTGAACGAGTGCCCGAGAAGGTATCGCGGGCACATCTCGGTGCAGTACATACACTGGATACAATGGGAACGGGCCCTCTTCAGACTGAACTCCAGGGGCGCCTTGAGTCTGCACACCCAGTCGTTGTCGTCCGGGAGGACGACGATCCCGCCCGTGGACTTCGTTATGGGTATTGATAGATCGGATACCACCTTGCCCATGAGCGGGCCGCCGTCGAGCACGGTGAACCGCGTGACGGAAGGGCCGCCGGCCAGTTCTATCGCTGTGGCGAACGGAGTGCCGACGGCAAACCTGGCGGTGACCGGTCTCCTGACCGCGCCGCACACTGTGACCCACTTACGCGTCACGGGCGCCTCCGTCTCGATGGCCGCCGCGAGGTTCAAGAGGGTCTCGACGTTGTTCACCACCACGCCGGCCTCCACCGGTATGCCCCCTGCTGGAACCCGCCTGCCCGTGGCCTCGTACACGAGGACGTGTTCGTCCCCCGCCGGGTAGAAGTCGTCGAGCAGCAGCACCTCAAGGCTGGGGCCGGCGGCGGCTTCTACGGCCGCCCGGACGGCCCGGGCCGCTGCGCCGTATTTCCTCTTCAACGCGATTATGCCGCGCGAGGCGCCCGTTGCCCGCATGGCGTACGCCAACCCGCGGACGACGGCGCCGGCGTCCCGCGCCATGATCTCCTGCCCGGCGTGCAGCAGCGGCTCACACTCCGCGCCGTTGGCTATGTATATCTCCGCCCGGCTCTGCAGTTTGACGTGTGTGGGAAAGGACGCCCCGCCGGCCCCTACTATGCCGGCCGCCCTCGCCCTCCCCACGGCCCAGGACTCATTCAAGCGGGTCACTCCCGAGCGCCTTGAAGGGCAGGCGCCGCCGTGTTCAGAACGTTTGCCTTCACGACCTCCATTGTGTCGATGATCCCAACCACTGTGGCGTCTATGGGCACCTCATGCCCATCCGCCGCCATGCGGGCGGAGCTGCCCGCCACCACCAGCACGAGCTCCCCTTCACCCGCGCCTATCCTGTCGGCCGCAACCATCACGGTCCCGGCGGGCTTTCCCGACAGGTCGATCGGCTGCACTATGAGCAGCCTGTAGCCTTTCAGGGACTCCTCCTTGCGGGTCGCCCAGATACTCCCCTTGACCTCCCCTATCAACAAGATCCATCACCGCCTTCGCCGCCGCCCACGCTTCCAGGGGGCACGCTTCCAGGGGTTTCGAACACGATCGAAACCCGCTTCTCCCTCAGGAAGTCCGCCGCAAGCGGTGTGACGATCGTTCCCGGTGACACGGGGAAGGACGCAATGCCCGTGTGCTCCCCCGCCCACGTCGTCGCGGTACGCAAATCAACCAGCCGCCGCGAGGGCGCCCCGGCTGTCGCGGCGGTCCCGCGGGTGGCGGATCCGTGTGCGGCAAACCCGCTGGTGGCCAACCCGGCGGCGCCGCCCGGGGGGGCCGGCCTCACTCCCGCCCGTGGTCCCTGGAGTACGGCCTTCACGAGGGCCGAGAGATCACGGGCCTGGATCACGTTTGCGCCGTATGATTCCAGGGCCGCCAGGTGATCGAGGAGCATCCGGCGGTACGCGGGGGGCACCCCCTCAACAGCGACCGAGTCCCTGACAAGGATCACCGGTTTTCCCATCATGAAAGCACAAGCGAGGATCTCGCTCGCCAGCGAGTCCCTTATTCCCACCGCCGCCTTCACAGCGGTGTTCTGCGACAGCACCGGCGCCACGACCATGCGGCACTCGCCGACCAGTTCCGGCGGTGAAACCCCGTCGCCCGCGCCCTCAATCGTACAACTCACCGGTCTGAGGGGTTTCGCGAATTCGGTTCCAAGGACCCGCGCTCCCGCCCTCGTGAACACGCAGCGGAACCTGCATGGAAGGCTACCTATTTCCCCAAGTTGCGCGGCGACGGTTTCGAGAGACCCCGTGCCGCCCGAGAAGACGCAGAGCACTACAGGCTGCAGCCGCCTCATGACCTCGTCTACGACTTGATCCACGAGGTCCGCGCCCCCGATCTCGCGTCCGGTCTCCAGTGCGACCACCGCCTTTCATACGCACCTTTCACTGGCACGACATCGCGATTCCGAGCGGCGTCACGAGCAGCGGGCTTTTCGGCTTGACCGTCCTGATTCCCACTTCCTCCTGCACGATCTTCTCGATGCCGTGCAGGCAGCTCGTGCCACCGACCAGGTAGATCGCGTCCACCCTTCGCCGTTCGATGTGTCTCTTGATAATGGTTGCCACTTTCTGGATTACGGGTTTCACGAGCGGCAGGACCTCCGCCTGGCGAACGGGGTCAGTCTTTATGGCCTCAGCCTCGGCAAACGGGATCTTGAGCGCCCCCGCTATGACCAGGGTGAAGTGCGTTCCCCCGGTGGGCTCGTCCGCGGTGTAGACCACCTTACCGTCCCTGATCACGGCGATACCCGTGGTCCCGCCTCCGACATCCACCACGGCGCCGTCGCTTATGCGTAGCACCTCGTTGGCGGCGGTCGGTTCATCCACTACCGCCGTGACCTCAAACCCGGCAGATTCGCAAACGTACTGGACCGTTCTCATGGCGGAGCGCCCTGTCCCCGGGGGATAAGCCCCCGCGGCCCGGCGCAACTCGCGGCCGAGGTCCCTCTCGATCTCCCTCTTGAGTCGCCGCGTGATCTCCACCGCTCCCGCGAAATCCACGACCAGGCCGTCCCTTACGACCCCGGCGTAGCAGTAGCGTGCTGTCACAGGGGACCTATCCTCGTCCACCACGGCCACCACCATGTATGCGGTGCCCAGGTCGACTCCGGTGAGGAGTTCCCCGTGCGCGCCGTTCAGCTCCGGGCGCCTCACGCCCGCCTCGAGCCGTTCGATCAGGAGGTCGGCCCGCGTCATTTCATCCAATCGTCCCGCACCCCCGCAAACACCAGCCTGACGGTATCGCCGGTTCTCAACCCGGCCGCGTTGGCCTCATCGGTGTCCACGTGGTATTCGAGCGCGAAATCGTTTCTCGCCCGCAACACCACGTCGAAGAACAGCAGGCGCCTCGAGCCACTCCCCACGGCAATGGAAACGGCCTGCCCGTCTTTCAAACCAAGACACGCAGCCTGGGACAGGGCCATGTGCACGTGCCTCCTGGCTACGATCACGCCGCCGGTCAGCGCCACGGCCCCCGCCGGCCCCACGATCACGGCCCCCGGCGTACCCTCGAGGTCGCCCGATTCGCGCACGACCGGCTCGATGCCGATCCTGAAACAGTCGGACACGTTCAATTCCACCTGCGTCTGCTTCCTCACTGGACCGAGCACCCTGACCCTTTCGATCGCGCCCGTGCGACCGGCCACAATCACTGTCTCCAGGGCGGCATACTGTCCCGGTTGCCCCAGGTGGTTCCTCACCCTCAAGTCGTGCCCCGCGCCGAACAGGGTCTCGAGATCGGCCCGGCTCAGGTGGATGTGCCTGTTGGACACCCCGACGGGTACGTCGATGTGTCCTCCACGGTGGGCCCGCCTCCTCAGTTCGGCCGCCACGGCCCGTGCTATATCCTCGACGGTGTTCATCGCCCGCCGCCCCCCGTGTAGGCGCCGGCTTCAAGCCTGCACATCATCACGTAGGCTGCGCTCGAAAGGCGATTGAGGGCTTGCAGAATATCGAGCCTTGAAGGCTCACTCCCCGGGACCGGCTCGGGCCAGAATACCTCCGTCGCAGCGATCTCCGCCTGTCTGATCTGCGTCCTGACGATGTTGAGCAGGCTCATCACCTCCCCCATGCGGTAGGAGGGCAGGATGTGCTTGATACCGATCGATTGGGACGGGTTGTGGGACATCTCCCTTATCTCCGCGGGGCTCATGCCCATGATCCTCATCTCGGGCATCTCGCAATCCAGCACCTCGGCGCGCAGCGCCTGCCTGGTGTATTCGAGGAGTTCCCCAAGGTGATCCACCAGCCCGGTGATTCCCTCACGTTGCGCAACCACCTGGGCCTGGATGATGAACGCCTGGGTCAGGTCAAGCAACCCGCGGAGTCTTATGCGCGGATGGGTTTTCGGCACCAGGTCGTTGCCGCGCAAGTGGGTCATGAATTCCGGCTTCTCCCCGGCCCCCTGGCCCTTCGGACCCTCCGCCACAACCAGCTCGATTCCCCTCTCGGCCATGAACGATCTGGCCGACGGCGTGACAATGGTGTCCCGGCTCACGCGGTATGTCTTCACGGTCCCCGCCCTTACGGCGGCCCGCAGATCCATCTCAGTCAGGACCTTCATCTCACTACCCCCTGGCCGGACGCCGGGGCCAGGCGGGCCACGGCAGGGGCGCCGGGCCCGCCCTCGTCTCTCAAGCGTCCGGCGTCTTGGCCTTGCCCTTCGGGAGTATCATCTCGACGTCCGGATGGGGCCTCGGGATCACGTGGACGGATATCAGCTCGCCCACCCTCTGGGCCGCGGCGGCGCCCGCGTCCGTCGCCGCCTTCACCGCGCCGACATCGCCCCTCACCATGACGGTGACCAGGCCGCCTCCCACGTGCTCCTTGCCGATGAGATACACGTTCGCGGCCTTCACCATGGCGTCCGCAGCCTCGACGGAAGCAACCAGGCCCCTGGTTTCGATCATCCCGAGCGCGATTTGATTATCGGCCATTCAGAATCCCTCCCAGATGTTCTCGACTAGGACTTCACGCACAGCCTCTCGACGACTTGCCGGACGATCCGCTCGATGTCGGCGGCCCGCACACCGGCCTGCGCACCGGCGACCTGCACCCCGGCCGCCTGCGCCTCGCACGGCGGGCAGCCGGCGGGGCGGTAACCCTCGGGTTCCCGCAGCCCGTAAGCCACCCTCTTGATATTGAGGAGGTGGAGCGGGCCTATGTTGTCCGCCGTTGCGCTCCCACCCCAGGTCCCGCACCCGAGGGTCAGGGCCGGGTCCAGCCCCGTGGTGGCCCCGACCGCCCCATGTGACGCGGGGGTATTCACCAGTATCCGGAAGGCCGGTTTCTTGATGGCGAACTCCATCACGATGTCGTCATTCCTGGTGTGAATCGCCATCGTGTGCCCCATTCCGCCGAAGTTCAGCATCTGAATGCAGATCTCACACGCCTTATGCCAGTCCGGGACCGAATAGAACGCAATAACCGGCGAGAGCTTCTCCCGAGAGAGCGGGTACTCTTTGCCCACCCCCTGCAGCTCGGCCACCAGCAGTCTGGTTCCCTCGGGGACATGGATCCCCGCCATCCGCGCCACCTTCGCGGCCGGCTGGCCGATTACCCGGGGATTGATCGCACCCCCGTGGGTCACGACCAGCGCCGATACTGCTTCGATCTCACCCGGCGACATAAAGTACGCGCCTTGCTTCCGAAGCTCTTCCTCCACAGCGGCGCGGATGCACTCGTCCGTGATGATCGCCTGTTCGGAAGCACAGATCGTACCGTTGTCGAACGTCTTGGATACGACAATGTGGTCCACCGCCCTGGGCACGTCCGCCGTCCTCTCGATGTAGACGGGCACGTTGCCCGGCCCCACGCCGAAGGCCGGCTTGCCCGAACTGTAAGCGGCGCGAACCATGTCCGAACCACCCGTCGCCAGGACCAGGGCCACCAGCCTGTGGCGCATGAGCTCCTGCGTGGCTTCCAGGGTGGGTGAACGCAGGCACCCGATGACCCCCTCGGGCGCACCCGCTTTGATCGCCGCCCTGGACATGACCTCGGCCGCTGCGACGGTGCATTCCTTCGCCCGGGGGTGTGGGCTGAGGACCATCGCGTTCCTCGCCTTGAGAGCGATCAGGCACTTGTACATCGCGGTTGACGTTGGGTTGGTTGTGGGAATGAGTCCCGCAATGACCCCCACAGGCTCTGCGATCTCAACGACCTTCTTGTCCTCGTGGCGGTATGTGACTCCGACAGTCTTGAGACCCTTGATGAACTCGTGGACAACCCTGGTCGCAAGCAGGTTCTTAACGACCTTGTCCTGCCAGACCCCCAGTCCGGTCTCTTCAACCGCCCGTTTAGCCAGCCATTCCGACGCTTCCTCACCCGCTTCCGCCATGGATGCGGTTATCCGGTCCACCTTCTCCTGGTCGAATTCCTTCATGGCGGCTTGAGCGGCGGCGGCCTTCTCGACGAGATCGCGGACTTCCTGGATGGCCAGCAGATCCTGGTCAATTCGCATCGGTTCCGTCACCCCCATCCAGGACCGCACGGATCATCTCATTGAGCAGATGCTCTTTCCTGGCATTCGAGATCTCTACGCCGGCCATCCCAATGCCCGGGACATGCCTGGCTATCCTGCGCAGTTTCCAGACCGGCAGCTCGGAGATGGTCGATATGTCCTCCAGGAGGTCGTCGACATCCGTCCCCCTGAGGATTTCCTTGAGGCGCACGGTCGCGTCCATCTCCCGTGGCTGCGCGGGCTCAGGCTCCACAAGCGCGGGCGCCGGCCCTGCAGTGGATTCCGGGGCAGACCGCTCCGGCGCTCCGGCCTGTGGCGGCTTCGCGCCGCCGCCAGAACCGCCAGGGCCGCCAGGGGCGCAAGGCCCGCCCGGCCTCCCCCTCACGCCGGGTCCGTAGGCAAGGCCCCCGATTTCCGCATGGGGTCTGGGGATGACGTGCGACGCGACAAGGGTTCCGACGCGTCGCGCGGCGCACTCTCCCGCGGACACGGCCGCCCTCACCGCGCCGGTGTCGCCTGTGACGCGGATCGCGACGAGTCCCCCGGACACCAGGTCCATGCCCGCCAGGCGGACCTGGGCGGCCTTCAGGCTGGCGTCCAGGGCCTCGATCGCTGCGACCAGGCCCTTCGTCTCAATCAACCCCAACGCCGTTCCTGCCATATCTCACCAACCCGTTTCGTGGGGTTAGAACCGCTTGGGATACTGCGCGACCTCCATGACGGCCGCCGCAAAGGCATCGCACGCGGCCTTACAGGCGGATTGACTGCCGGTGAGGTGCCCGCCGCCGAAGTTGGTTTCCGACGGCGGCCCGAAGAACTGGACCATCTTGACCTCGGCCGCCTTTATCGCTGTATCGAGGGCATACATCGCCTCAATCGGAGGGGCTATCAGATACGCCAGCGGTTCCCCCGCGGGGATGCCCGCCAACTTGGACAGGTACGTTCCAGTCCTGGAGATGCAGTGCGGGTACATTGCGATGGTGCCCTCTTCGTTGGCCGCGTAGAAACAGGCGTCGTGTTCGATGCATTCAATCGCCGCGTTCACCCCGCTCTTCACCTCGGCGGGATTGGGCCCCGCGAGCATGCCGATGAACTCGCCCGAAAGGGGACCGGAGGCGTGGGCGGCGCCCGCGTAGAAGGACCTCGCGTACACGACCTCGACATCCGCCTTCTTGGTGGCCTCATCCACGGCCGTGTAACCGACGTCATCGATGTTGACCGTGATCATGCCAAGGCTTCTCTGATGGGGTTGGAGTCCGAGTTTTTCCGCCATGAACTGGTTTACGTTAGGGATC
Source organism: Ignavibacteriales bacterium (assembly GCA_050260105.1). Classification (GTDB taxonomy): domain Bacteria; phylum Bacillota; class Sulfobacillia; order JABLXB01; family JABLXB01; genus SM1-B181. The sequence continues at coordinate 90,142 of JBLNBR010000027.1, read as the reverse complement.
AGTTTAATCGCCAGGACCTCGGCCTTGATTGGCTTGAAGCCGTACACTTCAGATCTCCCTCCTTAGATGATGGGCTCCGGTGGGCTCCTCAAACCTGGAGATTCAGGCCGCTGGCCTTCGCGTCGAATATCTTCTTGGCCATGCTGGCTGCATGCGCGCCGGCCTCCGCCGGCGGCAACCCGCCCTTGTAGATGTTTGAGATGAGCATCCGGTCCGACTCGACGGTGGCCTTGCCGGGCCTGTAGCACATGTAACAGCTCATGCTCTCCGCGGTCACGAGTCCGGGGCGCTCGCCGATGAGCTCCAGCAGCACTTCGGGGTGCAGGGTCTCCCCGATGTCGTCCATGACGGCCACGCGGCCGTACTTCACGAAGAACGGGGTTCCGGTCTCCAGCCCGTATGTCTTCAGTCCCTGCATGAGGGCAGGAAGGAAATCCTTGACATTGGCCTCTATGGCCTTGGAACTCAAGCCGTCCACTACAACCACCTGTACCTGGGGGTTATGCTTGCATCTCGACCTCAAAGCCTCTTTCGCTTCATCCGATAGCTTGCGGCCGAGGTCCGGCCTGGTGAGGTACTCGTCCTTGCCGTTTATGACTGTCTTGACGCAGAAGAGCCCGGCCTCTTCTATGAGCTCCTCGTCGACCTCGCTCCATACCGCGTCCTTGGCGGCCGCATGGTCCGCCCTGAACCTGAGCCATACGTCCGTGATGGGCCGCGGCCCCGATCTGTGCACGCCGATCCTGGCCGGGGTGGACTTCTTGAGATGGAGAAGCCCTTCGAGGCTCGTGGGATTTGGGATGAACACCTTCTCTTTTAGATCGTAGGCGGTGACGTCCGGAAGACCCTCGTCGCCATCCCCTCCCTTTTCAGGCAGAGGCTCGGGAGCCGGCGGGGTGCCAGCCTCCAGCTGGGCGATGACCGCTTCCACGATCTTGCGGATTTCGGCCTCTGTCACCATGAACCCAGACCTCCCTTTCTATCACTTACAGGGGACTCATCTAAGAAAGACCGTGGGATCCCCCGCCTTCTCCGTAAGCATCCCGCCCTCCATGAAGCCCATCTTCTCAAGCCACTTCTCGAATTCCGGCGCCGGCCGGAGTCCGAGCAGTTGCCTCAGGGAAGCGGTGTCGTGGTAACTCGTGCACTGGTACATGAGCATGGGGTCGTCGCCCATGGGGACCCCCATGAAGTAGTTACATCCAGCCGCTGCAAGGAGCACTGCCAGGTCCTCCACGTCGTTCTGGTCGGCTTTCGCGTGGTTGGTGTAGCAGGAGTCGCAGCCCATGGGGATGCCCGTCAGTTTGCCCATGAAGTGGTCCTCGAGGCCCGCGCGGATTATCTGCTTGGCATCATACAGGTACTCGGGTCCGATGAACCCGACGACGGTGTTGAGCAGGAGAGGATTGTACCTTCGAGCGAGGCCGTGCTTGCGCGCTTCCATCGTCATCTGGTCGGCGCCGTAGTGGGCGTTCGCCGACAATTCGGTCCCCTGGCCTGTCTCGAAATACATCAGGTTCGGTCCCCTGGCCACGCCGTGTTTCTTGATGAGCTCGTGGGCCTCGTCCAGCATGGCCACGTTGACGCCGAACGCCGCGTTCCCCTTCTCCGTTCCGGCGATGCTCTGAAACACACAGCCCACAGGGGCCCCCGCTTTGATGCACTTCATTTGCGTGGTGACGTGGCCCAGCACCGCGTGCTGGGCGGGTATCTCCCACTTCTGGATGAACTCATACAGCGCGTTCAGCAGCCTGGTGAGGTTGTCGACGTCGTCAATGACGGGGTTGACCCCGATCACGGCGTCCCCCGCGCCGTACGTGAGGCCCTCCATTGCCTCGGCCAGTATGCCCTCGACACTGTCGGTGGGGTGGTTCGGCTGCAGCCTGCAGGTCAGCGTACCCGGCAGGCCCACGGTGGTGTTGCACCGGCCCACCCTCCGTATCTTACTCGCGCCGTAGATCAGGTCCATGTTCGACATGATCTTCGTGACGGCCGCGACCATTTCGCTGGTGAGGCCGCGACTGACGCGGTCTATGTCGGCGCCGGTGGTCTTGTTGGACAGTATGAACTCCCGCAACCCGGCCACCGTCCACCCCTTCACCTGACTGTACGCGTACTCGTTGACACCATCCTGGATGACGCGTGTGACCTCGTCCTCCTCGTAGGGAACCACAGGGTTGTTCCTGAGATCCTCCAGGGTCAGATTGGACAACACCTGCTTGGCCGCGACCCGTTCCGCATCGGACTCCGCTGCGATGCCGGCGAGCCTGTCCCCTGATTTCTCCTCATTGGCCTTGGCGAGAACCTGTTTCACATCGGTGAACTTGTACACCGAACCGCGGAGCGTAGTCTTCAGAATCACAGCTCGTAACCCTCCTCTATTCTCGTCGCGACTGCCCCCTCACTCCACCCATCCTGACGGTCACCAGCCTTTCCCCTCGATCCGCTCCAATGCCCGCGACTGAGGATCAAATCCGGCGGTCCCGCGTCTGGGAAATGATCCTGTCGAAGGTCTCCTTCACAGCGTTTGAAACCACAAGGACCTCCCCCTGCGTGCCGCTGAGGAGCAACCTGCCGTAGGCGCCGAAAAACGATACGTCCACTGTGCGAATTCCAACAGCCTTCTCGGCGGAATTGGCGAGCAGCGCACAGTGCCCGGCGGGCTCAGTCTCGAGGATGAACAGACTCTGGCCGGGTATTAACAGAGACCCCGTCTTTGTGCGATTAATCAACTGCGCCTGGTAGTCAGTCACTCTGGATATGACCTGTGCAGCCGTTATCCTTGGGACAAGCGCCTCCACTCGGCTCACCTCCAGACACTGCAATATGGCCTCGCCTGCCCTCTTCACATCATCCTGGGACGAAGAATGTACCTCCAGCAGCCCGAACTCGCGTTCAACCATTTGGAAACCCAGTCTCACGGGCGAAGCCTTGAGCGCTGCGTCGGCCAGGGGATATACCTTGACACCCGGCGACACCTCCACGTACAGAGCCGCCATGCCGGCGAGCGGGACGTCACCCTGGCTCAGTGCGCCCGTGATCGCCGCGAATTGCGGTTGCAGCGAGTCAATATACACGTATGCCCTGAGACTGAGCATCCGCCTCCTCCCTCCCGCTCCCGCAGTGTGTACTCTCTGTGCGACCAGCAGCCGGTCTCGGCGCTACATTCCGCCGATGCTACAGACCAACCCAGCTGATGACACGACGCGTGCGAGGCTCGCCAGGTGGTCGCGTGGCGGGGGGGCCAGGTCGGGGAGCCTGTACGTCATGCCCAACTTGGCGTACTTGGACAGGCCCAGTCGGTGATATGGAAGGAGGTGTATCTCCTTCACCCCGATCCCTCTGGCGAATTCGGCTGTCAAAGCGATGTTCTCGGTGGAGTCGTTGTAGCCAGGTATTACGGGGATTCGTACCACCATTCGACTTCCAGAGGCAGCCACGAACCGGGCATTGCGTAGAATTGCTGAGTTTGAAACACCTGTGCCCTCACGGTGCCTGGCGTCGTCCATATGTTTGATGTCAAGTAGAACCAGGTCCACCAGGGGCACGATGTCGCCTATTACGGTTTCGCTCGAAAAACCCGAGGTCTCAATAGCGGTCGTCGTATGCTCAGCCTTCAGGGCCCTCAGTAGGGCGCCAAGGAACCGCCACTGCGCCAGTGGTTCCCCGCCCGATATCGTTACTCCACCCCCAGAACGGCGGTAAAAGGCGTTGTCTCTCTTCACGACCGACAGGACGTCCGCAACGCTCTTTTCTTCTCCGATCATGGTTAACGCGGCTGATGGACAGACTGCAGCGCACGCCCCGCATAGAACGCACCGGTCCCGGTCGATCCTCTGGTCCGAGGCAGATATCGCCTCAGCCGGGCACACGTCAGCGCATTTTCCGCAGTCGATGCAATTTCCCCGGGCGAAACCGATCTGAATGCCGTTACTTTGGCCTTCGGGATTCGAGCACCAAAGACACCTCAGAGGGCAGCCTTTGAAGAACACGAGAGAGCGAATGCCCGGCCCGTCGTGGACGGCAAACCGCTCAATGTCGAAAACCATACCCCTGGTCGCGAGATCGTCGTCTACTGCCGGCACGGCGCTCACCCCCTCTGGTTCGTTGTCGGGGTATCCAAGGTCAGAGAGCACTGTGCTCTGTACGAGCGATGATGTCGTCTTGGACGCTCTTGTCCAGGGCTGTGAAGAACGCACTGTACCCGGCTACGCGAACAACGAGGCTCCTGTACTTGTCCGGGTTCTTCTGAGCGTCAAGGAGCGTCTCCTTACTGACCACGTTGAACTGGACGTGAAAGCCCTTGGCATCAAAGTAGGCCCTCACGAGCGCGGCCAGGTTGCGAAGTCCCGACTCTCCAGCCAGTACCCCCGGATGGAATTTCATGTTCAGCAGTGTGCCGTTAGACGCTATGTGGTGATCGAGCTTTGCGACCGACAGCGCGGATGCGGTCGGGCCCTTCACGTCACGGCCGGCGGACGGCGACACACCATCGGCCAGCGGTTTCCCGGCGAGCCTTCCGCTGGGAAGGGCGCCGGTGACTGCACCGAACGGGACGTTCGCGGATACGGGGTAGAGCCCGGGCTGGAAGCGTCCACCTCGCGGGTTTGAATACTTCTCCACCTCGCGGCAGTAGATCATCGCTCCTTCACGGGCCAAGATGTCGGCGCAATCATCATCGTTCCCGTACTTGGGCGCTCCCGTGAGCAGCAACTGCCTCAAGTCTTCCTTCCCAGCGAAGTTGCAGTTCAGAGCATCCCTTAGTTGCGCCGGAGATACAGCTTTTTCTTCATACACGAGCTTCTTCAATGCCGCCAAGCTGTCGCCGACATCGGCAACCCCGACCCCCTGCGGCCCCGTGAAGTTGTAGATTGCCCCGCCTTCCTGCAGGGATCTGCCACGCTTTAGGCAATCGGCCACCATTGAAGAGAGGAATGGGAGCGGGATCTTCGCCCCGTGAGCCATGTCAACCGCATTGTCAGCAATGACCAGTAGCTTGACGAAGTAGGCCATCTGACGGCGGAATGCATCCATGAATTCATCAAATGTTTTAAGCGACTCGAATTCTCCGGTTGCGGGCCCCAGCTGCCTGGTGGAGCACTTCACAGCGCACTTTTCGCAGTCCCCCATGCACTGACCGTTGCAGATTGTAAGCTCCAGAACCTTGGCCATGTTGAAAAAGGCCGCGTCGTGCCACCCTTCGGTCTTCCCCGCCTTCTGCGGCTCAACGCAGCCGATGATCCCATAGTCGCGGGCATCTTGCAGACTCACACCACGGTTCACGATGGCCGGTATGGTGACTTCGTCGTTGTAGTAGGCAGGCATCCCGAGACCAAGGCGGCTGACCTCCGCAGCCTTCAAGAGCAATTCATCGGGGGTCTTATTCCAGACACGGATCGAGATCGAGGGCTGAGGCAACCGCACGTGGGCCGTGGCTTCGAGGCACATGAACGACAGCTCGTTCGTCGCGTCGCGCCCATCGGGGGTTTGTCCCCCGACGATGAGATTCTGGAACATCGGATATCCGCCGAACGCTTTCGTCGACCCGGCGTCCCTCACTTTATTGATGTCGTTGAACTTCACCCACAGGCAGTCCAGAATCTCTTGAGCCTGTTCCCTGGTGATTTTCCCGCTTTTCACGTCCTTTTCGTAGTAGGGATACATGTATTGGTCGAACCGCATCGGCGAAATGGAGTGGCCGTTTGACTCCAGTTGGATAACCAGTTGGATAAACCAGAAGGATTGAAGCGCCTCGTAGAAAGACCTCGCCGGGTTCTCCGGCACCCATTCGCAGGTCGAGGCGATCTGCTCCAGCTCGGCTTTCCTCTTGAGGTTTGTCTCTTGGGCAGCCAGTCTTCTCGCCTCGTTTGTGAATCGCTTTGCGAAGTTAATGACGGCGTTGCACGCGATCACCACGGCGTTTATGAACAGCATCTTCCTATGGTCCTGACTATTGGTGATATCGAGACCCCTGGCCTCCTCGAGCGCTTCCGCAACGATCCCACTGAGTCCCTTTGCAAGGACCATTGCGTAATCCACTGAGATGTGGCCGACGCCATTGAAGAAATAGTTCCCGACTGTGAACACTCCCGCGTTCGCGGCATCCTTAACCACCTGGGGCATCAACGAGACGGCATACTCATTCATTGTCTTGCCGTCCCAGTACTTGAGAACATCCTGGAGGATGGCCTTGGTTTCTTCTGATACCAGGAATACGTCCCCCTTGCGCTTCGGCAGGGAGTCCAGCTCACTCAGCAGCCATTTGCATGAGAACTCGGGAAACACGGGAGAGCTCCTCGGGTTCCTTGTCTGGTTCCCGACTATCAGCTCGTTATCCCTGATAACGACTGTCATCTCGCTGAGGATTCTCTCCAATCCCTTGGCGCGCCGGATGATGATTGGGTCGGACTCTGTCTCTTTGTAGGACTGCGTGATCAACACAGCACGCTCCGGATCAATCTCCGGCGTGACCGAAAGGAGGTCTTTCCTCAGCTTCTCGATACGTGGAGAAATGCCAGCCACCGGGTCATCCGGAGTCGCCTCGGTTTTCGTAGCCCCTAAACCCACGTTCACACTCCGCAATACGTCTTGAACGATCTGTTCGATCACCTTCGAATCAAGACTCGTCATCGTCTCTTAGGCCTCCCCTCTGTTGATGGATGGACGGCTCAAATGTACGGCCTGCCGGTCACACTCTTCGGAACGCTGCCCATTTTCGAGAGTACTTTGATCCCGATCTCCCTGGCAGCGATGAGGGCCTGCCTGACAGCTCCGGACTCGCCACTAAACGCGAGGATGACCTCGTTGGTGAAACTGGTGCCCTTGGCGGGACTTGCATAGCTCAGCACATCCACGTGTGCCGCCTTTACGGCTGTATCAGCAAGGAGTACTCCTATGCACGCGGGCGCCCCCACGGTCAATCCGAAGGCTTTGCCCAACGGGGCGCTAAAGGCCCGGTTCAGCGCATAGCTGGCACGGGCTGTGTACTGGAACTCGAGATGGCCGGCGTCATTGGCGTATATGTCTCCGAATGTCCTCTCGACATCCTTCAGAGCGACCTCTACCGCTCTCTGGGCATCAGATACGTCCTCGGCCCCGAAGATTATCAGACTGCCGTGACCCGCTCCCCCTTTGGTGTCGCGAGGGCACTCAATGCTGATAATCTCCGTGTTGGTCGCCTTGACCGCCTCATCCGCCGCCAAGATCTGGGGGCCGGCGCCAGTCCTGCCGCCGAATATCCCAATGGACCGGATCCTCCTGTCCATTCCCATCCGCTCATGAATAGATAGATCCAGGTTGGCGATCACCAGACCTATGCTGTCTCCGATCGCCGTCCCAATGAACTCGGGAACAGCTGGCACGGACCACTCCTTTTGGGGGGAAGGATCCTCAGTCTTCTTTGATACTGCCTGGACGGCCTTTTGAACGACTTCCTCTGTCATCGCTCATTCACCCCTCTTCTGATGGACATTCAGAAGCCTTAACCTGACGCTGGGGGCTTCTTGGGAAGTATCGTCTCAACGTCCGAATGTGGCCTTGGGATGACGTGCACCGCGATGAGTTCACCCACTCTCTGGGCCGCCGCTGAGCCGGCGTCAACCGATGCTTTTACCGCCCCGACATCGCCCCTGACCATCACGGTCACGAGACCTCCCCCTACATGCTCCTTTCCCATAAGGCTTACGTTGGCGGCTTTGACCATGGCATCAGCTGCTTCAATGGAAGCCACGAGCCCCTTTGTCTCAATCATCCCGAGAGCTATCTGACTCATATCGGCCATTTGCATGCACCTCCTGCCCGCTTTGAGACCCCTCCTGGCGCCCGGGTTCGGCACCTGTGCAGTCGCGTCCGTTGCCTTCAGTGACTGAATACCAGCGTCTTGACGACGACAGGGACCACGCTGCCACTGTATAGGGGCTCTCCGATATCGATGTAATCGCCGCTTTCCACCCTCACCTGGTCGATGCACACCACTGCCCTGCCCGGATCGATGCTCTTCAAGGTCTGGCCCAGCACTTTCCCGAAATCCCCGTCCGTTACGACGACAACCGGCGAATTCCACGCGTCCCCGAATGCGCCGTCGATGCCACGGGCCAGCCTCATTACCTCGGCGAAACCCGGTTGCGGGATCCGGATCGCAATCGCGACGGCCTCCCCGCCATCCCCCGAGTCGATCATCCTGAGGGCCCGGACAACGAGGGTCGTGATCTCCTCCTCGTCGCCGGGCAGCCCGCCGTCGAACGGCTTCACGACCGGCACGTTCCTGAGCGGCAGCGCCGAAGGAGAGCCGATGAAAATGGTGCTTCCGCTCAGTTCGGTCATGTAGGCGCCCGCCCCGATGACCGTTGCGTAGATGGTCTGATCCGGCTTGAATACCCCGCCGCCGGTCCAGAGGCTCGTCTTCCGGATTTCCTCCGCCAGCACCGGACCCAGATCGCCGAACGCCGCCGCCTGCCGGATCGTCGTGACCTCGCGACTCTCATACACGAGGCCGCCAACACCGCCGGAAAAACTGATCGCCTGGGGAACCATCCCTGGACTCCTCGGCCGGCCGATCATCAGCGAGGTCGCCAGCTCCGACAGCGGTCCGTTCATGACCTCCTCGATAACGGAAGCGAGCCTGCCCGCGATGACGCGAGTCCGGTCCAATCCCAACGCGTCTCCGGTCTTGAGCCTGATGCCGAGTGAGTCGAGCACCATCCGCCCGTGGGGAGAGACGTATTCGATCACGCCGCTGACAGGGCTCAACCTGATGAGACGCGCCCCGACGTTGACGGCCAGGGCTTCCCTGGGCTCGCCGCCGCTGAAGAACCCGATGTTCGTGGTGCCGCCACCGATGTCCAGGTTTGCGACCACCTGTCCCAGCCTCCTGGACCTCTCAGCAGCCCCTGACCCCCTGCCCGCTATGATGGCCTCCAGGTGCGGTCCCGCGCTGGCCACCACGAAACGCCCGGCGTTCACGGCGAGCCTGTGCAGGACGTTCTCGGCGTTGGATTTGAGCGCCGCGTGCCCCGTGACTATCACCGCTCCACTATCCACCTCGCCGGGTTTGACTCCGGCCCTCTCGTACTCCCGCAGTATCAGGTCCATCAGCGCCTTCTCATCGATGGTGTCCTCTCCAAGGAACGGCGTCGGATGGATTTGCCCTGCGTACAAAATGTCTTTGGACACAATCTCGATGCGGGGCACAGAAGCGGCGGAGGCAATGTTCTTGACCGTGAGCCTGCTCAAGATGAGTATTGTGGTCGTGGTCCCCACGTCCAGGCCCATACTCAAGATGCTTTCCGCGGCGCCCCCCGCCAACGCCAGACCACCCCCGCGCCTCCACCGGCCCCCGCCCGTGCCAGTTCACCGATCCTGGGAGATAAGACAAGCCCCGGGACACACAGCGTCCTCGCTGTATGACCCGGGGCCTCCATCGCCCCATCCGGCCGTCGCCTGTGACGGCCGGGCTTGACTCACCCAATCACATATGCTCGCCTGTGCTTACAAATACTTCCACCAACTCTGATTCTACGAGATCGCGCGGTTTCCTCTCAGGGTCAGAGCCCCCCTATGGCCTTTCCCCGATCGCTTCCGAAGCATGAACTGTGGAGTATGATTGCATCCGCGATCTCCCTCACTGATTTCCTCGAATTCATACTCGCCTTCAGTATTCTCCTGTGGGCCTCGGCCTCCGAAATGCCGTACTCCTCCATGATAATCCCCTTGGCCCTCTCGAGGGATTTCCTCACTTCGATCTTGGCCGCCAGCTCCCTGGTCTTGTTCCTCAGGGTGGATAGTTCCGTAAACCGCGCAATGGCGACGCGCAGCGATGGGATGAGGCTCTCACCCCTGACAGGCTTCACGAGATAGCCGTGGACCCCATAGTCCGCCGCCCTGCTCACCATCTCCTCACGACTGTACGCCGTGAGAATGAGGACCGCGCAGATGCCCTCGTTGACCAGCACGCGGGCGGCCTCGAGCCCGTCCATGCCCGGCATCTTCGCATCGACCACCGCCACGTCAGGCGTGAGAGACCTGACAAGGTTGATGAGCGTGATACCCTCCCCGGCCTCCCCCAGCACCTCACACTCCCCGTCCTCGAGGAGTCCCCGCAGGTCCATACGTATGATCGGTTCGTCATCCGCGACGACGACCCTTAGTCTCGCCACAGCGGAGTACCCCCTCCCGTTCCGCTTGTTTTGGGAACTCGACCTCGATGTAGGCGCCGTTCCTGTTGGAAATCTCGATTACCCCTTTGAGGTCGTCTGCCACGAGGGCCCGTACTATGCTGAGCCCAAGAGTGGGGGACTTCTTGGCGAAGAAACCCTCCGGAAAACCTGTGCCATTGTCACTCACCCGTAGGACGACGGACTGGCCCTTGTCTTCGAGGGCGACCTCGATCCGGCCCTCGGCGCGCGCGCTGAACGCGTGGCTGAACGCGTTGTGCGTGAGTTCGTTGATGACCAGCCCGGCCGACATCGCCCGTTTTCCGGCAAGCATTATCCGGTCCCCTGAGACACGGATCTCGATATTCCTCCCCGGCTCCCGCTGGGTGGTCTGCTGCATCGTGACAATCTTCTCCGCCACTTCCCTGACGTCGACTAGTCCCGATCCTCCACTGGACAGAATCTCATGTACGGCTGCCACAGCCAGGATCCTGTCAATTGAATCCGCCAGTACACCCTTCATCGCCGCCGAATGAACACGTCGTTGCTGTAGCCTCAAGAGCCCTGCCACAATCTGGAGATCGTTCTTGATCCTGTGGTGGATCTCCTGGATAGCGGCCGATTTCGCGGCCAGCTCCTCCTCTATTCCCCGCGCCTCTGTGACATCCCTGACCACCATCGCGTAGCCGGAAACCTGACCCCACTTGAACAGGGGAACAGCCCTCACCAGCAACACGAGGCCTTGCACTTTCACCTCCCTCTCAACCCAGGTGTTGTCCTCCACGAGGGCTTTCTCGACTGCGGGATCGGCGCACACCTCGCCCAGACGGGCCTCCTCGATGTCACCTTCGCCGTGCAAGCGCCTGAACAGCGCCCTGGCCGCCCGGTTGGCGTAGGTGATGTCGCCTCCGGCGCCGGCGACGATGAAGCCGTCTGTCAACAGCTCCGGGAGGGATTCTCCAGCCGGCTCAGAGGCCATCAAGAGTTCGACCTGGCGGCCGGCCTGGCTTCCGGCCTGGCGCCAGCAGTTCGCGGTCTTCTCCATCACCAATCTCTCTCCTCAGGATACGGAGACGGTGGCGCCTGCATCACCCGCTGCCTACCGGTGATCTATCCCTTCCCATGACAGTCCGCTGTCACTGATTGGCCCAATCCGCGGGATAGGTGACATAGAAGAAGAGCGCCCGGTCCGGAGTACTGAACTTTATGCTGGTTCCCTTCGGAATGAAGATTGCGTCGCCCTTCACCCCGCGAAACGTCCCGCGGCCCGTGATGATGTCGAGGGTTCCCTCCAGAACATAGTCCACTTCTTCGTAGTTGAGCGTCCAATCGAACGTGCAATCCCTCAGTTCCATCAGTCCCGCCGCCATGGAACAACCATGCGAAGAGTTGACGAAATCAATCAGGCGGGCGTTCACTCCGGGAACGAGGTCGAACGGTTTCAGGCCCATTTCGACGCCCCTTATGAGCGTCACTCCGGAGGCCGCCCCGGCCGCCCCGGTCGCCCCGGTCACCGGCCGGCCACGCGCCACGCGTGCGCCGAGCACCGATTCCACCACTTCGCGCACGATTCTCTCCAGATCCGGCACACTCACAACAGAAGCCACCTCCTCGAAGTGGCTACTCCGTCGTAGCTCTGACTACAGCCCCGTAGTGGCGAATCAATTCACCGCCTGTGACTCAATTCCCTCTTTTTGTTAGTACCTCCATTCCCTGGCACTACCAGCGGGATTTCCGCCAACAACAAAACCCCCTTCATCAGGGGGTTCAATTGTCTGGTGCCGCAGGCCAGAATCGAACTGGCGACACGCGGATTTTCAGTCCGCTGCTCTACCGTCTGAGCTACCGCGGCGGAATCTTGGTTTGACGGCCAGCAAATGCGCCTGATACCAGGCTGCTGCGCAAAGTTATGATAGCATACACCCTATTGCCCGTCAAGGTGCGCTCGCCGCGCGGCGCCGGGCGGCGGCCCCGGATTGATGCGAGCCAGGCCGTGGGAGGAATCGCGCGATAGAACGTGAATTCTCCCCACGAGGGCAACACCGCAGAATTATGACAACTTCAAACAAGATCACGGCAACGGTGCCGCCACTGGTGGTTAACCTGTTCCCGGGGAGGTCTTTCAATGAAGATCCTACTTACGGGATTCGGTGCGTCCGCCGGCGAGAAGACCAGTCCGGCGCTGACAGCGGTGAGAGCGCTCGAAGGCAAGGTGGGGGGCTTTGCCCAGATAGTGGCGTATGGATTCCCGGCCGTTTCAGGCAAGTCCGCCGCGGCCGTAACTGCGGCCATCGAGAGAGAACAGCCGTTCCTGGTGATTTCAGTGGGGCCGCAGGCCGGCATCTCGGAGATCCACGTCGAGCGCACGGCAGTCAACCGCGACGACTCTTTGGCGCCCTGCAGCGGCGCCGAGCAGCCGGCGGCCAAGGCGATTATCGAGGGCGCGCCAGCCGCCTACTCTGCCACCATCCCCGTCGAAAGGATCGTTCAAAAGCTGCGCGAGAATGGTATCCCCGCGTCAGTATCAGACTCTGCGGGGACACCGATGGGCAACCACGCGATGTTCACGGTCCTGCACTACATCGCTTCCAGGAAGCTGCCTGCAAAGGCCGGGTTCATCCATTTCCCCCACCCCGGCGAACAGGCATCGCCCCCCATGAGCGTCGAGACGATAAAAAACGCTGTCTCCCTGGCAGTACAGGCATGCTTCGAGGATTAGGCTAGCGTCAAAACCCCGGCCGTCATGTCAGGCCGGGGTTACTCTTCTATGGCGGAGGCGACGGGATTCGAACCCGCGGTCTCATGCGTGACAGGCATGTATGTTAGACCAGCTACACCACGCCTCCGCGATATTCACTTGCCGATCAACATCGCCCGGCCAGCATATCCTGGCTGCGAGCTCCGCGAACCCTAGTATACAACAAAGAGTGCCCTATATCAAGCAGAAACAAGACGGGGCACACACGAAAGAGCAGCCCCACAAGGCTGCTCCCGTTGTCAAAAAAATGGTGGGCGAAACAGGATTTGAACCTGTGACCCCCTGCGTGTAAGGCAGGTGCTCTTACCGCTGAGCTATTCGCCCACTGCCGCAGACCCAGTATACAATACTACTGGTCACTAGTCAAAACTGAGAAAGGGGGGGAGTCCTCCCGATTTCCGAATCAGTGGGCGACTCGCCCGTTACGCTCATGCCTGTTGCGCTCATCTGTTACGCCCATAACGGAGCGGAAGGACCCTCCCGGGCCCTTCCGCTTCGCTCGCCGCGTTCCTCCGCTATTTCCCGCGGCTCACTTCGCTATGAACATCTGGGTGAACAACAGCCCATACCGGCTGCTGGTGGCCACTCCGATTCCCACATGCGTATACGTCGCATTCAGAATGTTCGCCCTGTGCCCGGGGCTATTCATCAGCCCGTCGTGGGCCATCTCCACCGTTGGCGCGCCCGCCAGGTTCTCACCGGCCGCGCGGTAGCTGATCCCGGCCTTCTTCATCTGGTCGAAGGGTGAGCCGTATGTAGGAGACTGGTGGGCAAAATAGCCGAGCCTGCTCATGTCCTGGCTCTTCAGCCGGGCCTGCTCGACGAGGCGCATATCGAGTTCGAGCGGGCTGAGCCCCACCGCCCTCCTTTCCTTGTTGACCAGGTCAAACATCTGCCGTTCTTCCGCCGTCAGGCTGTCCGTTGGGGGTTCGGGCTCAGGCTCGGGTTCCGGTTCAGGCGCCGGCTCAGGTTCCGGTTCGGGCTCAGGCTCGGGCGCCGGTTCAGGCGCCGGTTTCGGTGTTATCCGGAAGCCCGGAATAGTGAAGCGATACCAGTAGTAGATTACCCGGCCCGTGCGCGAGTCGCGGTACGTGCCGCTCACATACTGCTGCGATTGCCCGGCGCCGGCGCCGATGGAGACGACGTCGTCTCCTGAACCGCACCCCAGTACGCGGCCCTGCACGACTGTGACCGTGGCCGCCGCAGCCGGCATGGCCAGCACGCACACGAGCATCGCGACCAACACGGTGATTGTGGCCAGTCTCGCCATTCTTGTTCCCATCTGCATCCTCCCTTCGGATTTTGGGCCCTGTCTCTGTCAGGGCCTGGGTAGTTTCCTACAATCTAGATTCTATGCCGTCTTCTGTCAACGCCACAAACACCGGTGTCTCTGCAATTGCCCCATGTGCTTGTTTATGACCGTGGTTTATGTAAATAACTGGCCGGGACGGCACTTTCAGGGCGGTGATTGAGTATTGCTGGTCCCTGGCAAAAAAGGGAAGGCCGCGAACCGCGGCCCCACTTCCTCTGGGGTATCCCGGCGGCTACTACACGTATTCGCCGGGGCATGGCAGTTTGTGGCCTCGAACCTGGCGTTTACCCTCTCGGTATGCAGTCGCACTTTAGGAACTGGCCGAAGACGAACCCGTGCCTGCCATCATGGAGTCTGACCCTGAACCACTGGCCATCCATGGATACGACGGCTACCTGTTCTCCCCTGGCGAGCCTGGCAATCGGAGGACCATCAGTACTCGGCCCAGGTCTCACGTTCACCCACTCGCCGGTGCACACGCCGTTGCAGATTGCTTCGACCACTGTCACCTTCACAACGACGTGTACCTGCCTGGTCACGACTATCCTCGCCTTGATCTTCAGCACGATCTGGACCGCAATCGGGTCGCCGGTGCCTACGTCGTACGAGACGTGCTCGACATCCACGTCGACCTCTGCCGTCATATCCTCAGTTGCGCCCGGAAGGTGTACGAAGTCGGCGAACCTTATGTCGTGGTGCACGACGTGGACGGTCTGGGCGGGAACGAGTCCCTCGTACACGGTCTTCAGATGAATGATGCCCTCGACGAGCACCTTATTCTTGATCACCGTGATGCGCTCTATCTGGATGTCGGCCTCATGCTTCACCACGGACACAACGTCGGGTTTCTCTTCAGGGATGTCGAGTACGGCGGATACAATGCTCTGCCGCCTCCGCTCAGCAAGCACCTCCTGGATCCGGACCAGTTCCTTCGCCAGGGCGCAGCCATCGGGGAGACCCTCGACGTCCACGACCAGATCCAGCGTCCGAATGGTGGTGGCCCTCACCTTGAGCATGATCACTATGCGCCCCACGACCATCCTGCCGTTGTTCGCCACATCGAACTGGGCGAATTCTACCTCACAGTCGGCAGTGACCGTCATGTCCTCGTCCAGCCCGGGTATCTCGACGAAATGCTCGAATGTGGTCTCGCCGTGGACAACGTGGACCGTCTGGTACGGCGAATCACTCTCGTAGATTATGCGCGACGAGATGGTGCCCCTGACTATGGCCTTGTTCCTGATGATGTCGACGTCAGTGACATCGCATTCGACAAGAGAGTCGATGACCTGGACCACGTTCGGCTTCTGTTCCGGCACGAGGATGTCCGCCCTTGTCACTACCTGAGTGCGCTCCCGGCCGATGATGTCCTCGGCTCTGAAAGACTGCCGCGTGATCTTGATCCCGGGGACGCCGGTGATATCTGTGACCACCTTGAGCGCGGTGGGCCTGAGTACCTTGACTCTCAGCCGCAGGATGGCCCTCACCTGAACGCGCCTGCTGGGCGGAGCGTTCACATCGAACGAAATGCTCTCGACGTCAAGGTGCGTGTCCACCGTCATGTCTTCCTCGGCGCCGCGGACCTCCGCGAACGTGCTGAACGTGATATCCGAGTGGAACACATGAACGGTCTGTTCCGGCACGAACCCTTCATAGACGATCTTCAGGTGCAGCACGCCCTCCACAATGATCTTGTGTGGGATGATCTCTACCTTGGTGATTTCCTCGTCTACGACGTGGTCAATTATCTGGACGGCCTCTGGCTTGATGTCCGGGATGATCGCCTCGCCGCTGATGTTTATCTGAGTTCTCTTCTCACCGATGACCTCCTCAAGCCTCAGGAGTTCCGTCATTACTTGGCAACCTGCCATGTTTCCCCTCCTTTCCGGTGTAATCGTTATGTCTACCTCAAGTCTCTACAGTAATATATATGCCGTCCCCTGCGCCTTCGCCACTTTGAGCGCAGCCGGCCCAGGGGTTCTCCGAGACCGCCCCCCCATGGCGCCTGCCGCCTCATCGACATAGGATGCGGGAGGACTGCGATCGGTGACTCAGGATGGAGGGATGTCAGTGGGATACTCCGGGGGGAACGTGTGCGCCATCGTTCCGGCTCGGGATGAAGAGGGTTCCATACAGGCGGTTGTCAGGAACGCGCGGGCGGCGGGCGCCGCCACGGTACACGTGATAGTCAACGGCTCGACTGATCGAACCGCCGAACTCGCGCTCGCGGCCTGGAGCCAGGTCCGTACGCACGTCTTCGAAGAGCCCCTCGGCCTCGACGTGCCAAGGGCGGTCGGTGCGGCGCTGTGCCTGGCGTGCGAGGGATTCATGGCACTGCCCGCCGGAGCGGTCCTGTTCCTTGACGGGGACATGGCCGGCCCCCTGGGGACCGCACTGAGGGGCCTGGTAGAGCCGGTCCTGGACGGGCGGCTGGACCTCTCGTTGATGCGTTGTTCCGCCGGGATCGAGACCGGTCCGAATGCCGCCCGTGTGACCGGCGCCATATTGGCGCTCAACCGGCGACTGGGCCTGAGCGGTTCCATAGGGAATGCGTCGCCCTCTCACGGCCCTTTCGCCTGTTCCACACGGCTGCTGAGGCGCGTTGCCCCCCGCGACTTCGCGACTCCGCCGCTCTTGCTGACCCGGGCGGTCCTGAACGGCCTGGCTGTCGGCGTTGGCGCATCGCTGCGCCACGAGGCGCTTGGCTCCCCCTATCGCGGCGCAGCGCACGCAAGCCTGGTCGCCGGCACCATCATCGGGGATTGTGCGGAAGCCCTGGCGGTGTTCGAGGGTACGCCCAAGACGCGGGTATTCGAGGGGAAGGACTACCCCGGGTTGAACCGCTGTCGCCGTTTCGACGTCCTTGAGTCAGTAGTCCGTTCCATCCTGGGGTGAGCGCCCGCGGCGGGGCATACGCGCGGAGGACACGGGGATTCCGCGGTCGAAATAGTCCTGGTAGGCAGCAATACGGACGTCGATTGAAGGGGGTCAACGCGATCAGCAAGCGAGCGGCGTGGATCATCGCGCTACTTGCGCTCTTCGGGGCATCGGCAGCCGCCGGTGTCGCCGTCCAGCGGTCAGGTATGCGACCCGGCGGGGAACCGGCCACCTCAGCCCCCATGGGGACCGCACGTCCCGAGGACGCCGGAGGTGCTGCGGCCCCTGCGCCGCGCCCGGTTGCGGTGGTGTCGGCGGCGCCGTCGAAGGTCCCCCAGGGCGGGCTGCTCTGCGTCACCATCAGGGACCTTCCCGCCTCCACAGAGGTCACGGTCGAGGTATTCGGCGCGAAACGAAAGGCTTTCGTGTCAGGTGATTCAGCCCGCCTCTTCGTGCCCGTTGACGTCAAACAGCCCCCAGGGGTCCACATGGCGAACGCCGAGTGCGGAGACGCCGGGGTGATCCCCGCGTTCTTCACGGTCCTCGAAACGGACTTCCCCTCGTCGAGGATCACCGTCACCAGGGAAACGGAGCAGTTGACGCAGGACCAGGCCAGGATTCAGAAGGACCAGGCCCTGGTGCGCGCCGGCAAGTCCTCGACGCACCGCGCGCCATACTGGCTGGAACCCTTTTCGAAACCGGTGGACGCGCCGGTGTCCACCCCATTTGGGTACACGAGATACGTGAACGGCCGGGAATCGGGGCGGCACTGGGGGATAGACTTCGCGGCCGAAGCGGGGACTCCGGTCACGGCGGCGAACGCCGGGAAGGTCGTGGTGGCGGCGAATCTGCTCCTGAGCGGCAATACCGTCGTGGTCGACCACGGGTTGAACCTGTTCACGTCATATCTGCACATGAAAGACATGAAGGTCAAGGAGGGTGACCTCATCGAGAAGGGCGCCGTCATCGGGCACGTGGGCTCGACCGGATTCTCGACTGGGCCTCATCTGCACTGGTCCGCCAGCTGCGGCCTGGACTCGTTCGACCCTTCCGCCCTCCTGACGGTATCGCCCTAAGCGGGGACGACGTTCACCTGTTCGACGGTGAGGCCTACGGGGAGAGTCTCCCCGTGGCAACTGTGGCCCGCGCGGGTTTCCATCCTCGCCCGCAGCACGGCGTAGCTCCCGGGCGACGCGCCGACATTCCAGAAGCCTGTCCTCAGGGATAATCCCATGGCCACGCACAGAATCGCCCTGATCGGCCCGCCGTGCGCAACGATGATGATGCAGGGGATTCCTTCGCCGGAGGCCGTCTCGCGGGCGGCTACGCCGGAGACGACCCTGTGCACCGCCGCCGCAGCTCGGTCGCCCAGTTCCGCAAGGTTCTCGCCGTTCGGCGGCCTCGTCGAAACGGGGTCGTCGAGCCACCTGTCGTAGACCCCGGGCCAGCGCGCCTTGATTTCGCTCGCTGTGAGCCCCTCCCACTCCCCGAACGCCATCTCCCTGAGATCCGGGTCGAGATTCACCGGCAGCCCGTGAGGCGCCGCAACATGCTCGGCGGTTGTCCTGGTCCTCTTGAGATCACTGGAGTATACCGCGAGCACGGGCCAGGACGCCATATGCCTGCCGAGGGCCCTGGCCTGCCGGAGGCCGTTTTCGTTGAGCGACGTGTCCTGTTGCCCCTGGTAGCGAGCGTTTACATTCCAGTCCGTCTCGCCATGTCGCACGAGTACGACCCTGAGATTCACAGCCACTTTCACAAGCACCCCCTCAAGGCGATCCACGCGACTAGCGCCAGCGCCTCGGATACCTCACAGGCGGCGCCGTAGACGTCGCCCGTCAGCCCGCCGAGGAACCTGCTCACCCCCGACGACGCCACGTACGCCGCGATCACGGCGATCACCAGCGCGGCGAGGCCGGCGGGACCGCAAAGACCGGCAACCGCCATCGCCAGGACGGACGGCGCCACGACGGATGACGCCTTCATCTTGCTGGAAAACGACCCCATCCCCTCTCCCCTCGCATACGGGAACAGGGCCAGGCAGAACACCATGCCAAGCCTCCCGGCGACGGGGGCGACGACAAGAGCCCGGACCGCGCCGGTTCCGCCGAGAGAGGCAATCGCCGAGAACTTCGCCAGCAGGACGATGATCGCAGCGACCACTCCCATCGGGCCGGTCCTGCTATCCTTCATGATCTCGAGGGACCTTTCCCTGCCGCGATTGCTGAGAAGCCCGTCGGCCGAATCCATCAAGCCGTCGAGATGGATCGCGCCGGTGAGGAGTACCCACACCGCAAGGGTCATAGACGCCGCTGGAAGCGGGGGCATCGCGGAGCCCAGCAGGGTGTGTGTGACGGCGAGGATCGCGCCAAGGACGGCGCCGACGAGCGGATAGAACCTGGCGGAACCTGCGAGCCGGTCCGCCTCCACACTCGTCCTGAAGGGCAGGGGAATGCGCGTAAGGAACTGCGCCGCCAGGATGAAATCGTGAACCACCCAACGCAACCCCTGCCTCAAGAATCCGACCCCCTCGCAGGCCAGCCCGAGACGACCGGCCCGGGCTTGAGGCGCACTGGGATCCCCGAGCATACTAGCCAGACCTCATCCGCTTCATTAGCGACGGCCTGGTTCACACGTCCCACGACATCGCGGTACACGCGGGCGGCGGGGTACTCCGGCACCAGCCCGAGGCCCAGCTCATTCGTCACCATCAGGGTATACAGGTCGCCCAACCTGGCCTCCTCGAGCATCTCACGGACTGCGGCGAGACACTCCTCTCCCCGATTTTCCAGGAGGGTGGCCAGGGAGTCGTCCATCTCCCTGTCGTCCTCAGTGAGCCACAAGTCCCGTAGGAGAAGGTTCGACACCAGAACGGTGAGACAGTCCACTATGACGGCGGATGGCGGCGCCGGCGCCGTGCGAGCAGCCCTCAACGCCTCCGCCGGATTGGACGGGGATTCCGCCACTCGCCACGAAGGCGGTCTACGCTCCCTGTGACAGGCTATCCGTCTTGCCATCTCGGGGTCACGGGCCGCCGCAGTCGCCACGTAGAGGACGTCCGGTCCCCTCGCGGACGCCATTTGTTCGGCAAGACGGCTCTTGCCGCTCCTCGCGCCGCCTGTGATCAGGACAATCCTGCCGGCCGGTCCGCTCAATGCTCGTCCGGTCAAAGTTCCCCCTCCCCGCAACGGCCCGCTCCACGCTCGCCCGCCAGGTCCTCCACCGCCCGTACCGCCGCCTCATCATCGACGCACCAGACTACGCGCGTCGCCCCACCCTGTGAGGATTTCAGGGTCTGAAGCATGGCGACCGCCTGTCCCCCGGTGTAGTCACGGCAGGCCACGCCCGAACCCTCGACGATGACGAGGGGAATCCCCATCGAGGCCGCCTCCGCCGCGGCAATCAGGTTCCTCAGATTGCCCGGCCCAAACGGAATGTCCGCGAGCACCACCGCCAGCGCACCCTTCATCGCCTCCACGTTCCTTCGCATGTCGGCCTCGGTCACGGGGCAGAACGGCGGCACATCGATGACATTCGCGCCGAGGGTCCTGGCCTCCGCCCAGTCACCATCCCCCGCGTTGAGCGCGCCGGCCGACAGGGCGAACCCGCGGGCCGACAGCATGTCCATCAACCTGGTGGCCATCGCCCCTCCACCTATGACGTGAACCCGCCCGATTCCCGCTTGGGATCCCCGCCTCGCCACGGCCGGATCGGGCCTGGGCAGCACGATCACGTGAGGCCGGCCGTGAATGGGATGGCGCACGACGAGCACTTCGCTCCCGTACGCTTCCCTGATGTTCGACGGGGTGACCACGTCATCCGGGATTCCACTGGCGAATACCCTTCCATCCTTCATCAGAATGATCGACTTGCAGTACTGGGACGCAAGGTTGAGATCGTGCAGCACGACGACGACCGAGAGACCATTCTCCCTGCTGAGGCGGGAGACAAGGTCCATCACGTCCACCTGGTATCCGATGTCGAGGAACGACGTGGGTTCGTCCATCAGCAGGATCTCCGGCTCCTGGACCAGCGCCCGCGCTATGAGAGCGCGCTGTCTCTCCCCCGCGCTGATTTCGGTGATCTTCCTGCTCTCGAGGTGCAGAATCCCTGTAGAAGCAAGACACCTGCGCGCAGTCTCCACGTCGGCAGCCGATTCGCGCTGGAACCTGCCCAGGTGGGGGATCCTTCCCATCAGGACCAGTTCGAGTACGGTGAAGCCGAATTCGCTGCGCCCATCATTCTCGACTACTGCGAGGCGCCTCGCGACGCTCCTCGGGTCCTCGGAATAGATGTCCCTGCCGTCGAGCAGCACTGCGCCCCGGGATGGTTTCAGAACCCTGCTCATCGCCCTGAGCAGGGTCGACTTGCCGGACCCGTTTGGCCCGATGATCCCGGTGAAATCCCCGCGCGCGATCTCGAAGGTTATCCCATCGAGGGCGGGGAAGCATCCGTAGGAACAGCCTATGCCGTTCACGGCTATTCTTATCAACCCATCACGCCCCCAGAGCCCGGTCTCCCGGCCCGCTGAGCCCGCCTCAGCAGGTACACGAAGAACGGCCCCCCGACTAGCGATGTTATTATCCCAACGGGAACCTCCTGAGGCGCCATCACCGACCTGCAGACCGCGTCCGCGAGCACCATGGCAAGGGCCCCTGCAAGGGCCGATGACGGCACGAGAAACCGGTGGTCGGGGCTCACAGTGCGACAAATGTGCGGTGTGATCATCCCGACGAAACCGATCAGGCCCGCCGATGAGACCGCCGACGCGGCAAGCAGGGCAGCCGTCCAGACAAGCACGTTCCTCACGAGCCGGACGTTGACTCCGAGGTGAGCGGCCGTGTCCTCGCCCAGCGTCAGCGCGTTCAGATCACGCGTGAATGCCATCGAGCAGGCCATGCCCACCATTGTATATGGAAGGGCCATAGTGACCAGTTCCCAGCTCGCGTGAGAAAATCCTCCGACCATCCACAGCCACACCTGATGGACCCTGTCATCGAACAGATAAGTAACCGCCGAAATAACGGCCGATAGAAAGGCGCTGGTGGCGATGCCGGCGAGAAGAATGCTCATCACGGATGCCCGGCCGTCGACCGAAGACAGGCGTTGCACCGCGACTATTGTCAGGAGGGCGCCGACCATGGAAAACAGGGGTAGTGCGCCGAGACCCCCAATTGCGATCGCGGGATGCAGCACTATGGCCAGCACCGCCCCGAGGGAGGCGCCGGACGAAACGCCGATCACGTACGGGTCGGCCAATGGATTCATGAATACCCCCTGAAGGATCGCCCCTGAGACTGCGAGGCTCGAACCCGCTATGCCGGCGAGGAGCACCCGCGGCAGCCGGATGCCAAGGAGTATGTCAGCGTTGGGTGACGAACCCCTTCCCTGGAGGAAAGCCCGTGCGATGTCCCCCGGCGGAATCTTGACCGCGCCGGATGACAACGACAGCAGAACGGACAGCAGGAGAAGAACGATCAAGACGAGAATCGTGGCGCCGCGTTTGCCCTTCAACCGCCATCACCCATCCCTCGACCCCAGCCTACAACGCAAGCCCACCTACGATGACCGCCCCGATACTCCGGCGTCGTCAAACGTGGCCATCTCCATGAGAATCCTGACTGAGGCGTCGATCAGGTGGAACGATAAGGCCGCCCCAGTGCCCTCGCCCAGCCTCATCTTCATCCGGAGGACCGGTTCGAGGCCTATTAGGTCGAGGGCGATCCGGTGGCCGGGTTCCTCCGACAGGTGGGACGCCATCATGAAATCCGTGACCCGCGCGCAGAGCCTGGCGGCTATGAGGGCCCCCGCCGTGGATATGAAGCCGTCCACCACTGCGGGCACTCTCCTGGCCCCCGCCCCGAGGATCGTTCCGGCGATGGCGCCTATCTCCAACCCGCCGACTTTCGCAAGGATGTCGATTGGGTCCGATGGGTCGGGACGGTTGACCGCAAGGGCCCGCTCGATGATGTCGACCTTCCTCAGCAGTTTGGCCTCGTCGACTCCCGTGCCCCTCCCGGTAACCTGACTGACCGGCATCCCGCCGGCGGCCGCGAGTATCGCCGTGCTGGCCGTAGTATTGCCGATTCCCATGTCGCCGGTGCCGACGATCTGGGCGCCCCTGTCGATCTCGTCGGAGACAGCGCGTATGCCCGCCTCGATGCAGGCGACCGCTTCCTCCCGGCTCATCGCGGGCCCAACGGCCATGTTGGCGGTGCCCTTCCTGATTTTCGCCATCCTGAGCCCTGGATGGACGAGGTCCCCCGCCACGCCTACATCGGTTACGACCACCTTCGCTCCCGCGTGCCGAGCGAGCACGTTTATCGCCGCGCCTTCCCTGAGGAAGTTGAGCACCATCTGTCCCGTGACCTCCGGTGGATAGGCGCTGACACCTTCCGACGCGACGCCGTGGTCGCCCGCCATGACCAGCACTACCTTCTCGCGGACCTCCGGCGGCATCTTGCCCGTGATGCCCGCAAGCTTGACGGCGATTTCCTCGAGCATCCCGAGGCTTCCCGGCGGCTTGGTCAGCGAATCCAGCCTCCTGCGGCACGCCTCCATGGCGCCGGCATCAAGGCTGCCAATGCACCTGAGCGTCTTCTCCAGCAACTCCAACTCGTCATCCCTCCGCCCCGACGACAAAAGTCCTCAGCCGGGATGGCTGAGGACTTCGCCGCTGTTCCATCACTTCTTCGTCCCAGTGATAGCCCCGACCGGGCACACATCAGCGCAGGTCCCGCAGTCAGTGCACTTCTCCGGGTCAATGCTGTACTTGTCGCCCTCGTTGATGGCCCCGCTGGGGCACTCGGCCTGGCAAGCACCACATGCTGCACAGTCTTCACCGATCTTGAATGCCATGAGATACCCTCCTTTCCACTATGAGAGCACGCCTTTCCGGTAGACATCGGCGAGGCAAATCGCGAATACCTATTCTCCGGTGCGCGGAGAAATCCTACCTGCAAGACGACATGTCGACGGGCCGGGGAATCTAGCGTCCAACCTACGCAAACTTGCGCCCCCCTCCCCGAGGGGGGCGCGTCTCATCCGGCCGGTACCTTTGCGGGGCTCCTTCTAAACCGCGTCTACGCGCTTCACCTCAGGGACTTCGGCCTTGATGACCCGCTCGATCGCGTTCTTCAGGGTCATCTGGGCCATGGGGCAACCGCCGCACGCGCCCCTGAGTCTTACTTTGACGACGCCGTCGCTGACATCCACGAGCTCGACGTCCCCTCCGTCGGCTTGCAGATTGGGTCTGACTTTCGACAGGGCTTGCTCAACTTTCTCCTTCAAAGTGACACTCCTCTCGTGGGCGACTCGTTGCCGATTCGCTGACCATTCGTGTATATCATACCATACGCCGGGGGACAACTCACCCGTGCGCTTTCCGCAGCCTCTGGAGGTTCTCCCTGGCCACCCAGATGTGATCGGGGCCGGGCGGCGCCGCCGGGGCCGCCCTGCCGCCGGCTATCAGCATGCGCCTCTCGTCCGTGAATTCGCCGATGACTCGGGCTTCGATGGAGGCATCGTCGAGGGCCCGGATCATGCCCTGGGCGTCGCCTGGTCTACATGCGATGAGCATTGCCCCGCTCGACACCACCCTGAGCGGGTCGACCCCCGCTATGCGGCATATCGATTCGGTCTCCTGCCTCACCGGAACACAGTCCAGATTGACGGTGAACCCGATCTGATGGCCGGCCGCCTTCGCAGCCGCTTCGGCCATCTCGTACACAGCCCCCAGAACCCCACCCTCCGTCGCGTCGTGCATGGCCGTCGCCCCGTTCCCCGCTGCGACCAGGCCTTCCCGCACGACGCTTATCTCCCCGCCGAAGGACCTTGCCCTCTCCACGGTCCCGGCGCCCAGCTCCCGGGCAAGCACGTCCCCGAAGTCCGCGGCAAGGATGGCCGTCGCCTCCAGGCCCGCGGCCTTCGTCATGACCAGGGCGTCCCCCGACGACGCCCCCGCCTTCGTCACGAGCCCGCCGCGGGGCGCGACGCCGATAGCCGTCGTGGACAGCAGGGCCTGTCTCACGGCCGCCGTCACCTCGGTGTGCCCGCCGAGTATCTCGACTCCGATTTCCCGGGCCGCCGACCCGACCCCGCCCATCACTCTCTGGAGTTCGCTCTCCGGGGATCCGGGCGGGAGCAGCAGAGTCACGAGTACCCCAAGGGGTTCCGCCCCGTTGGCGGCCACGTCGTTGCACGAGATGTGAACCGAAACCCAGCCTATTTCCTCGCCGGCCCCTGTGATGGGGTCGGTCGACATCACCACTAGCATCTCGGACGGGTCTATGGCGCACGAATCCTCCCCGACGGCGGCGTGCAACACGACCTCGTTCCTGATCCGCCCCCTATAGCGGGACACCAACCGCTCGAGAAGGTCCACGGGGAGTTTCCCGATCTCGAGCCGAGGCGACCTGGTATCACTCATCAATCCACCCCCTGGGGCTGAGCGCGGGACACGCACGCCTGATCGCGGACGACACGAACCAGGCCGTGAGGATGCCGATCCCGCCCTGGACGACATCCCCGAGGATCTCGATGGGTACCGCCGCTTTCCCATAGATGGCCCACGCCGCGATGGCGTATCCCACGATCATGAGCATCACACCCTGCAGCAGGGCCCTGAGATCCCTGGCACCTCCCCGCCCGTCCGACAGGAGGCCTATCACGTAGCCCTCGAGTCCGTGGATGAGAAGGCTTACCGGCGCCCAGACCATCAGCCCGAGTACGATATCCGCGAGCAACGACCCCACTCCGCCGACGGCGGCCCCCATTCGCCTGCCCCCGATCAGCGCCGCGGTGCACAATACGGCCTCCCCGAAATGGAAGTACAATCTCGCGCCGAACGCGGGCACTCTCAGGAAGGTCGCCGCGACCACTGTGAGGGCCGTCATTACGGCCGCCACGGCAATTTCCCTGCACCTCGGAGAAAGCACAAGGTGGTCTCCCCTCATGGTATCCGCCTCCCCGCAAGACCCGAAGCATCGCCCCGGACCAGATGGGTCCACCAGAACGCCACGCCCAGGGTGGCGGCGGCGACCGCAACGCTTCCCGACCACAGGCAAGCGGTCAGGCCCGCCGTCCTGGCAACGATCCCCAGCGCGAATGATGACGCCATCCTGCCCATCGACGATGCCGCAGAATCGATTCCCATCGCCACCGGGCGGTCTCCGCCGTCGGTGGCCATGGCTATGAGCATGGTGGTGAAAACGGGCACCACGCCCGACGCCGACCCCATGACGGCGACACACGCTAGGAGAAGGACCGGCGCGCCGGCTGCGACCACAGGTACCAGCGCCATTGCCAGGGCGCTGGACAGGAGCAGGACATACAGCATAGGGACGGTCCTCGCCTTTCCGACGAACCCTCCGGAAAAGATGCGGGCCAAAGTCATGAACGTGGTGCGCACTGTTATTATTCCACCGATGGCCGCCACCGGAAAACGCATATCCTCGAGGTAGAGGGGGAAAAAGGTGTCCGCCAGCCCCCAGAACGCGTAGGTTGCCATTATGACCCACGTTGTCAGCCTGATCGTGGGGCTGGCGAGAACGTACCTGCCGGACGCCACCGATCCCGATACCGCCCCGCGCAGGTTCTCGATGTTCACCTTCAGCCGGCGAGATGGGAGCGTCCGGCACACGGCAAGACACAAGAGCGACAACAGGCCGTACGCAGCGAACACCGCCCAGTAGCCCAAATACCCGGCCAGGACCCCCGCAGAAACCGGACCCGCCACGGCCCCGGCGGTGGTGATGGACATGACGATCCCCAGCATCCTGGCGCGGCTCCGTTCGGGGATTACCTCAGTCACGTAGGCCCCTTGCGACGGCCAAAAAAGCGCGCTCGCCAGGCCGAACAGCGCCTGTGGCACCGGCAGCAGCCAGTGGTTCGGCGACAGCGCGTACGCCGCCGCGGCGGCCAGCCCGGTAATGAACGATAACCGGAAGACACTCGCCTTCCCTATCGAGGCCGCTATCGCGCCCCCGGGCACGCTGGATATTATGGAAAGCAGCGGCGGAAGCGTCGACAGCAGCCCCACGAGCATCTCGTCGGCCCCGAGCTGTCGCGCGTACAACGGGAACAAAGAGAGCACCAGATACCAGGCGTAGCCCTGTATGAACGTGAGCACGCAGATAGCCAGGAATTCCCTGCCCCTGCCGTCGAACCCGCCATCGAGTCCCGCCTCGAAACGTCCCACAAGGCGCCGCCAGGCCGCCATATCGTAACCTCCGGTACGCACCTAATTCGTCACCAGGGTAACAACACCTTCACCCTGCCCTTGCTGGAGGATTTGACTCATCTAGTATCGTATACTCCAGTTTGGCCAACCGTGGGATCCCGGTTGCGCCGGCAGTAGGTCCGGGCTGAAGAACCGGCGGTGAGTTCAAGCGCTATTTAATCCTCTATGCTTTGATTCTCTGAGGGAGGCGGCGAAATGGCAGGCGGCAGCTGGCTGATCCTGGCCCTCAACCCGGGGTCGACTTCCACGAAGGTCGCGTTGTACGACGGCGAAGAATGCGTCTTCGAGGAATCAGTGCAGCACAGCGTCGAGGATCTGGCGGCGTTCGGCAGCATATCGGATCAGCACCAATATCGTAAGAGCCTCATCCTGGCAGCCCTGGAACGTAGCGGGCGCAGCATCACAGACCTGAAAGCGGTGGTGGGAAGGGGCGGGCTCCTGCGGCCCCTGGCGGGCGGAACGTACCTCGTCGACGACCAGATGGTCGATGATTGCCTGCACCACCCCAGGAGGCAGCACGTCTGCAACCTTGGCGCGCCGATAGCTATGGAGATTGCCAAGCAGGTCCATGTGCCGGCGTTCGTGGTGGACCCACCGTGCGTCGACGAATTCGAGGACATCGCGCGTATCAGCGGGCTGCCGGAGATCTCGAGGGATTCCCTGCTCCATGCCTTGAATCTCAAGGCCGTTGCGCGCCGCGCGGCGAACGACCTCGGCAGGAGGTACGAAGACCTGAATCTCGTGGTGGTCCATCTCGGCGGTGGTTTCTCAATCACAGCCCACAGGGCCGGCAGGATGATCGACGGGACCGACGCCTCCTCGTCCGGGGCGTTTACCCCCGAGCGCGCCGGTGACCTGCCCGCGATGGGCCTCATCAACTTGTGTTTCTCAGGGAAATACACGCAAAAGGAAATGCAGCAGAAGATGATGGGCAAGGGCGGCCTGGTCGCTCACCTCGGGACGAATAGCGGGCTTGAAGTGCAGAAGCGTGTCCTGGCGGGCGACAAGCACGCCGAACTCATCTTTCACGCAATGGCTTACCAGGTGGCAAAATGGATCGGCCAAATGGCCGTAGTACTGAACGGTAAGGTCGACGCCATCGTAATCGGCGGCGGTCTGGCCCATTCCGGCCTATTTACGGGCTGGATCAGGGAGAAGGTGTCGTGGATCGCCCCGCTCATGGTATACCCGGGTTCCGATGAGATGCAGGCGCTGGCCCTCGGCGCGCTCAGGGTTCTCAGGGGAGAGGAACAGGCCAGGAGGTACGCGTCCCAGCCCGAAGCCTGCGGGACCGCGGCCAACCAGTAGTAGGGTGCATGCGGCAGCCCCGGCCCCCGGCGCCCGCCGGACCGGCCGGGGCCGTTTTAGTCTTGAGTTCGATGTGCGGTATTACGCCGGTATGTGGTAGGATAACTTGCAGGTGGCGCCGTGCGGATGAAACAGGCTACGGGGAGGCGGAAGGTTGCTGAGGGTCATTGCGGGGACGGCGAAGGGGCGCAGGTTGAAGAGCGTTCCCGGAGCGGGAACGAGGCCCGCCCTGGCCCAGGTTAGGGCGGCCGTGTTCAACATCGCCCAGTCATACGTGCCCGGGAGCAGGTTCCTGGACCTGTTCGCCGGGACCGGCGCTTACGCCATCGAGGCACTGAGCCGCGGGGCGGCGACCGCAACCCTCGTCGAACTCAACCCGGAGGCAATCGCGGTGATAAGGCACAATCTGCGCATCTGCGGCTTCGAGGAACACTCCACCGTGATCCACGCCGATGTGCTCAGGGCCGTTGAACGCCTCAGCAGGCAGGGCGACCGGTTTGACATCATCATGGTCGCCCCTCCGTACTTCCACGGACTGGGGCCGAGGACGGTGGAGAAGCTGGCCGCCCTGGGGCTACTGGAGCCCGGCGGGCTGTGCTTCATGCAACATAGTGCCAAAGAACAGGTGAGAGCCGAATCGGGTGACCTGGCGGTGGTCAGGAGCTACTCGTACGGCTCCAACATGCTCTCGCTCTACCGCCACAAGGCCTGACCAACCCTGGCGCCAGGGGCGGTTCCTTCGAGAATTGGGGGTGCGGCTGTCTCCAACCGCACCCCCATTACTTCCTCACTCAGCGCGGCTTCTACATACCCAAGTACGCCTTCTGTACGGCGGGGTTCTCCAGGAGCTCGGCCCCGGCGCCCTGGAGCGTGATCTCACCTGTCTCGAGCACGTACGCCCTGTCGGCCAGGCTCAGGCTCATCATCGCGTTCTGCTCGACCAGCAGGATGGATGTTCCCTGTCTCTGGATCTCCACAATGGTCTCGGCGATCTGCTCGACCACCTTCGGGGCGAGACCCAAAGAAGGTTCATCCAGGAGCAGGAGTTGCGGGCGGCCCATCAGCGCGCGCCCGATGGCCAGCATCTGCTGCTCGCCGCCGCTCAGAGTGCCACCGTGCTGTCTACGCCGCTCCTTCAGAATGGGGAACAGACCGAACACCTTGTCCATGCTCTCCGCGATGCCCGCCCTGTCCGATCTCAGATAGGCCCCCATTTCCAGGTTCTCCTGGACGGTCAGAGCCGAGAATATCCTCCTGCCCTCCGGAACGAGAGAGATACCCTTCTCGACGATCTTGAATGATGGGAGACCGTGGATCGGCTCGCCCTTGAACACGACCTCGCCCCGCAACGGCTTCAGCACGCCCGCGATTGTCTTCAGGGTTGTCGTCTTCCCTGCCCCGTTGTTGCCGATGAGCGTGACGATCTCTCCCTGGGTGAGGTCGAGGGAAATGCCCTTTAGGGCCCTTATCTGGCCGTACGAAATGTGAAGGTCATTTACGGATAGCAAACCTATCACGCCTCCCGAACCCGCTTCCCAGGTAAGCCTCGATTACCTTCGGGTCTGACTGTACATCGGCCGGTTTCCCTTCCGAAATCTTCACACCGTGGTCGAGAACTACGATCCTGTCGCAGAGTCCCATCACGACCTTCATGTCGTGCTCGATCACGAGGATCGTTATCCCAAGGCGGTCGTGCAAAGACCGGATGATCCCTTGCAGGGCGGCCTTCTCCGATTGGTTCATGCCGGCACACGGCTCATCCAGGAGCAGGAGATTGGGCTCAGCCGCAAGCGCGCGCGCTATCTCGAGGCTGCGCTGCTCGCCATAGGGAAGGTTCTTGGCTATGTCCCTCGCCCTGTGGGCCAGGTTCACCCATTCGAGTTTCTCCAGGCTCTTGGTCACACTCATGGCTTCCTCAGCCGTGGCGGACGGCAACGAGAACACTATCGGGATCAGCGAAGACTTCATCCGGCAGTGCATGCCCGTCTGTACATTCTCGAGAACAGACACGTTTCCGAACAGCTTTATGTTCTGGAAGGTGCGCGCCATCCCCAGGGGTACCCTGGCGCAGGTCTTCAGGTTCGTCACGTCGCGGTCTCGGAATACCACCTTCCCCTGGGAAGGCGGATACACGCCGGTAATCACGTTGAACATCGTGGTTTTCCCGGCGCCGTTCGGTCCAATCAGCCCGAATATCTCGCCCTCGTTAAGGCTGAACGATACATCCTTGAGAGCCGCGACGCCGCCGAACATCTTGCTTACGTTCCTTATTTCGAGAACCGGCAATTCAACCTACCCCCTGACGGCGCCCCCGGCCTGTGGTTTGGGCTTGCCGCCCGATTTCGGCGACCCTTCCGCGGCGGAGGCATAAGAACCGAGCAATCCCTGTGGCCTGTACACCATGCAGATGACGAGTACCAGACCCACTATCAGGAAACGGTACTGAGCGGCGAATCTTGCAGCCTCTGGTAAGGCGACGAGCAACGCGGCGCCCACGACGGGACCGAGCCGTGTGCCGAGCCCGCCCAGGATCACCATGCAGAACATCAATATGGAATCGTTGAACGCGAACGCATCAGGACTGATGAACGTGATGTAGTGGGCGTATATGCTTCCAGCCAGTCCCGCGAAGAACGCCCCCATGGAGAACGCGAGCACCTTATAGTAGGTAGTGTCGACCCCGCATGCCTCCGCGGCTTGCTGGTCTTCCCTGATCGCCATCAGGGCGCGTCCGATCCGGGAGCGGACCACCTTTCCGATCGCGACGATCACCAATACGGCGACGACCAGCGCAAGATAGTAGAAGCCAATCCGCGTCAAAACCGAGCCGAACACCTTGGGTTTCGGGATACCGGGGATACCCATGGCCCCTCCGGTGACCTTGACGGCGTTCAGTTCGAACAGGCGAACGACCTGGCCGAATCCGAGAGTGCATATCGCCAGGTAATCGCCCCTCAGTTTGAGCGATGGCAGGCCTATCAGCATGCCGAAGAAGGCAGCCACGAAACCGGATGACAGGATGCCCGCCCAAATCGGGAGGTGAAACATCTTGGTCGTAAGAAGCGCCGTGGTGTACGCCCCAATTCCGAAGAACGCCGCGTGCGCCAGGCTGAACAGACCCGTGTAACCGAGTATGAGGTTGAGGCTGCTGGCCAGCGAGACGTACAGGGCAATCATGACCAACATGTGCAGGATGTACGGGCTCTCGAAGAACAGGGGCATGACGAGAGCCACAGCGAGCAGGCCCATATTGGCTTTGTTGTTCTTGGCCCAGGCAATCATGGTCGTCCAACCCCCCGTTCAGGAACTCTTGCCGAAAAGCCCGTTTGGTTTGAAGAGAAGCGTCAGGATGAGTACCCCGAACGCGATCCCATCCCTGTACCCTGAAGATAGATAGGCGCCGCCGAGGGCCTCGACGACCCCGAGGGCTATGCCCCCAACCATGGCGCCGGGGATACTGCCGATCCCGCCAAGAATTGCAGCGGTGAATGCCTTGGTGCCGACCCCGTATCCCATCGTAACGTAAACCGCGTCGTAAGCCATCCCCACCAGAAGACCCGCTACCGCCGCGAGGGCCGAGCCTATGCCGAACGTGAACGATATTATGTTATTGGTATTGATGCCCATCAGGCCCGCGGCTTCCCTGTCGAGCGCGGTTGCGCGCAGGGCCTTGCCCACCTTCGTCTTCATGATCAGGGTTTGCAGGCCCATCATCATCAGTATGGAAATGCCCAGGACCGCAATTTGCAGCGTTGTGATCTGAGCGTTGGGGCCCAACGCGATCTGCGCGATCGGGAACGCCGTGGGAACCCTGTTGGTCTGGGTCCCCCAGATCAGCTGAGCGCTGATCTGCAGCGTCATAGATACGCCCAGCGCGCTGGTCATAGCCGCCAGCCTCGTCGATCTCCTCAGAGGACGGTAGGCGATTCGCTCGATCGTCATACCAAGCACGGCACAGCACGCCATCGCGAGAGCCAGCGAGGGTATGAAGCCCAAATTCCGGGTAAGGAACAGCAGGCTCATGAACGCGCCCACCATCATCACGTCGCCGTGGGCGAAGTTCACAAAGAACAACACACCGTAGACCATGCTGTAACCCAGGGCAACAAGCGAATAAATCGAGCCGAGTGTCAGACCGTTTATCAATTGCTGCAGAAACACCGCGCCCGCCCCTTTCGGCCGCCCGCTTGATGGGCGGTAGGAGGAGCGGCCGCCCGTTGAAACGGCAGCCGCCCCCAGCCTGTTGCGCTTACTTCTTGAGCTGCTTCTCTTCCATGACAAAGTCGCCGTTCTTGATGGTCAGCCGCAGCAGCGGCAGTACAACTTCGCCGTCAGCGTCGAACGTGACGTTTCCAACGACCGCCTTGTAGTCCTTGGTCTGGTCGAGCGCCTTCTTGATCGCCTCGCGATCGGCGCTGCCGGCCCTCTTCATCGCGTCGAGGATCACGGCCGCAGTGTCGTATCCTTCAGCGCTGAAGATCCCTATGCCTGATTCGTCGTTGTACATTTCCTTGTAGTCCTTGTTGAACTGCTGGACTATCGGGTTCGGGTCGCCCTTGAAGAACGAGCCGAGAACGTGCACGCCCTCGACAGCCGCGCCGCCGACCTGCACGAGCGCGGGGGTGTAGAGACCGTCGGTGCCGTAGATCGGGATGTTGACTCCCGCGGCCCTCATCTGCTTCGCGATGAGGCCCGACTCGTTGTAGTCGACCCCGAGGAACAGGCCGTCCGCGTTGTTCTTCTTGAGGTTGGTTATGGCCGTGCTGAAGTCCTTGGACTCACCGGGCATGACGACCTCGGTGGCCACTACAGGGATGTTCATCTCCTTGAGCTTCTTCGAGGCTTCTTCGAAGCAGCCGTAGCCATAGTCGTTGTTCTCATAGAATATGGCAGGGCGCTTGATGCCGTCGTCGATCATGCACTGAGCGGCGGTCTGAGAGTTGACGGCGTCGCTGTTCTTCACCCTGTAGATGTACGGGCCGGCATCCTTTATCTTCGGAGACGAGGAGTCGGGCGATACCGCGACGAGCTTGCCGTCGTTGTAAATGGGGGCCGCCGCCAGCGTGCATGAGCTCTTCAGATACCCAACGACCGCGACGATCCTCTTGTCGGCTACGAACATGTTGGCGATGTTCGCGGCCTCTTTCGGGTCGCCCTTATCGTCAGCGGCTATGACGTCGACCTTCTTGCCGTTGAGGCCGCCCTTGGCGTTGAACTGCGCGACGGCCATCTTGACGCCGTTCAGGATCAGCTGGCCGTTCTGGGCCACCGAGCCGGTGAGGGGCAGGCCAACGCCGATGTAGATCGTCTCATCCTTCGGAGCCGGGGCCGGCTGCGGCTGAGCGGCAGGCTGGCTGCAACCCGCTGTCGCCATCACGATGGAAGCGAATACTACGACCAATGCCAGGTACCTCTTCATCAGGTTCTCCTCCTTCTGCATTCATGACCTCTTCTCTACGTCGATCCCTGTTGCCGCAGTTGACTCCGCCCATTCCCCCTCTCCTATGCCACAGGCGCTAATACCGGCGCCATCCCGGCCGTCCGGCCACCGGTTGGTAAAATGCCAGCGTAATAGCCTAATGTACAAGCTTCATTAACTTCAACATCGAGTCGATTTTCTCCTTGTCCGCGGCTGTAAGTGGCAGCTTCGGGCTCCTCACGACTCCACCGGAGTGGCCCATCTTGCCGAGGGCGTACTTGAGGGTCTGCTGAAGCTTCCCTGAGTACTCGAGATGCTTGAGCATCGGCAGCATCTTCTTGTATAGCTCCCACCCGTTCTCGTAGTCTTTCTTCACGGCGACAAGGTCGAACAGCTCGACCGCGAGTTTCGGGGCGATGTTGGCGATGACCGAGACCCAGCCCTTTGCGCCCATGAAGAAGGATTCATAGGCGAGGTCTTCCCAGCCGCAGAATATCGTGACCCGATCATCTGTCAGGACCCGGATCTCGCGAAGCCTCTTTATGTCGGCGGTGCATTCCTTGATGTAGCGGAGGGTCGGGAACTCGGCCAGCCTGGCGACTGTCTCCGCCTGCATGTCGACTCCGGAACTCCAGGGGTTGTTATATATGATGACAGGCAGGTCGACAGCCTCCGCAATGCGCTTGAAGTGGGTATACATCTCTTCCTGGCTGGGCTTGCAGTAATACGACGGGAGGGTCATCACGCCCGCGGCCCCGATTTCCTTGGCGAATCTCGTATACTCGATCGCCTTCTCAGTGGTCTCGGCGGTGGCGCCTATCACGACGGGCACCCTACCGTTGGCCGCCGACATGACGGTTTCCGCCACCTTCTTCTTCTCGTCGTCCTCGAGGGAGGCGAATTCGCCCGTGCTGCCGAGGGGGAGCAGACCGTGAATGCCCTCCTCGATGTACCAATCAACGTTGGACTTCAGCCCCGCATAGTCAACATCCCCGTTCTGCTTGAACGGCGTAACCATTACCACGTACACACCACTTAGCCCAGCCATAACACTTCCTCCTCCTGTTGGACTCTGTCCGGTCTCATTGGATCTTGGGATCCCGTCAATCGTCCCAGGCGCCCGCGCGCACTCCGGGAACGACGGGCTTGACATCGCTGGATTGAACCAGAGTCACGTGGTCGCCGGTCCGGACGGAATCGTAGTCATCTCCGGCTGCCACGAAAACGGGGACCCATCGCCCATAGAGTTCCTTCCCGATTATTGACCCTATGGCAAGAATGGCCTCGGCCTTGAGGCTCACGATGGCCGCGGGCGCCGTTCCCCGCCTTATGGCCTCGAGGATTATCCCAGAACTGCTGCTCGAACCCCTACCTCCGGGCATGAACAGGACCTTGCCCGTCACGCATTGGCCGTACAGGTCGTGCCTTACGTCGATGACCCGGCCTGTAGCGGCGTCGAAGCCGCCCCAGAAGCTCAGGGGCAACCTGGCGACGAGCGCGCAGCCGGACGCTTGTCCGGGGATCACCGCTTGGGCCCGTATGTTCAAGGTCCGCGGCGCGGGGTTACCCGGGTCACCAACCGTCGTGGGGTTACTCATCGCAACGCACCTCCCCGGCCACGGCCGATTCAACGCAGCCATCGAGGCTCCGGAAGTACACCGATGCCCCCGAATGGCCCGGCGCGTAGTGGGCCATCTTGCCCGAATTCGTGACTATTCCCTTGAACCCCCACGCATCGAGCGGGAAGTTCAGTATACACCCGTCGTGAAGGAGTCTGATCCCGAGGGAATCGAGAAGCCCTCGCAGTCCGGTTCTCTTGAGGAGCATATCGACTGTCCTGTTCGTCTGGATCCAGAACTGGACGTCGCTGTGGATTCTCCGCCCGCCGAGGCGGTCGAGAACGCGCTCGATTTCCATGTACGACGAGTGCGGGCAGCCGACGATGACCAGGTCCACGGTCTCCGGGCCGCCCGGTCTCGCGCTCGTGAGCGAGTCCCGCGTGGACTCCAGTGTGGCCCGATCGATCGTCAATGCCTCCTCGGGCCGGCGTCCCTGGAAAGCCTCCGCCATGGTAGGGGCCTCGGGGGTGACGCCCACCACGTGGAAGAGGCCCACGGCCCCCGAGGACGCGGCGGCGGCGCTGAGCGCCTTCAGGTCCTCGTGGGTGGTCGAAGCCGGCAGGCCGTCCAGGACCGGGATCCTCTCGCCGGCGATCCCGCCGATCAGGTAACCGATCGCTGCGTACGTGGATGGGTCGGAGAACACCGCCGAATCCATTCCCTCGAACTTGAAGAGCACCTGTCCAGCACGGTTTTCCTTCAGGTGCAGACCGTACTCAGGCACCCTCCCAACGATGGCGCAGCATATGTCGACAAGGTCCCCGTAGCGGTTCGTGCGCGCCCCGAGGACCGAATTGGCATAGTTGATCGCGTTGGACTCCGCCCAGGCGATCTGCTGGCCGAAGGCCGGCGCCAGCGCATACTGGTACGGAGCGCAGGTCCAGGTAGGAATGCAGCCCATCGCGTGATAAGCAGCCTCCATCCTCGTGCACTTGCCCGCGTGCTCCTCGGGGATCCTGAATCCCCGCCAGTCCTCGATGTCGCGCGCGGTGATATTGAGCGTCGTCGGTACCGCGACCCTGGCGCCCAGCGACGCGAGGCGCTCCGCGAACTCGAGGCCGGCGTCCCACACAGCGGCGTACGAGCAACCGTCGATGTGCCCCTGGACCACCGGTATCATCCTTCTCGCGCCGTACAGATCCCCCATTGTGGTGAGGATCGACATCGCCAGGCGGGCCGCCTCACCGCGCTTGCCCGAAAGCATCTCCTCTTCCACGCGGTTCAGAATCACGCACCGGATCCCCCTTTTCCCGCGTTCCAGGGTTGCATCGCCGCACCCTCGTCGGAAGGCAGGCAGAGTCGTGAATACATCTCCAGAATGCCGCTGGTGATCTTGGGCCGCGGGGCGACCCAGGCCGCCAGTCTGCGCTGTATCTCCGCGCCTGGAAGGTCGAGATCAAGCCTGCGCGCGGGGATGTCGATGATCACCGCGTCCCCGTCGCGCACTATCGCGATGGGGCCACCAGACATCGCCTCAGGCGAAACGTGGCCGATGATAGGCCCCCTGTTGAAACCCGAGAATCTCCCATCCGTAATGAGCGCAACAGACTCGTCCAATCCCAGATCCACAAGCGCATCCGTGGAGAGCATGGTTTCAGTCATGCCCGGGGCGCCCCTGGGGCCCTCGTACCT
Organism: Ignavibacteriales bacterium; assembly: GCA_050260105.1. Taxonomy (GTDB): domain Bacteria; phylum Bacillota; class Sulfobacillia; order JABLXB01; family JABLXB01; genus SM1-B181. The sequence goes on along the minus strand of JBLNBR010000027.1, from coordinate 52,826 downwards.
TATCACGATGACATCCCCGCGTTTGACCCGGCCGGTCACGATCCCCTCGAGCGCGGCTGCGTCGCTGTCGAAAACGCGGGCGGGTCCCGAGAAGGTCAACATGTCGGGTTTCATCGCAGTCTGCCTGACTATGGCGCCGCGAGGGGCCAGGCTCCCTTTGAGCACCGCCAGGCCGCCGTCCCCGCTTACAGGGTGTTCGAGCGTCGCCAGGGCGCCGGTCTCGCCGGCGAGCGCAAATGCGCCGCTTGCCACATCGCCCGCTGAGCGGCCGTCCGCCAGCGTCGCGCCTTTGCGGAGTAGCGGCGCCAGCACCTTCAGGACCGCGGGCACGCCCCCTGCCTCGTGAAGGTCCACTACAGTGTGCGGGCCGTTGGGAACCACCCTGCTAATGAGTGGCACCCTCCTGCTCAAGGAATCGAATTCGTCGAGGTCGAGCGGGATCCCGAGTTCCCCCGCAAATGCGAGCAGGTGGAGCACGGCGTTCGTGGAACCGCCGATGGCTATGTCAACCGAGATGGCGTTCAGCAGGGAATCGAGAGTTACCAGGCGCGACGGTTTGAGACCGTCCGCCACCATCCGGACCAGGCGGGCGCCCGACTCCCTCGCAGCCACTATCTTGGCTGTGTAGGGCGCGGGTATGGTTGCGGTACCCGGCAGGCACAGACCGAGGACCTCGGAAAGGATCTGCATCGTGTTGGCGGTTCCCATGACCGGGCAGGCTCCCGCCGTAGGGCAAGCGGCCTCTTCAATGGCCGTGAGCTCCCGTTCAGCCATCACACCCCTCTTGGCCCTGCCGAATACCGCCTCGTTCACGTCGGGCATCAGGACCCGTCCCGCCGGGGATCCGGGTGTCCGTCCGGCCAGCATTGGGCCGCCCGTCACGACCAGCGAGGGTATGTCGAGCCTGAGCGCCGCGAGGATCTGACCCGGCACGATGTTGTCGCACGTTGAAAGCAGTACTAGGCCGTCGAAAAGCTGCACGCGGGACACCGCCTCGATGCACGAGGCGACGATGTCGCGCAGAACGAGTTCATACTGTAGAGTGGACTCCCCTATCGCGACGTTTCCGCACGTGGAGGGGACCCCGAATTCGAACGGGACGCCGCCGGCCTGCCATATGCCGTTCTTCACAGCGTCAGCCAGGGCCTTGAGGTGGTAGTGGCCGGGAGAGCATTCACTCCACGCATTCGCGACGCCGATATGGGGACGCGAAGAGATGTCGCGCGAACCGTAACCGCAGCCCCGGTATATCGCCCTGCGATGCGCAGCACCCTTACCTTCGAATCTCGGGTTGGTCACAGCCACACCTCCGCCGCCTGGTCTAGTAATAATCAGGCTACCAGATGTCAGACATCTGCACATCTCGAACAATTCAACAGCGAATGGCGCAATCCTGCTTATCGTGCGCGTTTGGTCGCGGGCATGCGTCGAGGACTGTGAATCGAAGACTAAGTGAAAGGGCTGGGCGAAAGGGCTAGGCCCTCAAACGGCGCTCCTGATCTTGCGCAGCATCAAGTAGTACAGCGCGCCACAGACGAGTAGCCCGTACAGGGAACCGGCGGTCATGTATCCCCACGCCGGCTCGCCCTGGTACATGAGCCGGTACGCCGCCGCAGGCCAGTAGCTCGGGATGATTCCCAGAGAGAGTTGCCAGGGAGACCGCCAGAAAAACCCTACTATCCCCCCGAACATGACCAGGGTTCCCAGGACTTTCACCAGAGCCAGCCCCTCCACCTTGTTGGATGCGAATGCGACGAGGGACAGCATGGTGAACACCGTGACCACGGCCCCGAGCGCCAGAGCCGGGAGCGTCGCCAACACGGTCCGCGGCGACACCAGTCCCGTCGCCCAGGAGTAGAACGCGCTGTACGGGATGGTGACGCATACCGCCGCCACGACTCGATAAGCCATGTAGGCCTCAAGGGAAACGCGGGTAACCTGTATAGCGGGGAACACGCGGTCATCCCTCTCGTCGAGGAGGAGAAGTCCGTACACGATCCCCACGAACAGGGGTATCGGCAGCGTGTAGACGGTCATGATGAGGGGATAATAGTCGACGACGGATACCCCGTAGGTTGCCATCAGCCACTCGCCAGCGACCGGCAACACCAGCCTGAGCGCGAGCACGTACACCCAGGGCGCCAACAGCAGGAATATGATCAGGGGCTCCCTGGGGATGCTCCTCAGGTCGTTCAACGCGAATGCGCGTGCGAATCTCACGTGGAGCGCCCCCCTTCGCGCGCGACGATGTATCGCTCGAATCTGACCCTAGCCCAGTAGGTCAGGAGCGCGATCCATATGGCCTGGTGTGCAAGCGCGCCTGCTATCCTCCAGCCTGTGACGGGCGTGAACGCCCCCTGAAGCAGCGCCAGCGATCCCTGCGTCGGCGCCAGATACATCAGCGGCGTCCTCACCCAATCGAAGTACTCAAGCACGGGCAGGGCCAGCACCAACGCGGGTATTGGGATGATCACCGTGAAATTGCTGATAGACGTGTATGGCGCCACCGTGATCAGCCCAACCAACAGGCCGATCACCGACATTGGAATAACCCCCGCCGTCAGAATCCCGAGGTTGTACGCGGTCCCGTACGTCGATGTCACCATCACCACGCTGACCAGCCACGCCAGCGCAGTCAACGACACGAGCTTGGATGTCACGTATTCGGCGAATGTGAGCGGCGTCGTCACCAGCGCGTATAGCGTCCTCTCACCCTTCTCGAACAACACTTGGCCCGCGATGAAAATCATGCCTACAATACCGAGGTCCACGAACACCGCCAGTGTTGCCGCCGTGCCGAGGATCTCTCGTGGTAAGGGTCGTACTACGGAAACCCACAACAGGGTCACGAACAACGCGGCGTAGTAGAACCCGTAGCGCGCCTGGAGCTTGATGTCCATTTTCAGCATCGCAGGCAGTCGCTTCATTGCAGCCGCCTCCCCGTGACGCGAATGAAGATGTCCTCCAGCGTGGGTTCCTTGCTGTGGATCGTCAGCACCCTCTCGTTCCTCAGTGTCTCGATGAACGCCGCATTGTCGGCCAGCCCCTTGAGAGCGAACTCGCTCTCCGCCATCTTCCCATCCCGCTCGAACCCGACAGACACCACGTGCTCGCCGTGCTCGATTTTCAGCCTCCGGGGGGCGTCGATCAGCGCGATCCTGCCGTCCACGATGAACGCGACCCTGTCGCAGAGTTCGTCGGCTATGAACATATTGTGCGTGGTCAGGAACACCGTGTGACCCATCGCTTTCTGTTCGAGTATGAGGTCCCGGATACTTCGTGAACCGGCCGGGTCGAGCCCGGACGTCGGCTCATCCAGGAACAGGAGTTGCGGCTTGTTGAGCAGGGCCCTTGCGAAGTTGAGCCGCATCTGCATGCCCTTCGAGTACGCGCCGACGCGCGTTCCCGCGTCGTCCTTGAGGCCCACCATGTCGAGGAGCCTCATCGGGTCCTCCGTGCCGGGTCCGTACAGCGAACGGAAGAACTCGAGGTTCTCGAGGGCCGTGATCTTCTGATAGTGCGACGGGAATTCAAAGCCCACCCCGACCTTCGAGTAGTACTCGGGCCCCCACTGGTTGAGGTCCTTTCCGAGGACCCGGACCTCCCCGCCGTATCCCTTCAGGAGGCGGATGAGTATCTTCTGGGTCGTGCTCTTGCCCGCGCCGTTGGGGCCGAGGAACCCGAAGACCTCTCCATTCTCCACCTCGAAGGTGATCCCATCCACGGCGAGGCCGCCGGATCCCCTGTACCCGAAGGAGAGTTGCCCGACCTCAATCATCCGAATGCCTCCTCTACCTGTACATGCCGTGTTTGAGCATCTCGAAGTACACTTGAATCTCGTGGATCGCGTCCTCGAGGTAAGACGAGTACTTGTAGCCCGAATCCCTGTACGCCTTCGCATATTTTGTCCCGATGCTATCGGAGACGAGCAGTATGAGGCTGACTGCCGTCTGACGGTCGACCGTTTCCTTCAAGCGAGACCAATCGACACCCCCGGTCATGTACGGCATGTACTTGTCGTACAACCTGGACTGGAGGGCCTGGATCTCCGACTTCAGTTCCCCGGGCGGTTCGAGAAATGCGTCCGACACCAACCTGAACATGAGCGGCTGTTCCGCTGCAATCCGTAGTTTTGCTTTCCCGGATTCTATGACACGGTCCATGATGTCATCGGACATGGTTATCATCTCGCGGTCTACTCGTGAATCGAAGTATTGTACGCACATCTCCACGGTCACCAGGTAAAGGTCCCTCTTGCTTCTGAAGTAGTAGAACAGCAGTCCCTTCGAGACGCCGGCATCCTCGATGATGCGGTTCGTCGACGCGGCCTCGTACCCGCTTTGAGCGAACTCCTCGAGCGCCGCCTGAAGGATCTGCTTCCTCTTGTCGACTGCGGGCGCCTTGTCTGTCCGGCCCGCGATGACGTTCATATCCTGGTCCACTATGGCGTATGGCCCCCTTTTGACCACCCGGTCAACCTCAGACTAAGCATACTCCGGATTGACCACCTGGTCAAGAGCGTCCACTGTACAACAACTGCGGCCGCGCGACAAGGTGGCGGCCCTGTATGATAGGTCCTGCAGGATCTTTTCAGAGGATTGCCATTCGCTGCCACAGGTGTATAGTATATAACTGAGACTGATATGACTCAGACGGACAATTGAAGATTGGTGACCACCAGGGGAGCCCAAATGGCTGAGAAGAGGGACGCCGGTCCTTCGACCCTTGAACCTGATCTGGGTAATGCCAGCGTAGGAAAGTCGTGGTCGACAGGGATGTGGGCCGCTTCTTTCCAGGCGTTTTCTGGGGAAGCGGCTGTTTTCTTGTGAACCGGACTTCTCGGAACCGGACGAAGGGGGATACGCTATGGAAACCGTGAGGCAACGGCTCCGCGAGGCGCTGGGGGTCTACGTGATCACCGGGTCTAGGCTCTCACTCGGGCGCGACAACGTTGAAGTGGTTCAACAGGCGATCGCCGGCGGGGCGCGCATTGTCCAGTTGAGGGAGAAGGAGTCCAGTGTGCGGGAACTGGTGGCCATGGGGCAGGCCATTCTGGAGGTCTGCCGCCGGGCCGGGGTGCTGTTCCTGATCAATGATAGGGTCGATGTCGCGCAGGCCATCGGGGCCGACGGGGTCCACATCGGCCAGGACGATCTCCCTGCCGTCATGGCCCGCAAGATACTCGGCCCCGGCAAGATCATCGGGGTCTCGGTGGAAACCGCCGGCGAAGCCAAGGCCGCCGAAGATGCCGGCGCGGACTACGTGGCGACCGGCCCCATCTTCCCTACCCGGACAAAACCCGACGCAGGGGCCTCACATGGCACGGGCATTATCGGGAGGATCAAGGCGGCCACAAGCCTGCCGGTTGTGGCCATCGGGGGAATAAATGCGGAAAACATCTCCCAGGTCGCCCGGGCCGGCGCCGACGGCGCCGCGGTGATCAGCGCAGTGGTCGGTCAACCGGACATTGCGGAGGCTGTAAGGGAACTGAGCAGGAGGTTCTCACCATGAAAACCCGCGACCTGGTTCTCATCGGGCTTCTCATCGGCATCGGCACGCTGTCAGCCCACGTGCTGGCAATTCCAGTGGCCGGCGCGAGGGTGTTTCCCGTACAACACGCAATAAACGTGATCGCCGGCGTCTTACTGGGCCCGGGCGCGGGTGTAACGATCGCTTTCACAGTGGGATTGCTCAGAAACGTCCTGGGAACGGGGACCTTGCTCGCATTTCCGGGAGGGATGGTAGGGGCTCTTCTTGCGGGGTACGCCTACCGGTTGGCGAAAAAGCCCTGGGCAGCCGCACTTGGAGAAGTGTTTGGGACGGGTGTACTGGGGGCGATGCTCGCATATCCCTTCGCGCGCATGGTTCTCGGGCATAGTGTCATGGCGCTGGCATACGTGGTTCCGTTCAGTCTATCCAGTGTTACGGGCGCGGTCATCGGTCTCCTTCTCCTGGTGACTCTGCGCAGCGCTGGAGTGAGTCGTCAACCGATGTGAGTCGTCAACCGGTGTGAGTCGCCAATTCGAAGACGGGGGGAGAATCGCATGACTCAGCGGGAAGCCGCGTTGCAGGGACGGGTAACGACTGCAATGCGCAGGGTTGCCGAGAAAGAGGGCCTCGATTCCGAGTTCATCAGGGCCGGAGTGGCGTCAGGGACCATTTGTGTTCCGGCGAATCCCAGGCATGTGAGACTCGACCCGGACGGGATCGGCGCTGGTCTCAGGACGAAGGTCAACGCAAACATCGGGACGTCAGCGAACTTCCCGGATACCGAAAAGGAGATCGCCAAACTGGACATGGCAATTCGGGCGGGGGCGGACGCGGTAATGGACCTGTCCACTGGACGGCCGGAGGACATTGACAGGACCCGCAGGGCAATCGTCTGCCAATCCAAGGCGGCCGTCGGCACTGTCCCCATATACCAGGCCGCCGTGGAGGCCCAGGAGTCTCAAGGGGCGATCGTGCACATGACCGTGGATGGGCTGTTCGATGTGATCGAGCGGCAGGCCGAAGACGGCGTTGATTTCATGACTGTCCATTGTGGGGTCACGCTGTCCGCGTTGAAGCGGCTCAAGGCGGAAGGCCGCATCACGGATATCGTGAGCCGGGGCGGGGCTTTCATCACCGGGTGGATGCTCCACCACCAGAAGGAGAACCCCCTGCACGAGCAATACGACCGGCTACTGGATATCGCGCGGAAACACGACGTCACGTTGAGCCTCGGAGACGGGCTGAGACCCGGGTGTGTCGCGGACGCCACCGACAGGGCCCAGGTGCAGGAGCTCCTGACCCTCGGGGAACTGGTTGATAGGGCATGGAGCGCGGGAGTGCAGGTGATGGTGGAGGGACCCGGGCACGTCCCTCTCGACCAGGTGGAGGCCAATGTTCGGCTGGAAAAACGGGTGTGTCATGGCGCCCCGTTCTACGTGCTGGGTCCCCTGGTGACGGATGTGGCGCCTGGCTATGACCATATAGCCGCCGCCATCGGAGGGGCCATCGCCGCCGCCGCGGGAGCCGATTTCCTCTGCTACGTAACCCCATCCGAGCATCTGGGTCTACCGTCTGCGCAGGACGTGTGGGACGGCGTCGTAGCCGCGCGGATCGCCGGCCACGCGGCTGACTTGGTGAAAGGCATCAGGGCGGCCCGAGACTGGGATCTGAATATGTCGAAGGCGCGGAGGGCCCTGGATTGGGATAGGCAGATGAACCTCGCAATAGATCCGGGGAAGGCCGCGAGGTACCGGCGGGAACGCAATCCCGAAGGGTTGAGCGAGTGCAGCATGTGCGGGAAGTACTGCGCGATGAAGGTCGTGGCTGAGTATCTGGGTAAGGATTATGAGAGATGCTAGCACTCCTGTAAATGAGGTCGGTCGCCCTGGGCTTGGACTGGCGACGCATCTCATCCGCTGAAACGGGATTGATAGCGTGGTATGATTGCTGCTGACGACAGCACATGCTACTATCACCTTGGTATACGGTCGGCTCTCAGCCCGAATCTCGGGGGGATTCAGGAGCATGAATACCGAACGCGAGCAGTTCACCATCCGTGTCTCGAAAGACCTCCTTGATAGAGTCCGCGAAGAAGCGGCCGCCTATGGAGATTCAATGAACGATCTTGTGGTGGCCGCCGTCGAGAAGGAAGTGTCCATGAGACGTCGACTCCGCCTCATGGACGAGATCGATCGCGAACGACTCGAATTGGGTAGGCGCGGCCCCCACCCCGATTCAACGCCGGTCATAAGGGAACTCCGGATGGGAACGGAGCGCCATGATTAGACCCGCCTATTGCCTGGATACCAGCATCCTGGTGAAGGCCCTCGTTCCTGAGGAAGGGAGCACCGAAGCCGCAGCTCTCCTGAGGCGCATAATCAGCGGGGGCTACCGCCTGGTGGCGCCTTCATTCGCCTGGGCCGAGGTCGGCGCCGTCCTCCGCAAGAAGGTGAAGGCGGGACTGCTCAGCGCGTCTGAGGCAGATGTCGTTTGGGGGCGTTTTCTCTCGCTGTCGATTGAATACATGAACGACGAGATACTCCTGCGGGCTGCGTGGAAGATTGCCGCCAGCGTCAGTCTTCCTACCCTCTACGACGCCGCTTTCCTCGCGGCCGTCGAAGTCTGCACACAACACTCGACAGGCGCAATCGAGTTCTGGACCGCTGACGGCGAACTCGTGAAGGGCCTGGGGCAGCACATCCCGGAATACGTGCGCTTGCTGCAGCACTCGGGCTAACTGGGGGAGGCGTTTCGTTATCCGATTGTTGCGGTGTTCTTCTACCCAGCGCTGCTGCTGGGCAGTGGTCACTTGCCGGATCGCTGCTGGTGGACAGCGATTACCTGCCGTAGCGCTGCTGGTGAGCAGCTACCAGCTGTCGGAACGCTGCTAGTGGACAGCGATCGGCTGTCGGAGCGCTGCCGGTCAGCAGCGACCGGCTGTTGAGTGCTGATGCTCGGCAGCATAGACCCGGTGGAGCGCAGGCAGGAGGACAGGAAAGCGCGTCGAGATGCTTCATGAAATGATTACATGATGCAGGCTGGTAAGATTGGACCACTCCAGATTCGGATTCCGCGGCGGGCCATCTGTGGTTCCAGAAGCTGGACCGTTGCAGCGCCCCCTTGACCCTTGACTCTTGACCCTTGACCCAAGCCCACATCCCAGCCTTCCCGCGTTTATCGCCCGTCTTACCATCCCCACCGTGCACGCAGCAGCGGCGGCGGCTTGTGACCATCCTCATAGCAGAATATACTGTTGCTGGAGGGAAGAAAATGGATCCTCGCGCCGTCCTTAGTCCGAACGTAATAGAAGTATGTCGCGCGCTGGGCCAATCTCAGCTCGTGAGTACTTTCTACCTCGCGGACGGAACCGGTCTCGCCCTCCAGTTGGGCCACAGAAAATCGGATGATCTGGACTTCTTTCCACGGGATGCGAAGGAGACAATCCCAGCCGGGGTCGTTGCACGAGAAATTGAGCGGCTGTTCGGCAAGGCCGATGCCACTCTGGATCTGAGAGAAGCCGCGCAGATGTGGAGCATCATGGGAATAAAGACGTCTTTCATCGGCTATCCGTTTCGCCTCCTGCACCCGCTCGAAGACGCGGGAGCCTTTTTGCCGGAATTGCGCGGGGTCAGCCTCGCTCACCCCCGAGAGATAGCCTCGATGAAAGCGTACGCGCTTGGTGCGCTGTGGCCCGTGACTACGTGGACCTGTATTTCCTGCTCCAGTCGGGGATGGTAACGCTGGACAGCATCATCAATGACGCCGCAACTAGATTCATTATCGAAGGAGAGCGTGTGTTTTCTGCCAAGCTGTTCCTGGAACAACTCTGTTACACGAGGGATCTGGAGGATGTCGACAGCGCACTGCGGCTGGTTATTCAGCCCGGCCTCACGCTTGAGACTGTCGAAGCGTTTCTGCGCCAGCAGGTGAAGGGTTATCTTGAGCGGCAGACGGGCGTAACAGCTCGATGAGCGACACCGCGTCAGCCGAAGCATCTTGCGCTGACGTGCCGTGAAGGGAGCCCGGCCATGAAGCTGCCCGATTCGTTTTCCCGTCTGTTCGAGAACTACATCTTCGAAACCATAGATGACGACAAGCACGCCACCCTTGTCGTTAAGACCGTCCTCGCTCGCGGCGACTGGGACCAGATCATGTGGCTATTCAAACGGTACGGGAAAGAGAGAGTCGGCGAGGTCTTCCTCGAAGACTACTACGGCCTCAGGACCCTGCCCGAGTCCACGCGCAGGCTGTGGGAGCTGCTGTTGGTGGACGAAGCCGAGTGGCAGAATGCCGGCAACAAGTCCAGGTGGCAGTGCCGCCGTCTTACGTACTCTCCGGAAATCCCCATAGATCCGTCGGGGCATTGCGGCCATGAAGTGCGCCAAGACTGTAAAGCACGCGTGCATCAGGGAGAGGTCGGAAGGCAAACCACCGGCAGGCGCCCGGCATCAGCAGCCGACCCCAGACACCAGCCCCGGACCTGATCGTAAAGCAACCGCGGCTATGCCTTTGTCTTCTTCCGCAGGCAGGGCAACGCTATGCGTTTGCCCGGTGGGCAGGCCCCCGCCCGGTTAGAGAGGCGCGTACTCGACAATGGCATCATATACCGTAGCGTCATGCCTGGACTGGAACGCCCACCGCCAAACCCCGTGGTGGTACACGAATTTCCTGTCGGCGTTACTTGATATGTGCGGCCTGAGGAATTCACGCTGCTTGGGTTCCTTGGAGAATCATCGACTGCATTCAGGAATCAACAGAGAAAAGGAGAGCAGTCCTGGAAAACGAGGTCGCTTTGTTGAGAAACCATTAAGAATTAGACTCCCAAGGCGGACAGCGACCTTTGCATATCTTCCTGGCACGTGTCTATACTACACAAATTAAATCGCCTTCTTGCGGAGTTAAGAAGGATCAATTACGTGCCCGTCTTGCACAGCTAGACGGGTCAATCATTTCTCAAGCCAGCAATCCTTTAGGTAGTCCCGGTCCAATACGATGTAGGTATCTGCCGCGTTCTCAAGAGCCTGTGCAACACGGGGAAACGCCACTTCCACTATCTTGCCCTGGTCCTTGACCGCCTCGACGACTGGAACAAAGTCATTGTCGCCACTGACCAGGACAGCCACGTCGTAAGGATCTTCGATATGGACTTCTGTTGGTCCGCGAACCCGGGGTCATCGTGGGGAAGCTGACGGGCCCGCCTGAATGCTACGAGGCATGTCTCCGAAGAACGGCCCAATGGCTGTACGCCCCCTCGCCCCCGAGGAACGAGGCCAAGCGATGGACCTGCGGATAGATAATGGACCGGAGCCGGTGTTTCTCGAGTATGCAGAGCCACCCAGCGGCATACTGCAGGACAGGCCGCCTCCTGAGACGAATCCTGAGACAGATGGTGTCCGAAACGTCACGCGGAACATAGCTCGTGGGGCACTACGTCATTGTGGCTCGACCACAACAGAGGCGTGGCGTGACACCGGCGCCATAGACGGGTTGGTGAGTCTTGCAGGTGAGTCAGATGGATTCCGTAGAGCAAACCGCCGCCGGCGAGAAGGGCCAGAGAATAGACTTCCTCTCGGGGGACTATCCCGAAGCCATCGTGCGCGCCGCGAGAGACATGGCGGACCTGGCGAGCTTCGCCCACTCTGTCAGCGATAACGGGCAGAACCCCGGGAAGCTGATAGATGCAGTGAAGATGCTCATCCTCATCCAGGACGAGGAGTATTCCACGGGTTCCGGGGTCGGGGGCCATCTCGGCCTACTCAACCGGTTTGTCGAGCGGTGGGGATGCCAGCCCAGGGCCGACCCCGTCGGATTCCTGAACACAGCCCACCGGCTCAGCTTCATTGAGCGCGACGTCACGGTCAGGCTGACAACCAAGGGCAGCCGTCTCCTGGGTTCGCTTCACAGGATTCTGCAAGACTGGTACGCCTTCCACAAGATGAGCGCCATGGAACAGCTCCTCTACCAGAGCCAGCGCGAGATGGAGTTCATGGATGCGTACGAGGCGCACGGCTACGAGGCCGGCTCGCTGGCGCGCGCCCTGAGCTTCCTGGAGAAAGGCTATCGCGATCTTGCCACCAGGCTTCACGACTACATCGTCGAGGGCATGGCCATAGAGCAGATAAGGTCGGTGCTTGACCGCTACAACCTCCTCGAAGGCGCGCTGGCGGGCAAACGCAATGAGGGGTACGAACCGGGACTGCCGATCGTGGAGCGGGTCGAAAAGGCCAAGTCCGGCGCGCTTCAGGCAGTCTTCGACGCCATGACCGGCGTGCTTGCGCACTCCACCGGCCGCGCAATGTCCGAGATGAACCTGATAAGCAAGCACCGGTTCTACGCATGGTTGCGCGATGCTTTCAGCACCGAACGCTTACTGGACCTGGCATCGGAGGCGGGTGACCTGATACTGCCTGTCTACCTCCCTGCATATCCAGGCACGGTGCAGCTCGAGGAGTTTGTCGACGAGTTCCTCCAGCACCGGATGGTCGACGGCGAAGACCTCCCGCCCGAGGAGGAAGAGACGTGTTCCGAGGAGGGTGACATCCAGGACGTTAAGGACGAATTCGAGGAGGACTTCGCCCCTTACGTGGACTACGTGCTCGCCGCCGTCGAGTCTCAGGAGGCCGTCGCCGAACCGAGTCTCATATCCGAGCGCAATACGTGGGGTGAGGCCCTGATGACTGCGGCTGCGGCCGGCGAAGCGGTCACGAAAGCCCTCGTGAAGGGGGTCTATGTGCCCGAAACGTTCGAGGAGCCGCGCTTTGAAATGAGAGGGCATTTGTTGCTCTCGTCAGAACGGGCCGCGAAACGGCGCAAGGACAAAAGGGACAAACATGAGCAGTCTGTATAACACAAGGTACGACCTCGCCATCAGGGCCATACTGTGCGGGACCAGCACCGGAAACCCGCTAACCAGGCTCGCGGTCCAACGTCTCATCGGGGACGACGACCTGTCGGGCTTCTTTGCGTACGCTGAGTCGTCGACGATAGGCCGCTGGTTTCGCATCTTGACGGACGGGCGGTTTGTAACTCTCGGGATCGCTTCTCGCGCGCTCTTTGCCAAGGAATCCCCGGTGTCGAATGCCGCCCTCGCAGTGTTTCTCTTCATCCTCAAGTGGAACCAGGACAATTCCGTGCCCGTTCCGAAGACAACCATAGTTGAGCAGTTCGTGTCGGCCGAGAGAAGCGCCGCGAGAACTGTGGCGCGAGCCCTCGACGAACTCAAGAGGCTGTTCTGGATAGAAGAAACCCGCCTGGAAGGCGGGGCCACCAGGTACGTCCCCACTCCAATAGGAGTCCAGTCACTCGGGCCGAAGTTTCTGCAGAGAGTGGTCGCGGTGTCGCAGGGCCGTGAATTCAAGCAGGGAGAGGTCAGGGCCTTCTTTCAGGTGGCGGGATCCAGGTCGAGGCGGGGTGAGCAGAGAGATCCTGCCGCACCGCTTACGTTGTTCGACTACGCCGACTCCGACCCCAAGTACGAGCGCGCGCTCAGGCGGGTTATTGTGGGAACCACCGTAGGCCGGCCGCCGACGACTGCAGCAGTCGCCAAGATGCTCGGGGAGGACTCCCTGGAGGGGCTCCACTCATACTGCGCAGGGACGGGCCTGGACCGGTTTCTCACGCTTGCCGAATCGGGCAAACACCTGGTTGCGGTCGTTGAAGCCTCGAGAGTGTTCCAGTCGGGGCAGGCGCCCCTCAGCGCAAAGGCCGTGGCCGTCGCCGTAATGGTCTGGTATCTTGAGAAAACCCTCAAACGCTCGCTGACGCGCGGCGACCTGCTGCCGCTCATGGCCGGCCGCGCCAGGAACCCCCGCATGATGCTTTCCCGCATCCTCACGATGCTCGAAAAAAAGGGATGGATCAAGCGAAACGAGGACTCCCGCAAGTTAAGGATGACGCCTGCGGGCAAGCAGTGCCTCGCACTGGCGCTCACCCTGCAGCCGGGTCCGGACGTGGAAGCATTGTTGGATGAATTCGTGGAATCCAACTTCGCGGAGGTGGCGGTGTGCGCCGAGCCCTTGGAACAGATGGAGGAATCCCTGGATGATACCGATTGAACTCAGGTTGAAGGGAGTGCGGGCGTTCGGCAATCACACAGTGGCGCTCGGCGGGCCCGACGTACGCGAGGTGGTCATGTTCGGCGCGAACGGCTCGGGGAAAAGCACCATCGCCAGGATGATCCAGGCCCTGATGGGCGATCCGCCCGAGGACCTCTACCAGGGTTACCTCGACGAACGCGACACGAGGGTAAACCGGCGCGCCGCCGCCGAACTTACGATTCTCAACCCCAAGGGTGACATATGGAACCCCGACTGGCCCGAAACCGTGGTGCTGGGTCTCGAATTCGGTTATGACAACAACAGGCCGTTTTCCCGGTACTACACGGTGGCGGACGGGCGGAGGCAGAACTACAGGACGCATGAAGAATACGCCGAGGTTTTCCGCCGCACGTACAACATAAAGCCGGACGACAGGTTCATGTTCATCCAACAGGGCGAAAGCGCGGCGCTGGTCCAGATGAAGCCCAGATCCCGTTACGAGACGATGAAACAGTTCCTCGGCCTCGAAGACCTCGAGCGTCGATGGCAGGAGACCCTCGACGCCAGGAACCGCGCATTCGAGGAACTGCGCAACGCCCAAAACCAGCGGGACATCCTCTACGACGGGCTCAAACGCAAGGAAATCGCCTGGAAGAACCTCCTCGAATTCCAGCGGCTCTCACAGGAGCTGGCTGAAATCCAACGGGCGGTGGCTCAGGACAACCTCGTCCGGCACGTGACCGCCCTGGACAGGGCCGTGGCCGACGAGAAGGCGCTCGCGGACACGCTCGGGCAGGAGACCGCCAGGCGCTCCGCCCTGGAGACTAACCTGGAGACGTACGCCCACGAGACGGCCAGGCTGAGGGACGAATCGGTGAGGCTGACCGCATCGCTGGGACAGTCCCGCGAGGTCCACCGCGCTGCAAACGAGGAACGCCAGCGATGGCGCCGCGAGGTTGATGACCTCGCCCGCCAGGTCGAGTCCATTGAGAGGGTGCTGGCCGAGGGGCTTTCGGGCGGAGAGCTCGAAGCACGGATCGCGGAGCTGGAACAGAAGATCAGGGACCTGGACGAGGCCATAGTCAGCAGCCGCGACCAAGAAGGGACCCTCGATACCACGCTTCGGTCCCGCCAGGCCGACGTCGCCTCCCTGCACAGCGAGGTCGAGCGCATGAAGCGCGATCTTCACGAGGCTGAGCAAACCCTACTCCAGTGCGGCAATCCGGCGGATCTGAGAGTATCTCTGGACGTGGCAGCCCTCCGGTTGCAGGTCGCGCGCGAAGCGGCCGTGCTCTCGGCAGAGAAAGCGCGCCTGGCCGAGGAACGCGTGCACCTGCTGGAGCAAAACCGCACAGCCACGCCTCCGGCGGCAATCGCCGCCGCAGCGCGCTACCGCGACGCCGGCGTCGCGGCGGCCGTACTCTGTGAGTGCGTGGCCCCTCCGGAAGATGCGTCCATCGATGAGAGAGCATCCATTGAGGGCGCCCTGGGCAACCTTCGCTGGGCGGTGCTCGTGGAGGATGGCCGTGTACTCGTCGACTACTCGGAGTACACGATAGCCGATTTCCCAGGCGCAGCCGCCATTCCCGCGGTTGCGCCTGACGCCGGCGACAGCGTCCTGCACCAGCGCACAGCGCTCCAGTGCGTCGAGACGGCCGGCGAGGTCCCGCCCTCCCTGTCGAACCTGCTCAGTCGCGTGCTGGGGTCCGTGATAATAACGGTTAACCACGACGACGCCGGAAGACTCGCCGCCCAGGGGTTCGTCGCGTATACCCCGGACGGCTACAGGTACGACAGGTTCGGTCGGCGTTATTCGGTTCCATCAGAGATGTGTCTTGGTCCGCGAGCGTACGAGATGGCGGTCGAGAAGGCCAGGGAGGCGCAACGCCTCGCCGAGCGCGACTCGGAAGAGAAGGCCGGCGCGCTCACGCAGGTCGAAGACGAGGTACGGAGACTGGAGTCTGCCCTCAAGGCCGCGCTTGAGGCGACGGAAGCCTCCACCCGCTTGAGGAACGCGATTCCGGACGTGACCGCCCGGCTGGACCGCATGTCCGCAGAGGCTGAAATCCTTGCCGCGGAGCTACGCGCCCTCCGGCGGCAACTTACTGCCGCCGAGGTGTCGAGGGCGGTTACCCTCAAGGACCTCGACGCGGTGAGGGAGAGCTACGAAAGGTGGAAGAAGTCGGCGGAGCTGCCGTCTTTGAAGCAGCGACTGTCGGAGGCAAGAGAGGCGGAAGGGGCCGCGCGGAAGGCCGCCGATGTCGCGTTGGAAGACACTAGGCGCCTGGTAGACGGCATTGACGAGGCAGCGCGCCAGATCGACGGCCTGGAGAGGTCCATGGAGCTCGGGCGCGCGAGGGTCAACGACATGCTCGACCGGCTCCAAGAGCTCGAGGCGCGGCTTTCAGATAAGAGGCTCTCGTTGAGGGATCTCCAGGAACGGACCGCGGGGAGCGTGGAAGAATGGCGGCGCGCCTTTGACCGGCCCGACATATCCGACGATGAGGCTCTGGCGGAGGCAAGGCTGGCTGCGGTTGCCGCTCCTCCCGTCTCGGAAGAACGGCGAGTCACGTGGCACAGGCGGCAGGTAGAGATCGCCCCGACCGTCGAGGCGCTGAAGCCGGATATCATCCCCACCGCCGAGGAGGACTACGCGTCCGCAAAGGAGCAGTTCGACAAGGCCCAGGACGAGCTCGAGCGGGTGAAAGCGGCCTACGACGACGCAGCGTCAAAGGAAAGTTCGGCCCAGGAGAACTTCAAGAAGGTCATGCTCGACACTTTCCACCGGATATCGTCCAGGTTTTCGCGGTACATGGAGGAATTCGGGTGGACGGGCTTCCTGCAGGTGGAGCCGGTCCAGGGAACCCAGTTCGAGCTGCACATATACGTTTCAGTGTACCAGGGCATAGAGCCACGTCCGCTACTCCGAAACAGGTCCGGGGGCGAGACCAGCGCCATTGCGGCGCTGCTTACGCTGGCCATGGTCAAGGAGTACAGGCGACCCTTCTACGTCTTCGACGAGATAGACCAGTCTCTCGACCCCGCCAATGTCCTGAAAATCGCCTCGCTCCTGCGCGAGGAGCTCGACCGGAAGTACATCATCATTTCGCACCGGCTGAACAAGGCCCATCTGGAACTGGGCCAGTTCGGCATCGGTGTATATCGCTCACAGGAAGAAGGCTCGAGGACCCGCGTATACAGGAGAAAGGAGTGGCCGGTTGCCGGTGCGTGAACCACTCTTCACACACACTGATTTGCAGGGGGACTTGGAGGTAACCACGGTCTACGTCCCATCGCGGCGTGGCGCCCGCCCCTCGCGCCGGATTACGAGGGGCGCATCCGCCGGTACTCCGGCTGAACCCGCGCTGCTCGCCGTAGACGAGCCCTCGCGCAGGGCGCTCTTGCTTCTCCACCGCGCAAGGGCCAGAGAAGTGCAGCGGATATCGGAACCCGTCCTGCGCAAGGCCATTTCGAACGCGGTGACAGGGGCAAAGGCGGCCGGAATAGCAGCGGCCCGGACAGTAGCGGTCGGGCCGGCGGGGACGCTAGCCCTTATCGACTCCCTTATTGCAATGGGAGTGCTCGAGCGCCACGAGAACCTCGACCGCCAGGGAAACGTGCGGAATTCATTCCTAAGGGTGACGCCTGCAGGGGAAACGATCCTCGAATCGCTGTTCGGCCCGATCTCGCGCGATTCGCTGGCGGAACTTGCACAACGCCTCGAGGAGCACCTGCAAACGTGCCAGCGCCCGGAAGTAGCGGCCCTGTTCACAAGGCAGGCGGGACTCCTCCGTTCGGGCCGGCCTCCTGCCCTCGACCTCGGCGATGCCGGGACGATTACCTTCGCGCCCCGGCAAGACGACTCGTCTTATGTCAAGATCATCGACTTTTTCGGATTCCTTGGAAGCCGGCCTCAGGGTGAGGTCTGGGACTACAAGGAGATATCCGGCAGGCTGTTCGCCGGCGAGAAGGACTCCGTCAAATACCTGGAAGGGATCCGGTCGAAGATCGCGGCTGTGGCTGAATCGGAAATCGGTCTCTCCCTCGAGGAGTTGGGGGTGACTGGTGCTCATCTGCTCTACTGGGTGCCGTATCACGGCGACCTCCGGCCGGACGGCGCCATCATTTGGGGCGTTGCGCCCGCCATATCTACAAGAGATATCCGCCGGGTGACGCGCTTTGCGACCCGCGCGAAAACCCTCGTGCTGATCGAAAACCGTACAGCCCTGGACTATCTCGCTGGCATCGACGCAGGCGCCCGCGGATGGCTCGTTGTCTGCACCGACGGCATGCCGAAGCGAGGCATGTACGACCTGCTGAGGCGGATCGAGAACTTCGAATCCATGAGGATCCTCACCTGGACGGACTGGGACATCGGCGGCCTCAAGATCACCGAGAACCTGCTCGCACACCTGCCCGCCGGGACGGTGTCGGTTGTTCCCCACCCCATGCTGCATGGACGGAAGGTCGAGGTGCCTGAGGCCTATCTGTCTCACTGTGACCCAAGGATAAGCGCGTTGGCTGAGAGCGTTTCCCAGTATGGCGAGGTGTATCAGGAAGAGTCGCTTTCGCTTCTTGCCAGCGGTGCTTGGTTTCCCGAGCTGCCTTGACAGAGCATGCATCTTCTAGCCCCACGGATCTCGACTAGACCGCACAGCGGGGGTAGCCACTGTCAGCGGCGGCTGGGACTTCCCCCACCCATGACGCAACAGGCTGGGACAGTCGTGCCGCTTCCCGGTATTCTTCCCGTACTACGTCTTCTAGAGCCCTGCATGTCTACTCTCCACAGCACACGGCGTCAGATTGCGTGCGTCGAGTACTTCATCCGTGACACGAATATCCTTTAACGAACGCATCGACTCGCTGACAGCATGTTCTGCCCGACTTTCAGTCCCCTATTCTCAGGGTCAATCGCTGCAACCGCAACTGCTGCAAATGCCGATCCCGTTGCGCCGCAACATCTTCCGGGATCGTTCCGGTGCCCGGCGGCGGCAAATTCTTCGACGATCCCATTCCTGCACGAGAACGCCCCTCTCCGTCGAGACTCACCTATGTCAACTCCGCCAGTCACTCTACCAGCGCCAGCGAAGCAACCAGTAACCGCTTATGACAACCCTACAACCGACAACTAGTGGACAAGCAACCGATGGACAACCGACGAAGCACCACCGGACGACTAGCACGCTGACGTCTCAACGACCCGAAAACCCTTCGGCACTCCGATTCCACCTTTTTCGGAGTATTTCCTCCCGGAAATGCACCCACTCCTGACACCCGCAACCTCACAAAGGGCCCCGCCTGCGGAGCACTCCGCTCATATGATCAGGTCGTAGCGTCCCAGGCCGAAGGTGACGTTTTTCCCGACGTGAGAGAACGTGCCTGCGACGAGCAAGGGCAAGAACGGCTCGAGGTCTCCCTGGTACTCGGCCTCGCCAGTGATCCCGCCGAGGGCCATCCGCTCCTCCTGCCTGGACGAGTACCTGGTCCAATCGATCCACTTCACCCGCGCACCGGTTACCCTCACTTCTTCTGCGGCCGCGATCGTGGCCTTGTAGTCGACTGCCATGTCCGCCCCGTGGTGGAAGTACAACAGGCTGGACAGGCGGCGAAGCAGGGCACGTACCAACACGTGGAAGTCGGGGTTCACCACATACTGGTGGTTGAACTTCAAGCGGGTCGGCGTTGCGAATCTGACTAGTAGCGTGTCTCTTCCGCCCAACGTTCGCGCATAACGGGCGAGGTCGTCCGCCGTCACGGTTGCCTGCGGCCGGACGGTCCCAGTCTCGCCATCATACACGGGCTTCGCCGGAGCACCCGGCGGGAATCCAAGAAGGTCCACCGCCTCCAGGCGAAACCGGGCGCGGCGTCCCATGCAGCCGGCTGCTCTTCCCAGCCCCGTATCTCCCAGTTCTTTGAACGCAAGTATGAAGTATGGCAGGAAGTCTATGCCTCGTCCCGCAAGAACGACGTTGAACTGCATCAGGCTACCCGCCTTCAACAGAGTCGTTAGGTCTTCAGGGGGCTCCATGATGAACGGCCTCGGGATGTCCTCGATGTTGCGCAGGCGATCGGAATCGGCGGGGACCCGTGTTTCGAAGACGTACGCATAGGGACAGGTTTCCATGACGGCGCACCCCTTGCAGGCGGCCTCACCACACGTGCAACAGATCCGGCGGAACGCGCCGCCAAACCCCCCGCGGAAAGCGGATCCCTTGTACGGGGGCAGCACCATGTCTTCCAGGATCGTGGCGACGAATCGATACCTGGCCATCCGGAGGGGTTCCAGGACGGCGCTGTCGCCCCCGCCGCCGGAAGGGTCCACAGCCCTACTCATCGTCAGGCAACGGGGTACCGGTCTTGAACGCCTCGTAGCGCTGCCCGATCACCCTGAGAGCGGCGATGATGGCCTTCTGGGCTGAACCGTGGTAGCGCTCCTCGAACATGGCTACCAGCGACTCGATGCCGTCGTCGAGGTTGTACCCGATGGCCAGCTTACTGAAGAAACGCCGGCCGACCGACGTCGCGAGCGTACAATCGGCGTCGAGTATCACGCCGGTCGCGGGATCAACCTCGACCCCGATGCCCAACACCCTGTACAACTGGTTGGCGGTGATGCCCTGGGGAATGCGAGCGTAACCCGTTATGAAGACAGTGTTCTCGCCACTCATGCGGTCACCCCCGAGCATAATGGCGGACGATGCGCCTGTCTATTCACCGTCTCGCGGCCGGTCACCTGCCTTACGGCCCGTGTCCTTGTGCCGCGTGTCCTTGGGTCCCGTAGACCTCGCGGCCTGTGGCGTCCGGGGCTGCTCCCACGCCGCGGGGTCCGGCTGGCCGATCTTCCCTGCCATGGACTGCGCGGCTCGCACCTCACCGGGGGGTTCCTCACCGTATGCCCTGCATACCTCCTCCAGGACTATCAGCACAGACATTCCGGCCGACAGCAGCGCCCTGTCCGTGAACTCCTCGTCCGGGGCCCCGAGCCTGACGTCGTAGTGTCCCGCTTGTCGCTCGATGTACGTGTGTACGGACCTGGGCCCACCGTGCACGAAGCCCGACGCCAGGCGGTAGATGAGCGCGTACTGCGGTCCGAGACCGCACTCCATGGCCATCGCGTGCATCGTTTCCCCGCTCCACGAGGCTCCTTTGTAGTTGTGCTTGACCGCCTCGTATTCGTCCGTGATCCGCTCCTCATCCCCGGCTGTGACCACCCTCTTGCCGGGAAACGCCTTCTTGAGGGCCTCGATCTGCCGGTACTCCTCCACGTGCTCGAATTCTAGGAACCGCCTGGATCTCTCTTCGGGCCGGCGGTTGATGTAAGCGAGGTTTATCGCGTTCTCGAAGATCGTCCTCGCGATCATCAGGGCGTCCGGGCCGAAACCCTCCTGGCACAGGTGTCGCACAGCCGCATAAGAAGTGGCGCTCTTCCCGAGGACGAACTGCGCTATGAACTCGTGGTCTGACGACATCCCCCGGCCCTGCAGCAGGGATGCGGTCTCGCCGATGGCCTGGGCGATCATCCGTGCGAACTCCTGGGTTGCAGATTCTGGCAATAGTGATCCACCTACCCTCTCGACTTCCGGGCTTCATGTGGATCAGACTGCCCCCAGGATCCAGGCCGTAAACACATGCGGCAGACGCAGGAGGCGAATACAGGCAGTAGACGACAGCCGGCTACTCGCCCCCGCGCTCGTACGGCACGCCGCTAGCGGCCGGCGGCCGCGTTCTGCCGACCATGCCGGCGAGCACGGCCAGCGTCAGGACATAGGGGATCATCTTGATGAACTGGTATGGCACGACGCCGCCCTCGACTCCCCTGAAACTGAGAGACTCCGAGAAGCCGAACAGGCACGAGGTCAGCGCGGCGCCGAGGGGCGACCACCCCCCGAATATCGTGGCGGCGAGCGCGATGAAACCCTTACCCTGAGTCATGCCCTCCACGTACATGCCCGTATGCTCAATTGAGAGGTACGCCCCTGCGAGACCCGCGAAAGCCCCGCTCAGGAGCACACCGGCGTACCGCATCGCGTAGACCGGAATGCCCAGCGTGTCAGCTGCGAGTGGGTGCTCGCCGACGGACCTCAGCCGCAACCCGAAGGTGGTCCTCTGGATCACCCAGTGCGAAAGCAGGACAAGCAACACCGTCGCGGGGATCAGCGGAGACAACCCGCTCACCAGGGGTTTGATGGCCTGGATCCCCGACAGCCCTGGCACGTCGATCGCGTCGAACTTCGGCACGTGGGGGGACGTGGTGGCCATCTTGAAGATGGTGATCGAGGCGAATCGCGTGGCGCCGTAAGCCAGGATGTTCAGCGCCACACCGCTCACTATCTGGTTGACCCTGAACGTCACCGACACGAGCGAGTGAACCAGGGCCAGTGCCATGCCAGCGCCGATCGCCATCACCAGACCGATACCCGGGCCGCTCAGATACGCCCCCAGTGCGCCGCAGAACGAGCCGACTATCATCATGCCCTCGAGGCCGATGTTCACCACCCCGCTCCTCTCGGAGAATATCGCTCCCAGGGCCGTCAACAGTATGGGGACGCTCATCCGGATTGCGGAAGCGATCATCTCCGTCATGCCTGCGCCGCCTCCCTCTTCTGCAGCGTGCGGACATAGCGCCCCATGACCTCGGCCGCCACCACTATGCTCAAGATCATCACGCCCTGCAAGACGACGATGGTCTCCATGGGGACCCCGACGAAGGCCTGCACTCCCTCCGCTCCCCTATCGAGAAACGCAAACAGCACCGACGCCGCAACGATGCCCGCCGGGTTGTTCCGGCCCAGCAACGCGACAGCGATCCCTGTGGCGCCGTAGCCCTTGGGGAAATCGACGTCCAGGTATCCGAAATAGCACAGGAGATCGCTCAGGCCTACCAACCCCGCGATCAGGCCGCTCAGGATGAACACCTTCAGCCTGACCTGCGACGGCCTGATGCCGGAGGCCTCCGCGGCCGTCGCGTTGTGGCCCACCGAGCGGATTTCGAACCCGAACGGGGTCTTCCATATCAGGTAGTACAGGATGATGGCCAGGACTATCCCAACGGGAAGGAACCAGTTCACATACGCGTGCCTGGGGAGGTTGATCCCGAACAGCGAGAGGAACGGATGCAGTTTCGGCATCATAGCGGTGCCCAGAAGCAGGGGGGTTCTCACCCTGGAACTGCCGAGCCCCGGTATGGGCATCTGCATGCGGTCCATGAACACGTCCGCGATCAGGTAGTGCACGAGATGCTGGGCCACGTAGTTCATCATGATGCAGCTGATGACCTCGTGCGCCCCCTTCTTCACCTTCAGTATGGCGGGAACCAGCGACCACAGGGCCCCGCCGGCCATTCCCGCCACTATCGCCAGCGGCAGGTGTATGAACGCCGGTAGGCCCTTCACGGCGAAGCCCACCCAGGCGGCGAGGAAGGCGCCGGCAACGTACTGTCCCTCGACGCCGATGTTGAGGATGCCCGCCCTCAGCGCGGTCCCCACCGCGAGGCCCGAGAAGAGGAGCGGCGTCACCTTGAACAATATGGTGCCCAGGCTGTCTGCCCTGCCCAGGCAGAACTTAAACATGACTGCGTACACTTCGACCGGGTTCTTATGGATGAGAAGCATGATTACCGAACCGGCCACCACCGAGAACAGCACGGCCACGATAGGCGACGCGGCTTCGAGAAAGGCCATCTTCCACCCGGATTTCACGCCGTGAGACCCCCCTCTCCGCCTTCCGCTCTCTTCACGCCGAGCATGTACTCGCCGATTTCCGATGGGTCGAGGTCCCCCGGCCTGAACTCGGCCACGATCTCTCCGCCGTATATCACTCCCACCCGATCGCTCAGGGAGAGTACCTCTTCCAGGTCCGATGAGACCATCAGCACCGCCTTCCCCGCCAGGCGGGCTTCGATGAGCTTTCTATTCACGAACTCGCTCGCCCCGATGTCCAGGCCCCTCATCGGCTGCGACGCCACGATGATCGACGGGTCGCTGCTGAACTCGCGGGCCAGTATGACCTTCTGCTGATTGCCGCCGGAGAGTGTAGCGGCCTGGGCACGGATGTCACCGACCCTTATGTCGAATTGCCCGATTATCCGGGATATGTGGGCCATGATGTCCCTGGCCCTGAGGAATAACCCCGCGAACGACGGTAGCCTGTGTTGGCCGAGTATCCCGTTCTCCCAGACGGTCATGGGGAGTATCAGTCCCCGCTTATGCCTGTCCTCCGGGACGTAGGCGACGCCCAGGCGCCGTATCCGGCCCACGGGAAAACCCGCGATGTCCCTGCCCAGCACCCTGACGGCGCCCCCCGCCACGGGGCGGAGGCCCATTATCGCCTCCACCAGCTCCGCCTGCCCGTTCCCCTCCACGCCGGCGATGCCGTATATCTCACCGCGCCTTACGGCGAAAGACAGGCCCCTGACCGCGAGCTGCTTGCCCGAACCATGCACCATCAGCCGTTCGACCTGCAAAGCCACCTCCCCGGGCGCCTTCGGCGGCTTTTCCACCTCGAGCAGCACCGGCCTGCCCACCATCATCTCCGCGAGGCGCGCCTTCGTGAGTTCAGCGGCCGTCGCGGACCCCACGACCCTGCCGCGCCGCAGCACGGTGACCCTGTCCGCTATCGCGATCACCTCATCCAGCTTGTGGCTGATGAAGACGATGGCCTTGCCCTGGTCGCGGAGGTGCCTGAGGCTCCTGAACAGCTCCTCCACCTCGCGGGGCGTCAGCACCGCGGTCGGTTCGTCCAACACCAGGGCCCCGGCGCCCCTGTATAACACCTTGATTATCTCGACCCGCTGTTGCTGGCCGACGGAGAGTTCGGATACGGGGCTGTCCACGTCCACTGTCAGGTCGTACCTCTCACACAGCTCCCGAACCCTTTTCCTCGCCGTTGCGAAGTCGATGACGCCGTGATTCGACGGCTCCTCGCCGAGTATCACGTTCTCCAGTACGGAAAACCGGGGTACCAACATGAAATGCTGGTGTACCATGCCAATCCCGAGCGCTATCGCCGACCTGGGCCCCGTGATAGCCGTTATGCGGCCATCGATCAAGATCGTGCCGGCGTCGGGCTGGTACAGGCCGGTCAGAACCTTCATCAAGGTGCTCTTACCCGCGCCGTTTTCTCCCACGAGGGCATGAATCTCCCCGCGCCGGACGTCGAAGTCCACGGCGTCGTTGGCCACCACGTTGGGGAACCTCTTCGTGATGCCTTTCAGGGTTATCACGGGCAATCCTCCCCTGCCGGCGGGAACATGGGGTCTCGCAAATCGGGGGTGGAAGGCGATGCTTCCACCCCCGGCGGAATCCCGGCCTACTTGAGATTCTTCATGAATTCATCGAATGTTGCCTTGTCGAACGGGACTTTGATCTCCCCGGCGATGATCTTCTTCTTGATATCCTCCAACTTGGGTTCGATGTCCTTGAGCATATCCTTGTTGACGTCGTTCACCGCGTATCCGACGCCGTCCTGGGCGAGACCGAACACCTTGTACCCGCCCTCGAACTTGTTGTCCACCAGCGCCTTGATCGTGTCATACACGGAAACGTCCACGCGTTTCAGCATGCTGGTCAGGATGTATGGCTGCTGCTCGGGTTTGGCGGTCAGGGTCTGGTCGGCGTCGACGCCGATCGCGAGCTTCTTCTTGCTGGCCACGGCCTCGATGACGCCTATGCCGGACGCGCCTGACGCGTGGTAGATGACGTCAGCGCCCCAGTCCATCTGCGCGTTGGCGAGTTCCTTGCCCTTCACGGGGTCCTTGAACGCGTCGCCGGTCGTCCCGATGTACTCGGACTTCCAGGTCACCTTGGGGTTGGCGTACTTCGCGCCCGCAAGGTAGCCCATCTCGAACTTCTCGATAAGCGGGATTTTCATACCGCCCACGTAGCCGACCTTGTTCGTCTTGCTCTTCAGGGCGGCCGCCGCGCCCACCAGGAACGACCCTTCCTGCTCCTGGAACAGGAGGCAGGAAACGTTGGAGTCCGCCTTCAGGCCGTCCACGAAACCGTCGATCAGACCAAACTTTACGTTGGGATAGTCCTTCGCCACCTTGGCGATGTGGTCGGTGAACAGGAACCCGACGCCGAAGATCAGGTCATACTTGTCCTCGGCGAGCAGCCGCAGGAGCTGCTCCCTGTTCTCTCCGCCTGCGGAGGGCTCCAGGTACTTCGTCTCGATCTTGTCTGCGAACTCCTTGCCGGCCTTCTCGAGTCCGGCGTACGCCATGTCGTTGAACGACTTGTCCCCGCGCCCGCCGACGTCAAAGACCAGGCCAACCTTGAGCTTCTTCGGCGGCTCGGGCTTCGGCTGTTCGGCCGGCTTCTGCTCCGCCGGCTTCGGCTGCTCCGGCGGCTTCTGGCCGCAACCGGCCACCATGCCCATCACGAGCAACGCCATGAGGGCAACAGCCACTGCACGCTTGAGGCTCACCACGAATCCCCCTCCTTGTAGTGCCCCCGGGGATCCCTCCCGGAGGAACATCGTGGTTATCCGACCATGTATTCCACCACCTGTCCTTCGTTTCCTCTATTGCGTGACTGCGCGTCATGGGCACTACGCTGTACTTTTATGCGACGATATGAATGAGCCAGACAGTGTCGTTTTCCCCCAGCCCGAGGTCCCATGGAACGTGGTAGCGGTCCGCCGTGTGACTGTTAACCAACACATAGCCGCACGCGTCCCTCCCCGTGACGATCGAGACGTGCTCGATGGTCCCTTTTCGCTCGTATGCGATTATGTCTCCCGGCTGGAGTTCGCTGGTCGCACTCACCACTGCGTGGTACTTGCCTTTCTTGATGACCACCCCGCGCCCGCTGCCTACGATATGGTAGGCGAAGGCATCCGCGCGCAGCCACGCCTCCGTCCCCTTCCCACTCGCGTAGAACCACGCGCCGTCCACCGGGATGCCGCCGGCGGATTTGTCCGATAGCACCTGCGAGGCGAAGTTGGCACAATCGCCGCCCGCGGCCGAGAAGTCGCGGTAGCCCGGGTTGTACCGGCCGTCGCTCACCGGGGTCCGGACCCCGCAGTACCGGTCCGCGTAACGCACGGCGGCCTCGCGGTTATACCTTCCCTGCGACATCACCGTAAGGCTGCGGTTAGACGATGGAGAATGGCCCGTCACGGGCACGCCCGGGAAAAGACCATCGCCGAACGGATCCCAGAACCAATCCTTCCGGATGACCCAACCCCCTGCTTTCCGGGCGACCTCAATCCAATGAACGGTTCTCACACCAAGATGGCAAACCGCCTCGCTCCGGCTGTGCCTGTACCCGAGTATCATGTTGTAGCATGCCGACGCCCAGGCGCTGTCTCCTTTGAGGCCGGCGTCCACCAGACTGAGGGACGTGTCCACGGACACGATCTCGATGTCGCGCTTCCTCAACCACTCCGCGAAGTAGTTCACCCGGCCGGCCTCGTGCTCGAGCGCCCATTCCCCCGAATACACCGAGGTGTCGTACAGTCCGCCGAGGCCCCCGGCGTCCCCTGCCAGCAAGCACCTGGTGCGGGTCGCGAAAAGATCACGGAGATGGTCGCCCAGGTCTTTCACGTCCGATGTCACCGGTATGGAGACACACAGCCGGCCGGCCAAGAGAACGGCCCCGATCAGCATGAGCGCTACCAAGGCCTTCCCGCGCAAGGGCCAGCCCCCCTCACCACCTGTCTCAGGAGAGTCTTATTCGCGTGAACAGGCCCTGATACTACGCCGGGACTACAAGGAAGAATAGGCCCGGGTCGTTGAATAGAGCCGGCGAGGGAATACGAGGACATGCATGGAGAGGTGGACGCCAGTGGGAGAACAACCGGTTGCACTGGTGATCGATCGGTTCGAGGGTTCCTGGGCCGTCCTTCTATTCGGCCGGCAGGGATTCAATTTCCCCAGAGCCCTTCTTCCCCCCGCGGCCCGCGAGGGCGACATGTTGAAAATCGCGGTGGAAGTAGACGCTGCGGCAACTAAACAACAACGGCGCCGCATAATGAAACTCGAGGACGATCTGTTCCGGTAGAACCCCGGCATCGTCCCGCAGCACCGGGGGGGTTCGACAATGAAACGCTTGAACCCGCGGGTTTGGGCCTGCGGCCTGCTGCTTTCCGTGATACTCGCGGTGACCGCGGCCGGATGCCTTCGCGGGCCGCAACCCTCCGCGCCGCCGCAATCGGAGCTCGCCACAGTCTCCGGCGCGCTCCGGGTGCATTTCATCGACGTCGGGCAGGGCGATTGCATCCTCGTGCAGATTCCGGGCCCCCGGACGATGCTCATCGACGCGGGGGATTCGTCCAACGGTCAAACCGCTGTCCGGTACCTGAAGGCCACAGGCATCCGTGCTATCGACGACCTCGTAGTCACCCACCCGCACGCGGACCACATCGGCGGGATGATCGACGTGCTGGGGGCATTCGATGTGGGTAACGTGTATATGCCCCGCACCACCCATTCGACGGCGACATACGAAGAGCTGCTCCGCGCCATCAAGAAAAAGGGCCTGTTCATAACCGAGGCCAGGGCCGGGCAGGGGATCCTCAGGGCCGCCAACCTGGATATTTCGTTCGTCGCGCCACACGGCAAGGAGTACGACGACCTGAATGACTGGTCAGCCGTGGTGAGGATCCAGTACGGCGACACCGTCTTCCTGTTCATGGGGGATGCGGGCGCCAGGGCGGAGGAGGAAATGCTGCTCAGCCCGGCCGTATCCCCCAGGGCGAACGTGCTAAAGGTAGGCCACCACGGCAGCGGCGGCTCCAGTTCCGCCATCTTCCTCTCGGCGGTGTCACCCCAGTACGCGGTCATCTCCGTGGGGGCGGGCAACCCGTTCGGACACCCATCGAAGGGGACCCTCGCCAGGCTGGCGGATGTGAAGGCGCAGGTGTACAGGACGGATATCCACGGCACCGTGGTCATCGGCTCCGACGGGCGCCGGATCACCGTTGAAACCGAACGGCAGGAGTGACTACCTAGCGGGCGGCGGAAAGCGGCAACGTCGCCTGTTCGTCGACGTCCTGCAGGACGAACGCGAGGCTGCACACTCTCTTCCTCTCCAGGTGTTCGAGCCGCATCCAGTGGACGAATGGGTCTATCACTCTGGTGTCCGCCGGACTGTCCGCCGTCTTCGGCCCGCAGAACAGGGTATAGTTGAACCCGCTCTCGAACTGGCTGCTCCGGTACTTGATGCCGTCGTAGCCCCGGCTTCTGATGAATTCGGATAACACCTGGGTCGGAATGTAGTCGAGCAGAGCGTCCTGGGGCGTGAGCGGCCGGGATATCTCCCTGGCGAACGATGCCAGGAACCGTGCGGCTCGGGCCTCATCCCCGCGTTTCCTCGGGTTGACACCCGATAGATCCACTACCCTCAGGTCCCTGATTACCCGGAATCTCCCGAGGCACACGATTTCCCCCGCCGCTGGTCTTATCTCGGCTATGCACGTCTCCGGTCCATCGCTGAGGTACATGTATGAGATGCCCTGCGGGCTCATGCGGCTGTGGGACGCCTTCTGAACGGGCGCGGGGCCCATCGCCTCCTCGAGCCGGTCATCCGGGATGGCGCGCCCTGGATCTCGCCTTGCCCGCCACAACACTTCGCCAGCCTGCACGAGTACGTCGAGTTCCGCCAGGAGTCCCGCGATCGGGGCCAGCATCGCGCCCCTGGTCTCGTCCTGTTCGCCGAAATCGAAGAACCTCTCATAATGCTTGACGTAATGCTTGAATTTCGCCCAGGACTGGGCCAGCGCAGCTTCCACCGCCCTGCCTCCATTCCACGCGTCGACGGCGCATTTCTATGCCGCCCGCGTGTCTTCCTGTACCCGGGGGCATATTGTGAGACTGTCGCCGGCCAGCTGCCGCTCGTTCCGGTGACGAGGCGCCACCGTTGAGGGGGAGGGTCAAGATTGGAGCCGTGTGTCAGCCTGGTACTTCCTTCTTACAACATAGGCAGCCTGCTCGAACTCAACCTTTGCTCTCTGTACCGCCAGGACTATCCGTCCACGAGGTACGAGGTGATCGTGGTGGACGACAGTTCCACGGACGGGACTCAGGTGATGCTCGAAACCATCGATCCGCCGTTCGACCTTAAGACGGTCCACACCGGCGGAAGCGCCGGGAGGGCGAGATCGAGGAACCTCGGGGCCTCGCACGCGGATGGAGAAATCATCATCTTCTGCGACGGTGACACGCTCCAACCCCCCGGGTTCGTGCGGAGTCACGCGGACCTGCAGTCCGGACACGATCATGTGGTCGCGAGCTCCCTTCCACTTCATTACGCCCTTGTCTACACGCACTACTTCAGCCGTTTCTCCCCGCTGCAGAAGAGCATATTGTACAGGCTGGATCCCAGCCTGAAGGGTTCCTCCCGCGACGGCCGGATCGTAAGCAGGGAGAGAGTGATGGATGACTTCGAGAGTGTCCGCGGTCTCACCTGGTTCCCCGCGTGGTTCAAGGAATTCGAGGAACTCGCCCGGGTCTTCGGCTCTTTCGATGCAATCCCATCATCATGGATGTCGTTCGTCACCCGCAACGTCTCGATCAGCAAGACGCTATTCGAGGCGAGCAAGGGTTTCGACGAGGGCTTCCGCCGGTGGGGGCTGGAAGATTGGGAACTTGGGTACAGGCTCAAGGGCCTTGGGGCGAGGTTCGCCTGCGAAAAGGCGGTCATCAACTACCACCAGGAACACCCCGTGGACGACCGTTCCCGGGGGCAAAGCAACAGGGAGAATTTCGCATACTTCTGTGAAAAACACGACTCCCCTGAGGTATACCTGTTCGGCGACGTATGCTTCCCGGCGCCCGGCCGGGCGCTGGATCTCGTCGCCTACAACATGATCGTGGACCAGTACACACGAGTCCGCGAATGGCCTGGTTTGCAGGGGTTCTGCGCGTGGTTCCACGACAGTCTCCGGGTGGAGTTCCGGAAGCGGTTCGGGAGGTGGACCACGAGGGGGATACCTCCCGGCGGAGGGCCTGTACACGCTCCTCCCCACGTGACCGGGCACCTCGCCCGGCTCCGATCATGCTGCCCGGAACTGGCCCGGAAGGCCGGACAATGGCTGGACTCCCAAGAAATCGAGGGGCGCTCCGGCTGACGGGAGCGCCCCTTGTGTGCCCAACCTTGTATGCCCAGCCAGACCTACAGCATCTCCAGCGGGCCGGTCGGCGGCGACAGGTACTCCACACCGTCGGGAGTGACGACGACGGTGTCCTCCACCTGGATACCGCCCAACCCGAGCTCGTAGTACGGGGTCTCCACGCAGAACACCATCCCCGCCTCGAGCTTCGTGCCTACGCCCTCGCGCAGCACCGGCTGGTCGTACAGTTCGGCCCCTATGCCGTGGCCGCAGTGGGTCCTCTTGAATCCGGGGACCCCTGCTCTGATGACCGACTCCACTGCTATGTCGAACAGCCGGCCGCCGGTTACCCCGGGCTTCATGGCCGCGATGGCGTCTCTCGCTCCCTGCAGCATCGCATCGTAGTACTTGCGGATCTTGTCCGTGGCCGCCGGGCCGGGATCGCCGTACACCGCGTTGCGGGCCAGGTCGGCGTAGTAGTTGTTGAAGACGCACCCGGAGTCGAACCGGATGAGGTCACCCCTCTTGAGCCTCCGTTCTCCGTGCACGCCGTTCGGGTACGCGGAGTGATCGCCGAAGAGCACGACGGAGACGGCCGGAGCGGCGCCCTGTTCGAGCAGGTATCTCTCGTAGACCAGGGCAAGTTCGTTCTCGGTCATGCCTTCCCTCAGGTTGGCCAGCGAATGGTCGATCGCCGCCGAAGTAATGCGGGCGGCCATCCTGAGATTCTCCACCTCCTGCGGGGTCTTCACCATCCGGATTTCCTTCCACAGCGAGTTGCCCGTCTCGATCCTCGCCGGGATCATCCCGGGCAGCCTCTCCCATTCGGCGGGGGTCAACCCGAGCTCATCGACCGCGATACGGCAATTCTCCAGATGGAATCCCTTGAGCGCGGCGGCCAGAGCTTCCATGTGTCCTGCATACTTATCACCGTTGAGCGCCCTCGCGAATTCCCCATCCGTGCCCGGCCTTCCGCTGTCCGCGTTGTAGACAAAAAACTGGCCGTACGGCCACATCTCGACGCCTGCCCGCATCTCCTCGACCGCCATGTCCGACTCACCCACGGGGAGAACGAGGCCCACCTTCGGGGTGGCGCCCGGCACGACCACGCTGAACACCTTCGTGGCGGATATGAACTTCTGCCCCAGGCTGTAGAAGCCGGTGCTGTAGAACACGTTCGGCAGGGTGGTCGCCACTATCGCATCGTATCCGCGCTGCTCCAGTAGTTGGTTCAACCTTTTCTCGTTCAATGCTGCACCGCCTCTCAGATGTGCTGGTCCTCCCCTTAGGCCACGCCCAGGTACGCCTTGCGAACAGTGTCGCTCGCCAGCAGTTCGGACGACTTGCCGTTCATGACTATCTGACCTGTCTCGATCACGTAGCTGCGGCTCGAGATCTCCAGTGCGAGCCGGGCGTTCTGCTCGACGAGGAGTATCGGGATCCCCGACCTGGCAATCGAGACTATGTTCTCGACTATCTTCTCCACGACAAGGGGAGCGAGGCCGAGGGACGGCTCGTCCAGCAGGAGCAGCTTCGGCTCGGCCATGAGACCGCGCCCGATCGCGAGCATCTGCTGTTCGCCGCCGCTCAGGGTCCCGCCAGCCTGTCGCAAACGCTCCTTCAGTATGGGAAACAGATCGAGCACCCTCTCCATGGCCGCCTTCACCCGGGCCTTATCCCTTTTGAGGTACGCGCCGATCAACAGGTTCTCGTGCACTGTCAGCTTGGAGAATATCTTCCTGCCCTCCGGGACGTGCACGATCCCGAGCGACGAAACGACATGCACGGGGAGTCTGTCTATGCGCCGCCCGTTCAGCATTATCGACCCCTTGCGCGGGTTGATCAGTCCCGAAATCGTCTTCAGCGTGGTGGTCTTCCCGGCCCCGTTGTTCCCGATGAGCGCGACGATCTCGTTCGACCCAACGTCGAGGCTTATTCCCTTGACAGCAACGACCTTGCCATACGCTACTTCCAGGTCCCTTATCTCAAGCACTCTTCTCACCGCCCCTGTACGACCTGCCCAGGTACGCCTCGATTACGCGAGGATTGGATTGGATCTGGGCCGGATCGCCCTCGGCGATCCTCTCCCCCTGGTTGAGCACGGTAATCTTCTCGCTCAATCTCATCACGAGACGCATGTCGTGCTCGATCAGCAGGACGGTGCGGTTCAGTTTCTCGTGAATCTCCCTGATCAGCACGGCGAGCGCGTCCTTCTCGGCCGAGTTCATCCCGGCGGACGGTTCGTCCAGCAGCAGGAGCCTGGCGCCCGTCGCGATGGACCTCGCGATCTCCAACTTCCGTTGCAGGCCGTACGACAGGTTCCTGGCGAGCTCGTCGCTGTATCCGGCGAGGCCGACGAAATCGAGCACCTCCATGGCCTGGCGCCTGGTCCTGGACTCCTCGGACTTGAAGCGCGCCGTCCGCCCGAGCACGTCCCACAGGCCCGATCCGGTCTGGCAGTGGTACCCCAGCTGCACGTTGTGAAGGACCGTCATGTCCTGCAGCAACCTGATGTTCTGGAACGTCCGGTTCACCCCGAGTTCGGTCAGACGGTACGGGGGCAACCCGTTCACCTTACGGCCCTCGAACAGGATCTCGCCGGACGTCGGCAGGAGAAACCCCGAAATGATGTTGAACAGCGTCGTCTTGCCCGCGCCATTCGGCCCGATCAGGCCCGCCATGGAGTTCTCTTCGATGGACATGGAGACGTCGTTCAGGGCCTGCAGGCCTCCGAACCGCATGCTCACATTCCTGACCTCGAGGATGTTGCCCATCAGGCTTTCACCTCTCGTCCACGGAAGTTGGCCGTGACGCGCTCCGCCCATCCCGATATGGATTCGCCAAGGCCGCCTTCCTTGACCAGTATGCCGATGACCATGGCCCCGCCCACGAATATCATGCGGTACAGGGCGGCGAACCTTAGGATTTCGGGGGACACCACCAGGAATATGGCCCCGATTACCGGCCCGAGGAGCGTCCCGCTCCCGCCCAGAATGACCATGCAGAGCGCTGATATGGAATCCGCGCTGGTGAAGCTGTCGGGGCTCACGAACGTCACGTAGTGTGCGTAGATGCTGCCCGCCATCCCCGCGAAGAACGACGACAGCGCGAAAGCGAGCACCTTGTAGCGGGTCGTGTTTACACCGAGGGCGTTCGCGACGACCTGGTCGTTCTTGATGGCGAGGAGGGCTCTGCCGATCCTCGAGTCGGCTATCCGCCTGACGGCCTCGATCTCGATGAGCAGGATGATCAGCGCATAGTAGTTGAACGCCAAGGGACTGAACTCGACTCCGCCGAGCGCGGCGGTGGGTATCCCGGGTATGCCCATCGGACCGTTGGTCAGCGACACCCAGTTCAGTTCCACGAGCCTCACGATCTGTCCGAAACCGATGGTCACCAGGGCAAGGTAGAATCCCTTCAGCCTCAGGGTCGGTACTCCCAGCAACAGCCCGGCGCCCATCGCGGCGATGCCACCCAGGACGAGCGTGAGGTAGAACGGGACGTCCGCCCTCGTTGCCAGCAATGCCGCCGCATACGCCCCTATGCCGAAGAACGTGGCATGCGACATGTTCGACAGGCCGGTGTACCCGACGGCGATGTTCAGGCTTGTGGCCAGAATGCTGAACATGGATACCATGAACAGCATGTGTATGACGTACGAGTTCTTGACCACGATCGGGATGAGCGTCCATACCGCAAGGCCGGCCAGCGGCCAGTATCTCTTTACTGCGCTCACTCCTTGACCATCTCCTTCCCCAGCAGCCCCGACGGCTTGCCAAGAAGCACGATGATCAGGACCAGGAACGCGATCGCGTCCCGGACTGCCGAAGGCAGCAGCGTCCCCGCGAGGCTCTCGATGAGCCCCATCAGCACTCCGCCCGCCATGGCCCCCGGGATACTCCCCGCGCCCCCCAGCACGACGGCGGTGAAGCCCTTCATGCCTATGACGCCGCCCATTGATGGATAGAGCGCGCCGTAGTACACCGCCATCATTATCGCGGAGACCGCCGCGAGACCGGACCCCAATCCGAATGTGAACGAGATCACGTTATTGATGTTGATGCCCATGAGCCCGGCCGTGTCGCGGTCGAGGGCCGTAGCCCGGAGGGCCATCCCGATCCGCGTCTTCTGGATGAGGAGCTGGAGCAGGAACATCAATGCGACCGAGAGTGACAGCACCCATATCTGGACGGAGTTGAACGTACCTCCGAATACAGTGTAGCTGGTTACAGCGCCGATCGAGGGCATCTGCTGCGGTTCGGTCCCCCAGACTATCTGGACCGCGGTGGCCAGGATGAATGAGAACCCCAGAGACGCGATGACCATGGCCAGCCTGGGTGCTCGGCGGATGGGACCGTAGCCGACCTTCTCGATGGCGATACCCAGGACGACGGACACGGCGACTGCGAACACGCACGAAATCAGGAAACCCTGATGAAGTACGGTGAACGAGTACCACGCGACATACCCGCCGACCATGGCGATGTCGCCGTGAGCGAAGTTAATGAACGACAGTACGCCGAACACCATGCTATAGCCCAGGGCCAGGAGTGAGTATGTCGTCCCGAGAGTCAACCCGTTGATAATCTGCTGGAAGACCATTGCATTTCCCCCATCCGTGATGGTGGGTGGGACCGGCGGCCACCCTTCCAAGCCCGGCGATCGCCGGCCCCACGTCAGCTGCGTCCGTTGCCGCTCATGGCGCCGCGATTGAGCTGCGTATGCTGCTGCTTACTTACCTGTGAATTCCACGAACTTGCCATCCTTAATCGTCATGTGGATCATGGGAATGAGCGTGTCGCCGTTCTGGTCGAACGACAACTTGCCCAGTATGCCGTCGAAGTCCTTGAGCGAGGTGAGATAGTCCTTGACGCCCTCCCTGGTGGCCCCGTTCTTCTTGACGGCTTCGATAATCATGCGTGTGGCGTCGTAGGCGGCCGGCGATACAGGATCCGTGCCCGTCACGTTTTCGCTCTTGAACCTCTCCAGATACGCATCGAAGAACGTCTTGAGCCTGGGCGGAATGTTGTCCGGGTTGAACATGGCGTTTCCGACCGCGCCCTCGACATCAGCGCCGCCCAGCCTGATCACGGCGGGGTTGTACGTGCCCGAGCTGATGAAGAAGGGCTTGTAGTTCACCTGGTGAGACTGCTTGAGGAAGAGCGGTATCTCCGTCTCGTCCGAGACCCCGTACACCGCTTCCGCTCCAACACCCTTCAGCTTGGTGATGATCGCGCTGAAGTCCTTGGTCTCGCCGAGCAGGTACGACTCGGCTGCGACAGGCGACATGCCCGCCTCTTCCAGGGTCTTCTTGGCCACATCGTAGCCACCGCGGCCGTAGTCGTTGTTCTCGTATATGATCGCTATCTTCTTGAATCCGAGGTCAATCAGCTTCTTCACGTTGAAACTCGCGGTATAGGCGTCTGAGTTCCACACTCGGAACGTGTACGGGCCGGCGTCGCTGATCTTGGGCGAGCTCGAGCAACAAGTGATGTGCACCAGGCCGCCCTTATTGTAGATGGGCGCCCCCGCAAGGGTACACGAGCTGTTCGTGTGACCGATGACCGCGATGACACTCGAATCAGCAACGAGCCTGTTCGCGACGTTGGCGGCTTCCTTTGGATCGGCCCTGTCGTCGAGGGCCACGAGTTCGAACATCCGGCCGTTGTAGCCGCCGGCCTTGTTGGCCTCCTCGATCGCCAGGAGAGCGCCTCTCCTGTTCCTATTGCCCTGCTCCGCACTGCCTCCGGTCAGGGCGAGACCGCAACCTATCTTGATCGTCCCTTCAGCCGGTTTCTCAGCCGGCTTTTCGGCCGGCTTCTCTGCCGGTTTGCTCGATTGGGCGCAGCCGGCCAGCGCCACGGCGGCGAGGACCACGCACATAACGGCGAACACTGCGACTCTCTTTGCCTTCACGACTATCCCTCCTTCTGGTAGTTCCTGTTGTGACGGTCCTGTTGTGACGGTTCCCAGGCGATGCTCCTTAATCAGATGCTGAAACCGTACGCTTCCCTGACGGCCTTCACGAGTTCCGCGGGATCCGGCCCCACCACCGGGACCTCGGGCATACGGGCCTGTGTTGTCCATGGATCCCTCTGCCCGGTGGAGGTGAGGATGGCTACCACCGTGTCATGCCTGCCTATCACCCCCTGCCCGGCCATCCTGACGACCGCGGCGACAGAGACGCACGACGACGCCTCGGCGTATATGCCGCATTTGCCGAGCTTCTCCTGGACGGCGAGCAATTCGTCATCGCCGCCCACGGACACCGCACCCCCCTTCGAGTCCAGTACGGCCTTCAACGCCTGTTGGGTCGCGTGCGACGTCGCTATGGAGAACGCCGCGCTCGGGCGGGCGGGCATTTCAGCCAGCCACTTCCTGGGATGCTTCAGGCCGTTGCTGATCGGGCCGAATACCTCGGCAGCGTATACTCTAGGCGTCGAATCCACGAGGCCGGCCAGCCTCGCCTCTTCGAAACCCTTCCACATCCCGTAAATGCCATCCCCGAAGGCGGTGGGCTGGACGACGACGTCCGGGACACGCCATCCGAGGTCTTCGCATATCTCCAGTCCCATGGTCTTGTAGCCATCCACGCCGAACGGGTTGCTCCCGATGGGCGGATTCACGATATTGCCCGTGGGATACCAACCCTTCTCGCGAATGCCCCAGGAAGCCAGTTTCCACCTGTCGGGCCCGTTCTCGCAGGCGACCAGCCTGCCGCCGTACACCTGCATGAGTACCTTCATGGTGATCGGGACGGACGTCATGGTGAACACCACGCAATCCAATCCCGCGCTGGACGCGTACGCAACCGATGAAGAACCGTGGTTCCCGGTCGAACAGACCGTTATCACTCTCGCGCCGGTCTTCAGGCCGTGGGTTACGGCGGTCGACGCAAGCCTGTCTTTGAACGACCCCGTGGGATTCCTGTACTCCTGCTTCACGTAGAGGCGACCGACCCCGATCTCTTCCTCCAGCCTGCGCAGCCTCACCATCGGGGTGCACCCTTCGTGCAGAGTCACTGCCTCCTCCAGGTTGTCCGCGGGCAGGAACTCCAGATACCGCCACATCGTTCTCGGCCTGGCCGAGATGTTCCGGGCCAGTTCCGCGGCATCGAGACCGGCTCGATCGTAGACGGTGCTCAGGTTCGCAGGTTGCCCCTCCTTCGCGCAGTCAGGGCACCCCTCGAACATCCTGTATCCGAGGTCCAATCCATACGACTTGCCACAACGCACGCACTTCAAACCCGATACTCTGCCCAAGATTCATCCTCCTAGAGCCGGCTCCCTCAGGACTCCCAGACCTCAGGACCTCAGGATCTCCGGACCAGCCGGAACCGGTACTTGTCGCTCCTGAATAAGTTCTCAGAGTAGTAGATGACGTTTCCCTCGCGGTCCCGCACGAAACCGTCCAGGTGGATCAACGGGTAGTGCTCGGGTACCTCGAGTAAAGCCGCAACCTCCCCCAGGGCTCTCACCGCGGACAGGTTCATCAGCGCGTAGCAGGGCTTGATGCCCAGCGCCTGCTGCAGGAAGGAGAGCAGCGACTCGTGCCTCCTCCTCGAATCCAGTGCGGACTCACGCCCCTCCAAGATGTCGCCTCGCAGCGTGTCAATGGTAAGGATGACTGGGACGCCGTCGGAGAACCGGAGGCTCCTGACCTCGTAAGCCGGCGCCCCCGGGACATCACCCATAGCCGCGGCTATTTCACTCGTGAGTTCGACGCTCCTGATCGAAATCACGCGATCCTCTGCGCTGTGCCCCGCGCGCCTGATCGTCTCGGTCAGACTCTCCATCCGCTCCAGGCCGGCGCCGATCCCCTCATCGAAGCCGATCACGAATGAACCGATGCCGTGTCGCCGGGCGATGAGCCCCTGGTGTTCGAGGTTGCCGAGTGCCTCACGAATAGTCGTCCTGCTGACATTGAATTCCTCGGCCAGATCGGGTTCGCTGGGCAGCCTGTCACCCGGCTTGTATTCGCGCTCCTGGATGCGGGAGGTGATCTCCCTCACGACGCCCATGTATAGGCGGTCTCGCCTGGCCAATCGCCATCACTCCGGCAACTCCGAGTTGTTGGACATCTGATCTCCATATTCTGCGGTGGCGGCGATTTCCCTTCTGTGTGCTGCCATTTGGCGCTAGTAAAGCTGCCCGACCACCTGTCGACCCTTCCGGGGCAATGGCGGGAAAGCCTGAGGGACAAAGTCTTCGAGGAATCGGAGGAATCGGTGGTGGAATCGGATGAATCGGAGGAATCGGAGGAATCGGGCGTAGACCGGGAATCCGGGGAACCCCGGAGATCGACCGGTTTCAGCCCGCCGAGATGTCCAGCACGGCAGCCCCCTGTATGTCGCCGCGCTTCAAGGCGATGAGGGCATCGTTGGCCTCGCGCAGCCTGAATACCTGCACCTCGGTTTCGATGGGAATGTACGCGGCGAGTTCGAGGAATTCCACCGCATCCCTGCGGGTCGCGTTGGCCACGCTGCGGACGGTCTTCTCCCAGTACAGCAGGTCATACGGGAACCCGGGTACGCCGTCGAGATGCACTGCGTTGATGGCCAGGGTCCCGCCCCTCCGCAGGACCTTCAGAGCCTCGGGTATCAGGCGTCCGGCCGGCGCGAAGGTGACGGCGCGATCCACCTCCACGGGCGGTTTCTCTCCGGCGGCGCCGGCCCAGGACGCGCCGAGCCGCAACGCCATCCGCCGGTGTCTCTCGCTCCTGGTGAAGACCAGCACCTCGCAGCCCCAGTGCCTCGCGATCTGGATGGCTATGTGTGCCGACGCCCCGAAACCGAACAGGGCCAACCGCTCCCCGGGCCTCAACCCGCTCACCTTGAGAGAGCGATACCCGATTATGCCCGCGCACAGCAGCGGCGCGCCCTGTGCGTCGCTAAACACCGGCGGCGCCGGCGCCGCGAAGGCCGCGGGAACAACTACGTATTCCGCGTAGCCCCCGTCATGGTCGAGGCCGGTGAATCGCGGGGATTCGCAGAGGTTTTCGTCTCCCCTCCGGCAATAGTCGCACCTCCCGCACGTGCTGTACAACCACGGGATGCCGACCCTCGCCCCCACAGCGACGGGCGCCCCTTCCCCGGCAGGCGTCCCTTCGCCGGCGGGCACCCCGGGCGCCGCGGGGACGGGTCCCACCTCGTCCACCACGCCTATTATCTGGTGTCCCGGGATCACCGGCAGGGCCGCCTGGAGTTCGCCTTCCACCGTGTGGAGGTCGGTGTGGCACACACCGCACACAGATACGCGGACCCGTACTTCTCCAGGCCCCGCGTGCGGCGCCGGCACATCCAGGAGGCGCAGGGGCCTCTCCTCTATAGGACCCGGTTTCTCCAACACCACCGCCCTCATCAGACTACCCCCCGAATACCGGATCGCATCCCGGGCATCACACCCCCATCACCGCGTCCCGTCTGCAGGAACATCACTCCGCCGGCAAGCACGGCACGGCCCGCACAGACAGGCGCTTTACCAGCATGGTGCCGTAGCTCCCGCGGGGGAGGAAGAACGTGACGAGAACGCGCTTCCGGCCCGGGTTCAATTCATCATCCGCGGGTTCGCTCACCGCCAGGCGCGCGGGGAACACGATGACCTGCCTGGGCGCCGGCCTGAAGAAGGCCTGCCGAAGTCTGCGGACATTGAACCGGCCCGGGTGGATGCCTCGCTCCTCCAACACCCTGGCATAAACCGCTCCGGCGGTCTCGTCGTCGAACCGGGCGCCCGCCGCGGGGAGCGGGATGTTCAAGCGCTGCAGGCGATCCAAGGCTGCCTGCGGGATGTTCCGGTAGAACAGGTATGCACCCGCGGTCCCCGCATGCGCCGCCGGCTCGGCGACGATGCCCGCGACGAGGCGCCTCGCGATTTCGTTCCACAGAAACGACTGGTAGGCCGAGAAGAAGAGGGACAGCTCCTCTCCCGGTATCATCTGGAGCGCCCGTACGTAGGCGCCGTGATTCTCCGAAAGCAACTGCAGCATGGCCAGTTCCAGGGCGGAACCGCCGTCTCCAGCGGCGTCGAGCATGGCCGGCCAGTCACCCCAGTGCCGCCTCATTCTCTCCCTGCGGTCACGGACCTCGCGCGGATCATCCGGGCGGCAGGAAGTAAGGTATATCTCGACGCTCCCCCTCCACTGTCCCTTCAGCATCCGTTCGGCGATGAAGCCCCGTTCCGGGTCCATGCTGCCGAAACGCTGGTCGTCGAAGTAATTCGGGAATCCCTGATCGAGAGCCTCGGCTGCGTTCCGGCACACCATTGCCACGTCATCATCACTGAGGGAGCGGAGCATGATCCTGAACTCGTTTCCGACAATTAGGCCGGGGCCCATTGCACGATCCGTGGATCCCACCCTGGTGAACCTGTAGCCGTTCCCCGCTGTGCTGAGGTCTCTTCGCGACCTCACGGTCACGTACTGAGACGTGTGGGCATGCCTGTCCTTGCGGCCCCCGTAGGAGAACAACCCGTACGGGAGCCCCGCCCTGGCGGCAATGCCCTTGAGGGCATCGGGCGTGTTCCAGCCCTTCTTCTCGAGTATATACAGGCCGTAGATCCCCGATTCCCGCGCCCTTACGCTGGAGACCTCACTCACGACGAAATCTTCGGGAACCGACTTGACCTTCATGTGTGTCACCTGCCGGGGCGCCGCTTGTCTCGCCGGAACCCCACGTTAATTATGGCGTTGCGTGCCCGGGGTGATCAATAGGCTGTGTAATGCACAATAGCGAAAAGGACACCGCGCGCGCCGGGGCGAATGAATCGCAGTCTGGATCGATGATTCAAGAGGGGGTTTGAGGCATGGTGTTGAGGACCGCCTTCACGGGGATGAGCTTCCTGTTAGGCCTGGTTTACCTGGGGCTCATAGTCTATTTCTTCGTGTTGCTGTCCCGCGCGACCAACGCCCTGGAGAGGATCGCCTCGGCGCTCGTGTCGAGGAACCCCGAGGAAAAACCCTGACAGCGGAGACAAGACTGCGGGGACACGACCGCGGGGCAGGACCCAGGCTTCGAGGGGCGGCTACACCCCCGGAGGCTGGGTCCCTGATATCTGGGCGGGCGCCTGTTGCGGCTGAGGTTGCGCGGTCGCCGGCTGCGACGGCGGCTGTGGTGCCTGTGGTTGCTGAGCAGGCGGTTGCGCCACCGCCGGGGCCTGCGCCTGGTCGGGCGGGACCGCGCCCGGCCCGAGTTTGACCTGCTTCTTGAGCGTGTAGTACGAGCTGATACCGAGGTCCTCCTTCTTGACCTGCTGGCCGTCAACGTACACTATCCTCTCGGACCTCACAACGTAGCCAGGTTTCCCGTTCCTGACCTGAACCTGTCCCTTCGCCAACGTGGGATCCTCGATGGTCTCGGTCACGAAGTCCGTCTTCTTCAGAACGCGGGCGTTGATGGCCACTTTCCGGTCAGCGCCTGTGTGGCCGAACATCTTGACATACACTTTGCCGCCGGCGACGTACGCCCTGATGAGGATGTGATTGGGCGTGTTGTTGCGGAATTTCAGGTCCACCTCGCCGTAGGATACAGCGGCGTCGCGCCCCAGCGGGACATAGTCCACCGTGAGGCTGTGGGAGTGCCGCTCCAC
This sequence comes from Ignavibacteriales bacterium, assembly GCA_050260105.1. Lineage (GTDB taxonomy): Bacteria > Bacillota > Sulfobacillia > JABLXB01 > JABLXB01 > SM1-B181. Next base: position 10,669 of record JBLNBR010000027.1, on the reverse strand, counting down.
GACCTCCAGATCGGCCAGCAACACCGCGTTGTAGAGCGTCGTGGAAAGCTGGCAGATGCCCCCGCCGATCCCCGTTCTGACCTCATCCCGCCAGTACACCGGAGTCTCCCTGTACCCATCCTCAGCCGTCCTCGGGCCGACTACGCTGTTGAACGAGAACTCCCGGCCGGGCGGCAGAAGATAGTTGTCGAGTTTCTGGGCCGCCAGTCTGATGTTTTCGGTGCGGTTATTGTCCTTGTTCACCGCCGTCGAATAGGAGGCGATCATCGCGCTTACGCCCATCGCCCTCAAATCATCCGCCATGGTACCAGGCTCGACCGCTTCCACGGGCAGTTCGACCGTTGAAGGGATTACGCTCCACCGGCCGCCTCTCCCGAGCAGGTCCTTCAACCTGGCCGCGTTGAGCGCCTTGCCGGCGGTCCCCTCGATGATCTGGACCTTGTCGTCCTCAGTAATGACGAGCCGAGCGTCGCTTGCCCTGGTATCCACCAGGGTACGGAGCCGCGAGACGGCCTCGTCCAGCTTATCATCGTCCACAGTAACGCAGAGGGGGACATCGCGCCTGGGCGTGGACTTACCCCAGAGAAGCGTCGTGGGAACGCCTTTCAGCGTGCCATCGATGTCCGCGCGAAGGCCCAGGCTGTCGAGGGAGACCGTATTGGCGAAAGCGACACCATCCTTCGCCCACCTCAACGTGATCTGCCTGTCCGCCCATGCGAGAGAAGCGGCAATCCTCTCCGACGCTTCCTGCCGGGTCAGCCCGCTCACGTCCACGCCGGCAACGTATGTATTCATGGGGATCCGCGGGGTCATGGAGGCATTCGCCGCCATGGCGCAGGTCCCGAGGAGGAACACCGCCATTACCGCCGCGACACAGGCGACCCTGGTCTTCCGCGTCCGGCAGTGCTTGCGTTCGCCCCTGGTCATGATTACCTGTTCCAGAGTCATCTCAGGTCTCTCCTCACGAAGCGGGCAGGACTTGTGGCGCCCGCGCAAAACCCCGGCCCATTCCCCAATCGCCGCTCATGTACCCGCGAGCGCCCCTGCCAAGAAGTCCTTCCTTGAGGGCGTGCCTCCCGCGGTTGAGCCTCGACTTCACAGTCCCGATCGGGCAGCCGACCACGTCCGCGATCTCCCTGTACGACAGGTCCTGCAGGTCGTGCAGGACCACAACGGTCCTGTAGTCAACCGGAAGGTCCGCGATTCCCCTACGGACGAACTCACGTACTTCTGCGGCCTCCGCCATGACGTCCGGCCCGGGAGAGTCATCCCGCAACACCCACGCGCACTCGCCGTCTTCCAGGGTGAGCGGCGCGTCGAGCGACAGTGTGCGCTTCCTTGCCCTCCGCCTCGCCCTGTCCACGCACACGTTCGACGCGATCCTGTAGAGCCACGAGACGAACGACGCGTCTCCCCGGAAGTACCTTATCGACGTGCACACCCTCAGGAAGGTTTCCTGGGTCAAATCCGCCGCATCGTGCGGATCGCCCGTCAGCTTGTATACGTAGTTGTATATTCTCTTCTCGTTCGCGGATATGAGTCGCTCGAGGGCCGCCGTGTCGCCCGACTTCGCAGATTGAATAAGGAGGTCCGTATCTTCGGTCACTCTCATCCCCACCCCGGTTTCTTCTTGTCTATAACGCTACCAGAACACGTCCGAGGCGGGTATTAGATCCTATGCTTAAGAGCCACCAGGAAACACGCCTAGCGGGAACGGCCGGGTCTAAGCATTTCTGCCTAGATCCGCCGCGCCACGGCGGCAGGGGATCTCCAGGCGGACGGTCGTGCCGCGCCCGGGGACCGATTCCACACCTATTACGCCGCCCACCAGCTGCGCGCGCTCGCTCATCCCAACCATACCGAGGCGCCCGCGCGCCGCGAACCCTCGCGGGTACCCGCCCGCGTCGAAGCCGCGGCCGTTGTCGGTGACGGTCAACTTGACCGAGTCATCGTCGAACGAGATGAACACGCTGGCCAGGCTGGCGCCGGCGTGCTTCTTGATGTTGTTGAGCGCTTCCTGGACTATCCTGTATATCGCCGTCTCGGTGTCGGACGGCAGCCTCCTCGGGGGGCCCTGCACGATGACCTCCCCGCGGATGGTGTTGTGTTCCTGCATGTCCGAGACGAGCCACTCCAGCGCTGGAATGAGGCCCAGGTCGTCCAGTATCGACGGCCGCAGGTCGCGAGTGAACCGTCTCACGTTGGCCAGCGCGGTGTCGACGAGCTTCGTGAGGTCGTCCAGCCGCCTGCACGCTTCGTCTGGCTGCGTCCGTACGTACGGAATAGTCGTCTCCAACCGCCTGGACAGGGCGACCAGCGCCTGCGCCGTGTCGTCGTGGAGCTCCCGTGCGACGCGCTTCCTCTCTTCTTCCTGCACGCGGGTGACGAGCGCGAGGTAATCCCGCATCTCCGACTGGCGTTCGCGGGATCGCTTGATTTCGGCTTCCATCCGCCTCTGCTCAGTGATGTCTCGCGCTATACCCTGCTGGCCGGCATAGTGTCCCTCCCGCACCAACACGGACGCCCTCACATCAAGAAGCACCGCCCCGCCTGACTTCGAGGTCGCAACCCACTCGTAGGCGATCTGCGTTTCCCCTCGATCGAGGCATGCCCGCAGGGCGTTCCTCGTCGCCTCCCAGGACTCGGGCGTCACTATCTCGGAGTAGTACTCCCCAACGAGATCCTCGGGCCGGTACCCGAGTATGTCCAGCACCCGGCTGTTGAGAAACGTGAATCTCCCCGACGCGTCCAGCGAGAACACGATGTCACTGGCGTTCTCTGTGAGTCTCCTATACTTCTCTTCGGATTTCTCCAGGTTTCCGAAAAGCTTGGCGCGGCTTATCACGACCGCGGCCTGCTTCGCCAGCGTCGCGAAGAGACGCCTCTGGTGAATATCGCCGCCGGCCCTGTGGGGTTCGCCGTTGGACCCTGAAATCCCGAGCAGGAGCACACCAAGTACCCCTTCGTCGGTGGTCATCGGCGCGAGGTACAGAGACGTGAACCGGGATAGATCGACCACGTCCTCGAGATGCCCCGGGTCAAGGATCTCCAGGACGCCGCCGTGGGTGCGCATCTTCCAGAAGATGCTGTCCTCATTAAGGCGAAGCGCGATCTTCTCTCCGACCAGCGTCGTCCCCTCGGCCGGTCCGACCACCGCCGCGGGAACAACCGACCGGCCGCCGTCCTCATACAGGAACACGGCCGCTTCATCCGCCCCGGACAGCTCGCGCGCGAGCCGCGCCGTCCCGTTCAAGATGCCATCGAGGTCCTGCGATCCCGAGGTGAGGTCTATGATCCCGAGAAGGACCTCCGCTCTCTCGGCGTCGAGCCATCCCCGCTTCTTACTCAAGCCTGACCCATCCCTTCTTGACCCCGAGGATGACGGCCTCGGTCCGCGACCCTACCTGCAGTTTGGAGAAGATGTTCCCCAGGTGAACCTGCACGGTCCGGGGACTGATCCGCAGCGCTCCCGCTATTTCCTTGTTACTCATGCCGCGGGCCGCCAATCCCAACACTTCTGTTTCGCGCTCACTGAGGACATCCTTGGGTTCCTCGCGCCGTTCATCGGGCGCCGTCCTCGCGGCCATCCGCGCCAGCACCTTCTTCGCGACGGCCGGGTGTAGCACGGATTCCCCGGATGACACGGCCCTGATGGCCTGGATGAGTTCGGCGCCCCTCGCATTCTTCAAGAGGTACCCCGCTGCGCCCGCTTCAAGCACGGCGAATACGTACTGGTCATCGTCGTATGCGCTGAACACGAGAACAGCGGTCTGCGGCGCCGATTGCTTGATCAGCCTGGTTGCCTCCAGACCATTCATGCCCGGCATCGCGACGTCCATGACCACGACCTTGGGCGTCGCCTGTTTGGCGCGCTCGACGGCTTCTTCGCCGTTGGATGCCTCGCCTACCACTACGATGTCGGGTTCGCGCTCGAGTAATTCACGGGTCCCTTCCCTTACGATCGCGTGATCGTCAACCAGGAGAACGCTGATTTTCTCCACGGCCGCCCCTCCCCATCGTATGGATACAGTCCGCTGGATACGCGCGTGTTGGACACACGTCTGCTGGATACGCGCCTGTGATACAGAGGGCGGCGATGCCCCGCCGCCCTCTCGTACGCCAATCCGCGTCTCGCGATGTATTACTTCTTGAATACCTTGGCGAATCCTTCCAGGGCCTTCTTGACGCCGGCCGTCGCCCCCTTGGAGGATATCGTCGCGCCGGATACGGCGTCGATGTCCTGCTTCACAACGAGCGGCGAATCCGGGGTCTTCCCAATGAATTGCCCCCTGAACGATTCCTGCGTGATCTTGGATCCCAGGCCCGCGGTCTCGCTGTGGCTCAGGATCTCTACGTTCAACACCTTGCCGCTCATGTCCACGCCGACGACCATGCTGATCGGGGTTGAACCGTACCCCTTGGATTCGACAGGTATCGCAACACCGATCTCCTTGCCGCCCTTCGTGGCGACGTAGAACGACAGACCGTCACGCTTGGTCTCCTTGAACTCTTCAGCATCCGGCAGGACGGCCTTCAGCGCGGCGTTGAATTCGTCGACCTGTCGTTGCTCTATGACCGGCCTGGTCGTCTGGTACACCCACGCCAGACTACCCGCGGCGACTGCACATATGATTGCGAGTATGAACCCAAGCTTTCCGATTTCCCGCACGCCACGCTTCCCCCTTCTGGCATTGGACGAAACAGTATCCACCTACCCAATGCTAGCAGAAACCGATGGCCTCCACAACCCTGCAACAGAGCCTTCCTTCTACAGCAGTCTGCCAGGCTCCTTCCCGGGCAATCGCACGCAACCCGTATTGGCGGTTGCGATGAGTCACAGGCCCGCTTGCGCTCATATACTACCCGCGAAAGGATTATGTTTTCACCAGGGAGAGCCTCAGCATGGGTGATACGATGTTTTCCCCCGACACACTCGCGACGCTCGGGGGCGCTTCCTTCCTCACGTATCTCGTGGTCGCGTATACGAAAACGTATGTCCAGCGCCTTCTGAAACTGACGACGGATGTGTACGCCGTTCTGGTTGGATTCGTGGTGGTACTGCTTGCCCAGTTCGCGTTGGGCGCGAATCCAGCCGATTGGGTGACGTACTTTCTCTCGGCCGCCAACGGCTTTCTAGTGGCCGCCGCGGCGGGCAAGATGAACGACAAGGCCGTGGATGAGCACGAGAAGCAATTCTCCACAGATGCGACGAGGTGAGGCGCATTGGCCGAGGTACTGCGGGATTTCATACCTAGTGGTCGCCACAACCGCCCGGGCCGGAGGATGATACCGCAATGGATCACGATTCACGACACGGCTAATCCAAGCCCCAGGGCGGACGCCCTCGCACACGCGCGGTATCTGAAGGGGGCCGCGGCGGATGTGCCAGCCTCCTGGCACTTCACCGTGGATGATGTCCGCGTAATCCAGCACCTCCCGGTAGATGAGGTTGCATACCACGCCGGTGACGGCGCCAAGGGCCCGGGGAACACCACTTCCATAGGGATAGAGATATGCGAGAACTCGGGCGGCGACCGGCCCAGAGCGGAGCTGAATGCGTGCAGGCTGATCGCTGATCTGCTGAGACAGTGCGGCCTCGGCACTGACAGAGTAGTGCCCCACAAGAAGTGGAGCGGCAAGAATTGCCCCCACCTCATTCTCCACCGGTGGGACGAGTACATGCATCTCATCGAAGTGGCGACAATGGAAACCCCCGGCACTCCCATTCTCGGCATGCCCCTGGCCGCCATGGATCAGGCGAGGCGATGGGCCGCCGGGGCCATGGGGACTGCGCAGTTCACTTCGATTGTGGACATCTACTGGAAATATGGGAACCTCTACGGCATACGGCCGGACGTGATGTATGCTCAGGCCGCGAAGGAGACGGCATTCGGCAGGTACGGAGGGGCCGTTACGCCCGACATGCACAATTTCGCAGGCATCAAGGTCTTGAGGCCTGCGGGCGACGCCCGGGAGGACCACGAGACATTCCCGGACGATGACACCGGGGTCCACGCGCATTTCCAGCATATGGCCGCCTACGTGGGGCTCGCTCCCATCGGAGCAAGGACTCACCCCCGCCAGGATGTGGTGCGCGCACAGCGGTGGGCGGGCACCATACGCAACATCGAGGACCTGAGTGGCAAGTGGGCGCCTGACCCCCGCTACGGCGACAGCATAGTACGGGATTACCTGCAGCCGATGCTCGCCACGACAACCGGTGCGGACGCTATACCGGCCGTGGAGTACCGGATGGTACCAGGGGATCGGGACCTCCCTGCGGGCAGGATCTGTATGACAAGGGAGAGCACCGGCGTGTAGGTGGAATGGGCGGAAACGCTGCGGTTACGCGGGTTTCGCGGTCATTGACATGGCATCTGCGGCCCTTTATAATAGGTGATGCATCAATTGAAGAGCGTGTCGGGATGGCGGAATTGGCAGACGCGTACGTTTGAGGGGCGTATGGTGTACACCGTGCGGGTTCAAGTCCCGCTCCCGACACCAAACCGAAGACTAGACGGGGTTTTCGGCCATGTGATGGCTGAAGCCCCGCTTGTGTTTATATGGGGCAAGCGGCCAGACGTATGGGGCTGGGATGAGCCTCCTACACTGTTCGACCAGGTAAGGAGGCGTTTTCGCAATGGCTAAGGTGTTGAGGCTGAGGAAGGCTGCACCCGCCACGTGGCAAGAGGCGATGCAGCAGTACCTGTTGTTCAAACAGGCGCAAGGTCTACGCGAAATCACCGTTAAAGGTCATCGCGACGTGATCGGCCTGTTCTTTCGCCGTCACCCTGAAGCCTGGACAGGCAGACTCCGCGAGTGCGTCTACTCCTTCATGGGCGAGAAGATCAAGCCAGCCACCTACAACATCCGGCGCAACTACCTCCGCCAGTTCTTCGATTGGGGTGTGAAGGAAGGAGTATTCACCGACAACCCCCTCGCCGGCTTCAAGAAGCGCAAAGACGATGGCCGCATGACGTGCTTGGACATGGATACTGTCAGACGCTTGCTAGCTATGCCTGATCGTACAAGCTTTGCGGGGCTTCGTGACTACGCCCTGTTGTGCTTCGTGCTCGATACCGGCGCCAGGCCGAAGGAAGCCTTCTCGCTCAAGCCGGATGACTTCAACCTCAGGGCGCTTGAAGCCAGAATACCGCCAGGAATCGCCAAGACCGAAGTGTCGAGAACGCTGCCACTCTCCCCTATCACGGCTCAAGCGGTCAGGACGCTCATGTCAAGCAGGCACCCAAGCTGGGATTCAAGCGTGCCTGTATTCTGTAGCGCCGAGGGGACTCCGCTGAGAAACGATACCTGGGGAGATAGGTTGGAGAAGTATGCGAAGGAGCTGGGGGGCAGGTTCCACCCGTATGCGCTGAGGCACACCTTCGCGACGCAATTCCTGAGGGCAGGGGGAAATGCACTAGCCTTACAGAGGCTGATGGGCCATAGCACGCTGGACATGACGAAAAGGTATGTGCACTTGACGGAGGGGGACGTGAGGAAGGAACACAGCCAGGCGAGCCCGCTAGTGGAGATGTCGAAGGGGACGAGTAGGGTGAGGAAGGTCTGAAAAGCACAAGAGGGAGCGACAAGCATGGCAAACGACGGTGTCGAGAAAGACGGAACGCTGGCGGCTCCCTACCTCTTCTTTTCAGGCCTCCCACTTGACATAGAGACATGGGCAACTTATACTAGTACCAACAATCTCCATTGAGTAGGGGCAGCATGTCGTGGACCGTGGTGTCATCGAGAGAATCGTCTCGGAGGAGATGGCTCGAGCTCAGGAAACAATAGTGGCCCGGCTAAGCCTTGAATTCAGGGATAGCCTTCCGAAGGAGCACGATGGGCGGAAACCCCTGCCGAGCCCCAAGTACAAACGCGCCCTGGAAATGTTTCGGAAATCGGCCACTTATTCAGCAGTAGGGCGCGATCTCCACGTGACCGTGTTAACGGCGAAGCGGTACTTCAACTGGCTCGTCATCAACGGCTATCTTGAGGCCAAGCAGGAAGACCTCTCACCCCGTGAACGCGATGTCGTAAAGCTTATCTACACGGACCACAAGTCGCTTCGTGAGGCAGCTGATGCCTTGGGTTGCACCGTCTCGAACGTTGTCTACTTCCGCAACACTGCCTTGCGAAAGGGTTACAAACCACCCCACAATGGAGATTAGGAGGCCCGAAGGTAAGTCACATCGTTTCTTATTGACCCTGTCCAGGCTCTCCGTTACTTTTGGTGAGACAGCCAGGCAATTCAACAGTACGGTCATATCCTTTGTGCTGATCACCCGATTCGAAGGGAACGCGGAATCACCTCGCCCCTGAATCTAGTCAAGTCGAGAATGTGCTACAACGTCTGCACCTGCCTTTTGAGTAGCCGATGACTCTTGGGGGGTTGGTTTATGACAAAAGAAGAGGAGATCTTGGACTACCTGTCGCGTAATGTGTTTGACCCAATACTCAGTTCCCCTAGGGCTTCGCGAGAGCTAAAATCCGGCGTGAACCTAACCATCGCTAGGATGAAGCGGCTCGACGCCAAGGGAATGATTCAGTATTATTGGTCGGCGATTATCGGGACGGAGAGAAGCACAAGATTCGCGAGGCTCATGAAATTGGAGGGGTTTACCAGATTCGAGGAGGTCTTGGAGGAGTTCCGAGACAGGTTCAACGACAGATGGCTGGCCTCATGATTCTGCACACTCTTCATGTCGAGGTGGGAGACCAAGAGGAATGGAACTGATCCAAGACGCAGGCATGTAGGAGAGTGCAAGCACGATAATGAGGCAGAAGGTTATGGAGGGGAAACTTGAGCGTCAGCCGGCTAGGCAGCCGGCTCACTTTTTTCGATAGAGGCCACAATACCATCGAAGAAGCATTGAAGGCACTCAGGGAGGGGGACTGTGTCGACGACGGAGTTGGTGTCGAAACGAATGTGAGGGAAAGACGGGACCGTTAGCTTCAGTCTAAGCAAGTGGCCCTGGGTGCTTAAGCCATTGACTACAGCCGTTGCAGGAATTGTGCAACATAACGCGAAAGTGCGGCGCATGGACGTGTGCACCAGCGAGACCGTGGTGATCGCGAGGCGAGTCAGAGAGAAAGCCGTTCTGATGGGATACGACGAGTACATGAGACTGCGGGACCTGGCAGCTGAGGCCGCATCAAACAAGGTGGCCGAGTCGCTCGCCCGGATACAAGAGGCGGTGAAGAAGGCCGGGCTTCCACCATCCGTGGTTGAGGAAGCAGTCCGCGAGGTACGCTCCCGTTGAGAAGGATCGTGATGGATACCAATACTCTGGTATCAGCCATCGGATGGGAGGGCCCTCCCCACCGCTTGCTTCGTGCCCGCATCCAGGGCCGGCTCGAGCTGCGCCTTAGCCCGGCCATCCTGGACGAGCTGACGGAAGTGCTCAGCAGGCCGAAGCTCCGCGTCGTGGCCACTCATCCCGACCTGTCGGCCGTCCTGTCCTGGTTGTGCGACCCCGCCAGGCTTGTGATTCCAGGTGTGACGCTCGATATCGTCAGGGAAGACCCGGACGACAACCGCGCCATCGAATGCGCCGCGGAGTCTGGCGCCGAGGCCGTCGTAACCGGGGATGACCATTTGCTCAGACTAGGAACGTACCAGGGCATAGCCTTCCTGAGCCCACACGAAGCATGCGCGCGATGGGGCATCTGACAAATCACCAGTGGGCCGTCACAGGAAGTGGGCCGCTCCGGCGCCGGCCACTACGCTGTAGGGAGCGATGCTCACGGGACCTCGTTGCCGCGCAACCCTCACCTGGCAGCACGTAGTGCTGTGATCGGGTGGAGTCTCAATCGCCTGGCGCACGACAGCCATAACCTCAGCCTGAAGGAGGAGCCGGTTACGCCAACTTACTGGCTGATGCCGGCGATTTCCGGGACCAACACAGTCTCTAGTGAGGACAAGGGGATGCGGAACTCGGGAAACCCGTACGAATACGGCATCAACTCGTACTGCTGGAAGTAGATGACCAGCGAGTGCCCGCTAAGGTAGAAGTCCTGGTCAGGGCGTATCGCCGTGAAGGGCACGAGGGTGGCAAGCCCCTGCTCGACAATCTGCTTCCCTACTTCTTCACTGATGACCGTAACGTAGTCAGTGCCCGGGGTGAAAAGGTCCTTCAAGGCATAGGTCTTCCCGCTCTTCACGTCTGCCGTATAGCCGGTCCTGATCGTTCCACCGTGAGCGCCGCCGCTGTACAAGTAGTCATCCATGGTGAGACTCAACAGTCCGTTGCGGTTGTACCGGACCAGGTAGTTGCAGAAGAGCTCCGTGGGCCTTTCCAACTGGCCTGCTTCGACATTCAGTCTATCGCTCTCATAAGCGCTCGCCTTTGGGGTGTTGGTTCTATCCGCGAAGTACTTGTTCATCGAGTCCTGGACATCTGCGGCAAGGCCCGAGACCTTTGGATACTGGACATCGATGGACAGCGTTGCGGTCTCCAGTCGTTCCCTTACTGTGAGAGCGTAATAAGTTTTGTGTAAATGGTCAGTACTTCCAGTTGAGGAGGTTGACCATTAATGTTGGAAACAGCAGGAAACTGGCCAAGGAGTTGGCTAAGGACTGTAAGACGGTCCAGGACGTTCAGAACGCGCTGAAGGAGCTCTTTAAGACGACGCTTGAGGAAGTGTTGGAGGGCGAGATGTCGGAGCA
>JBLNBR010000026.1:0-3930 GCA_050260105.1 Ignavibacteriales bacterium | reverse complement strand
TCTCTGATCCACCGGTTTCTCAACCTCCTGGTACTAACCTTGGGCGTTTCTTCCACCCCAAGTTATATCAGGAGGTTTTTCCATCAATCAACCACGCCCACACATCACCACAGGACTGCTTAGTTCATTGTCTTCACCCACCCTTATCACTTGATAGTATGGGAACGCAGGAAACGCGTCACCATACGCAGAGCAAAGAAACCAGGCGCAGTCGTCTTCAAACCTGTCAAACACCGGTTTGTACGGTATCCTGGCAGCAGGCTTCACCTCCTTAGTCGCCTTATTGACCCAAACATAGAGTCTATCAGACAGACCAGGGCCCATCTTGATTCCCGCCAGGTAGTAGTGGGGGCTCACGTCGATGATCTGCTCGATCTTGTAGTGTTGACCGCGGAAGTGGGCATCCCGCTCAACCGCAGTCCGCACCTCAGAAGACATACCGGAGTGTTCTACCGAGCAGCCTAAAAAATACAAGGCCATGCCAATGAGGGCAGCAGCAATCATGGTCCGGAACACTCCGAATTGACGCATGAGATTCTCCCCTTCCTTTCTGGCAGGCTTCTCGTATACCAGTAACGAGCCACGGGTTCAATGGCTAGCTATCGCTGCACGTTCTTGTCTAGGATACACTCTCTGACTCGGTCTCATCGTCCACGCCCCCTGTCGAGAATGACCATTTCGCAGGGAGGGGCCCTGCCCCCATATTCTCCCAAGCGATGTTACACGACTCCACACCGGATCCTCCATGAGCCGCGCCGGCCGGTTCCGCTGCTTGATCGGTGGCGGGCTCGAACTGTCACCGGTCAAGTGCACGTCCATCCCCCAGATCACTCCGCCTCCTGGAGTGATCAGTGCAACTGCAGGGACCGGACAGCCTTTCTTCTCACCGGAACCCGTAACCAGTTCCTTCCCCCATCAATCGTCCTCAGGAGAACGGACTGGCCGTTCTCTCCGCTGAGAGCCCAGCCGTCCGCCGGGGTCACGAACTGTATCTGGAGCGCCTCTCGAACGGTGCCTACCTCGACCCAGGTCGCGCCCGCATCGTGGGCGGCGTATAGCTTCGATTCTGCGAAGGAGTCCGCCAGCACCCACCAGTTGGCGGCGTCAGCCACGGCTATGAGAGGCCTGTGTCCCTTTGCCCGCAGCAAAGATGCAGCCCTCCAGGAGACTCCCCCGCTTTCGGTGACGAAGAAGACGGCGGTGAATTCGCCGTATTGACCTCCCTCTCGAACAGAGCGAAAGATGACAGGAAGGATTCCGCTCTCTGCCACGGCTTCGCCAGAGAACCGCGGCGGCAACACCTCAATGATGCTGCCCTCCAGATGAGGTGGAATAGGCAGATTCGGCGCTCTCCAGGTTCTTCCTCCGTCCGTGGTCATGTAGAAGCCCAGTTGATCCTGTCCCCGATACTCAACAGTGACCCAACCTGTCTTCCCATCCGGCAGGAAACCGACGGCCTTCGTGAGACCGCCGAAAGGCAGGCTATCCTTCCGGTGCGTCGGATCGGGCGGCCCCTGGCCGCGATGGAGGAGGGTCCAGGCGCCGTCGTTCTCCATCCTGTACAGCTCGACCGGTTCGCTGCCCGACGCTGGCCCGTACCGCTTCAACGCCCAGATCGTCCGCTTCTCATCCCTACCGATGAACAGCCTCGCCGACGCAAAAGGAACCTCCGACCAGCTCCAGTGCCTGCCACCGTCCGTGGTGCTGAACAGCACTCCATCAGATGCCTTCGCGCCCGCCGCGTGCTCCCCGTCGACAAGTAGCCAGGCCGTGGTGGCATCCATAAAGAACCAGCCAGCTGAGGAATTGCTCACCTTCTTGACTCCGGGTGGAGTGACCGGCCACCAGGTGACGCCGCCGTCCAGGGTGCGAAAGACGCCGCCTGAAACAATCGCCCAGCCGTGACACTTCGTTACCATGTGGATTTCGTCAAACGCCAGATCTACCCGGGTTCGAACCCAGGGGGAACTAGACTGGCCCCCAGTGATCGCCAAGCCCACGATCAGGGGGAGAGTCATCCGGCACTTCCAGGTGCATGCCATGCGCGTGACCCCCTACTCTAACTAAGGGCTTGTCGCTCGACTTCCAATGCCGTTGACCGTAACATGTCGATCCACTGAAGGCAACAGGCCAGGCTAGGGCCGCAGTTCTATGGCTTACCCCGGGATTCTTGCAGCAACTGCCCCTGGATTTCCTTCTTCCTCTGGTATTCCTCCTGCATCCGGGTCTGCCACTCCCGGTAACCTTCATTGAACGCCTTCACGAATTGAGGGTATTTCTCCCCGAGCTGGGTTCGTATCGCGCAGTTCATGTCCTCTACTATGTGAAAAGCCCTGGTGTAGTCGACAGACTCTGCGTGATGCCCAAACACGGGCGGACAGGCTACCAACATCCCCGCATATGCACCCCTGACAATGTCTTGCAGCCTCGCCATCGTCTGCCCGTCGATACCGCAACGCCTCCTAATCTCCTCGATTGTAGCCCTGGAGCCATCAGTCTCGGTGCAGAAGACGTCGGTTAGAGGTATCAGTTCCTCCGCATATCGCGGGGGCGAGGAGTGGATCTCTCTGCCGGGTGTGTCCGCTCGGGGCGCCACAGCCTCGGGGGAAGCCTGCGTCATCGTTGGAGGCGGACTCTTAGAAGGCAGCGGGCTCGTTCCTGAAGCTGACTTCTCGACAGGTTCATCGGCGACTAGTGGCAGAGATGAGGGACCACATGCGCCGAGCCCCAGGGCAATGGCAACCACGATCAGAAGCCGTCTAGTATTCATCACGGTGAAGGCAAACCCCCCGCGGGATGCCATCGTCGCTGTCCCTCCTCGGTAGCGCAGAAAAGGTCGGTCATCCTGACGTATACCCAACCAGATGCTGGATACGTGAAGGCGTGACCGGCGTTCCTATGGTGTTACGCAAGAGAGAGTCGTCTCCGCGAAACCCGAGTATTCGCAAGGGAGCAGTCCGAACATGATGAAACCGACCGTGAACCGCAGCCTGTGACCGAATCCGCCGCCCTCCGGCTTCACCACTGCCTCGACGCCCGGACAAGTGAGATGAATGCCCCTTGCCGCCTGCGAGCCCAGCCGGTAAGAGACCTCCCAACGGCCGGAATCCGGCAGGCTGCTCTTATTGATTACGGATGTCTCATGGGTAGGGAAGCACCAGACTGGGTGTGTGGCTCGATGGTGGCTTCGTACACGGCTGGGCCTCCCCCGCCGTGAAGAGTGGCTTTAACGTAGACTGTCCTTCCATCTTCGGACCAGTAGCAGTCTTCGACCTCGTATAGCTCAGGCCATACGGCCAACGTTCGCGTCCTGGATGCCTCGATCTCATACTCCAGGAAGGAATGGACCCCATCATACCGGGCCACGAAGGTGACGGAGTCGTGCTTCGGCCGGAAGCGGGCGCAATATCCGACGCCGATGGCGGCGGGCACACCGTTGACAGGTTTGACAAGGTACAGGGTGGGCATTGGACCGACGTTCGGAAACGGAGAATGGTAAAGCAGCATCTCGTGCGCGGCGTCGGAGAAGTATGTCGAATACCACTCCGGGTCTTCATATGTCGCGAGGGCGGCTCCCTCCTCATCCGTCACTCGCACTCGTGTTCGGAACTGACAGGGCGGCGGTGTCAGTTCAAGAGTCTGGGTCACAAGCCACCGCGTACCCGGGACTGACGCGACGATCTTGCCCAGCGACGTGAATGATTCGCTCTTCAATTCGCGCATTCTGCCGTCCAGGTCACGGAAGAACACCTGCACCGATCGATTGTCGGCGTCCTCACCTTGCTGAATCACAAAGAAGCCCCTCGAGTCACACGACCTCATAGCCCCCGAGCAGGAGCTCGGCGTCTGGCGCGAATTCCTTCCGCTCGGAGAACAGTAGTCGGGGTCCCAACTCTCCCGCCAGGTCGTGCAGCCAAAACTGCCGGTCGG
>JBLNBR010000025.1:0-17598 GCA_050260105.1 Ignavibacteriales bacterium | reverse complement strand
TCCACCTGGGACCATCTTCTGCCAGTTCCGGGACGGCATCCTATTGCTCATCGCCCCGCTACTCCCTATGCAACTCCTAATCCCTAACCATCTTCTGCCATTGACATTCCACCGCGGGTCTGCTCGGCAGAATAATGAACCGGTTACCGGTCCCGTCGCTCGCTCTGACCATGGCCTCCCTCCTTTCTTCTCCCCGCAGTGTCCCCGCCGGTTGCCGGGATCGTATGCCGGGCGACTTGGCAGAATTCGGCCCGGCCAGATTAAGTGTGAATGTTGAGACAAAAGACATTCAAGGCGTACGGGTGCCATTCCTGCCAAAGGGGGGCCGGCCACCCATCTCAGGCGGGGAACACGCGGCACTACGCGGTGTCGCAACAAAGCTGTGGCCGTGGTAGAGGATCGTGCGGGTCATACGGCGAACGTACCTCGTCAAAATCGGCGGACTGTCCACAATTCCGCGAACCGAAGGGGGATGGGTAATGCTTGCCGGAAAGGACATCCTGACGACCAAGCAGTTCAGCATGGAGGAACTCGATCTCGTTCTGAGCACGGCGGCCGGATTTGAGCGGGCCCTCAAGGAGCGCAGCATCTTGAATAACCTGGAAGGGTGCATCATGGCGAGCCTATTCTTCGAGGCCAGCACCCGTACCAGGCTGTCATTCGAGGCCGCCGCCCTCCGCCTTTCGGGAAGGGTCATATCCATGCCTGAGGCGGCCGTCTCGTCGCTGGCCAAGGGCGAATCGATAGCGGACACCGCGAAGACTGTGGACGGGTACGCGGACGTGATTGTGATCAGGCACGCCCTGAAGGGCTCGGCCCAGACTGCGGCCGACTACGCCATACATCCTGTCATCAACGGCGGGGACGGGGCGGGGCAACACCCCACGCAGGCCCTGTTGGATCTGTACACGATCTTCAAGGAGGAAGGCAGGGTCTCCGGCCTGACAATCACCCTCCTCGGCGACCTGAAGAACGGCCGGACGGTGCACTCGCTGTCCTATCTGATGGCCAAATACGGCAACAGGATGATATTCGCCAGCCCGCCGTCCCTGGCGATGCCCCCGGAAATCACCGCGGAGTTGAGGGAGCTGGGGGCCGGTGTCGTTGAGACGAGCGACGCGGAGGCGGCCATGGCGGAAAGCGATATCGTCTACGTCACGAGGATCCAGCGCGAGCGGTTCGAGGACCCCGCGGAGTACGAGCGCGTAAAGGGCTCGTACATAATCGACATGAAGGCGATACAGAGGGCCAAGAAGGGAATAAAGGTCATGCACCCGCTCCCGAGGGTCGATGAGATAGCGACGGAGGTGGACAGCTACGAGGGGGCCACGTACTTCAGGCAGGCCCACAACAGCATTCCCACCCGCATGGCCCTGCTAGCCCTGGTGACCGGACGGGTTTGAGACGGCGGATCGGCTGGGAGGGATAAGGTCGGGTGTCAGCGAAAGAACAGATCGGCCCAGAGTAGACTAGCCGTTTCGGTGGGAGGGGAGAACGGTGCCCGACACCATGAAGGCGCTGACCAAGTTGAGGGCCGGTCCTGGACTGGACCTGGTCGAGGTCCCCAGGCCCACGCCGGGCCCGGGCGAGGTGCTCGTCCGGATGGAGGCGTGTTCGATATGCGGGACGGACGTGCACATATTCACGTGGGATGAGTGGTCGCGGGGCAGGATGCGCCTCCCCAGGATAATCGGCCACGAGGGTGCGGGATACGTGGCCGGCCTGGGCGAGGGGGTCGAGGGGATCAAGGTGGGCGACTTCGTGTCGTTCGATTCCCACCAGACGTGCGGGGTCTGCTACATGTGCCGCACTGGACAGGCCCACGTCTGCCGGGACTTCAGGATATTCGGTGTTGATGTGGACGGTTGTTTCGCGGAGTACGCGAAGGCGCCGGCATCGAGTGTGTGGATCAACCCGCCCGGCCTGGCGCCGGAGTACGCCTCGATCCAGGACCCGTTCGGGAACGCGGTGCTTGCGACGCTGGACGGGGATGTGTCGACATTGAACGTGCTCGTGATCGGGTGTGGCGCCATAGGGCTGTTTGCGATTGCGATCGCCAAGCGTTGCGGCGCTGCGAGGGTGTTCGCGGTGGACGTAAACCCCTACAGGCTGGAGCTGGCGGGAAAGGTCGGCGCCGACTACGTATTCAACGCCAGGGGAGGCGCCTGGGACGGGAAGGTGAGGGGCCTCACGGACGGGCTGGGAGCGGACGTGGTTCTCGAGATGAGTGGGAACGCCGAAGCCCTCCAGGCGGGGCTGTCCGTGGTCCGGAACGGCGGGAGGATCGCGCTGCTCGGCATACCGGGCGGGCCTGTGACCCTCGACCTGGCCAGGGACGTGATTTTCAAGGGTGTGACGGTTCAGGGGGTCACTGGCAGGCGGCTGTTCGATACCTGGTACAAGACCTCGGCGCTCATCAGCCACGTGGTCGACGTATCCCCCATCATCACACACCGGTTCTCGATGGACGACTACGAACTCGGGTTCAAATTGATGGCTAAAGGTGAGTGTGGCAAGGTCATACTCTATCCTGGGCGTTCCACTGAAAGCATGGCGGCGGGATGAGGCGCCCGCCGCATTGCGGTGGGTGTTTGACGAGGAGTCCGACAAGTGCGAGCGTTTGACCGTTTGAGGAGGTTTCTGCGGAGGTACGGCGCTCACGTCGTGGGCGCCGTACTCGTGGTGTCCGTGCTGCTCTACGTGCCCACGGGATACTACGTGATCTCGCCCGGGGACGTCAGGGCGCTCAGCGCCTCTGTGGCGGTGGAGAACGCCTCCGGGGTGAAGGACGGCGAATTCTACCTCGTGACGGTCGCCACGAGAAGGGCGAACGCGCTTCTGCACATTTACGGACTGGTGGATCCCTCGAGTGTTCTCAGGCCGGAGAGGGAGATGATCCCGCCCGGCCAGGATGAAGAGGAATACTTCGAGGAAAGCCGGCGAATGATGATGGAGAGCCAGGAGACGGCCAAGGTAGTGGCCCTCCGCAGGATGGGCTACGATGCGAGACTGTCGGGCAGCGGCGTGAGGGTGGTCGGCTTGCTGCCGTCCGGCGCCGCCTCGGGGATCCTGGCCCCCGGCGACATCATCGTGGCGGTCGACGGGAAAGCGGTGCTGCTGGCGGACGAGCTCATTCACGAGATGGCGAGGTACAGTCCAGGCGACACCGTCTCCGTGGAGGTGCTCAGGGGCGGGGAAAGGCTGACTCTCAGGACGCCGACTGGACGTCACCCCGAAGACCCGGAACGGGCTGCTCTCGGGATCCAGATCGAGACGTTCAACTGGCACGCCGTGGTCCCGGTGGGGGTGTCCATAGACACCGGCAGCATAAGCGGACCCTCGGGCGGGCTGATGCTTTCGCTCGAGATAATCAGGCAGTTGAACGGCGACGCGAGCCTGTTGCGCGGTTCGAGAGTGGCGGGTACCGGGACCATTGCGCCGGGGGGCGGCGTGGGACCCGTTGGGGGAGTGACCCAGAAGGTGATAGCCGCGGAACGGGCCGGAGTGAAGGCCTTCCTGGCGCCCCGCGAGAACGCCGCCGAGGCGATGGAGGCCGCCAGGCGCATGACGATCGTGCCGGTGGGCACCCTCGATGACGCCCTGGATTACCTCGTCAGCGAAGGGGGCTCCCTGAAGCCGGCCATTCCTTGACAGTCCTGGCAGGTAGCCATATAATTATCGTTGTTCTGCGGGGTGGACGTTGATGCGGATCCCAGTGAATCAACTCAGACAGCAAGTGGGCCTGCAGGCGTCTTACACCTTCGAGTGCGAAATCCCGTCGCTCATCCAGGACGGTGTTGTCGTGTTCACCAGGCCGGCGAGCGTTGAGGCGGTGCTGACCAACACCGGGGATAGTATCCTGGCCGAGGTGAAGGCCGAGGCGGTGGCGAACCTCCGGTGCGGACGGTGCCTCGAATCGTTCGAGCTGCCCGTATCGACCCGGTTCAGGGTGGAGTTCCGCGAGGGAACGGGACCGGCGCCGGAGGACGAGGATGTGGCCCTCTATTCCGGGGACTACATCGACCTTTCGGATGAGGTGAGACAGAACATCATCGTATCGCTGCCGATGAAGCCGCTGTGCGATGAAGCGTGTAAGGGTTTGTGCCCGTGGTGCGGCGTGAACCTCAATGTCCGGCAGTGCGCGTGCGAGCCCCCTGTACGGGACGAGCGCTGGTCAGTGCTGGAGAAACTGGGTACAGGGCTAAAAGGCCAAGGGAGTGAGTCATGAATGGCGGTTCCGAAGAAGAAGAAGTCGAAGGCGTCGACTGCCTCGCGCAGGGCCAACTGGAGGCTCGAAGCCCCGGACCTGGTCGCCTGTCCCAGGTGCCACAAGCCGAGGATGCCGCACAGGGTGTGCCCGGAATGTGGCTTCTATGACGGCAAGGAAATCATAAAGATTAAGGAAGGTTGAAAGCGGCGTCATCGAGAGGCCGCCGGGCGATCGGTCCGGCGGCCTTTGCTTGCCAGCCGGTGCTCCATCCGGTACACTTGGGATTGGGACCTGCTGCTAAGACCGGTACATTTATGAAAGAACGGAAGGTGCGCCCCCGTGCGGAGTGAAAGACTGAGGCTCCTGAGGGAGAAGATCTCTGACAACCCATTCCTAACCGACGAAGAACTCGCCGGAGTCTTCGGCGTGAGCGTCCAGACGATCCGCCTGGATCGGATGGCCCTGGGCATCCCGGAGCTGAGACAGAGGACCCGGGCGATGGCCGAGCGTGCCCACGGGGTTGTCAGATCCCTCGGCACCAGGGAGATCTTCGGCGAGATCGTGGACATCGAACTGAACGCGAGGGGCGTGTCGATCCTGGAGACGACCGACGCCATGGTGCTCGAGAAAACGGGCATAGTCAGGGGACATCACATATTCGCGCAGGCCGACTCCCTCGCCATAGCCATCATCGACTCGGACGTGGTGCTCACAGGCCTGGCCAACAGCAAGTTCAAGCGCCCTGTGAGAGTGGGGGAGAGGCTTGTGGCCAAGGCCGAAGTGGTCAGGAAGATACACGGGTCGGACTACGTGGTGCAGGTGGTCACCCGGGTGGGTGACGAGCAGGTATTCAGGGGGAAATTCGTGGTATCGACGAAGGCCGGGCCCGGCGTCGCGGATGGGCCGGACGTGGAAACGGGGGTGGGAGCGGGTGCTTCCGAAGGTGGCGATTGACGCGATGGGTGGAGACAACGCGCCCGCCGCTCCGGTGGAGGGGGCCGTGCTGGCGGCCGAGTCCCTGGGTGTGCCCGTGTGCCTGGTGGGGGACGAGGAAAGGCTCCGCGGCGAGCTCGAGAGGCTGGGACGGTACCCCGGGAACCTCGTGAGAGTACGGCACGCCCCCGGGGTCATAGACGCGGGAGAGCAACCCGTTGCGGCCCTGCGGAGGAAGAAGGACAGCTCCATGGTTGTGGCCCTTGGCATGGTGAAGCAGGGCGAGGCCGACGTGCTGGTTTCGGCGGGGAATACAGGCGCGCTCCTGGCCGGGGGCGTGGTGATGATAGGCAGATTGAGGGGGGTGGATAGGCCCGCGATTTCGACCGTGCTTCCCACCCGGAAGGGGAAGGGGGTCCTCCTCCTCGACGCCGGCGCAAACGTTGACTCTCGCCCCGAACATCTGGTGCAGTTCGCAATCATGGGATCCGTGTACGCGAGTCACGTGCTGGGCTGGAATCCGGTTTCGACCGGCCTCCTCAACGTGGGGGTCGAGGAGGGGAAGGGGAACGACGCGGTCAAACAGGCATATTCCCGGCTCAAGGCGCGAAGTGATTTCGTGGGGAACGTCGAGGGGAGAGATGTGCTTGCCGGTGACGTGAACGTGGTGATCTGCGACGGGTTCGTGGGGAACATTTTCCTGAAGACGCTCGAGGGCACCGCGGGCATGATATTCGACAGCCTCAGGGAGGAACTGAAGGGTGTCCGGGCCACGGCCGGCGGGTTGCTGCTCAAGCCCGCGTTCAAGCGGCTCAAGAAGAGGCTGGACTACTCGGAATACGGCGGCGCGCCCCTCCTCGGCCTGGAGAAGCCGGTGATCAAGTGCCACGGCAGTTCGGGACCGATGGCTTTCATGAACGGGTGCCGGGTCGCCGTCGAGTTCGCGTCGTCCGGCGCGATAGATGCCCTGGCTCAGGAGATCCAAGTGATGAGCAATTCCGAAGGGGGTTTGTGAATATGCATCGCGTAAAGGTAGTCGTCGACAGCACCTGCGATTTGCCTCGCGAATTGAGGGAATCCCTCGGTATCACCATGGTACCCTTGAGGGTGCACTTCGACCCCGAGGTGTACCTGGACCACGTGGACCTGACCCCCGCGGAGTTCTACGATAAGCTGGGGGCCTCGAAAGTCCACCCGAGGACATCCCAGCCGTCCCCGGCCGAATTCGCGGAGGTCTACAGGAGGCTCGGCGCCGACGGCAGCAGCATAGTGTCGATACATCTATCCGCCAACCTGAGCGGCACCTACCAGTCCTCGGTGCTCGGCAAGTCGATGGCGCCGGGGGTGGACGTCGAGGTCATGGATTCTCGATCCGCCTGCCTGGGGACGGGCCTCATGGCCATGGCGGCGGCGAAGGTGGCCGCCGAGGGGAAGGGTGCTGCGGAGGTCGTCGAGACGGCCAATCGCGTACGGGAGAACCTGGTGCTGTACTTCGTGGTGGACACCCTCGAGTATCTCAGGCGAAACGGGCGCATCGGCCGTGCCCAGCACCTCCTCGGCAGCCTGCTCCAGTTCAAGCCGATACTCACGATAGACGACGAAGGTTTCGTGACATCCTTCGACAAGGCAAGGGGGAAGAGCAGGGCGTTTTCCAGGCTGCTGGAGATAATCAGGGAGCGCCTGCCCGAAGGCGGCGACATCGTGCTGGCGGTGGCGCACGCGAAGGCTTCTGAAGACGCGGAGAAACTTGTATCGGAAGTGGG
Source organism: Ignavibacteriales bacterium (assembly GCA_050260105.1). Taxonomy (GTDB): domain Bacteria; phylum Bacillota; class Sulfobacillia; order JABLXB01; family JABLXB01; genus SM1-B181. The sequence continues at coordinate 10,692 of JBLNBR010000025.1, read as the reverse complement.
AGCATCATACAATATCCGCGAGAAGGTGATCGCCGAGCTGGGCCCCGTGATAGGCACGCACGTGGGGCCGGGGACCGTGGCAGTGATCTGTTACGACGCTAGTAAGGTTTGGCTCGCTTGATTCCGGCGGGGACGTCTGCTAATATCTTACTTGGCAATTCACCCCGTGCTGGTGTTACGTGAGATGAATCGCATTTTCTTGGGGGGCAGAGAGGCGATGAAGGATTCAGTATTTGAGCGTATCAGGGATATCATCATCGAGCAACTGGGAGTTGACGAAGACGACGTCACCACTGAGGCTTCTTTCATAGATGATCTTGGCGCCGATTCCCTCGACATCGTTGAACTGATCATGGCGCTCGAGGAAGAGTTCGGTTTGGAGATCCCGGACGAGGACGCGGAGAAGATCGCGACGGTCGGGGACGCCATCGATTACATAAGAGAGAATTCTTGAACACAGCTGGCCCGGCCACCGGCGGGCCTTCCTGTTTTGGAGGACTGATGGACAACCTCGCCGGCCTCGTGTCGGCACTCAAGGAATTTGGGATTACCCCTCTCGAGCGGGCCCTGTACGGGACCGCCATGACGCATTCTTCATACGTGAACGAGCATCCCGATTGCGCCGGGGATAATGAACGCCTGGAATTTCTCGGTGACGCAGTTCTCAGCCTCATCATCAGCGAGCACCTGTACCGCGCCGGCGGCGACATGCCCGAGGGCTTTCTCACCAGGACCCGCGCGCGGGCGGTGTGCGAACCCTCGCTCGCCGCCGCGGCCAGCGAGATGGATCTGGGGAGATACTTGCGGCTGGGGCGCGGGGAAGACGCCACCGGCGGGAGGCTCAAGCCATCCGTACTCGCCGACGCGTTCGAGGCCCTGGTCGCCGCGGTCTACCTCGATTCGGGCCTGGAGGCGGCTCGCCAGTTCGTCGCGGGCACGCTGATCAAAGACCTCGCCAGGGGCCCCTGGACTACGATCGACCACAAGACCGCTCTGCAGGAGATGGTACAAGCCGGTGGCGCCGGGCGCCGCGTCACGTATGAGACCGTGTCGGAGGACGGGCCCGACCACGATAGGCGTTTCACGGTAATCGCGATCATCGACGGCCTCGCTGTGGGAACGGGGACCGGTAAGAGCAAGCGATTGGCCGAACAGGATGCGGCGAGAGACGCGATCAGCAGGATGGGACCAGGCAGCGTATGACAGCCGAGATCCTGCCGAGGATCGTGAATCCGTCCTGCGGCGCCACGGACGCGGAAGCGGGGTCGGCGGGGTGCACCAGCAGGGCGCCCGATCCCACCGGGTAGTATCGTACTATGCCGGGGCTGTCCTTGCGCAGCACCAGCATCAAGTCCCCGGGCGATGGCCTGGCGGCGGGGTCAACCAGGAGGATGTCACCCTTGCACAGTACCGGCGAGTAATCTGGGGCCCCCAATAGGAATCCGTAAGTCCCCTGAGAAGTGGGAACAAGATTGGATACGGTGCCTCCGGTGTATACGGGTGCGCCGGCCGGAGAAAAAGACGCAACCACGGGCACATTGTGGAGTGTATATCCGCCTTCTCCTTCTCTTGCGGACTGCCCTGAGTGGTCCACGATGTACTGGCGGGTGGGGAAGCGACCGGTGAGCACTGCCTGGCGGAAGTCCCTTAAACCCTTGAACTGGCCTTTCTCCAGCCAATAGTAGATTGATTTCTCCTCCGAGTACCCCAGTTTCTTCGCGATGTCTTTGGCTGTGGCCGACGGATCTTGCCTGATGACTTCTGCAATGCGTTCGAGCAAGATGTAGGTGCCTCCTTGCTAGTGAAGCGGGCGAGTTACGAGTTATACCAGCCCGCCGCAAAACCTTTACATAAAATCGGTAAAGGTTGCTACATAATGCCTGTGATTGAAGGATTTGGCCCTGGCTGCTAGAAAGTATTGCCTGGTCAGTAAGTGGAAGGCCGGGTGAACCTGTTGTTCTTGAAGCGTCTGGAGATCTGTGGGTTCAAGTCATTTCCCGAAAAGGTGGAAATGGAGTTTGGCCGGGGTGTCTCGGTCGTCGTGGGGCCCAACGGCAGTGGTAAATCGAACATAGCCGATTCGATCAGATGGGTCCTCGGGGAGCAGAGCGCCAGGGCGTTTCGCGGCGCCAGGATGGAGGACGTGATATTCGCCGGGAATCACAAGAGGAAGCCGCTGTCCCTCGCCGAGGTGTCGATAAGCATCGACAACAGCGACGGAGCGCTTCCTCTCGATTTCAGCGAGGTCAGCGTCACGCGGAGGGTCTCGCGAGACGGCGAGGGCGAGTACTTCCTGAACCAGTCACCCTGCCGTCTCAAGGACATCGCCGACTGGTTCGCCGACACCGGAATCGGCAGGGACTCGTTCTCCGTGCTTGCCCAGGGTCAGGTGGACGAGGTCCTGACGGCGAAGCCGGAGGAAAGGCGGGCGATATTCGAGGAAGTCGCGGGGATCGTGAAGTTCCGCAACAGGAAGAGGGACGCACTGAGGCGACTCGCCGAGACCGAGGACGGCTTGGTCAGGCTCGGGGACATCGTAGAGGAGATCGAGAGGCAGCTCGGCCCGCTGAAGGAGCAGGAAGAGAAGGCCAGGAAGCACCTGGACCTGCGCAAGAGGCTCATGACGCTGCAGGTGGGGGTGTACCTGGATCAGATATCGAGCGCCAGGGCATTGCTGGACGACACCGCCAAGAAGGCGGAGAAGTACCGCCAGAAGATGTCGGAGACGGGTCTCGAGATATCCCGTCTGGAACGGGAGATGGGACTGGCAAGGGATGGTGTGGCTGAGGCGGAGGCGGCGATCGCCTCCCTGAACGAACGATTGAAGTCGTGCGAGGTTGAAGCCGGGAAGCTCGCGGAGCAGTTGAGTTCGGGCCAGGAGCGCCTGAAAGACATCGCCGCGTCCAGGGAGACCCTTGCCAGGGAGTCCGCGTCGCTCGCCGCCAGGCTGAAGGCTCTGGAGTCGGAAGTGGCGGAGAAGTCGGTCGAGGCGACCGGCGTTGCGGCGGCCCTGGAAAGTGAGTACGCTGCGCTGTCGGAGGCCGAAGGGGTATTCGAGGCCGCGACCGCGAGTCTCACGCGGGCCGAGGAGGACATCGAAAGGCGCAAGGGCGAGCTCATCGACCTGCTGAACGATTTGAGCTCCAAGAAGAACGAGGCATCGGAAATAAGGCTCAGGCTGGAGACGGCGAAGAGGGAGATCTCCCGGGCGACCCAGGAGAAGACGAGGCTGGAGAACGAGATGGCCGCGCTGGAAGAGGCCCTGAGGTCCGCCGCGAAAAAGAGGGCCGAAGCGGAGGCGGCCAGGAGTGAGAGCTCGTCCCTCCTGTCGGAAGCCCGCGAGAAGATGACTGAGATCGAAGCGCGGAAGGCCGAAATGGAGTCGCGGATGCAGCAGGGGCGCGCCGACCTCAGCGGCCTGGAGTCTCAGATAAAACTGCTCGAGGAGATGGAGGCCTGCTTCGAGGGGTACTTGCCCGGCCCGAGGGCGATCCTGGAGGGCGCCAAGCGCGGGGATCCGTCCCTGCCGGGCGTGGTCGGGGCCGTTGCGGACCTCATCAGGGTGGCGAGGGGCTATGAGCGGCCCGTGGAAGCGGCCCTGGGAGAGGCGCTGCAGTACGTCGTGACCAGATCTGAAGGAGACGCCCTGAACGCTCTGAAGCGTTTGAACGAAAGCAGGGCGGGGAGGGCGACGGTCCTTCCCGTGAGCGGGATCAGGCCGTCCGCCCTGGCGGCGGAGGAAAGCGAGGCCGTGGCCAGGAGCGGGTTCGCCAGGACGGCGATGAGCCTTGTGGAGTGCGACCCGCGGTGGTTGCCGGTGGTTTCGCACCTCCTGGGCAGGGTCGTGATTGTGGACAGTCTGGACCATGCACTCCTCCTTTCGAGGAGGACTGCCTCGAGGTTCAAGATAGTGACGATGGATGGCGAGGTCATCAACCCCGGCGGCAGCCTGACAGGCGGGTACGCCGGTGGCGAGAAATCGGGACTGCTGGGCAGGTCGGGTGAGATCCGCAGCCTGAAGGAACAGGCCTCCCTCCTCGGAGTCGAGATGATGGGCCTCAAGGAGAGGACGGGAAGGGCGATCGCCGACCGCGAGGTGCTCTCGACCCAGGTCCGCGTACTCGAGCAGCAGATATGGGCCGCGGAGTCCGAGATCGCGGCGGCCGACAAGGAAACGGAAAGGGCCGGCGCCGAGAAGGCGCGGCTCGACGAGCGGATACGGGCGATGGGCGTGGAGATCGAGCGTTCGACCGGTCTCATGGAGGATGGGAACCGGAGGCTGAAGGACCTGGCGGCGGAGCTCGAACGGGCCGAGTCTTCCGAGTCCTCGGTGCGGGCCGAGATAGCGAACCTCCAGGAACAGCTGAGACTGGCGCGCGAGGCGCGGGAGAAGGCGCAAGCGGGGGTCACGAAGATCAGGGTGTCCGTGGCGGGCCTCGAAAGCGCCCGGAACAGCTCCCAGGAATCGCTCAACCGCGCGGCGCGCGAGCTGGAAGAGGCCAGGGAGCGTGGGCGTTCCCAGGCCGCTGAAGTCGCGCGACTCGGCGAGAGCGAGAGAAGGATCAGGGAAGCCGTGGCCTCGGCGAAAAAGCGGCTGGAAGAGCTGGCGAAGGAAAGAGACCAGCTCCAGGTCGAGGTTGCCGCCGCCGGGAAGAACAGGGAAGACCTGTTGGCGAAGGTCGGCGACGTGGAGCGGCAGATCCAGGGGATCCGCAAACGCGCACAGGACCTGCAGGAGAAGGTATCGGAGATGGATGTCCGCGCCGCGCGCGTCGAGGTCGAAGCGCAGTCCCTGAGGGAGCGCCTCCAATCCGAGTGGGGAGTGCCGGAAGAGCAGTGGTCGTCATTCACACCACTCAAGGCGGGGGACGCTCAACCGGCCATATCGGAGATCAAGGCGGAAATGGACGCCCTCGGCGTGGTGAACCTCGGGGCGATCGAGGAATACCGGGCCACCCGCGAGAGGCATGATTTCCTGCAGAAGCAGATCGGCGACATGCAGGAGGCGAAGAAATCCCTCACCGAGATCATCCGGGACGTTGACAAGAAGATGTCGGAGGTATTCACCGCGTCGTTCGAGAAGGTGCGCGAGAACTTCCGCCGGGTGTTCAAGGACGTGTTCGGAGGGGGCGCCGCCGACCTCAGCCTCACGGAAGGGACGGGACCGCTGGAGGCGGGCGTGGAGATCAAGGCGCAGCCGCCCGGAAGGCGGGTCCAGAATATCAACCTGCTTTCCGGCGGCGAGAAGGCCATGACCGCCATCGCGCTCCTCTTCGCCATACTGATGACGCGGCCGAGCCCGTTCTGCGTGCTGGACGAGATTGACGCCGCTCTCGACGACAGCAACGTCGAGAGGTTCGGGAAACTACTGCGGGATTACGGGAACGGCACGCAGTTCATCGTGATAACCCACCAGAAGGCGACCATGGAGCTCGCCGACCGGCTGTACGGCCTGACCATGGAAGAGCCGGGCGTCTCGAAGCTGGTCTCGGTGAAACTGATGGAAAAGGCGGGGTGACGGGGTCAGGGCATGGACTTGTTTCAGAGGTTGAAGAGCGGGCTCTCGAAGACGAGAGAGACCCTCGTCTCTTACATACAGGACGCGGCCGGCCCCGGGTGGGGCGATGACTCCTTCGAGCAGATCGAGGAGGGGCTGATCGCGTGCGACGTGGGCGTCAGGGCCGCAGGCAGGATCGTCGCCGATCTCAGGTCCAGGGCGAAGACGGCGGGTGTCAGTGACCTCGTGGGGATGCGGGCCCTATTGCGCACCGCCGTGCGGGAGATGCTCCTGCCGCACGAGGGAAGGCTGAATCTGCCGCCGGACCTCGGGGTGATCATGGTCGTCGGGGTGAACGGCGTGGGTAAGACCACGACGATCGCCAAACTCGCCTGGGTGCTCAAGTCGGGGGGCCGGAAGGTTATGCTCGCGGCGTCGGATACGTTCCGCGCCGCGGCCGTAGAGCAGCTCGAAGTCTGGGCCGGGCGCGTGGGGGCGGGCATCGTACGCCACAGGGAGGGTGGAGACCCCGCGGCGGTGGCCTACGACGCGGTGCAGGCGGCGCGATCGAGGGGCATGGACACGGTCATCGTCGACACGGCCGGCAGGCTGCACACCAGGACCAACCTGATGGAGGAGCTGAAGAAGGTGAGGAGGGTGCTGGCGCGCGAAGTGGAGGGGGCCCCGCACGAGGTACTGCTGGTGCTCGATTCCACGACGGGCCAGAACGCCCTGGAACAGGCGAAGGTGTTCAAGGATGCGGTCGGAGTGACCGGGATTGTGCTCACGAAGCTTGACGGTACCGCAAAGGGCGGCATCATCATCGCCGTCGCCGAAGAGACGGGGATACCCGTGAAGTTCATAGGGGTCGGCGAGGGGATGGAGGACCTTCGCGATTTCTCAGCGGACGCCTTCGCCGGGGGGCTGGTGTAGAATGCTGTAAAGGGAATGAACTTGACAGGTCTCCCACGACGGGTTAGGATCTAGTAGGATCCAGTTGGACCCGTCTTCGTGTTCTTGCGGGGTGTTGTCGACTTTCTCCGCTTGGCTGCGAGCAGGGGGGTTGGCGGGGTTGGAGAGATTCGTGAGAATGGCCGTGCTCGCGGACGTGTACGGTCCGCTCCTCACCGACAACCAGAGAAAGGTCGTGAATCTCCATTATGGGGAAGACCTGTCTCTGGGGGAAATCGCGGAGCAGTTCGGCATATCCAGGGCGGCCGTTCACGATACGCTGAAACGCGCTCAGGCGTCGCTCGAGGCGTATGAGGAGACCCTGGGCGTCGTGGCCGCCGACGTCGAGCGAGAGCGCCTTCTGAGGGAGGCTCTCGCCTCCCTGGACGTGGCTTCGGGCGGGGGCGCGGACGCCGCGCGGGCTGTCGACAGCGCGCGCTCGATCATCCGCAGGCTGCTGGGTGAACCGGGGGCCGATTAGGCGGCGCCGGGAACGGAGGCAACCATGGTTTTCGAAGGATTGTCCACGAAGATACAGGAAACGCTGCGGAAGCTGAAGGGACGGGGGCGTCTCACGGAACCGGACGTCACCTCGGCTCTTAGGGAAATACGGCTGGCGCTGCTGGAGGCCGACGTCAACTTCAAGGTGGTCAAGGATTTCACGGCTCGCGTGAAGGAGCGGGCCGTCGGCCAGGAGGTAATGGGCAGCCTCAGCCCGGCTCAACAGGTAATCAGGATCGTCTACGAAGAGATGTCTGCTCTCATGGGCGGCGCAAACCAGCGCCTGAGCGTGGCGCCGAAGCCCCCGACCGTGATCATGCTGGTCGGGCTGCAGGGGTCCGGCAAGACGACCACCGCGGCCAAGATCGGCCTGCACCTGAAGAAGCAGGGGATGCACCCTCTGCTCGTGGCCGCCGATGTATACAGGCCGGCCGCTGTGGAGCAGTTAAGGGTGGTTGGCAAACAGGTCGGATTGCCTGTTTACACGTCGCACGAGGGCGCCGGGCCCGTCGAGATAGTCAGGGGCGGCATTTCCGAGGCGATATCGTTGATGTGCGATACGGTGATCGTCGATACCGCAGGCAGACTGCAGATCGACGAGGGGATGATGGTCGAGCTCGAGGAGATCAAGCGAGTCGCCGGTCCGTCGGAGATACTGCTGGTAGCCGACGCCATGACGGGGCAGGAGGCGGTCAACGTGGCCTCGACGTTCCACCAGCGGCTCGGCCTGGGCGGGGTAGTGCTGACCAAACTGGACAGCGACACGCGCGGTGGGGCCGCCCTATCGATACGGGCCTCGACCGGCGTTCCCGTCAAGTTCGTGGGTACCGGCGAGAAGACGGAGGCGCTGGAGCCGTTTCACCCGGAGCGCATGGCCTCGAGGATCCTCGGGATGGGTGACGTACTCACGCTCATCGAGAAGGCCGAGGAGGCAATCGACGCCGGGAAGGCTCGCGAGCTCGAGCGGAAGATGCGCAAGGCCGAGTTCGGCCTGGAGGACTTTCTGGACCAGTTGAAGAGCGTCAAGAAGATGGGTCCCCTCGACCAGGTGCTTTCTATGGTCCCCGGCCTGGGGAGGCAAGTCCGCAAGATGGCCCCCGAGGGCTATGATGAGAAGGAACTCGCCAGGCTGGAGGCGATCATCAGCTCGATGACGAGGGTGGAGAGGGCGAATCCTTCGATCATCGACGCGAGCCGGAGGAGGCGCATCGCCTCAGGCAGCGGCACGAGGGTCCAGGACGTTAATAGGTTGCTGAAGCAGTTCGAGCAGGCAAAGGCGCTCGTTAGGCAGATACAATCCATGGACAAGGGCAGGGCCGGCTCGATGCTGCGCGGGCCCGGGGGGCCGTTGGGTCCGGGCTAGGTCGAGGTTACGTCCGGCGGCAGGTCAAACTGATTCAAGGGAGTGGTAATGGTGGCGGTCAAGATCAGACTCAAGAGGGTGGGCGCGAAGAAGGCGCCGTTCTACCGGGTGGTCGTGGCTGACTCGAGATCCCCGAGGGACGGCAGGTTCATAGAGGAGATCGGATTCTACAATCCCACCGCGGATCCAAGCGTATTGCAGGTGGAGGAGGAGAAAGCCCTCCTATGGCTGAATCGCGGAGCGCAGCCGTCGGATACCGTAAGGGCTCTGTTGTCCCGGCTCGGGATCATGAAGAAGATGCATGAAGCCAGGATGGCAAAGAAGTAACCCCGGGAGGCTAGTGGGATGAGGGATCTTGTCGAGGTGTTGACGAAGGCGCTCGTCGACCAACCGGACCTCGTGGAAGTGCGCGAGGTGGAAGGCGAATCGTCCCTCGTCATTGAGGTGAAGGTGGCGCCGGACGACGTTGGGAAGGTGATTGGGAGGCAGGGGCGGATCGCCAGGGCCCTGCGGACCGTGGTGCGCGCCGTTGCCGCCCGCGATGGGAAGAAGGCGACGGTGGAGATCCTGTCGTGAGCGGGGTAGTGGAGCCGGGCGGGCCCGGTAAGGTCATCATTACCAGGCCCGTGCAGGTTCGCGCCAGGGTTACCGACCACCTGAAGAAACAACTGGCCGCCGACGTCCAGGAGGCCCTGAAGAAGGTCGAACTGGAGGTCCAGCAGCTGGACTTCCAGATGAAACGGGTGGCCGAGATGGAGAAGGGCGGCGCCCCGCAGGCACCGGTGCTGAAAGCGCACCTCGAAGGGGAACGGCAGAAGCGACTTGAGCGCAAGTCTGGGCTGTTGGAGAATTTGAAGGAAATCGCGAATCTGGAATTGGGGTCCGAGGTCGTACAGGGCACGGTGGAAGGACTCGCCCAGGTTGAGGTGGGAGTCAGGTGGGACCGGATCACGCAGGCGTCGATCCTCCTCGAGAACGGGGTAGTAGTGGAGATACGGACCTGATCGCAATCGCTTACATCCTGGGGGCGCACGGTGTCCGCGGGCACGTGAAGGTTCAGCCCCTTACGGACTCTCCCGGCAGGTTCGTCAGGGGCCTGGGAGTGGTGGTGACCCCCGCCGGGGATGAGCGGGGTACCAGTCGCACGATTGAGGACGTTACGGTCGCAAGGGGGCGCCTGTCGGTCAAGGTGTCCGGCGTGGACACGAGGAACGATGCGGAACGCCTCCGCGGCGGCTACATCAAGGTGCCGAAGGCTGAGGCGCCTGCGCTTCCGGACGGGCGGTACTACGTGTTCGACATCATCGGCCTCGAGGTTTTCACGACGGACGGCAGATCGCTGGGAAGGGTCGCCAATGTTCTCCAGACCGGCGCGAATGACGTATACGTGGTCAAGCCGGCGGGGGGTGGAAAGGACGTCCTCATCCCGGCAGTGAAACCCGTCGTGAAGCGGATCGATCTGGATTCACGGAGGATGGTCATTGAGCCCCTGGAAGGGCTGATCTAGGGGAGGTCCCAGTGTTGAGAGTGGATGTCCTCACCCTGTTTCCGGAGATGTTCGAGGGGCCGCTGGGGGCCAGCATCGTTGGGAAGGCCATCGAGAAGGGCCTCCTCGATGTCAGAATCACGAACATCAGGGACTACGCGGAGGGGAAACATAAGGTCACCGACGACTACCCCTATGGCGGGGGCACGGGGATGGTGATGAAGCCCGAGCCGGTGTACGCGGCGATTGACGCGACGGTGGAAGGCGCCGCGGGCAGGCCGTGGATCGTGCTGATGACCCCCCAGGGAGAGGTCTTCAACCAGGGAATCGCGGAGGACCTTTCCCGGAAGGAACACCTCGTCATCGTCTGCGGGCACTACGAGGGGTTTGACGAGAGGATCCGCTTCGCCGCCGATCAGGAGATCTCCATCGGAGACTACGTCCTGACGGGGGGCGAGATACCGGCCCTGGTGGTCGTGGACGCCGTGTGCAGGCTCGTCCCGGGGGTGTTGGGGGATGAGATGTCGGCGGAACAGGATTCGTTCACGCAGGGGGTCCTCGAGGGGCCGCAGTACACGAGGCCGCGTGAGTTCAGGGGGATGGAGGTTCCCGAGGTGCTCCTGTCGGGGGACCATGAGAGGGTGCGGCTCTGGAGGCGAAAGGAGGCCTTGAGGAGGACCCTGGTGAGGCGCAGGGACCTCCTTGAGAGAGTAGAGCTCAGCGATGAAGACCGGAGACTGCTGGCCGAGGTGGAAGCGGAAAACCCGACCTGACCAGGGGTTCCGCAAGTTAGGAGCCGTGGGGGAAGAAGATCGCAGATAGGAGTGGGTAAGCAGTCGAGTGACGATAGCTTGGCATTTTCGAAAATAATGGCGGACAAATAGCTCTATTGGA
>JBLNBR010000024.1:0-10160 GCA_050260105.1 Ignavibacteriales bacterium | reverse complement strand
CCGACCGGCAGTTTTGGCTGCACGACCTGGCGGGAGAGTTGGGACCCCGACTACTGTTCTCCGAGCGGAAGGAATTCGCGCCAGACGCCGAGCTCCTGCTCGGGGGCTATGAGGTCGTGTGGTCGGGTGACTCGAGGGGCTTCTTTGTGATTCAGCAAGGTGAGGACGCCGACAATCGATCGGCGCGGGTGTTCTTCCGTGACCTGGACGGGACAATGTGCGAATTGAAGAGCGAATCATTCACGTCGCTGGGCAAGATCGTCGCGTCAGTCCCGGGTACGCGGTGGCTCATCACCCAGACTCTTGAACTGACACCGCCGCCCTCTCAGTTTCGAACACGAGTGCGAGTGACGGATGAGCAGGGCGCCGTCCTCGCGACATATGAAGACCCTGAGTGGTATTCGACATACTTCTCCGACGCCGCGCACGAGATGCTGCTCTACCATTCTCCGTTTCCGAACATCGACGGTCCAATGCCCACCCTGTACCTCGTCAAACCTGTCAACGGTGTGCCCGCCGCCATCGGCGTCGGATATTGCGCCCGCTTCCGGCCGAAGCACAACTCCGTCACCTTCGTGGCCCGGTATGATGGAATCCATTCCTTCCTGGAATATGAGATCGAGGCATCCAGGACGCGAACGTTGGCCGTATGGCCTGAGTTGGAAGAGATCGAAGACTGCTGCTGGTCCGGAGATGGAAGAACGGTCTACCTTAATGCTACCCTTCACGGCGAGGGAGGCCCAGCCGTGTACGAAGCGACCATCGAGCCACACGTCCAGGTTGGTGTTTTCCCACCTATGGGACATCCGTAATCAACAAGAGCAGCCTGCCGGATTCGGGCCGGTGGGAGTATCCAGCATCTGGTTGGGAATACGTCAGGATGACCGACCTTTTCTGAGCTACTGAGGAGGGACAGCGACGATGGCATCCCGTGGGGGGGTTGCCTTCACCGTGATGAATACTAGGCGGCTTCTGATCGTGGTTACCATTGCCCTGGGACTCAGTGCATGTGGTCCCTCATCTCTGCCACTAGTCGCCGATGAACCTGCCGAGAAGTCAGCTTCAGGAACGAGCCCGCCTCCTTCTGAGAGTCCGGCTCCGACCATGACACAGGCTTCACCCGAGGCTGTGGTGCCCCGAGCGGACACGCCCGGCAGAGAGATCCACTCCTCGCCCCCGCGATATGCGGAGGAACTGATGCCTCTAACCGACGTCTTCTGCACCGAGACTGATGGCTCCAAGGCTACAATCGAGGAGATCATAAGGCGTTCCGGTATCGACGTGCAGACGATGGCGAGGCTGCAAGACATTGTCAGGGGTGCATATGCGGGGATGTTGGTAGCCTGTCCGCCCGTGTTTGGGCATCACGCAGAGTCTGTCGACTACACGAGGGCTTTTCACATAGTGGAGGATGTGAACTGCGCGATACGAACCCTGCTCGGGGAGAAATACCCTCAGTTCGTGAAGGCGTTCAACGAAGGCTACCTGGAGTGGCAGACCCGGATGCAGGAGGAATACCAGAGGAAGAAGGAAATCCAGGAGCAGTTGCTGCAAGAATCCCGGGGTAGGCCATAGAACTGCGGGCCTAGCCTGGCCTGTTGACCTCACTAGATCGACATCGTACAGTCAACGGCATTGGAAGTCGAGCGACAAGCCCTCAGTTAGAGTGGGGGATCACGCGCATGGCATGTACCTGGAAGTACCGGATGACTCTCCCCCTGATCGTGGCCTTGGCGATCACTGGGTGCCAGTCTAGTTCCCCCTGGGTTCGAACCCGGGTAGATCTGGCGTTTGACGAAATCCACATGGTAACGAAGTATCACGGCTGGGCGATTGTTTCAGGCGGGGTCTTTCGCACCTTGGACGGCGGCGTCACCTGGTGGCCGGTCACTCCACCCGGAGTCAAGAAGGTGAGTAATTCCTCAGCCGGCTGGTTCTTTATGGATGCCACCACGGCCTGGCTACTTGTCGACGGGGAGCGCGCGGCGGGCGTGACGGCATCTGATGGAGTGCTGTTCAGCACCACGGACGGTGGCAGGCACTGGAGCTGGTCGGAGGTTCCTTTTGCATCGGCGAGGCTGTTTATTGGCAGGGATGAGAATCGGACGATTGGCTGGGCTTTGAAGCGGTACGGGCCGGCATCGGGCAGCGAACCGGTCGAGCTGTACAGGATGGAGAACGACGGCGCCTGGACCCTTATCCATCGCGGCCTGGGGCCGTCCGATGTGACCGACCGGAAGGATAGCCTGCCTTTCGGCGGTCTCAAGAGGGCCGTCGGTTTCCTGCCGGACGGGAAGACAGGTTGGGTCACTGTTGAGTATCGGGGACAGGATCAACTGGGCTTCTACATGACCACGGACGGAGGAAGAACCCGGAGAGCGCCGAGTCTGCCTATTCCACCTCATCTGGAGGGCAGCATCATTGAGGTGTTGCCGCCGCGCTTCTCCGATGAAGCAGTGGCAGAGAGCGGAATCCTTCCTGTCATCTTTCACTCTGTCCGAGAGGGAGGTCAATACGGCGAATTCACCGCCGTCTTCTTCGTCAGTGAAACCGGGGGAGTCTCCTGGAGGGCTGCATCTTCGCTGCGGGCAAAGGGACACAGGCCTCTCATAGCCGTGGCTGACGCCGCCAACTGGTGGGTGCTGGCGGACTCCTTCGCAGAATCGAAGCTATGCGCCACCCACGATGCAGGGGCGACCTGGGCCGAGGTAGGCAACGTTCGACAGGCCCTCCAGATACAGTCCGTGACCCCGGCGGACGGCTGGGCTCTCAGCGACGAGAACGGCCAGTCCGTTCTCCTGAGGACGATTGACGGGGGAAAGAACTGGTTACGGGTTCCTGTGAGAAGAAAGGCTGTCCGGTCCCTGCAATTGGACTGATCACTCCAGGAGGCGGAGTGATCTGGGGGATGCACGTGCACTTGACCGGTGGTTGCAGGGCTTGCCGTACTGTGCTCCGCAAGACGAGGTGGATAGTCGATGAACCAGCGAAGAACAGGGATTCTGAATAGCCTCATGCAAGGCGTCCGAGCGCTTGAGGTTACACGTAGTATCCTCCTGATTGCAGGGACGGCCTTGCTGGCCGCCTCGATATCAATGAGCGGCTGTACGAGATGGGGAGGGCAGAAAGCAGGGGACCGGTTTGGTGAGCAGACGGGCGGCCCGCCCGCCGGCCAGGCGAACACGAGCTCGGGTACGCCACGAATCGTGCCGCCGGCGTGCAAGGATCCTGCTGGGCCGAACGCGGCGGACTCCGACCCGCAGGTCGACTCACCCAGGCAGGAGAACCTGCAAGAAGTCGCCTTATTCGAGGTCGACGGGGAACTACGGCCAGCCGAAGAGACCCAGGCGCTTTCCCCCGGAGGTAAGTACGTGCTGGCGGTGCTCAGCGGCGACTCAGGGAGGAGCCTTGTGGCCATTCCGCTCGACGGGAGCGGCGGGGTCCGTACACTTCATTCGGTAGACAGGGCGTACCTGCAAAGGGCCGCGTTCGGCTACCGCCCCTTGGGGTGGCTTTCGGATACCCGCTATGCCTTCGCAATCATCGGGTGGCAGAACTCCGGCCCGAACAATGGCAAGCACGGGGTGGCGGTGCTGACAGGCGACCTGGAAAGCGGGCAATCCCGGGAGGCCGCGTTCATCCCCGTGCCACAGGGTGTCTTCCGCTCGGCCGCGTTCGAGAGGGAGACGGGCAAGGCGCAGTTCTTCGTGAGCTCGGCGATATGGGAGTGCGACGTGGATACTGGCGAGACGCGGCTCATCAAGGGCGGTCTCCCCGTGTATGACGGGTTGTTCCGATGCCGGCGGTCGCCCGACGGCCGGTACTACGCTTATGAGTTGTTCGAGAAGGGCGCCACCGGCATGTTCATCCTGGATACCGAGACGGGCGAGCAGAAGCCCCCTGCTTCCAAGGGGCAAGACATGGAGTTACCTGCCGTCGTGGTCACCCGACGGCAGGTACGTGGCGGCGTACACGGCTGGGCTCAAGCCGGGCGCCGCCGCATCCCAGGATCCGGCGAGCACCGGCAACTACGATTTCCTGGCTGGGGAGGACGGACCGCAGCCGGCTGGCGGGTCCATAACCGTGGTGGACGTGAACGGCAGGTTGGTCCAGACCATCAGGGTCGAAGGCAAGAGCCTCTGGACGTTCAGGTGGAACCCGTCGTCGGATGCGATTGGGTTTGTCGCAGGGATGGCCGTCGAACTGGAGAGCGGGCTGGGAGACTTCGAGCCGGAGAGCGTGTGGGTTGCCCGAGTCAACGATAACGGCCAGCCGGTCCCTCCTGTGAAGGTGACCGACATAATCCGAGACGACCCCGGGCAGAGGTCGTACGTGGTGGCGCACTCGGTCGATGCGGACGGCCGGGGGCTGCTGTATACCGACTACCGTGACCCTGTGACCGCCGCCTGGCACGCGCGGCTGGATTCGTCCGGGGCCGCGTCGCAGCCGGTTAAGGTGGACGACGGTTACCTCAGGCTCGAGGGCGATGAACCCGTGTTCGGCGGGTCGCTCGTCGGCATAATCGAGGGGAACAGGCGGGCCGCCGTCTGGCTGCTCGGCCCCGAGGAGTCGCGAAAGATCGCGGAGACACGGGGAAACCGCCGCTTCGAGGTTCTCGGCGCGGATGAGGAGACCCTCGTCATCGCCGACGTACCGGGGTATGAACCCGGTCAAAAAGAGCAGAAGTCCACGGTCCGTGTGTTCCGCCTAGTGGCTGGCGAAGACGCGGGTTCACCTGCCGCGGGGTCGCCGGGCCGTCAAACGGGCGGCCTGGTGTTGGTGAGATCGCTGGAAATAGAGGACCCAATCTGGACGACATACTACGCGAAGACGCTGTCGCCCGGCGGCAGGTATGTCCTGGCGGTGAACGACGCGGCCGAGGGGGCTAGGCTCCTGGCGATACCGGTGCACGAGGCTGCCGATGGGACAGCCCACGCGACCGCCGGTGGCGCAGCCACCGAGCCCCGAGTGCTTCACTCTGCGGGTGGGAAGTGGATCGGGGGCCATATCGTGGGACAGTGGCCGATGGGATGGCTGAGCGACAATCGCTACATGTTCACCGTTCTGGGGGACCAGTTCGACGGACCGCACGCGGGGAAGCGTGGAGTCTCCATTAGGACGGGCGATGTTGACGGCGGTACACCCGCCGAGGTGGCGTTCATCGACCTTTCGGAGGGGAGCCTGCTGTCGGCGGTGCTGCCACCTGGCAAGAAGAAGGCCTACCTTCGCGTGACGGGCGCCATCTGGGAGTACGACCATGAGAGGGTCAGCCTGCGGCTCGTCAGGGACGGACTGCCCAAGTTCGACGGCTTGTTCCGGGCGGAAGTCTCTCCCGACGGGCGCTATCACGTCTATGACCTCCCCGGGCAGGCGGGCACGCAGGTCTTCATCCTAGACAACTGTTCAGGTGAGGAGAGGCGTCTTTTCCCCGAAGACGGCTCCAGGAGGTTCGACCCGCGCCGGTCTCCCAGCGGGGAATACGTTGCCGTTTACGAGGTGGACGCCGGCGACGAGAATTCGGGCCGCCTTCCCGCCGGCGACCCGGAGTCGGTGGCCGGCTGCGGCTGCTCAGGCGCGAGGCAGCCTGTGGGGGGCGCCATCGCGATTGCGCGTCTGGACGGGCGGGTCGAGCGGAGGATCGCTGTAGACGGGAAGACCATCTCCGACTTCGCATGGGCAGTCGATTCCGGCTACGTTGGGTTCGTCGCGGGTGTGGCGCGGAAACCGGCGGGCGCAACCGCGGAGGAAAGGTGGTTCGTGCCGGACAGCGTGTGGGTGGCAGCGATCGAGGGCGATGGCCCACCCGTGAAAGTCGCCGACCTGGCGACGGGGGATGAAACGGAACGCTCGAACGTGGCCGTCGCGCCGGTAGAGCCCGGAGGCGGGGGAGTGCTGTTCAACTACTACCGTATCGGCGGATCCTCCCTCTACTATGCGGACGCCGGCTCCCCAGGCGCCGCGCCTTTGAAGATCGACGGGGTGTTCTGCAGCTGGAACGCCACCCCCGTGTATGGCGAGCGGATAGCCGCGGTTGTCGAGGGAAAAGACTCGGTCACCGTATGGCTGTTCGGCAGCGGCGAGGCTCGGGAGATCGCGCGGTTCGACGGGAAGCGGCCGACTTCGATAACCGGGTACAACGGCGACATGCTGGTCATGACGAGCTCGGCGTCGAGCCGGAGCGGGGAGAAATCGGTGATCAGGGTGTTCAAGATTAAAGGCAACCGGTGAGCCAGCCGTCCCGCGGGAAAGAGACCGGGGCCTTCACCGGTGGGAGTCTATCTGGAGGAACCTGGACGCGCCATCCAGAATGACGAAGGGGCGCCCGGCCTGGGATCCGGGCTGGAGCGCCAATGGACAGGGAGGGTTACGCGTGAAACGACCTCTCTTCATCTTCCTAGCCGCGTCCCTGACGCTGTGCGTCGGCTTCTTACCAGTGTGTCTTGCCAGCCCGGCCACCTATCACATCCCATACCTCGACAGGGGGACGGGTGGCTGGGCGACCGAATCGCGACAAGTGCCCAATGACCCTGCCGCAGTCATCAATTCGCTGCTGGCTGGCCCGGCGTCTCCTGAGCTGTACACGCCGTTTCCCGCGGGAACGAGGCTGCTCCGAGCAGTCCTCAGCGAAGGGGTGCTCCAGCTGGACTTCAGCGGGGAGTTCGATCTCTACGTCGACAATAACGACGTGAAGATGTCCCATGCCATAAGAGAAACGGCCTTTCAAATTCCAGGGGTCACCGCGGTCGAGATCCTGGTTGAGGGGAGGACCCCCATGAAAGGGCCGCACGTGGAGTTTGACCAGAGGCTCGAAAAGCCTGGGGTTGGCCCGCACGCTGAGTCGCGGTCAGCCTTGAGGTGGCGGTTCGTGAACCCCGCGCCCTGGAACGACGACCTCCATGACATCGTCTTCGCGGAAGGCAGGTTCACGGCGGTCGGCAGGGGTGGGGCGGTCCTCACGTCGGCAGACGGCGTGTCCTGGGCGGTTCACAGGACGGGAACATCTGCTGAGTTCTGGAATATCGCGTATGGCGACGGGACGTACGTCGTCGCAGGTGGCGGCGGCGGGAATACGCCGGCGGTAGCGCTCAGTTCCGACGACGGGATCAGGTGGACTCAGCGGATTCGGTTCGACAACGGCGAGATCCGTGACGTTTCGTACGGCGACGGACGGTTTGTCGCGTGGGGGTTCGTGTGGCCGGAAGAAGAAACGGAGCGGGTCACGCTTACTTCGGTCGATGGCGTGAGATGGGAACAGCAAAGGCCTAAGACGCCGTTTCCGTCCTCGTCGTATTCCGTCGACTACGTCGAGGGATGCTTTTTTGCCCTGGGGGGCGAGAGGATTACCGGCGCCTCCCGGGATGGGCTCGAATGGGAATCGACCCCGGTGGACGCGGAGTACCTCTTCGGTCTTGCCTGCGGGGGCGGTAAGTTCGTAGCCGTCGGTGGGGGGTACCCAGAAGGCGGTGTCATCCTCACCTCGAATGACGGCGCAGCATGGACGCGGGCTGAAATGATGACCGAACAGGGCGGCCCAGTCGGCGCCCTCGTGGATCTCCAGACAATGAGCCTAAAGGACGTTGCATACGGAGGCGGACGTTTTGTGGCCGTGGGCAACCACGGCACGATACTCACATCAACCGACGGCCTGAGGTGGACGCTGCGCGCGTCGGGTGTCGAGTACCAGCTTGAGGCGATCGATTATGGGAACGGCATGTTCGTGGCCGTCGGTGAGGCGGGAACGATCTTGACGTCCCGGGACGGGATCGAGTGGACTTCCTGTGTTGAAGGGACGCGCCGGGCCCTTTCCGGGGTCGCGTATGGAGCAGGGCGGTTTGTCGCGGTCGGCCAATCCGGGCGGGTTGCAGTCTCGGAGGACGGCGCCTCGTGGTCCATGTACCAGCATGATTCCCCGGGGTCGTGGTCTCTTGGCGACGTTGTGTACGGCATGGGGAGGTTCTTCGCGACCCGTGCCAGTGGCCACTACGGCTGGATCGTCGCCTCTACAGACGGTGCTAGCTGGTCCGACTTTGCAGGAGGGTCTTCCGGGGGAACTAGGAGTACCTATTCGGCTATTGCATACGGGCGCGGGTGTATCGTCGCTGCCGGGTCTAACGGGGGGATTGCCTCCCTCTCGAATACGGGCGAAAGGGAGGAGGATCCTTCGGAGCCGCACCGCCACTGGTGGGCCTTGGCGTACGGAATGAATCAGTTCGTCGGCTTAGCCTGGGAGCCTTCTTCTGGTACGCTATCCATCCTGTCCTCTCAGGACGGTGTCCGGTGGACGTCCCAACCGTCAGTCTTGAATATGCAGGTCCCCGGCATCACGTACGGCGACGGACGATTCGTCGCCGTTAGCGTGAAAGGCAGCATCGTGACCTCGGATGATGGTATTACCTGGACTGAGCGAGAGCCGGGGGCCGGGGTCGGCCTTCAGGGGGTGGCATACGGTAGGGGGCTGTTCGTCGCCGTTGGCGGCGAGGGGACGATCTTGACTTCGCCCGACGGGGTCACCTGGACCCGCAACGAGTCGGGCACCAGCCTGGGTTTGTGGGCCGTGACATACGGCGAGGGCCGGTTCGTCGCCGTAGGAGCGAACGGCACGATACTCACCGCCGATACCGGCGAGGGTGTCTTCGCCGATGTACCGGCGGAGGCCCCGGCGTGCGAAGCCATTGAGAGCCTGGCCAAGCGCGGCGTGGTGTCTGGCTTTCCGGACGGCTCCTTCAAACCAGAGGCGGGCGTCACTCGCGGTGAACTGGCCAAGATGCTGGTGCTTGCTACCGGTTTGAAGGCCGACCCCGGGGCGAGCGTCTCTTACAGCGATGTCCAGGGGCACTGGAGTGTTGAGCAGGGATACCTGCAGGTGGTGACCGCGGCGGGCGCCCTTTCGGGTTATCCGGACGGGACTTTCAGACCGGAGGAACCCGTGACCCGGGCCGAGCTGGTGAAAACGATGGCCGCCATCGCGGGTCTCAGGCCGGGGGGTGTGTCACCTTACGCGGACGTCCGACCGGCCGACTGGTTCGCGGGATGGGTGGCGTCGGCGGTGGAGACAGGGATCATTGGCTACGGCTGGCCCTGGGAGGTGTTCACGGGGGAGAGGTTCCTGGGTAACCAGCCCGCCACTCGCGCGGAGACAGCGCTGGCCCTAGCAAATTTGGTGGAGTTGGCCGCGGGCAAGTAGCTACTTCCGGCAGCTGCGGACCGTAGTCCAAGCCATACTGTGGATCAAGGTGTCGCCGGTCTACGTTGCAGAAGGTGACCATGCCATAATCCGTTTGGAGCATGTGGTTGGAAAGGCCGCGGATGGTACAATAATGGACTTCGGCCCGTACAATCTTCGGATGGTCTATGAGAACGGACGGTGGAGAGCCCCTCCGATGGCCGCCCAGTAGTGCGCTGTGAATACGCCTTACGGGTGGTGAACTTGCGCACGTGAGTACATGTAAGGCCACAATGGCAGTCGCCCTGCTCTGCCTGGTCACTACGGGGTGCGTGCAGGCGAAACAGAAGATAATCGGCCCTAACTTGATCAGTGTGGAAGAAACCGCCAGGGTAGCCAAGGAACAGGGTGGTCTAGACACGGTATCGTCGGTGGATCTCACGACGAACGGGCCGACATACCGCATAGTCTCGGGGTTCGATTCTACCGGACGAGCCAAGGCTGTGTGGGTTGAAGACAGATTCCTATTCGCCGAATACCTTGACCGTGGGATCTCTCGAGAGAAGGCGCTCGAAATCGCAAGGAGAGAGGGATTGACGGGCCCGCTCGCCACGCAGCTCTTGTACGTGTCGCCGTGGGTGAAGGCGAACATCCGGACGGTACTCAAGAATTCGGACACCGAGGTGTTTTGGTGGGTGAGGGATCCAGGTGTGGAATTGAAGTACGAGTTATATCTTGACTTCTACAACGGTTCCATCGTCTACAAACGGATGATTGAGTAGTCCACGAGGTATTCAACTGTCACGGCCGTTTGTTCCTGGCGGCGGGGTGAGTCGGGCGATGGAAAGGCTGCCTGTGATCATTATCATTACAGCATGCGTCGTGAGTCTCATGACAGGGGCGCCAGGCTGTCGCGAGTCGCCTGGCGGCCTTCCTGGGTACAATCGTCCCAGTACCGGTGTCGTAGGTGAAGCCGGTGGGCAGGAATCACCATCCC
>JBLNBR010000023.1:0-51157 GCA_050260105.1 Ignavibacteriales bacterium | reverse complement strand
GACAAGTGGGGCAAGAAGTACCCCATGGTCGTGCGGTCGTGGGAGAACAACTGGCTCGAGTTGACCACGTACTTCGGCTACCCGCGTGACATCCGCCGGCTGATCTACACCACGAACACCGTCGAGGGGTACCACCGGCAGCTCCGGAAGGTGACCAAGACGAAGACGGCCTATCCCAGTGACGACGCTCTGCGGAAGATCATCTACCTGGCCACGATTGACATAACCAAGAAATGGAGTATGCCGGTGAGGGAGTGGGCAAACTGCATGTCGCAGTTCGTCATCCAGTTCGGTGACCGGATGGAGGTGGACGGGGTCACAGCGTGAGGCGCCCGGAGAATCCAGGTGAAAGACCATTTACACAGAATTATTTACACTCCCTACGGGCCATCGCCCGCAGCTTATCCGTCTCCACTTCAACCGTCAGCGACCTGCTCCAACGCGTAGCGGCGCTCAAGATTTCTTGGCCTCCGCAGGGGGATATGGATGACGCGCGTCTCGAGGCGCTGCTCTACCCCGGGAATACCGGCAAGAGTTGCAAACGCCCCGAACCTGACTGGAACTACATTCACCCGGAACTCCGGCGGAAAGGGGTGACGCTGCAGATCCTCTGGTTCGAGTACAAGGAGCGCAATCCCGACGGTTCCTCTCCTCGTTCTCGCATGTCATTCCAAAATTCCACCGAGCCCTGCCTGGATATGGAGGTTTCGATTTCGAGCATGCCCTGGCTCTGGATTCTCCCCATTTGCCTCGGCTCCTACCCCGGCACAGTGTCTCTCGAAATGTATTTAGAGCATTTCGTGATACATTTATCAGCGTAAATGTCTTCGCACACACTTGCGGATGACATTTCAGGACTCAATCAGTGTTCGCCTCCTCATTGGCATAGACATACTCCGCACCGCGTCCATGCCCAACGATCCTCGCAACGCCTTCTGATTCGAGTTCATGGATAAGCCGGTTAACCTGCTGGCGGTCAAAGTGCGTGATCTGGCGAACATCCCTATTGCGGAGCCCTGGTTCGCCACGCTCTCTCCTTCGTTTCAGTACGCTCAGCACCCGCGTCTTTGCAGCCTCCCAGTCAATGCGACGGTCCCTGTCCGTTCGGCCAGGGCCAGTCAATCGCCGGTACAGGTCGTGCCGCAGGCTCCAATAGGTCCCTCGCCCAGAACCGCCACGCTCCAGGTAGTCGCGCTCCAACTCCATTGAACTCAGGGTCTCACGGGCCTCACGTTCGCTCTGCTGCGTGATGCTTGCAGCAGTGGAGGAGTCGATTTCGGCATGACGGAGCAAGTACTGCATGATAAGAAGGTGCTCAACATGTAGAATCCGGCCTGCGTCCCCCTCTTCTGCCACAAACATGCGAAACGGCACAGAGAGGTCGCTTGCGCGAAAAATGACCCTGACAGCTTCCCCTTCGTCCATAATGGTGGGCGGCTCTTTGCCCTCCATGAGCAGGTACTCGTACATGCGTCGAACACCCAGATTGCTCCGATTGACCAGCCGCAGGCGAGTAAGCGCGTCCACGAGTGCGGGGTTCCTGGACACAGGCTGATGGCGAAGGATGTTTTCAGGCGTAATGCCCCCAGGAAGTCCACCGGGGTTACTGATCTCCAGCCTGCTTTCGAACTGCTTGACCATCACTGGCCCCGCAATCCGGTAATCCGCGTGGATGAATGCATTGAGCAACGCTTCTCGAAGGGCAACCTCGGGATAGGTCCGGATCTCGAAGTGGTACAGGCCCTGAGGAACCGTCGTTATGGGATTGTCGGCATTCACGCGATCAAGGATCCGGTCCAGAGCAACGGGTATCGCGTCCTGCCCATCCGCGCGATCCCTGTAATTGATGTCGCTCGCCATGCGGAGGTGTGTCCAGGCATACCCACGGACATGCTCCTGAATCGCAGCCTCCGTGCCAGCCAATAGCACACCGGCCCGCAGCAGGCGGCCGTTGCGAATGAGGCCAAGGGCCGATAGGAGATCCCTATCGCTCCTTCCGAGCAGGTCATCGGGGGCGTTCTCCCTGCGTGCTGCGCTCCTCAGGCGTTCCATGGCGGATGCGGATATCAGGGTCCCGGGGCGAGCCGGGATTTCGACCGCGGTGAAGTCCGTTTCACCAGTTTCAATCATGATACGACGGCGTAGTGTGCCGGTGAGCGGTTGGCAATCCTTGCCCACGCGGATCCGTCCCCGCCCGGAAGTGTCCGTGTAAGGCGGTAGCCCGGGGTATACCCGCATTACAAGCAGGCGACCCGTCCCCTCGGGTACAGCCAGCTCCTCGAAAACAGGGGTGATCTTGGGGTCGGTGGAGTCGTAGACAGCCTTCTTCAACCGGTTGACGTCGACATCAGCTGGCACTCCAAGAATCGCCTTACCCCGCCCTATGGCGTCGTCGTCTACGCCGAATACGACGTCGCCGCCGCCCCCGTTGGCCATGCATATCGCCATTGCGATGACGAGGTCCACCGCATCTTTCGGACTACGCGTGTTCCACTCCTTGAAGTCGAGATCCTGATCCTCAAGGATATCGGCAGGCTGCCGTTCCAGTCTATCGAGAAGTGCGCGAATCTCCCCCAGGTCTCGCATGATCACTTCACCACAATTCTGACAGGACTCCACCAAAGACTCGAAATCTCAAGTCTCAGGGCAGGCTCCTTTCTCCCTCGCGTTATCGCTCGCTTCCTTCGACCACTAACCCGACGCTAGGCACAAACCGCATAGGCTTTCCCTCAAGAGGGCCAGCGGAACCCCAGTCGAACGGGGGCAGATCGGCCAAATCCGCCTCCAACCAGGCTTGGTCATCCGTGTGGGAGATCTTCACGGCCTCAAGGCCTGGCTCTTCGCCTAGACCAGCGTTCGACTCGAGGATGTCCGGCTGCGCCCCGGCTTGAGCATCGTTCATCTTACCCACGTACGAATCACCAGCCTCCCAAGAGCCACCCCGGGGTAACGGCAACTCCGGGATCAGACCATGACTTCACACTCACCACTATGACAGTCCATGCTTACTGAGCGGCCCGGGTCCTCCGTCAATCCACGGGCAATCAACGCCGCACCGACCCCGTCGCCCATCCGGGCTTGGCAGAAACCCTCGTCTTCGAGAGGCTCCCCCTCATTTCGGATTTTGCGGCCCCGGCTTCGACTCGTTCTCAGCGTCTGGCGCCACCCGGCGCTGTTCGTAGGCTTCGTCCACCCGGCAGTCGTCCCAGTCATCGTAGAGACCCGACGGGTCATGCAGGGTGGAGTCCTGTCTCAGGACCCTCGCGGCGTAATTCAGGGCCGCCTTCACATCTTCCTCCGTGAGCCCTTGACAAGACCTGGCGACCTCCGCCGGACTCTCACCGGCACCAAGTCTCTCAAGAATGACCGCCACCGTGATCGGCGCACCTTCGATCACGGGTTTACCCGTCGTTCCTCTGGGATCGGCAATTGTTCGCCGCACAGTGACCTCCCGAAGGCTCCGAATATCCTCTTCCAGGTCTTCGACCGAATAGTTCAACGGCATCTTCTTAGCTCTCAGCAACTCCATGAAGTCAGCGTAGGGTACGCCGGCCATCTCGGCAGCTTTCCCAAGCGAAAGGAGTCCATCGGCATGGAGTGAGACAGCTACCCGCCTGGAAAAGTCGCTTGCCATTTCGTGATCCGACATGCCTAGCGCGGAGACTGCGCTTCTTGGCACCTTTAGCTCAATCGTCGTGTATTCCATGAGAGTCACCTCAGCCAGACTGCACCACTCTAGATCCTATCTTAACCTGAATAGGCTGACCCACAGGGTATATTCTACCATCCGCAATTAGGTCAGGCTGACGCATCATTGCATCCTGGTTCTTGAGTTTTGCCATGGACTGCTGGCTGAAGTATCGCTTGCCTACAGCCCACTCATCGTCCTGTTCCATCAGGACGGCCCCCGCCAGTCTCATGACCGCCCCGTAGTTGGGGAAGATGCCTACCACATCGGTCCTGCGCTTGACCTCTTTATTCAATCGCTCCAGTGGGTTTGTGGAGTAGATCTGCCTCCAGTGCTCGCTGGGAAACGCCATGAAGGCCAGAACATCCTCCTCGGCCTCCAGCAGGATCTCCGCCGCCCTGGGAAATCGCTTTTCGAGTCCCGCCGCAACATGCCCAAGTTGGGTTCGGGCGCTTTGCTGGTCTTGCTGTATGAAGATCGTCTTTATGCTGGCCGCCACCATCTGCTGGGCGCTCTTTGGAACGTGGGCAAGCACATTCCGAACGAAGTGGACTCTACACCTTTGCCATGCCGCGCCCTGGAACACGGCCTGTATCGCGTTCTTCAATCCCTCATGCGAATCACTGATGACCAGCTTGACGCCTTTCAGTCCTCGAGCCACGAGGCTCCGCAGGAACTCCAGCCAAAACGCCCCATCCTCAGAAGGCCCCAGGTCATAGCCCAGTATCTGTCGCTCCCCTGATTCGTTCACACCGACCGCGATCACCATCGCCATGCTCTGTACCCTGCCATCCTCCCGCACCTTGAGGAACGTGGCGTCCAGCCACATGTACGGGTACTCGCCATCTAATCGCCGGTTCCTGAATCTCTCCACCTCGGCGTCCAGTTCAGCGCACAGCCTCAAGACGGCGCTCTTGCTGATCCCTGTCATGCCCAGGGCCTGTACGAGTTCGTCGACTTTCCGGGTGCTGACGCCGCGGACGTAGGCCTCTCAACAGCCTTCCGATTCTACACCCCTGTGATGAATGTCAATAGGTCCCGGGTTTGATCTCTTTATGCGACGGCCCCCGCCTGAATCGAATGGTCGGTTATGCTTCGAGCCAATGGGCTGCACGAATCGTGCAGGGCCTCCTCCAGGGTGACATGGAGATTGCGGCTCTCTCCAGATTGTTTGCTAATGGCCTTGAGTTTCTGCTCGTATCTTGTGGGTTTGAAACCATGGTAATGCTGGCTGGTCAGAAGCATTCTCCAAGCGATGATGAGGAGCTTACGCGCTGTCGCGATTACTGCTCGCTTGCGTCCAATCTGCTTTGCCTTTCGGCGGAAGAACTCCCCCAGTGTGCCTGAGTCGCGAAGTCCTACCTGATAGGAGGCTTGTACCAGCACACGGCGCAAATCAGAAACCCCGTTCTTGCTAATATGCCCCCGGCGGTCTTCTTCTCCCGATTGTAGTACCGATGGATCAAGTCCAGCATACCGGGCTACTGCCTTTGGGCCACGAAAACGTGAAGCATCCCCAAGGCGAGCCCAGATGACGCTTGCAGCGATAAGCCCTACACCGGTGATGCTCATAAGTAGATGGATCTTCGGGTTGCACAGTGCGCGCCTAGCGATCTCGGACTCAATGGCCCTGATCTCCTCGTCAATGCGATTGAGCATGCGAACAATGCTCACTGCTATTGCCAAGTCCGCTTCTCCAATCCGAATGTCGTGGCGATGTGACGCACGCATGTCACTGTTCCTTGCCAGTGAGTAGCCGTTACGCCCCAACACCCCCTTGCCTTCATTCTGGCTGCGTATTCGTTGCTTCACGAGTTTTTCTCTATGGCAGACCAGAGCCCTCATTTCGCGAATCTCCTGCGGCGGCGCCCAGATCGCCGGCACTGTGCCGAGAGCAAGCATTTTCGCCAAGCGTTCCGCATCTATGCGATCAGTATGGCGGCCGCTACCCAGGCGTTTCATTTCAACCGGATTGGCCATCACCACTTGACCCGCGATCGGCGAAAGGAGATCATGAACTTGAAAGGCATTCCCGGTCACCTCAATAGCGACCCTGCTAGCCCGGTCGACACCGGCAGAGACAAATCGTTGCCAGGCTTCCGGGGTGTTGGGGAATCGGAAATGCCTTCCCTTTCCAACTTCGGTAATCCATTCGCAACCGTGCACGTAATCTTTGTGCAGATCCAGTCCGAAGTAGCGCGGCATGACAAAACCTCCTGCACTAGGATTCTCACGAGCGCGGCGGGCCCTCTGACTTGCTGGGTTCAGCGATGCATACACCTGTACGGGTTCTCCGGCCCTTCAAACCGGACCCATATGGGCGGTACGCGGGAGGGGGCCGACCAAACACCAACTTCGAGCTCCAGGCCCATGTAAAATGCCGGCGCACCCTCCGCCCGCGCTCGTCACCCATTTCCGCCCATCAATCGGCGGAAACCTTATGCAGAATCTCCCGGACTCCTCCTCCGAAACATCCTCCGCCGCAACAATCGCTCACCCATCCTAATCATGCCAACACCACTACTTGAGACTCTACTCCGCACAGAGTCTCCCTATCCGAGAATCGCGCCCGTCGACAGTCTCATCAAAGACAAGGCTCCCGTGGGTGCGAATGCTTCGACTTCCTACCTAAGGCGCAGGCAATCACAAACCACCTGCCACATTCCCGAACTATCGAGCTCGTGGTGAGTCGAAAGACTGACATACAGCGCCTCATGCGTATTCATGTCAACTCCATTGTAGAGGAACAACTCCTTGATCCTACTCTCTGGGTAGTAGTCCCAAAGCAGCAAAGGAAACAGCGATATGATCCTGATACCCTCTGGAGCTCGAATAGACAGAGCCGGCTGGCCAATTTCTATGCTCGGCATCAACTGAAACGGCAGAACATCACGTACTTGCGTCGCTGTCGGACCGCGGAACTCTACTAGTCTTAGGGCCCCCTTACTCGAGACCTCTGGTAGAACAAGAGACATCTCGCGAAAGCCGAGCGCGGTAAAGAAGTGGAGCATCTCCCAATCCGGGCGGTACTGACCGATCAGATCCGTCTTCATCGGAGGTGGCAAATGCGTGACCGGATGCAGTCCGGCCTCCTGGTTTCGTAGACGGCTGATTCGGCGGAATACCTTCCTGAGTGGATCAGAGACGAGAAGCCTCCTAAAGAGTGTAATAACCCAATCCTGAACGCCTTCGGCTTGATGTGGCGGATCATGCATGAGAATCTCGATCCACGAGCCAATGCTCATCTTGTCCCATTTCTTCAACAGCTTGCTGAGTGAAACTCGACAGGTTTCCTGCAAGATTGTGGCATAACAGATGGCCAAGAAAGCAATCAGCCGTTCAGCGGTTCCGAGAAAGTCGTGTAGTGCGCTACCCGCATCGAGACTCAGTTTATCAGTGACTTCTACATACCGTATAGAGAATGGATATGGAAGCGCCTCCAGGGCAATTTGAGGGCTAGGTAACCGAGGATAGGCTGGGGCCGTGTACAGAGGCCACAACTCAGCTTTCCCCTCTCTGTCCGCAGTGAGCCAGGCCTTTCTGCAGCTAGGCAATGCGAGAGACCCAAATATCGCCATCGCTTCCTCGCTAGGCATGTAGGGTTCCTCATCTCGGGCCTCCATGAAGAAGTCGAACGAGCCGCCGACAATGGGATTCCCCCATTGCAGCCACCATTGAATGAGGTCTATCAGTTCCTTTTCGTGTTGAGGGTCTTTGAGCCGAACTTCGGCCAGCATCACTGACCAGTCAAGACCGCTGATGAACAAGTCCTCAGCATTACGGGGACAGGGCACCGGCTTGGAGCCATTCATTAGCGAGATTATCGGGGTCACCGAAGACCCCGGAATCAAAGCAGATATCCTATTGAACAACCATCCACTCCCTAGCACCGAGAGAGAAGGAACGATAAGGCGATATCTGGCATCAGAGTACTTCCACAAATAGGCGCGTGGCTCAGCGTCGTGGGCTAGAACCCAGCCGTCACCACCGACGTCAATGCGAGTGTCGACGTACTCGTAATGAGTAAGCAATGGCTCTGGCCCGAGGCCCTCCATCGTCTTGGATATCGCTTCCAGGAGCTCCTTGCGGTCTTCCTCGGAGTCAACACTCTCCAGGTTCAGGCGGGCTAGCAGGGGAGACAGAATCTCTTCCCAGAGTATCCGGTGCCTGCCAAGTATGTCCCTCACGCAGAATGGAACGGGGGTCTCCTTAATAGTCCTCTGGGTCAGACGAAGTGTTTCCCGCAAAAGCGAGAGATGTTTTCGCTCCAGTGCTCTGTCCGGATGATAGAATTCCCATAGAGCCCTACGACCCTCATCATATCTCGAATAAATGAAGAACGGCCATATCCTCTTGAGGTCTTCCGAAGACAACCTCATCACACCTTGCCTGCATATTCAAGAAGACTGACCCGGCAATTCGCAAGTCCCCGAAACAATGATTGCACTATGAAGGTGATTTATGGGCCCCAGACATGTCTAGTTGATGAACGGTCATGACTCTCCGAGCTAGGCTGCTGAGCTAGCCGCCGCTATGCCATCTAGAACCCCTGCCTTCGGTCATCCACACCGGTCTTTGCTGACGGACCGACTCCGCTCTTCCACTGCCCGGCCCTTGTCCGTGATCGCCCAAATGCCCCAAGGCGCATGCCTATCCAGAAGTCCCGCGGTTTCCATTTCCTTGCGCATCCCCCTAATGCGCAAACGCCACCTGGCTTCCTTTTGGTTACTTGGGACCGCCTTGTCATATTTCGAAAGGCTTGCCGCAATCTTGTTCTCGATCCGCTCCAATACTCGTGCAACAGGCACCTTTCCGCCGAGTTCCACAAGGGACTCAAGAATGCGCATGATGATCTCGTCCTTCTTCAAGCCGGAACTAGTACTTAAAGGAGAGGAGGTTACGTCGTGGGTTGGCGTCCTATTGAAACGTTCTCGAGTATTCAACGTAGTGCCATGAATAGAGAGTGATGAAAAGATGACATCAAGAACTGGGATTCGCTCTCCCTTGTCCATCTCCGAAGACTCTGCGACAAGGTTAAGTGGTCGGAGTGCACCCACCAATTGCTGCTTCCATTCATTGTGGAGATGCTCAACTCTGTGACGAAACGACCTGACGTGATTGACTATCTGTTGTCTCCGGGTACCGGAGAGTAGAGTCCCGGAATCCAATTCATTCTGCAAGACCGAAAGTCCCTCCAACACACTACCCAGAGCGCACTCAATGTCCTCCAACGGAAGGTGGTTACGTCTCTCGCCAGAGGACACAACAAGGTCATCTGCAGGGCCAGGTGTTTCGTCCGGAGGCCATGATCCCTCCCCCTGCCGCTCCACACCACTTCGAAATCCTAGGCGTGCTCGTTGGGACACGTTTCTCTCGTCATCTCGCGAAATAGCCCTCTGTACTGGCCCAGTCACGAGCGCAGCATTCTGGGACGCCAACTTGCATTCTTGAGTCTCGTCCAAGTATTCCAGGCCCATCTTGATCCTCGTTTCCTCAAGCAACGCCCAGTCCAGAATCTGCCACTTGAACCACACCGGCTTTGACGTCTCAGGATCATGGGACACATAGGCCAACTTCCCCAAGTACGTGTAATCAGCCGGCTGGCCTTTGAAGGCCTTCTTGGTTCTCAGGAAGAGATGAATCGAGTCTTTGGAGTGATCATGGCTTATCAGCTGCAGAATCGTCCTATCGTCCAAGCCTTGGTGTGGTTGCGATTGCCACGTGAGGAGACCGCCGTGCGTGATCCCTTCCTGGAATCGATGCCCCGCCTGTTCCTGTCCGAAAGTGACCATGAATACAAAGTCTCGCGGCCGCCCAGGAACTCTAATCAGACCAAGCGCTCCCCAAGTGCCACATCTTGGCTTGAAGGTGGAACCGGGGTCGAAGATGTCGTGGATCTCTTCTCGGGAGTATTGCTCGGACAATACAAGAGGTCGAGTGAGGCGCTTGGTGAAGCCGGTCCACTTCCAGCTGCGCGGGACCTCAATCACATACCGTCGCTTCGTGTGATATCCGTATGATCGGACTGCGTTTTCCAGTCTGGACGCCAGATCATTGAACGCAGGGCTACCTGCGCTAATCTGAACAAACCACTTGGAGAGTGCTCTTATCGCACGACCTCCGTTCTTTCGCCCGACCTCTCCTGGAAGTCGGTGTCCCCGATTATACTTGACTGCCGTCATGTCTTTGAAACCGATAAACTTGGCGGGCCCAAAGGCATCGATTTCCGGAATGTAGTACCAATGGCTTACGTGATGCGGCAGCTCAATCGATTCCGAATGATCAACGAGGTCGGCGTAATACCGTTGTACATTCTTAATGACCTCTGCGTACTCAGTCACTGGGTCAGCCATGCACGTACCTCCTGCAGATCAGATAGCCATGGCACGAACCCCATCGTCAGAATTGCCTGTTACGAACTGGGGCGGTTTAACCCCGCTTTTCTAAGCGCGGCTGCTACCGCAATCTTACGGGCATG
This sequence comes from Ignavibacteriales bacterium, assembly GCA_050260105.1. GTDB lineage: Bacteria > Bacillota > Sulfobacillia > JABLXB01 > JABLXB01 > SM1-B181. The sequence continues at coordinate 40,991 of JBLNBR010000023.1, read as the reverse complement.
AGACTCGTCTCGGGGTACGATATTGCCAATCTTTCCCGTCTTCCTCCATGATTCGAGCATTTCCTCTATGTTCTTGTTGATGATTTCCCTTGAATTCCCTTCTTTCAATGGCAAAGGCTCACCTTCTCCTACCGGTTCACTTGGTGACTGACTCCATCAGTATGGTTCCTACATCAAGAACGTCTGAGTCTTTTCGCCTGCTATCCTGCACCTTTAGCATCAGAGGGAAATGCTCCAAAGGATCACTAATCCCCTGCAATTCCGAGATTAGACAACCCAGGCCGGCGTTGGCATACTCTTCAAAAATGGTTACTCGCTGGCTGTCTGCCTCATCGTTTAGAGCCAGGCACCTAGGATCTCCGGTGTCTGCCAACGCAATAAGATTGATTACCGTGTCAAAGCCGTTCCGAGTAAAGACTTCTTGTCTGATTGGCTCGAGTGACTCCGAAAAGGGCTGCCTGGGTCCTTTGCTGAAGCCATAGACGGCTGCAAATGTAAGCAGATGCGCCCTGGTCTCAAAGATGCCACCGGGCGAAGTCCCGTCTTCGCCGGTAAGCTTCCGTATAATAGACTCCTTCTCCTTGGGAACTCTTACTCGTCTTTCGCTCACTGGGACATCACCTCAACGACTTCCGTGTATTCGTGTTCTTCGGGAATCCTCTTGACCAAATCGTAAGGAACGCCATGACGTTGGATCTGATCCTCTTGAGCATCCCTCTTCGGTGAGTAGTACCGAAGAACGTATTCTTTGCCTACAAGCTTCTCTATCGTCGTCTCCACTTCACCCTGAAACTGGGTCTTACTTACCATTATTACGACCTGATTCGCGATCTCAGGGATGTTCTTGGCGACTTGACGTCGATAAATCGGATCTAGGTTACCAAATGGAGAGTCCATAACAACGGGAAACACGCTGCTGTCTGGACCCGGTAACCGATCCCGGGCGGCGGTTAGGTCTCGCGCTTGACTGATGACGGCTCCTACGAAGGAGAGACTCAAGAGGGCACTCTCACCCGTGCCAGGACCTACCGGGGTACCATTTGTCGCATCTACAAGTTCCAGTGAGTAGTCTGGAGCAACCGCAGCCTTATAGGGCTTGAATGACATCCTCGAGAACAAGCTGTTGATTCGTTCTCCAAGGTCTTCACGGAAGTTGGAGCGTAACCGCTCTCGAGTCCTGATGAGCGCGTCCCTAGCCTCCCGGCAAGCAGATAGCCTACTTTTTACTATCTGTTGGGCTTCGTTTGCGGCCTTGTGCTTGTCGATCTCGCCCTGAATCTGTTCACACCGGTTTTGCAGATCCTTCAATTGCCGCTCGTTCTCAAGGATCCGGCGCTGTGTGTCCAGTATATCCTCTTCGATTTCTTCTCGACGCCTTTCAAGGTCTCTCGCCTGTTCTACGGGGCTGCCCTTCAGGTCTTTCTTAATCTGGTCGAGTTCCCCCTCAATCCTCGACAGCTGCTCACGGATCTTTCTTCTCTCATCTTCCGTTTGGTCAAGCAGCCCAAACAACCTGGGGGCTTCGCGTTCAACTGCGTCAATCTCCGCTTCCATCCTCAATGCGACTTCCTCGACGTCGGACATGCCACCACGTTCGAGCCATCCCTCGACCTCAATGTAAGGCTGGTCTCCCCTATGAAGGGGGCGGCCACAGATGCATCGGCCAGCCTCAAGGAGTTCTCTCACAAAAGTGTGCTTTATGGAACTGGGGAGTTCGCCCTTCTTGCGAAGACTGTCTATTACCGTACGAAACTTGCTAATCGCAGGCTGAAGATACGCTTGGTAACCCCTACCGGAAATGAGCTCGCGCAGTCTCGTGCGACCTGCAATTTCCGACTGCTCGAGTTGTCTTTGCTGCTCGGTCAATAGATCCCTACGTTTCTGCAATTCCTGCACGCTGGCGAGCGCCCGAAGGTCTTGGTCAATTGCCTCTTTTTGTCTTCGGAACCCTTCAATATTTGCCTCACGCTGTGCCTTCTCACTCCGAACCTGCTCCATTTCAGATTCGATCTGTTCCTTTCTTTCAAGAAGGTCGCTAGTCTCGGCATCACCAATCTGCTTCAAGTTCGCCTCGATTCTCTTTCGAGCGCCATCCAAATGGTCAATTGCGCGCGACAGGACTTCTTCACCGACTAGCATGGTAGTCGCACTGATCACGTCGGCCCTGCGATTAGCCCGCTGGAGACTCTCAATTCGTTCTCCATCAAAAAAGAAGTACGGCATCAACTTGTCGGGAAGGATGCGTCCAATCACGTCAGGGATCTCATCTGTGGAGACTTGAGATAGGTGTCCGTCGCTTTCGATTCTGTCCAAGCTTACCCGGCATGAATCGTCTTCGTAATCACAAGGCTCACCGGTCTTCGTAACCCGCTTGGTGCGTCTTAGCACGTATCTTCGATTGCCGTGTTCAAATGTCAACTCGACCCAACACTCGACCGCTTGCCCTATTCGGGCGGACGCTAGGGCTTTTCTGTTGACAAGGAAATCAGGTGCTGCAAAGGCATCGGTGAAACGATTATAGAACAGCCAAGTGAACCCATTCAGAAGGGCAGTCTTGCCCGAGCCGTTTGCCCCGTGAATCACGGTAACATTGTCCTGTCCATCCGCGAACTTCAGTTTTGGAGTGAGTCCGAAGAACTGGCGGAAGTTCATCAACTGAAGGGAAATGAGTCTCACTTTACCTCCTCCTCAATGAAGCGTACGACATCGGAGACCAGATGTGGGCGGTCCAGGTAGAGCTTGTCTCTTTCAGCTTCCAGAACTCTGGCAATGATGCGCTGGACCTGTGGAGACGCTTGTAGAATTGGCTCCTGAATGTCCTTCATGAGGTTCTTCCTCATTCGTCTAACCTCCCACAATGTCAAATTCCGAGCAAACCATATTTCTGTTGAAGTTCAACGATAGCGCCTCTGGCCTCTCCAGAATTCACTGCAAGATCGGCAAACTCTACATATCGGCGGATTTCACGCTGCAGCAGACTTCTTTCAACGGACCATTCTCCGGCGTTGTCGGGTGGGACCACAATGAAGTCATAGACCTCCGCGACCTTCTTACCTGGATGCGGTCGCAAGACTCGACCGCGCCGTTGGATGAATTGGCGCGGATTAGTGCTACTGGCGAGGATAAAGGCTGTCCGTATAGATGGAATGTCGATACCTTCGTCCAGGCAACGAATGGCAACGAGTCCTTGGATCTCCCCTCTTTCGAAACGTTGTCTCAGGTGCTCACGGTCTTGAAGTGGAGTGTCTGCCACATACACGTCAACTCGGTACCCGAGCTCGGCTCCCAACATCTTGCATACGACATCAACATGCCTCATCATTTCCTGGGAAGTCAGCTCTTCGACAGAGCCATCGCCACAGTAGAAGAGCGTGTGCGTAGTGTCAAGACGAGTTTCCATAATTCGTCGCAATTCCACCAATTTGTTGTGTGCCACGCCAATGAGGCGAGCCCGCCGAGTGAGAAGCATAGTAAGATAATCGTTTCCCTGCATCTCTTCAAGAGACGTGTGGCTCATCGCAGCCGCAATCTTTCGCGTCAGGTCCTCATACTCCTCAGACTCATCATCGGTCAGCGTCACAAGAACCGGGCGGTAGATATAGGGCACCAGTGCGCCGGTCTTTAGCGCATCCTTGAGGCCAAACTCTGGCTGAATAACGCCTCCAAAGTACTCAAACAGTCCTTCAGTACCCGTATCGTCGAACCAGCGTTCGGGGGTCGCAGAAAGGGCCAGACGCAGAGTAATGCGTTCCGGAAGTAGCTCCAGTGAGCGCGCGCTCCCAAGGTTGTGTACCTCATCTGCCACCAACAAGGTCCTCACGGGGAAATATGCCAGAGCCCCCTGAAAAGCAGGAGAGGCGAATGTTGCGTTCGTAGTTATCGCAGTTACAAAAGGTTGCTGTCCACTGCTGACTGCATAAAGCTCTGCCCGTAGCTGTCCGGACCAGTTCTGCTGGCTCTCGTGGCAACACACGGGCTTGAGGCCAAACTCCTCACACACTAGGCTCCATTGCGTCACAAGGTGTCGATATGGGCACACAACTAGGAGCCCCTGCAATCCTACGATGTCACACAGTCTTGCTGCTATGGCAAGCGCAGTAATTGTCTTTCCGCTACCGGTGGCCATCTTCAAGATGCCCTTGCCTCGGTTTCTCAGCCAGTTGTTGACTGCGTCCTGCTGATAGGGGCGTAGTAGAATCTTGGCCGGCACTCTCGGACCGACAGTATAGGCTTCCGGGACTTCCCTTACTCTCGTCTCTGGGTCGGTGTCAGGGATTCTCTCAGTGCGAAACCGAAGCAATGAACGCTTTGCAGCTTCCGGAAAGGCGAAGACCCTCAGTCGCTTGGTTCTATCAGACCATAACCTCAGAAAACTCTCCCTCTTATCTATGGCCCGGTCTCGGTCCTCCACTTTCCACGAGCAGAAGACATCGATACTCTCAAAATTCGAGACTAGGCCCGACACAGACTCATTTGGTGAACCTGTGAAGGCAACAAAGTCCGTCCCATCGGAGAAGACCCCGATCTTCTCGTGATAGATCCCATATGCCTCGATATCATCAGGCACTGCCACTTTGACATCAAGTCGGCTCAATTCTATCAGCCAGGCCAGTATTCCGAGGCGACCCTGTTGAACCAGATCTATGTCTTCATCAAGACTTCGCAGGATCGCTCGCTCCGCCACTAGTTCTCTGGCCTTGTAGCCCTTACGAATCTCCTCGATGTCTTCAGGCGACAAGTAGGGGGACGCTACCAGTTGCATGCATCCTCCGCCTTGGAGAAACGCGTGTAACCCCTTAGCAGCTATGGAGAGAGCCGAACTCGAGAAGAACCCTACCGCTCGCTGGTAGAGCGTGCTTCGCTCGAGGCATGGAACATAGAACTCCTCGAGAAGATTGTGCTCGTCACTCCTGTATGACTGTCTGACATGTAGATCCCGCAACATAACGCCTAGACTCCTTGTGGCCGCTGCATTCTGAGTTCTCATTATGACCTCCTAATTCCTTCAATCATGGATAATCAACCCAGTTCGACGTAACGAGGCAGGAGACTGACCTCTACTAAGTACGAGACTAAGGAGCCAGAGGTCATGGAAGAGCCCCCTCACCAGTCGCTGATGAGATTCTCGGGGCCCTTCGAAACGGCACTTCAGTGACGTCAGATTCGGAGCGCCCGCAGCGAGAGCTGGCCCCCACGGACGGATTCGAGGAGCCAATGGGCAAGATAGCGGACTTGCCGCGGCCCCAGCCCAGACGTCCCCAAGAGTGCCTAACCAACCCCTGAGGTATGACAGGAACACTGGCATCCCCAGACGGATAATGCGGCTCCCTATACTTGAGTCTCTAATTGAACTTGGCGGGTCTGCACCGGCCAAGCACGTACTGGATCGAGTACACGACAAGATCAGGCACCTGCTGACAGACTATGATCGACTGCCAAGCGCTTCCGACCCGAACGATGCTAACTGGCGTCTGAGTGCGCGGTTTCTGCGAAAGACAATGATCATGGAAGGCCTACTAAGGAACGATTTGCCTCACGGTATCTGGGGAATTACCGCGAAGGGACGAGCAGAGTATGACCGCCTACAGAGTGATCAGAAGCCGTGATCTCAGATGAGCCTTTTCACTGCCTGTATCAACGGAGAAAGATCAATTTGCCCCGACCCGTAACCCCACGACAGCCTGATAGCTCCCCGGACAATCTCGGGGGCAAGCCCCATGGACAGAAGCACATGACTCGGCCTATAATCATGTGACGTGCATGCTGAGCCGTTTGATATTGCCAGCTCATCTCGCACGCACAACATCAACGCTTCCGAGTCGACTCCAGGAAAGCTGATATTGAGGCAATGGGGGACGCCGAATTCGAGGCTACCGTTCACCGTATAGTGCAGCCCCTCCACCTGCCGAAGGATACTCTTCTTATTCATAAGACATTCCCTATACCACTCGCGGTGGTCACGCTCCGCCACCTCAGCCGCCTTGCCCATACCCACGATGAGAGCAACTGGGAGAGTACCGGAACGGAGTCCACCTTCCTGCCCACCCCCAAACGTAATAGGCTGAACTGGTGGTCTCCTATAACGCCGTCTACGAAGTATCAAGGCTCCTATCCCCTGAGGACCGTACACTTTGTGAGCGCTGATGCTGAGCAGGTCATATCTGATTCCGCGGAGTTCGGAGACGAGTTTGCCGAAAGTCTGGGCTGCATCGATATGAAAGTATGTCCCGGTAGAAGCCAAGGCCTCTCCAATTTCCAGCACTGGTTGGATGACCCCGGTCTCGTTGTTCGCATGCATTACGCTGACCAAGAGAGTATCTGTCCGTACTCGCTCCAAGATGTTCTCGACCCCAACCCTACCAGTATGGTCAGGCGACACCAGTTCCACCTCAAAGCCGCTCTTCGACAGATGCTCCAATGGCTCCAATACAGCCTTATGCTCAATGGACGTAGACACAATGTGTCGCCGGTTATTCTCGGCCCCCCACCGGGCCAATCCAAGAATTGCGAGGTTATCACTCTCTGTGGCGCCACTGGTGAAGATGATCTCATCTTTATCTACGCCGAGCAGCGCAGCAACTTGTAAGCGCGCCTTATCTACAGCCTGGCTGGCCCTGTGCCCATATACATGGGTTCTACTCGCAGCATTCCCAAAGTTGTCCCTGTACGTATCAACCATCGCGTCGAGCACTTCAGGGTGAACGGGTGTAGTTGCATTATAGTCAAGATATAGTGGCAAGTCTCTCACTCTCCATCTCGACTGAATCATCAGCGTCGGGAGACCTCGTGTCTTTGGTGACTAGGCCAATCAGGTCGGAAATCGATCTCACAAACCCGGCCGCGGCCAAGTAGGAGACGCCACGGTGCAAGTGTAGGCTGAACTCACGGGCAACACTACCTGGATCAAGATCTACTCCGTCTATTCTGCATCGCTCTATGACGAGCGCAGCGTATACCTCATGGTATTCTCCGCCGAACACGTGCCAACTCATCTCCACGTTGCTGTCGGGTCTAATGCCCTGGTCGACAGGGCGTGACGGTTCAGCCAAGGACAGGCACAGCGCCCATCTAGACAACACATTCCAGTATTGAATGCCCGTCTTGCCTTTCAGCCTGGCCAAATGGTCCTTGGCCTGCTGCGATAATCGAATCTGCTTGGTGATCACCCAGCGATGCCCCCTGTAGAGAAGTAGCCTTCGGTGATGCGAGTCTCTTCACTCGCGTCGTCATATGATAGGAGGTACTGACGCCCAATGCAAGGTTGCAGCATTTCCAGATAGGGGCCAGTGATCTCCGTATCCGTCGAAAGCACAATTACCTGATGGCTCGCATTGGGCAAGTAGCGGGTTACGAAGTTCATTCGGTGTGACGAATCCAATCGCCCCATGGGAGTGTCGATGATGACTGGCAGTTTGCGCCCGGAAGCCTGCGCCAGTCCCCATAAGATGGCAACAGCGAGCATCTGCTTCTCTCCGCTAGACAACTGCGACTTGGAAATCACCCTGTTGTCCGAGTCTAGTAGGGTGATTCGGAGTGTGGATGGGTCGATACGGAAGGTGCTTACCAGGGACGTCTTGTTTGTGAGGCTACTGAAGGCCTCGCTGATTCTGCCCGTGAGACTGGCAACCTTTCTCTCTACCAGTGTCTCCCTGAATCCTGAGAGGACGCTCTTGCATTTTGCGGCGTATTGGATAACACGTTCCGCTTCACCAACAGCTACAATCTGTTCACAAAGCTTATCCATAGTATTCTCGATCTGAGCCATCTCGTGTTCGAGAGACACGATCCGGGCCTCAAGGTAATCCTTCCTTTGTTGAAGGGTAGCTATCTCTTTTGCCAAGCGCGCAAGGTCTTGAAGTGCCGCTGATACCTTTTCTTCGTCTATGTCCGATAGAAGATGGTCATGCACCCGGCTCATTCGAGCCTCAAGTACCCGGAATACCTCGAGACCTGATGTAGCTTCAGACCTGAGGGTAGTCGCAAGTCCATTTACCAGGTTCTCGACTTGGGCGATTCCTACAGGCGTTATAGGAAACACCTGTTCAAGGTTCGAATCTCTCTTGAGTGCAGCCTCTTGCTCTGACAAGAGACGTCGTATTCTAGCCAGTAAGTCGTTGCCCGCCAAGTCCTTCTCCAGTAGTTCTAGCACTTCCGCGTTTCGTTTGGCAATCAGAGGTAGCGCTGCGTCAGCCTGTCTGCGAATCAGCTCCTTCTGAACTCCCTCGTTAACCCTCTCCACTAACGGCATCACGAGTAAGAGAGGCAACGGACCTGAGGCCAGATTGACAAGGTCGAGCTTCGCCTGTTCAAGGGATCGCTCCAAGCTCGCATACTCGTTCTCGGCTTCTGCCCTATTCTTCAGAAAGGCGCCACCCTGGCCAAGATACTCTTGTTCTTTGAGGTCGCTCTCGAGCTGTAGGCGTCTTATCTCCTCATTGGCGGATTCGATCTCCTGCTGTATGCTATCCGCCTCAAGCCTCTTGGCCTTCCACTGTTCCTGGATTTCGCTGAGTTGCCGTCGAGCTTGGGAGTCGCTCATTCTGTTTGAATGCCTTCGGATGATGCTGTCCAGCCGTGCAATCGCTTCGTCGACTAGATCTATCCCTAAGACACACTGAATGGCCCTCTGAAGGTGCTCTGGGGTTTCGTCCGACTCAGCTATCTTGCCAATCTTCTCCCCATCGAAGAAAAACAGACTGCCGATACCCAACGGGATGAGTTCTTCAACGTATGAATCCCAGGACTGTTCCAAGATCGAATCACGCAGACCATTTCGGTAAACAGAAAGGTTCTCCGATACTCGTTTCGTGTTCAACCGCCACGATCTGCGGACTCGGAGGGAAAAGGTATATCCATCAGCTGGCAAGTCAAGATGCACCTCGCACCAGCTCTCCTCATGCTTAGAAGCGTTCTTGTTGATTAAACCCTTGAGATAGGCTGGGTATGTCCGGCCGCTTTCGACGACAGAAGGTGACCTTCGCCCGTATAGGGCGAGCATAACAGCGTCAAGTAGGCTAGTCTTACCCCGCCCATTCAATCCCCCAATCAGGGTCATTACTCGTCCGCTGTCCCCGCACCCAGTTGCAGGGACTATCGCCTGCTCGCCGCGATATATTCCATAATTGCAGAGCGTAATCGCCCGCAGGATCATTCGGTGTCTATCCCTCCGTCGTCGTACTCGAGGCCCTCTATCGCTGACTGCCTCCCGGCCTTGAGCTGGCTCTGACGCTGCAATTCGAACGAGACGGCATCATCCTCGTTCTCGAAGAAACACCGACGAATGACATGCTCCAAGTCAATAGTCAGGCTGCGGCGCGAATGGTCTCCACGACGGCGCTGGACAATATCGAGGACGGACGTCACCATCTCAACGAGCGTCTCATTGCCCGAACAAAGGTTCTCTAGTGTATTCCATTCATCCTCGCCAAACGGGCCCGATCCCAAATCCTCACCCGGTGGTAGCCGGCGACCAGTCACCTCTTCATAGATCCTGGGGACCGCGTCGTCGAACTCGTGCTTCTCCGTTACCCAGATGCGCCTGATCTGTTGCAGCTCTTCCACGTGGATCAATCTCATTCCCTGCAACTCAGTGGGAGCAGCTCGACGAACTTCTCTCTCTGTCTCCAATAGCCGGCGCAACAAATGCTCCCGCCATTTCTTGGTATATGGGCCGGGCACGGCCCTACCATCCTTGAGTAGTTTGATGGTGCCGTTCATCCGACGGAAATCCCGGCGGCCACGGTCATCTATCCTGCCCTCGGAATCCAGTAACCCAATTTCGTTCCGGAATTCAAGGAGTGGCGTCATCCACAGCTTCTCGACATCATTCTGAATCATGGCTTGCATGGATCTATCAGCCATGACAACGGTGCACACCCAACACCCGAACCGACTGCTACCGCAGCTTGGCGTACCCGTGTCGACTACCAGTGGACACTCATTGTCCGCTGAGGCTCCCCTATACATTGAGAGCAAGTCCTTATTCGAGTTGCCCCACGGATTGTCGTACTGTAGCAGGTAGAACCATACGTCATCGTTAGACCAGTCCTCTATGGGAGAAAAGACCCAGGAGTTCGGAAGGCTCGCATTAGGACTCAGGTACTCGCGTATTCGATGCTTCTCATGAATCTCCATGTTTGCGGCTCGCCGCGTGCTTTCGCTCTTGCGCGTCCCAAGCACGAGGACAGTCTCTCCGTACGACTTTATGGTTTCCTTGATAAATCGGTTTGAAGGCTCGATCTTCAGCCTACTCGTGCACCATCGGAAGGTGGGCCTCGGCGCCGGGTAGCCTCTGCCAATGAGATTCACCCAATATGAGTTCGTAACAAGCGGAGTCAGGCGCCTAGGAATGATGGGCATGCGTTTCTCTTGGGCGCTACTGCGCATCTTGTCCAAAGACTGCTTCACCCAGGCGGCCACGACGGGTTGCTCGACCCCGGTGTCGGTACTGATCACATAAACGTCTTTGCGCCCACGCTGTTCCTCGGGCAGAGCGGCCAAAGCATACCAGACCAACTGCAAAGTGGCAGTTGAATCCTTGCCACCGCTGTATCCCACGACCCAGGGGATTTCGTCCTCGAGAAACAGGCGCTGGATTCGATTGATGATGGTACTGATGTCTTCCTTACTCAGAGAGGCTCTAGCCGCCATGCTGACCTCCAAGATGTGGATACGATATCCAATGACTCCAGTCTTTCCATGTCCTAGACTAACACGACTGTGGGGATCGCGCGATGCCCAATCCACGCAGTCAACACTCCAAAAGGTCGTCAGTTTGTGTACAATAGTAGTGTTTTCGACCGCACTCGCAGGCGAGGGCGACGGCCATGATCACAGCCGTACCTATACAGTTCACTATCTTAGGCGATGCTTCGAACATCTCCGCGACTCCAACTCGCTTGACTAGCACGTGCCACCATCTTTCTCCTGCATAGCGGCTCGAATTGGCCTCCCCGGTGGCACTCTCTCTTTCCCTCAAATGTTGGTGCCACCGCGGCCCCACGTTTCCCCACGTATGCTGGGCCTGAGTGGTGGCACACAGGTGGCCAAACGGGGTCTCCAACCGGGTTTAGCGCCACTCAAGGGGTTGTTTCGCGCCATGACGCTGGCCTTTTCCGGTACCACGAACTCAGTACAAGCGCCAAAACGGTGCGCCCGCACTCCCTATGGAGGCACGGGCGTGCCGCCAGTATCGAGGCACTGGATAAACCTGCGCTTGCTGGATCGGCCTCCCCAATCGGGGATGCCCTCACTGCAAAGAGTCGACAGAGCAAGCCACACGGCTACTGCCAGCCACACCAAATGGTCCGATCTGAGCCCTCGATTCAACTCACTCGATATTCACGCCTAGGATTTCACTGAGGAACTTGGACCCTGCGGGGAACAGTGACATGGTTAGGATGACTACTGTTGGCACAACGATGCTGAGGATTCCGATGAGTACTATCTCCTTGGGAGAATAGGGTCTAGTGAGCAATTCCAACATGCTTTGTTCTCCTTTCTGGCGGCCACAGGCGTTCCAGCCGACACCGATGGGGGCAACGTCTCCCCAAGATCCACCGCGGGCGAGAGGCTAGGCTTGGCACTCATGTTCCTCCAACGACGGCCCGTCCTACCTGGAGAACCAGCGTGAACAGCGTGAGGAATAGAGTGCTCAACAGGGTGACCATCAGTACAAATCCCTTCATCCTGCCCTCAAACAGCGTAAGCGCATGATCGACACGTCGTTGGATGTCCTGCGTCAAGGAGTCCTCAGCATCCCGAGCAGTGGCGGCCTTCTCCAGCAATTCAATCAGCGCCCGAGCGCCATCCTCTCCGAGCTTCGCCTGTAGCACAGGCGGGAACACTTTGACCATCTGGTTCATGCCTCCTTGTGCGTCGCACGCATGCATAGTGCTTGAAGGCCCTGGCGGTTTGCCACACACCCTGTCGTCGCTCTTCGTGACTGCGGTGCCGCAGCAGCCGGTTTCGCCTGGGACCCACGTTCGCGTGAACAGACACTCGCGGACCCTTTCGAACTCTGTCTGAGATACCGGCTTCCCACACCGTCTGGACACTTCTTCAATCTTGTGTTCTTCGGGCCAGAACTGGATGTCCGCGCTATCAACTATGTCACAGAGGGCCCGGTCGGGGCACCTTTCGCAGTTCTTGAGGGGGCCGCGTCCCTCACGCATCCCAAGCTCGCTCACCAGCACGACCGTTGCTGGTAGCACAAGCGGAAATGGAGCGATGTAGGTGTGACCTCCGGCGGCGTCTCCGTCTCTTGGCTCTCTGGTTCTTGTCGTACCTTTGGACCAGATGTCTACCTGTGTACGCTTCCCAGGCCTTGACGCTCAGCGAGTCCGCGTCGTGGTTCTGTTCCCGGGGTACCCACATCAATGAGGCGGCCGTCTCGGCCACCAGCTCCTGGGCCCGTGAACAAAGTGGCTGCAAGGATGGAGATTTTACTTGCCAGAAACCACTGATCTGGCCTATGCACATTTGACTGTCCGATCTTATTTGAAGTCCCCTCAAACCACGATCCGCGGCCCACTGAAGCGCGTCGATGATGGCGCAATACTCCGCCATGTTTCCCGTGGCGCCCTTCCCCACCGCCACCACCCGGCAGCCCGTCCCCAACACCTCGCCGCGTCTCTTCGCCACCCAAGCAGCAGTGGCGATCCCCCCTGGGTTTTGGGGCTCGCAAAGGCCGTCAGTATATATCACAACTGCACAAGCCTGCGGCGCCTCAGACTCCGCACCCTTTGGATGATCGGCGGTCCCAGGCTCAGCGCCTTCGGCTCGATCCGGTCTGATCCACAGTACAAGGCTCCCTTGCACCAGTGTGTGGCTCCGGTCCTCCATTCTGAGACTCTCCAATCAGAATCCCCCTCCCACTTTGTCCGCGGCTGGCGTCTGGGAACTCGCGTCAGCCGTCACAATCGTCCCTGCTTTTGTGGGGCTCACCACAACATCGGACATCCTTATGCCTGCCCCTCCTCCTCCCAACTCCCTTTTGGCTGCCTTTCTCGCGGCGTCTTCGCAGATCTGCGCAATCGCCGCAGGCGACAACCCCCTCGTCTTGGCCGCCAGTCCGACGAAGTCAATGGCGCCAGCCAGCGGACGACCAGCGCGCTGCAAGTACAGCTCGAAGAGTCTCTTCCGGGCTTCGTCATCAGGCAAAGGGATGCTTATCTGACGGTCAAAACGTCCCGGCCGAACGAGAGCAGGGTCGAGCAATTCCACAGTATTGGTGGCCGCGATAACGAACACGCCGTCGCTACTCTCAAACCCATCCATCTCCGCCAGCAAGACGTTGATTGTCAGATCGCTAGGGCGGTTAAGATGCATGCCATCGCGCCTTCTCCCTATGGCGTCGAACTCGTCAAAGAATAGAACGCTGGGTCTGTTCTGGCGAGCCCATTCGAACTTCTCTCTCAGAGCGCGCTCCGAGTCCCCGACCAGTGAGATCATGAAGTCATTTGCGTTTATGCAGTCAAATGCGCAGCCGAAGTATGCGGCCGTCGCTCGAGCTAGCGAGGTTTTGCCGGTACCCGGAGGACCATACAAGAGGATGCCTTTAGCCGGCTTCAATTTGTACTTCGATACGATCTTCGGGCTCAGGATGGGGATCTCGAGCGCGTCCTTGATTGCCTCTACTGCTTCGTCCACGCCGATTAGGGAATCAAACGCCTTGAGGTTCCGCCTCCTCTGGCCGGCGCTGTTCGACCTTCGTGAAGCGGCAGGCTTCACTCCGCCCTTTCCCGATGAGTACTGAAGTTGCGCCTGGTACTGCGCGTACTCGTATTCGAACTGCTCCATCGCCTTCCCCAGATTCATACCCCACCTGTCCGGCCAGGGCGCGGTCCACCAGTCGAGGAAGTCGTGCCACAGTAGCCAGGCGACGGGGATACCTACCACTGCATACCGGGCATACGTGTAGTACTGCTTTCCGATCTCCGCAATCAACCTCGCCCCCCAGTGGGACTCGACCCACACAGACGCCCGAAGACAGGCGATAAGAGCGGGGCCCGCGCTCGTCAACGCTCCGAATAGCGTATACAGGACGGTTTTCGAGGCGATCGCCTGCAACCCAATCGGAAAGACCCGACCAAGGCTACCAGTCTGAACCTGATGGAAGACATACAGCGACTACAAGAAGCCCAGCGTCCTCAATCGAGTCAGGAACAGCACACGTCGCCGGCGTGAGTCCAAGCGCTTCCACTCCGCCCGGTACTTAGCCCACTCGGCCGGTATGTCTTTCGATATGCCGCATTCCCCCTTCTGTGCAAGGGCGTACCGTACTGTGCTGTACCATTCTACCATGCCGCATCGCAAGAGTCAAACAAGTTGAACGCGAGGGCTATTGGGCGTACACTATTGTGCAGTAGAACCACCTTGGAGGAGTTAATCATTGAGAATCGGGACGCTTCTGAAGGGCCTCAGGCTCGCTCACTACCCCGGGGCGCCGGTGAGGACATTCGCCCACACCGTGGGGATCCCCGAGCGCACGGTTGGGGCCATCGAAGCCGGCTGGAGGTTTCCTTCCCTATCCACGCTCACCCTGTACTTCCAGATGCAAGGCCCCGAGGGTAACGAATTCAGGAAGGCCGCACAGCTTGCGTCCCGGATATACCGAGAGGAACTCGTTCTCCGGAGACTCATCCTGGACGAGCCCTGGTTCACAGCCTCCCATATCCTGGCCAAGCACGTCCTCCGCGCTGTCTTCGAGAGGCTACCAAACGAAGAGGATTTCAGGGTTGCTCGTGTGGGGTATGCGGAGCCTGATTGTACAGAGGATTCGCCTTTTCCCGGCCGACCGGAGGAATGCCTTGTCGCAGCCTTGAGGCTCGCCGCTGCGGAGCCGGCATGCGCCTCTGGGGACATGCACGGCAGTCCCACCAGGCCCTCAGGAAGGACTCCCGCCTTTTGCGCCCTCTTCCTGCGCTACCTTCTCACCGAGATCAGGTTCTTCGCCGAAGCCGACATCAAGTACGAGCAGATCGATTCACCGTTCTCCGAAAAGCAGATAGATACGACGTGGGCAAAAAACCTGTCCGACTTGCCGGGGATTCTCGACCTGGGGATGGTTCCAAACGCTTTCTCAGTCCTCGACCTCCTCATCCTTGGCGTCTGCAGTCACGTTGACTTCGATCTGACCATTCCTGGCATTATATCCGTTGTTGTTCCCTTTGACAATGCCGGCACAGCCAAATCGACCGAGGCACGTTTCTCCACAAGAGTGAGCACTGCAGGCGGGCCAATTGTCCAACCGTTCGCGAGGACGCCCTGGAGACCAAAGTCAGACAGCTTCGTCGTCGACGTTGTTGCGGATGACCAGGGTGTATGCTGATAAGAGGATACGTCAGTCTCACGCGTCATCTTATGTAGCTCCTCAGTACTACGTCCCTCCGGTTGTGTCCAAGCATTTGCGAAACCAGCTTGACCGCATTCTTGTCATAGTCTTCGGGCCTCAGCCTACCATCAACCGGTGGGAGGGGCCGTTCAGACAATATCATATAGAGTCGCTGAGCCGCTTCTCGTCGAAGCGCGTGAGTATTCAGATGGCTGGGAATTGAATCGAATAGGCGTTCCTTCTGGGGCCGACCTTCGATGAGAGACAGGAGGAACTCCCTGTCTTGCCTCAGGACTCTGACCACTCGCCTGCGTCCGCCCTTCCCGCGGGGGACACGCACCCAGACCTGGCCGTCCCGTCCAACTATCACGTCCTTGACAAGACAACGCTCAAGCTCGCACCTTCGCAAGCCAGTCGCAATTGTGAAATCGATCAAGTCGGCGTAGTTCTCGGCGCAGAAATCGCTGTCCCTCTTAGCGGGTCCACGGCTTCTAGTGATACCTTTCCGCGTTCGTATAGGTATCAACACGTGGTCGAAGTGCCTGTTTGGCCAATACAGCAGGTTGAGTGCGGCTCTGTCCTTCTGAACCGTGTACGGACTCATGCCCGCAGCCACGCGCCGCGTGAGATAGTCGACACCCACAGCGGGATTCGCAGTCAGTTGGTCAAGATGACGTATACCGTGGTTGTCGCGCGCCCACCGACCGAAATGGAGCAGCACCTTAAGATAGGTGTCCTTGGTGGAATACGAGTGTATTCGCCCGGTGCTGACGGTCCACTTTCCCGGTGATGCTCTCCGAATCAGATTCTTCCACTCGTGCCTTGATTGGCCAACGGCCATCTTCGCCTCGATGAAATCTATGATTTCCCTTAATAGCGATGGTCTCTTCACCCCTATCCCCTCCGTGCGAATAGGATACCAAAGCGCCTTGATGTCCAGGCTGGACGTGTGTGTTAAGCCTCGTCACGAGCCATTTCCCCTGCTTGGGCTGGCCCGTCACCCGGAAATGCTGACTGCCGTATCGTGGCAGCGCTGGCAGGTTATGGTTCTGTTTCTTCGTCGCTCGTTTCTGAGTGTTTCCCACCTCCGTCATAGTCGTCTCGGTCTCTCTTTCCCGACTCCAGTTGCTGCCGAGACGTCTCACTGATGCTGCACACTCGCTTTTCACTTGCTTGTCCTCCTTTTGAATAGGAAAGAGCCTCAATGAGTAATGGATAGCACTCACTGCAGCTCTCTCCAGCTCCACCAATCACGTCGGCGGAGCACGTCATCATCTCGATTCCCGCGAATCGCGGGGACATCGGCCGTCGCAAGTCTTGGGGCCAGCTCCCGCTGGCTAATGCGCCCACAACAATGTGGGCATGCGTTTCACGATACTGTCTGACGATTGCCCTGCAACGAACTTGGTGCTCGCTTTCTTCTGTCGCTGCGGCGGATGATCATGCCATCCACCTACCCTAGTCCATTCTGCTCAAGAGATCGCGTCCCTGGAGCCACGTCGTCCAACCAAAACAGGGAAAGATATCAGCCGCACAGAGTCTACCACGCATCGTCGGCTTCGCCGACGGCTAGTCTTCTGTTGCCCTCCTCTTGTAGCCTGATGGTCACAGTGCCCATACTCTCTTCGATCTCTCGGAGTAGTGCTGCAGCATATCTTATCGCGAGTGCGGTCAGTTCGTTCTCGCTGACTCGTTCGACTATGGTCCCATCCTTGCGTTTGAAGACCTGAATTACTTCCATTGAGATTGTTCCTCCCCCGTTCCCCCCTTTCGCACTCTATGACTTCCCCGCTTGTCCAGATTCCCAATTCTACTATATGCATCGAATGTGGTTAGCGCCTTGTTAACCCCTAACCCAACTGTAGCACAATTCCCGACTGTCTACAACAATCCGCCACAGTTGGTGTTCATTGGTAGGCTTTTCAACGAACGGGGGAGAATAGCCATGTCTAGAGATCTGTAACCAGTCAGCCGGAGGGTTTAGACATGCGCGTTGGTTCCATTGTTCGATTGATCCGTCTCAGTCTTGGCAGCCCGTTGCGTGGGTTTGCGAAGCACACGGGCATTCCGCATGCCACACTGTCCGCCATCGAAAGCGGATGGGTGTTCCCGACCCCGGAGCATTTGCGTCGCGTCTCTAGGACCGGTACGCCCTGGGCCACAGATCCACTCCTCGCTGATTACATGTGGGGACAGATGAATCGGGAACGCGTATTGAGACAGCTGCACGACCCACCCATCTACCCGCTTAATCTTGTGGCCCGCCGTCTGCTGAGAGACTTCCTGGACGATCCGCCCATCCCTATTACCGACGACTACTTCGAAATGATCCTGTCCAAGCCCCAGCCACCAGCGTGTACTGTGCTGCGCTGCGACTCGCACGTCGCGTCGACATTGCAGACCCTTATCCGTCAGGACCTTCAGCAACACGGTCACATTACCCCGCTGACCAAACTCAGGCTTGTCTTCTGGAGAGGCGAGTATTGGGTTTGGGTCCGGCCGGAGGACGCACATCAATATCGTCTTACCCAACCAAGCCCGAAGGCGTCGCGGCTCTGGAGCGCAGTCACCACCGAAATCTCTCGTGTCTCGTATACGCCGTCAAATCTTGTGGAACGGCTGACCAAGAACCCTCCCGACATGGTCCCAGATTCCTTTGCAGCACTCGATATTCTCCTCCTATTGTCGACGGCGATTCACCTGGATCCTCTCAAGCCCGGAGAGCTCGGAGTGTCCTTCGTGAGTGCCCGGGGAAAACAGTACAGCATCGTTGCACAGGACAATGGATACCTGGCCTCAAACAATACCCTAGACCGCATATGCACGGTGGTCTCCAACAAAGCAGGCCTGGACTCACCACAAACTTCGCCTCCTGAGGTATAATCTTCATGGAGGATTGATCCGGGTTGCTGCGCGCTGCAATATACTGTCGTGTCTCAACAGAAGAACAAGCCACGGAAGGCATGTCCATTCCCGCCCAGACCAAGGCCCTATATGAGCATGCAGCGAAGAATTCCATGGAAGTAGTCGAGACGTTCATCGACGAGGGCGCTTCAGCCCGCACCGCCGACCGGCCTCAGTTTCAACGGATGATCGCGCTCGCCAAGAAGAAGCCGCGACCATTCGACGTCATCCTCATCCACAAGACCGACCGTTTTGCCCGAAACCGCGAGGACGCGGTAGTATACAAGTCTCTCCTTCGGCGGGAATGCGGCATAGAAGTGGTGTCCATAACCGAGCGTTTCGACAACTCACCCACGGGAAAGCTCCTGGAAGGCATCATGGAAGTAATGGCGGAGTTCTACTCGCTCAACCTGTCGCAGGAAGTGAAGAAGGGAATGAAGGAAAAGGCGTCGCGTGGCGGCAAGGGGCTTGGCAAGATGCCCGTCGGGTACCGGCTGACTGATGACGGCGGCATCGCCGTCGTCCCTCAAGAGGCCCAACTGGTGCGATTCATCTTCGATACGTACATAAAGGGAGACCAGGGCCTGCTCGCCATCGCCCGTTTCCTGGCGTCGCCGGAGGGCGCGGCCAGGTTCGGGAGCGCGGCCACGAAGTTCAAGTGGTCATCAGTGGGCATCAGGAACATCATCCGGAACCACGCGTACGTCGGGAAGATGGTGTGGAACCGCCGCGACTCAAACCGGCAGGGCAGGTTCAGGGATTCGGAGGAATGGATCGTCGTGGAGGGCTCACATCCAGCCATCGTGGATTCGGCGGTATTCGAAAAGGCAAATGATATCCTTGAATCCCGCAGAGGGGGCTCGCACACTCCTCGGGTCTCCGACTACCTCCTGAAGGGCATGGTCCGGTGCCTTGAATGCGGCGGCGCCATGACATACACCTCCGGCGTGTGGAGGCGAAAGGACGGCAAGCAGCTCCGGAATCCTCAGCTATCGTGCTCTCGCTATCATCATTCGCAGTCGTGTTACTTCAACCACGCGTTCATGAGCAAGATCGAGGACGCCCTCTTCGACCACCTGAGAGGCCTCCTCGAAAATCGCGTGGATTCATCGGACATACTCATCATTCCCCACAAGAATGATCAGTTGGCCGAGCAACGCCGGTTCCTCACTCGCCGGCTGGAACAGGTGAAAACCAAGTTCGCCAAACAACTCGAGGCTTTCGAAAACGGCGCCATATCCCTGCAGGAACTCAAGGACGCGAGGGAACGGGTCGAGGCGGAGCAGCGCGCAATTGAAGAGCAGGTGTCTTCACTCGAACAGCAATCACAGGAATGCTCGCCCAACCGCCTTGTTGAACTCCGGCAACGAATCCGCGATGTCCTCGCTCGAGCCGATGATCAGGTCCTCTCCCCCGCCGAGCGACGGCGGGCTTTGCAGACGATAATCGACCACCTTGAGTATTCGCGGAGGCAGGATTGTCTGAAGGTGATATTCCGGGTGTAACAGAGTCACCAGAAGGCATCACAGCACTCTTCAGGCCGATCCGAGTGAATCTGTCTGCTCAAGTACCGGAGTATTGGACTTGTACCTGAGTGTTGGACTGTGTGTAGCCGACGAAGCCGTTTTCTCCCAAGTCTCCCCATCAGGGCCGAAATACAGCCCGTTGAAGGTGGTGGTTCATCGTCCTAAATGTTGACAACAACTATCGTGGAATGCAGACTGTCGCTGACACGAAGAATTTCCCCGGACCCCGCCCTGCCTGAGGGCGTCTCACTCCAACTGGCTTTCGCCGGAGCTTCTGGCTCACCGATCACTGCATGGTGACACTTATGACCCTCTGCTTGGGGTCCCAAGTAACCGTACCAAACATTCCCAAATCATCTATAACGATTGCGGTCTTACCGCCCAAATTGAACGATCTGACAGTTGAGCTTCCGACAAACGTTTTGATGTCGGTATACAGTACGGTCCCGATCTTTCGACCGACTCGCACGTTCGTCTTTAGCGGAAGGGGAGGCGGTGTCACCGGTTTCCCTGGACTAGGACTCACCACAAGAGTCCGCCGCTCAGGGTTCCACGTGACATCAAACCCATAGTTCTGTAAGTCTTCAGCGACGATCGCCGTCTCATTGTCTATGTTAAACGACAGAATGGGGTCTCCGTTGACACGGGCGACAATATCGGTCTCCAGCACGTTCCCCACGGGCGTTCCAATTGCCGGCGTCTGCGCTACACCTGTACTGTTCGATGGCTTATCTGGAACCCCCGGGTTAAGCACGGCTGTCATCAGGGTTCTGCCGGAATCCACTGCTATGAACCGTCCGCCCCCGTAACAGAAACGGGCCAGTCCTGCCGGGTTGGCCTCCGAGACGAAAGTCACCCCATCTTCAGAACTGAGGATTACGTCCTGATTCCAGAGGAGGAATCGATCACCACCGTATATGACGCCTGCTAAGCCAGACTTGCCAGAGGTCGATTGTTCCCAGATTTCGCCGTCCTTCGAGACGTAGACGAGGCCTGCCTCAGAACCGTCCACAACCATAAATCGCCCGTTGCCATAAGACACCCCACAGAAATCGGTTCCCTCCGGGGCAGTGGCCACTTGGGCCCACGATAACCCGTCTGTCGATGACCAGATCTTGTTGCTTCCTGCGCCGATAAATCGCCCGTTTCCATATGCCACGCGAACTATCGTGTTCACGTAACCCATGTCACCTACAGTCAGGGGCTTGACGCCATCGGTTACGACTGTCCGACCACCACTGAGGAGCAAGACATATTGGCCGTTTCCATAGGCGATGTCAAACACTGAGGTACTCACCATAGGTATGTCAACAGCATACTTCCACGTAATCCCGTCCAACGACGTTTGAATGCACTTCCCATTCCCTGTGGACGCAACACCTAACCACTGTCCGTTGGCGTAATAGACAAGTAGTAGTGGCCCCTCGTGATCGGACCTGATCCATTCCAGCCCGTCTGACGAGGTGTATTTCCCACCCTCGTATCCGTTTGCGATGATAAACTTGCCATTGCCGTAAGCCACGCCGCCGTGCCAGACCTGCCTGGAGTTTACCCCGGACTTGTCTGCGGGACCGACCCACTGCCAAGCAGGATTCGGAGAGGATGCCAATGCTCCAGAGCGTGGAGCCAGTGATAGGACTATTAGACAGAGCGCCATCTTTATGAACCGGTTCATAATAACCCCCCGCTTGGCTGCCCTACCAGGCCGAGATTCTATACGGGCCATTCGTGGAACATGGAATCCCGGGCATCAAAACCCTTGTTCCATTATCACGACCGCGGACGGTGCATTCTTTGGACCTGACCCTTTTCCCTTCACTGCAGATCCCAGTTCTGGCCTAGACAGCACTGCCTGACCTGCCGCTAACCAGTCTCTGTCTGCGGTCTACTGGTCCCTGCCTGTGAGGGTCCACCTTCGATTGGTTGAGCACCAATGCCGTCGAATTGGCAATCTTGGTGAGATGGTCAATATCCAGGCTGGCGTCTTCCACTGGGTCTTTGGCAGTCCGTCCGTCCGAATCATGGGTCGCACCGGGCAGCCCCCCTTCACTCAGGGGGCTCAGTGCTAGGTTTCTATCTTACTACAGGATCACCAAGAAACGGCTTCTAGTATGAGTCTCTATTCTGCCAGTGTAGATCCCTATTCGATGGTACAGACTCTCATTTTGCCTTCACAAGCACGGTTCGATGTAGGTATCCACCCGGCGGACGCAGGCTCATTAGAGCAAAGGTGCCCTCAATGACGTGGCCGCTGAACCCGTGAGACACCAGCAGATCCAGGGTGAAGTTCCCTCCTGCATAGCCGCTCAATGAACCCAGTCTGGAGGAAGCCTTCTCGCGGGGTCGGCCGACCTGCAAAACCCTCTGAGTTCTCTCAGATACACTCCCAGAACGGGAGTCCTCACCCAGTCGACGTTGTCGTACTACCTGAACCGCATAGCCAGGCTTGCGGCGAGAAGCGTTCCCAGCAGAACAAGGATCGCGGTGATCCGTCTGTGAAAGCGTCTCCCTCATCTACCCTTGCGTCCTCCTCAGTCCACCAATCAGTCCATCAGGTTCTGATCCCGCCGGACGGGCATCACATTGATCTCATTCAGATACTCGCCGGCGCTCCCGCGCCACCAGTGCTCTTCCACCCTGTACCTCGGACTCCGTCCGTGCGACATCGACAGACCGCCCTCGGGATAGAACGGTTGGGCCTCGCCCGGACCGGCGGGTCTCGGCGCTCCGGCGAGAGAGACCACCCACGCAGGCCCCTGATTGACTTCGGGAAGATTCCGCGTCTTGGCCACTTCCCACAGGATCAGGGTCTCATCGTCTTTCCAGGCGAGGGACTCGATCAACTCGCCCGTGGGCAGGTCCACAAACCGGACGACGTTGCCCGTGCGATCGAGGATCCTCACCTTCGGGCTCACCACGACCGTGGCTTCCAGTCCCTCGACAGTCTTGTGAGTCCCGTCGGCTACCTTATGGGCCACGTGAGTACCACCTGGATTCCAGCTGACCCAGTCTATCACCTGTAGATTCGGCCCTACGCTTCGCGTGCGCCCCTGGACGAAGTCGAGGAAAGTGAGCCGGCAGGGGCCTCCGAACCTGGCGAATTCAAGCATGGCCGCGCTACGGCCGTCGGGTGAGAACCAGACGGGCAGCACAAAATCGTTCGCCGCGAGCCGGTCTTTCACGAGATCGACCCTCCGGCCGGTCAGCACATCGACCCGCATGAGCCTGGCGGTCCGGGGCGAATCCATGTAGTAGATGCAGGCAAAGCCTCCGCCCGGCGTGACGCAGGCGCCACACAGACGGCCGTTCAGCGTAGCCAGAATCCGGGACTCCGCGCGATCACCGGAGAAATCAACAACCTTCAGGGTCATCGGGGTCATCAGTTCGCCGGTTCGGTGGCGCGATAGATCCAGGCACACGACCCGCGCAGGCCCCGCCCACCCAATGGGGAATATGGCATCGAGGTCCTCCTCCCGGTACAGGAGCGACGAGGCGCCGGTCCGCGCGCCCGCCACCCACAACTCAACGCTATCGCGGTGAGGGACGGTCAGGAGCAGCCGTTCCCCATCCGGGCACCAGAATTAGTCCACGCTACGCCCGGGACTCAGGAACGGGCCGAAAGTGACCTTTCCGTGCGCGATCCTCCGCGGGAGGCTGTCGCCCCAACTGTCCCAGTCGACGGGGCTCTCGTCCTGGGAAGCATCCCCGCCTCCCCCGGCCGGCGGGGCCGTTGGGACCGGTGAGGCGGGCGAGGCTGGAGACTCCGCCACCTGGCCCTCGACACGGTCGCCGGCGCTTCCGCAGCCCGGTAAGAGCGGGAACAACAGGGTCACGACCAGGCAGCACACCAAAGGCCCGGGCGGAATCCGCCGCGGCTTCCCGCGCGTGACCGGTCTCGCAGCAGTCAGATTAACCAGGACCCTGACCACAACCCGGCGCATCATTGCTCCCTCCGTTGCACTCGCGTATCGTCGAACCGGCGCACCCGGCGTGCTTCTCAGTCAGTTGACAGAACGACCACGGATCCCCCTCCCCCTTGCCCGGACTCCGTCAGGACGATCAGGGACTCGTCCGGCGACCACCAGTACCGGGCGGTCCCGACCGCCCACGGGTCTCTCGAATCGGGAGAGTAAGTCCATAACTTGCCATCGCTCACCCGCAGGAACTTGAAGTCCTGGCGGTGGTCTTCCCAGCAAACATGGCTTCCCCGGGGCGAAAGCCCCGCAAGCCCGCGCGCGGCGATTTCCTCGGAAATAGCGGTGTTTCCATCCGGGCCGTCGACCCTGATCAGGACGACGTGCTCCGGCACGTTCACCAGAGGCGAAGGATACACCTGCCACAGCGCATACCCGCCAGCCACCGACGCGGCAAGACACTGGTTGTGCCCGTCCAGCCTAATCGGGCGAAACGACGGGGCCTGCTGCGACCGCTCCGGGCCCGCTGGGCCCGCGAACGGCCGGTATACCGGCACGACCGCATCGCGCTCCACCGTCAACAGGATGACTCCCCCGCGAAACGGCAGAGCATCGCCCATCTCGTTCTCGCCGGCGGCGTATTCGGCGGTTTCCCACTTGCCCTCCGACGGCCAGCACGTCCGGGTCGTCACAACCATACCATCCGGGCGCGCGTCCCACACGGCGTCAAACGCCACCATCCTACCCCAGACGAAGCCGCTGGAGCGGTACCACTTGACCGGATCGGAGCACCGTAACGGTGGTATCTCGACGCACCGCCCCTCGGGTGTCACGCTCAGCATTGGGACGTCCCTCGAATTCCCGTACGCAATCACGTGTCTCCAATCCGGGCCCAATCCGGGCGCGAACCCGGCGGGAATCTCCACCTCCCAGGCGACATGGCCGTCCTCTTCGATGCAGGAAACGAACGCCCTGTTCCCCTCGTCGCCACCGGCCGCGCGGTACACGACGAATCTGCCGTCCACTATTCCCACCACCGCGCGGAAATCGTCCCCGCCGGACCTCGCGGTCTCGGGTCTTGCTCCGGGGGGCGCCTCTACCTCGACGATCTTGCACGATGAAGGCGCGGCCCCCAAGATTGCGGGCGTGACGTGGAAGTACCGCGCGGCTGCGGCCCCGGGTCGCCTGGCCTGGATCCATACCCCTCGACCCGAGAATCCGCATACTGACGCGACGAACCCCGGCGGCAGATCCAGCCTCCCGGCCACTCGGGCAGGCTCGCCGTTCAGTCGTGCGAAGTCGATCTGCCGCGGGCGCGGCGCGCAAGCCGAGACCGCCCCGCCGGCGACCGCGCAGGCCAGGGCTATTCCCAGGGCGAATCGCGCCGCCGCATGGAGTCGAAGGTTCATTCGCCACCTCCCTCATGCGCCGGTCCTGCGCTTGAATCCGGATCATCGGCGGCGGCAAGCCGCTCGAGGAGCTTTCGTATGTCATCCTGCCTGACCCAGTACGAGACTCGCTTGAACAGGAAGTAATCCCCCTGCACCTCGAAATCGGCGCCTGACTTCAGGATCAACACGGTTCTTCCATGGGTGAGGATGACACGGATACCGCACTCAGCGGTCGTCCCTGCGAACGACCTGTTGGGCCGTATCTCAGTCGCAGAGTTGAACCAGTCGATGATCTTCGCCGCCTCGTCGGCGGCGGCTGTCGTTTCCGTCATGCCACTGCCGGGTACCCATCTCCACAGGCGGACGCCGACGACATCGCGCGCCGAGATCGGCCTGTGAGGGGACCTATCCAGGTAGGCGTTGAACGAGAGGCCGGCCAACAGCAAGACTATGAGTGCAGCGACAGACCTTCTTACCATGGGTCACCCCATCTCCACCGGCTGGAACCGTAACCCTCAGCCCGATCGTCATGGAAGGATTCCCCAAGCGTGAAGACGAACGGCAGTGGCTAAGGTTCCGCCCTCTCCGGCAATTGCGGCGTCAGGCACGATTCAAGGGAACCCGGACCACGGTGGGGCGTCAACAGTCAACAGGGATGGAGCAACCCCGCGCGCGGGCCGGGCGGCGCGGCGGAGCCCGGACGAAGTGGCGGAGGAGGATCCGGCCGCGCTGCCCTCGTATGAGCCTACCCGGGGAGGTTGTGAAGTGCTATCACCCGCGCCTGCTAAGAGGACCCCTGTGGGGACGATCGTCCTTGTCCTGACGCTGCTGGGCCTCGTCACAGGCCTCGTGGCCGTCTCTCTGTACCGGTTCGGCGAAGCGCCGGCGCATGACGTAGAGGTGTTCACCGCAAACCACACCATTCTTGTCGCGATACTATCCCCGATCGGCTGGGGCATGGCGCTGGGGTTGGCGGGCGCCCTGAGTCGTCGGCCCATCCGGTTCTGGGTCTATTTCTCATGCGTGGTGTGTGTTTTCTACTCGCTGGCGGGACGCAACCCCTACCTGGTGCCGGCGGGGGTGTACTGCAAGGGACCGTACGTCAACCCGTTGAGCATGGGTCTTGCGGCCCTGGCGGCCGCTGAGGCGGTCTGGGCCGAGAAGGCGTCGCTGAGGATCCTCGCCCGGAAGCCGGGATGGCAGTTCGCCATGGCTGTACTGTCTGGGCTCGCGATGGCGCAGCTCGGGTTCGGGGCCTTCGTGATGCGCCCGATGGTCCTGGTCGACAGGCTCCAGCCGCCCGCCGTACTCCAGCCGGGGTACGACCTCGCATGGGAGATCACGATCCCCGCACAGAGGCCCTGGTCCGCCTCCGGCTTCTGGTTCGCCTCCCGGGACGCCGCCGGCGCCCAGCCTCACGGCCCTTCTTCGCTTCAGCCTCCCCCCGTCTCCCTGGACGAAGACGCCATCCTGGCCACCGCGGACTGGATCGGACGGATCCGGCTCAGCGACGGCGCCCTGGTGTGGGTGACGGGGTTCGACTTCGGGCTCTCGGCCAGCGAAAGCTCGTACGCAAAGGTGACCGTCGAGCAGTCCGAAGACAGGGTCTACGTTGTCGCGGCCAATGGGCAGGGCGACATCTACGCGTTCGACCGTGGGACGGGACGCCCGCTGTGGCAGGCGCGGAACCTGGACTTTTACCGCCTCAACCAGCGGGGTGTCGGCATGAGCGTCCTCTCGGTATCCCGGTTCTTCTTCGTCGTTCAAACGCGACCGGAGCCTTTCTACCTCACCGTCGACAAGGTGACAGGGTCCGTCGAACGCCACGGACTCCCGGCGCCGGACGGCATGACCGTCCTGAAGAAGCCGGACGGACTGCAGACCAGGCCGTACCTCCTGGAGGGGCGAGACGGAACGCCCGCAGTACTCGTGTTCTATGCGCCGGAGGGAATGACAGTCCCGTTTTCGCTCGCCATCGACGAACAGCCGCCCGACCGCGGTGTTCTCTACGCCCTGGATCCCGAGAGCGGCGGGATCGCCTGGCGGGTTTCGGGCGTGGGAGACTGGCGAGGCACGCCGAGGCCGCCGGAGCGCGTCGTTTTCGACAGGTCGACGGTGGTCCAGTTCATACCGTGGCCGTGCGGGAGCTCTTCGGGCAGGCTCGAGGTGTTTGACGCTGCAACCAGGGCTTTGCGGTGGCGGAGCGATCACCCTTCCGTGGGGCCGTTCGTCGTCGGAGACCGCGAGGTCATTGTCAGCAGCCCCGAACAGATAGCATGTCACGAGCTGTCCACGGGTGGGGTCAGGTGGACCGCAGGGGGCGGGATCGCGGCTCTCGCCGGGGGAATCCCTATCCGGACGGAAGACTCGTTCGTGACTGGGCTCGACCCGGAGACAGGACGGGAGGTGTGGCGGTTCGACGTGCCCCGGGCACCCGGCAATATCCTGCAGGTGATCGGAATCCGGGGAGACACCGTCGACGTGACGACCTGGGTCGCAGGACGCCGCAGCCGGACGTCTATCAGTGCGTCGACCGGGGCCGCGCTGCCCGAGGCTTGGAAAGGGCGGTCCTGGTACCGTCCCTTCGGGTACCTCTTGTGGGAGTACGGAGCGTTCGACGACGTTTCAGGCAACGCGGGCAGCGGTATCCGCCTTGTCAACCTGGCGCGACTTTATCGTGACGGCCGTCCCCTGTTCAAGTCCGCCGGCTACATCGCCTCCGCGTGGAGGGATCTCCCATCGGGAGGTAGCAGGAATTTCCTCTTCGAAGAGACCGAGGAAGGCCACCTGCTGTTTGCTTCGTACGACGAGCGGGCGCAAGCATATCACGTCTACCTGCTCCGTCGCCTAGAGCCCCGGACCGGTTCCTCTCAGCGCGCCGTTCGCTGAGGGTCACCTCGGCATCCTGTACACCCGGACTACCGACCCCTCGCCCTGCTTCCCGTCAGTCGTCACGACAAGCGTATCGTCGTTGTACCCGCACACCCACACCGATCCCTCCGGCTTGAAACGCGCTATCTCTTTCGCGCCGAGCGGGCCGAATACCCATACCGCGACGGACTCCCTGTTCTCGACCAGGGCCGCGATCGAGTCGCCGAAGACTGGGCACACCCCGCCGCCCGCCACCCGCCCATCCACCTTGAGCGATGCGCCGGGCGGGTCCCCCATCCTAGTGCGGATGAGCGACCACGTGTCGTTTGGCCAGTCGAGGCACAGCACTCCCTTCCCGTCGGGTTCCACGGCGGCGACCGTGAAGAGCCGGTCCTCGCCCGGGGCGGCAGGCTCGATGTCCGCGAGGCATACGGGGTCGTCTCCGGTCCCCGCGCCTTCAGCGCCCGCGCCCTGGGTTCCCGTCCCTTCCCCGCCGGCCACGCGGGCGATCCAGACGCTGTCCGGCCCAAACTCCATGCCGCCCCGCTCCTCCTGGGACTTGCCGGGAACGCGGGCCACGGTCCCCGCCACGAAGCCGATGAGCATCTTCCCCTTGACCTCTACGGTCCGCACGATCGTGCCGTCGGGTCTGGCGACGGTGATGCAGTCGCTCACCGGCTGAGGCCCGTCTTCATCCGGCAACATGTTGTAGATCGCCGATTCCTCCGGGTAACCCGGTCTCGGAGACGCGCCCTTTTTCAGGCGCGAGGTGTACGCCGCCACGTACCTCCCGTCCGGCGACCACGACGGGTAGAAGCTGGCCGTTTCCCCGTTGAGCAACAGCGGCCTCTCCTTGCCGGTATCGGCATCCAGCACGTGAACGCCGTTCCCGTGCTGCTCGTGTAGGTCGTAGGCGTAGTAGCGGCCGTCGGGTGAAAGCCTTGGCCAGAACAATCCATCGTAGGTGGGCATCCCGGTCCTGACGGCCCTGAGCCCGCCCTTTTCGACGTCGTACTCCCAGATCGCCGCGGTGACGTGGAGATATGCCTTGCCCTTCTCCGGAACGAGGCGACCCGATTTGAAGACCCCTTCGGCAAGGGGAATGAACGCCATTTCAATTGACGACGCGAGGTTCACATCGCCCACCCGGATGGAGACGCCCCGCTCCCCCTTGTGGGGGCCTGTGCTCTGGTGGCCGTGGATCACGAATAGGCAGCGGCTGTCGTCGATCCATCCGACCGGGTAGTGTTCGGGATCGTACTCCGGAGAATGCTCTCGAATCCACCCGGCGTCAGCGGTGTGCAGCGTGATTATCTCGTCGTCCCCCGCGCCGAGCGGCACCGCGTTGACGGCGTCGCAGGAGGCGGCCTTTCTCACCATCAGGGCGTAGTCCCCGCGCGGCGAGATCGCCTGCCATGGGTTCGCGGTCCACATCCACCCGTCCACTGTGATCTGCTTCACGAGTGAAGGCTCATCGCTGACACCCGAAACCTCCGGACCGGTACCCTCGCCGAGTGCAGCGTCGCCCCCCCCTGACACGGTAGTCCCCTCGGGATGGTTTATCTGCACTTCACTGTGTGAAGTGTGCATCGACCATTCCAGCGCTTGAGTCTTTTCCCGGCCGTCATCCCTGTACCTGACGCTGCCCGACTTCAACTCCACGTAGTAGTAGCCCGGGGGGACCTGCCCGCCGGAGAAATCAACCTGCTTCCAGGTGAAATTCAACTCATATCCGTCTCCGGGTTCAAGGACGCCACTCAGTGATGGGAAGGTCTCCTGCCAAATCGGCGAGTCGATGGAACCCGCAGCCGGGAATACGGCTACAGTCGGGGCATACTCCATGACCTCAAGAGCCCGCGGCACTTCCCGGCTGGAGGGAACGCCGGTCACGTTGTATAACGAGACCGTCACCTCCACATCTTCGCCGACATCGATCCCCTCACGACCTTTCGCGGATATGTTCGCTTGAAACGGGCTTGACCACGTGTTCGAACTCCCGTACTTGCCGGCCGTCCTCACCCATTGGCTGCGGCCTTCGATGTTGCCGGGGGCACCCGGAACGGCGTCCTTGCCCGGCGGTTGACTGGAGGTCCGGGAACAGCCGGCGGCAAAGACGGCGAAGAACACAAGGATAGCGACCACCCTCGCCCTGCTCACGTTCGCACCTCCTGCTGCATTCTCGCGATCAGTCTGGCCGCTTGAACCGGCCGATTCTTCTCTCTACGGGGACCTGGCACCAGTTGTTTCCACCGTCAGTCGTTCTCAGGAGAATGGACCGGCCGTTGTCTTCGCTCAAGGCCCAGCCGTCCACCGGGGTCACGAACTGCACCTGGAGAGCCTGTCGAACGCTGCCCACCTCGGCCCAGGTCGCGCCTGCATCGTGGGTGGCGTGTAACTTCGATTCTGCGAGGGAGTCCGCCAGCACCCACCAGTTGGCGGCGTCGGCCACGGATACGAGAGGCCTGTGCCCCTTTGCCCGGAGCCCAGATACAGCCCTCCAGGAGACTCCCCCGGTTTCGGTGACGAAGAAGACGGCGGCGAATTCGCCGTACTGATTTCGCTCTCGGATGAAGTGAAAGATGAGGGGGAGGATCCCACGCCCTGCCGCGGTGCCATCGAAAAACCGCGGCGGCAACACCTCGATGATGCCGCCCTCCAGGTCAGGCGGAATCGGCAGATCCGGCACTCTCCAGGTCTTTCCTCCGTCCATGGTCATATAGAAGCCCACCTGATCGTGTCCCCGATACTCAACCGTGACCCAGCCCGTCCTCCCGTCAGGCAGGAAACCGATGGCCTTCTTGAGACCGCCGAAAGGCAGGCTGTCCCGCCGGTCGGCCGGATCGGCCGGCCACTGGCCACGATGGACCAGCTTCCAGGCGCCGTCGCTCTCCATCCTGTAAAGCTCGACCGGTTCGCTGCCCGACGCCGGCCCGTGCCGCTTCAAGGCCCATCCAGTCGTCCGGTTGTCGTCCCTATTCACGAACAGCCTCGCCGACGCAAAGGGGACCTCCGACCGGCTCCAGTGCCAACCACCGTCGGCGGTGCTGAACAGGACTCCGTCAGACTCCGCCGCGCCGGCCGCGTGCTCCCTGTCGACGACCAGCCAGGCCGTGGTGGCATCCGCAAAGAACCAACAGGCTGAGGGACTGCTTACCTTCTTGACCCCGGGTGGAGTGACCAACCACCAGGTGGCGCCGCCGTCCAGGGTGCGAAAGACCCCGCCCGAGGCGATCGCCCAGCCGTGATACTCTGTGACCATGCGAATCTCCTCAAACGCCGGCTCCGCCCGGGATTCGACTCCCGGTGAGCCGGACCGGCACCCCGTCAGCGCCAGGGCCAACATCAGGACGAATACTATCCACGACTCCGGCGTGCGTGCCACCCGCCCGGCTCCCTCCACGTCGGGTTCTCCCTAGTCTTCGCCGGCGACAACCTCGCAGGCTGAATCACTCGTGACTATGTGAAACCACAAGCGTCCCTGCGGAAGGGATATCTGTCCCAGGCCGTCTTTCTCAAGGCTCACCGGGGCCGTCGGAGAGAGTCTGCTCCAGGATGCCTCCACCCGTTGACCCCTCGCGAACACAACCGCCCGCCCTCCATCCATGACGAAGAACCCGTCAGGGAAAGTACCGGACTCGTAGTAACCGCCCCCACTACGAAGGACTACGAGGGAGGACACCCGCGCCCGCGCATCCCCGACCTCGCGCTGATAGCACCGGCCGTCCCACGTCCACCTGAACACCTCGGCCCCATCGTTCCTGCGACCGACAACGGTGGAGGCGGGGCCCCCTTCGACCTGGAGAATACCCCTATGGACCAGGTAGCCCTCTTCGGGAACAACGCGGTATCGCTGCTCCTTCATCCTGGCCACCAGCCAACCGGGAGCGATGTAGTCGCCATTTACGCCGGAAATGGTCGACAGGGGATACTCCTGTGACCGGCTCAACTCATCAGCTTCGGGCAGCGTGGTGCCGCACACGACGTTGCCGCAGGAGTATGCCAGGTGGGCGGTCCCCACCCACATTGGACCCAGCGGTCCGACATCCGACCGCGGCCGTCTCGTGAAAACAACAAGGAGGCTCGTCGAGCCATCCCATTCGATCCACTCGTACACCACTTCCGCGTCCTCGATTCCCTTGATCGGCTTCTTCGGGTACTCGGAAACAACGACGGCCACGGGGTATGGCAAGCGGTCTTCGAGAATGGCGGCAGGCAACACTATCCCGAGGCAGACGATCGCGGTGAGTGAGACCAGCAGGAGCCGCCTGGCGGACTTCGTCAGCGCATGGCCGTCGGTTTCGGTTGTGCTGCCTTCCCCTGTGACCTCTCTGAGGATAAGGTTCTCCCTGTCCTCCATTGAGACCGTGCCTCCTCGATCCGCGTCGACGGTGATGCCTGGACGGCTATTCCGGGACCGCGGCTACTCGATAACCGGCATCCCTCGCCAGTATGTGGAACCAGACGGGACCTCGAGGAAGAGGAGCCCCGACGATGTCCCCCATTTGGAGGACGATGGGCCCCGGGAAGAGTCTCCGTATCCACGAGGCCTGGGTCCCTCGACCACCAGCATAGATGAACGCTCGCTCTCCATCAGCACGGAAGGCGCCATCGGGGAAGGCGTCAGGGCCGGTGTCCACGTCGAGTGCATGCAGGATCACCAGCGCAGACACTCCCACCGTCGAGTCCCCGACCTTTCGTCGATACCGTCGGCCATCCCAGTCCCACCGAAAGACCTCCGTCCCATCATCCTTCTTCCCGACCACGACGGGAGCGGGCGATCCTCCGGCCTTCGCGCTGCCCCTCTTCATCATGTAGTTCTCTTCGGGGAGAAGACGATAGCGCAGACTCTCAAGGTTCTGCAGAGACTGGTCTGTGGTGACGTACTTCTCCGCCGCTTCATGCACCATGAGGGGAGTCATCTGGCCCCTGATGTACGCTTGCGTCTTCGGCTCCACTGCGCTGCACACCACTGCCCCATACGTGTAGGCCAGATCGGCGCCTCCCAATCCTAACGGGGCCACGGGTCCGATTAGCGAATCCGTCCGTCGTGTGAAGACTGCCAGCAACCTCGTCGAGCCGTCCACCTCGAGCCACTCGTAAACGATTGCCGCGTCCTCAACCCCCCTCACCAGCAGGTTGGGATACTCGGAGATCATCACGCAGACGGGGTATGGCAACCTGTCCATGGAGGCCCTGATGCGGCCCACTGCAACCACGAAGACGACCGCGCCGAGCAAGAGTGGTACACCCCAGCGGGGCCACCTCTGCTTCCGTGAATCCCTTCCCAAGCGGCGATCACCTCCACGTTCACTCATGTGGGCAACGGCGACCGAGACACCGCACGGTCCCTACTCTCTCCAACCGAAAACACGGACGGTCTCGCCCGCAACCTCCGCCACTTGCCTGCCGTCGTGCGATGGACACAATCCGAACGACCAGTGTCCCGCAGACTCGGTGCTGAGAACGCCTGCATTGATGGAAGTCACCCTTTGAATGCTTGACGCACACACTCCGACGAGATCTACTTCCCCCGGCTCCGCTGCACGGGACACCACCCGGACAGCGAAGTACCGGTCTTTCTCATCCGGTACGGTAACCGCGCACATGCCTTCGGGGGTTCGAGCAGCAACCTGGCCCTCACGGAGCCGTATTATCGCACCCTCATCAGGGTCGACTCCCGCCCCCTTTGGCCAATGGAACACGGCCACGAGACCGCGGCCGAATGCGGTTGTTCTCGCGTGCCAGGGAAGCCGCACAATCAGGTCCCTTCCGTAGTCAGCAACGTCTGCCGCAGCGAATGACACAGTGGGAAGCGGATCGGGAGGGTTATCAGCCCAGGGGAGTTCGTCTTCGGGTTCCTGGTAATCGCTGTGGATTATGAGCAAGTCATTCTTATCGAGCCACGCCACCGTCCGGATCTTGCCCTGCAAGGCCTCCTGCCGAAATACTACCCGGCATACGCGCGGCTCCGAAACTGACAGGACCAGGGCTGCCGAGCGAATGACCGTCATGCTGACAAACGAGCGCGCGTTTACCAGCAGCGCGATACTGTCACCCGAGGGCGACCATGCCATGCGCTCCACAATGGGAACGTAGCTCCCGAACCACCTCGCCATGGCCTCGGGCCCGGCCTTGAGGTACTCCTCAGGCGGGCCTGGCACCTCTGAGTAGCCCGGCACAAAACCGATCGTCCTGCACAGCTCGGCGGCAGTCACTATTGTGCGTATGCTTTCCCGGTCCGCGATTCCGACGCCTTCACACGTGGCGAATGCCACGGCGCCCTTCCCGTTACCCGACAGACCGTATGCGTTTTGCCGGTGACAGCTGAACGTCCCGTCCCTGAGGTTCAAGATCGAAATCCCAGACACGCTGCTGAACGCGATAGCCTCACTCGACAACCAGGCAACCGAACCTGATCCATTCGGCAAAGGAGGAAACCAGAGATGACGCTTCGGCATGTGTTCTGCGGGGATTCTCCATTCCCCCGACATCTCCACCCGGAATCGAGCCCGGAGGGAACCGTGCCGGCAGCCTGCGATCGCCGGCGCCACGACCAGGAGAAGAATCACCCGCCAACGGCAGCATCTCGCCATTCGCCCGGCCTCCAGTAGTCTTCGGCAACTGTACCTGACCGGCCTAACCAGAACGAAGAAAGCAGAGACCCTATACCCATGACGTCAAGGAATGTCGCGGGTTCCAGGCAGACAATGGCGTGGTCACCCTCCGCAAAGTAGATCGTCGACAGTCCGAAATCGAGGACCTCGAAGTAAGGCGGTCATTGCCGGATACCCCGGGGTTTGACGATCCTCTTCAACGAACTTTGCTTCTGAATCTCTGCGACGGGTGCCGCTCCCACGCATCCTGCCCCGCAGCACCCTATCACGGCAAGCGCGACCACAACATGCATCCACAAGCGCCAAAAGCGGGGCAACACACTCATCCGACTCCCGTGGGTCGAAAACGTGATCTGCTGAGTGGGGTGCTGCCCGTAGGCGAGACCGTGCCGCACCGACTAGGACCCGAGGACGTGGGCGTGCTTTTCGCCGCCGGTTGGTTGGGCGGAACGAAGGGTTGATTCTGGCTACCTGTACTCCTGCAAGATCTGCTCCGCCCATCTGACTACCCGCTCGGCCAGCCGTACCGCTTCTCGGTATTCTTCAGGTGTAACGTCCTCGTAGAGTCCTGGATATCTGCTGTCCACAGCATATGGTGTCAGCTCGGCCGCCTGAAGCACATCGTCTGGCACACGGATGCCCGTATCCTGGAGTAGGCCCAGCAAGTTAACGATATCGTGGGTCTTACCAAACCTGACCTGGCACTTTACCAGGAGGGCCTTCAACGCCTTTTCCGCAGCTTGTTGGGCATCGAAGCATGAGTCTTCGAGCAGCATATCGGCGGAGCCCAGATCAGCCTTGGCCCGGGCCAGATTGCTGCGTGCCCGGCGCAGCCATTCCCCAGGGTCAGTGGGGTTTCTCTTCGTGCTCATAAATGCTCTTGCCCTCTTCCAACGCAGGCTGGATAACCGTTCCAACTTTGCCCCTGTAGTGCTCGGCTTCTTCCGGAGTCACAATTACGATATCTACGGGGACACGAATTCCCACCAGAGCGCGATATATGCTGCCGGCCAACTGACGCTTGTTGAACAGCCCCGATTTTATCACGAGGAGGTCGATGTCACTGTCCTCCCGCGATTCGCCCCTGGCCAGTGAGCCAAACAGAATGATGCGGTCCGGTTGAGCAACCCTCACTACTCGCCTCACAGATTCCTCAATCTCGGCCTGGTTGATCATGTTTTCCCCTCTCACGACACCGGGTTGATGGGATAATCTCATACTGTGAGCATGTCCCTTCTGCCACTGCTACAATCTCAATGTCTGCTTCTGCTTGGCTTGTCTCGCTTCTGTACCGTCTATTCGAAAGCCCGACGGTCAAGTCCTGCAGGCAGGGCCGGTGGCCGCCATCCTGAACACGCTGAGCAGCGACTTCTCCCCGCTCCGGCTCGACGCCGAGCTCGTCATGACCAGCGTGTCGCCGTTGTACCCGGTTATCGAGGTCGGCCGCTTCCCGTCGAACCGCGCGATCTCCCGCGCATCACCGCCGCCGTATAGCCATACGGTAACCGAATCCTTCCCCTCGACGACCGCGGCTATCCGCTCGCCATACACGGGGCTGGCGTTCCAGCTGCAGAACACCCCGTCGATCTGTAGGGGCGCGGCCCCTGGGGAGCCGGCTTTCGCATAGAAGGCGGAGGACCCGTCCATGCTGTAGCAATTGAACAGCACTCCCCTGCCTCCAGGCTCTACCGGCGCGACGGTCACGTGCCAGCGTTCCGTTTCATCCCCCGTAGCCACGTCCGCGACTTTCACGGGCGGGTCGGTCCCCTCGACCGCGGCTACCCACACGCTGTCCGGCACGAACCACCTTTCCTCCGCGGTTGCGCCCGCCGGTTTCCGAGCAACGCCCGCGACGAAGCCGATGTATGCGGAATCCACGCCCCATGAGAAATGGGAGATGACCTTCCCGTCCACGGCGATCCTCCGCACGACCTGCCCGTCCGGGCGCGCAATTGCGATGGCGCCCCCCGCGGGCTGCCTCGCGCCCGAGCAGCCGCAGCCGGCCACCGACTCCGGGTCGCCGGCCGGAAGGCGTCCCGAATTCTCGTCGGCGGCGTTCACCTCGTACGCAGCAATGTATTCCCCGCTGGGAGACCAGCGAGGGTCGAACCTCCTGGAGCCGTCTTCGGGGAAAAGACGCCTCTCCACACCTGAAGAGTTTTCCAGAATGAAGACCGCCTTGCCCCCCTGGGCCGGAAGGTCGTAGACGTGGTAGCGCCCGTCGGGCGAGATTTCCGGCTTGAACAGGCCATCGGGCTCTGCCAATCCGCCCCTGACGAGCCGCAGGCTGACTTTCTCATGGTCGTACTCCCAGATGGCGCCCGTCACGCGAAGGTAAGCCTTCTTCTTGCCCGGTAACAGCACCGCCGATAGCAGGCTCCCCTCCGGAAGGTCGATGAACGCCGCCTCGGCGGGCGTACCGCCGCCGACATCGCCCGTCCTGATGGAGACGCCGCGTTTGCCCGCGTGCGGTCCGTCGAACTGGTCCCCCTGTGCGGTGAAGATGTAGCGACTGTCGCTCACCCACCCCACCGGCCGATGGCCTACGAGATGGCCGTCCACCGAGTAAAGCACGCGGGGCTCTGCGACCGATCCACCGTTGACCGGTATCGCCAGGAGCCTCGCCCCCGCAACCGTATCATTCACCGCCAGGACGTACCTGCCGCCGGGCGACAGCGTCCTCGCGTGGTTTGTCGTCCAGATTCGGCCCTCTATCTCCAGGGACCTGACCGGCACCAGGCCGCCCGTTTGACGGCCCGGCAACCCTGCCGCAGGTGAACCCGCGTCTTCGCCAACCACTAGGCGGAACACACGGACGGTGGACTTCTGCTCCTTTTGACCAGGTTCATACCCCGGGACATCCGCCAGGACGAGAGTCTCCTCATCAGCGCCGAGAACCTCGAGGCGACGGTTTCCCTGGGTCTCCGCGATCTTTCGCGACTCCCCGGGACCCAGCAGCCAGGCCGAAGCTCGCTGATTTCCCTCGATGATCCCCAAGAACGATTCGCCGAAGACTGGTTCATCGCCCTCAGATCGGAGGTAGCCGTCGTCAACTTTCGCCGGCCGCGACGCCGCGCCGGATGAATCCAGTCGGGCGTGCCAGACGGCGGTCGCAGGGTCACGGTAGTCGCTATACAGCATCCCACGGCCGTCAGGGTCGACCCATTGCAGCACCACGTAGGCCCTCTGGCCTTGCTGGGTGGGGGATATGTCGACCACCTTCACCGGCTGGATCGGCCCGGCGCCGTCGCCCACGCGGGCCACCCACACGCTCTCCGGCTCGAAGTCTCCCAGCCCGCTCTCCAGTTCGACGGCCTTCCCTGCGACAAACCCAATCGCATCCGACGACGGGTTCCACCTGAACGTCCAGAGAGTCCTCCCTTCGACCCTGATGGTCTGGACCACCCTGCCGCTCACGTCCACCACGGTTATGGACCCGCCGGCCGGCTGCGGCCCGTCCTCACCAGCCAGGAAATTGTAATTGCCCGTGCTCGCCGGGTCCTGCGATGCGGTGGCGCCGGGCTTGAGGCCCGCCGTGTACGCGGCCACGTACCTGCCGTCGGGTGACCACGACGGCAGGAAACTCCATGTCTCACCCCTTGGAAGCAGGGGCTTCTGCTCGCCCGTCTCGGTATCCAGGATGAACATGCCGGTGGCGCCCTTCTCGAACAACTCGTAAACGTAGTACCGGCCGTCGGGCGACCGCCGGCATCGGAACAACCCGTCATATACGGGGAGACCGCCCTTGACGAGCCGCGTCTCGCCAGTATCCACGTCGCACTCCCATATCGCCGAGGTCACGGAGAAGTGCGCCTTGCCCGTCTCCCTCTCGAACGCGGCCGAGCGGAAGACACCCTGTGGCACGGGGATGAACGCGACCTCCCGGGATTGCCCACTTTCCAGGTCGCCTGTCAGCACCGCCACCCCGTGCTTGCCCTTGTTCGGGCCGGAGTTCTGCCATCCGCTGATGGCGAACGCGTACCGGGTCTCCGAAAGCCATCCCAGGGGGTAGTATCCGAACGCGGCCCTTTGCAGGTACGCCCTGTCTACCGAATGAAGCGTACGGACCCCGCCGCTCCCGTCGAGCGAGATGGCTACCACGCTCCTCCCCGAGTCGCCGCTGAGCGCCGCCAGCACGTACTCACCGCCGGGGGAAATCGCCTCAGCCTCATACGCACGCCGTATCTCACCGTCCACCTCGAACGAGGCGACTTCCTGCAGGGTTTTCTGCCGGGGTGAGTCGACCTGCGGGTCGGAGTCCGCCACGTCCGGCCCAGCAGGATCCTGGTGCACGGGCAGCACGGTGGGCGGAGTATCGGGAGGCGGGGCCGCCTGACCGGCGGGCGGGCTGCCCGTCTGCTCACCAAGCCGGTCCCCCGCTTTCTGCCCTCCCCATCTCGTACAGCCGCTCATTGATATCGAGGCGGCCAGCAAGGCCGTCCCTGCAATCAAGAGGATACTACGTGTGACCTCAAGCGCTCGGCCGCCTTGCATGAGGCTATCCAGAATCCCTGTTCTTCGCTGGTTCATCGACTATCCACCTCGTCTTGCGGAGCACAGTACGGCAAGCCCTGCAACCGCTTGCCAGCCCAAGAAAGAACAGTATGGATCCTGCGATGACCGTGTCGGGGTTGACCGCCACCGTTGTCATCACGTCGCCATCGAATGAAATCAGGGACCTTGCGCTCGACCCCTTCGATCCGGATAATCCCTCTTGCTTTCGTGGCTGACGTAGTCTTGAACCGTAGATTTGATTCGCTGCCCCGGGCAACTCACCTCGGATGAATGCCCAATTCGACCCGTCTCCGCACTCCAAGTATGCGGTAGGTCACAACAAGCCGATCGTGAACAGGGGCGTCTGGCTGCATCTGCATCCAGTCCGCCAAGCGGACATCCTTGGCGTCTTCCGGAGTAACGCCCGCCGCCTCGTCTCCCGGTACGAATCCCGCATACAACTCCACCTTTGCCCGCGGGCCGAGGGCTATGCCGCCGAGCAACACCTCTGCGCCTGTGGACCCCATCACCACGCTAGTGCTTGTTCTTTCCTTCTCCAGGCGCGCACAGTCCAGCACTGGCCCTGACGGTGGACCCGGTTCAAGGCGGACAGACTCAAGGAGACAGGCTCGCCTTCCCACGTTCTCAATCACATAGCTGACTTCGTAGGCCGGCCCCTGCGGCGATCCCACCTGAGCCCTGGACCAGCCAGTGACCCTAAGCTCTGTGGTGGTCAGAAACGACAGAGTCCTCGATAATAACCAGATGGCAACAATCGCCACGACAAGGATCTCAATTCGGGTGACGGAGTGCGTCCTCGTGCGATTCAGAGACTACACCCCCTTTCGGAATAGGTCGGCAGCATTCGCGAAGGACCGCACTGGATTTCACTTGATGGTCGCTTCGTACACGGCTGGGCCTCCCTCGCCGTGAAGGGTAGCATTAAGATAGACCGTTCTTCCATCTCTGGACCAGCAGCAGTCTTCGATCTCCTCCAACTCAGGCCATACGGCCAACGTTCGCATCCTGGATGCCTCGAACTCATATTCCAGGAAGGAATGGACTCCATCATACCGCGCCACGAAGGTGACGGAGTTGTGCTTCGGCCGGAAGCGGGCGCAATATCCGACGCCGATGGCGGCGGGCACACCGTTGACAGGTTTGACGAGGTACAGGGTGCGCATTGGACCGTCGATGTTCGGAAACGGAGAATGGTAGAGCAGCATCTCGTGCGCGGCGTCGGAGAAGTATGTCGAATACCACTCAGGGTCTTCATATGTCGCGAGGGCGGCGCCCTCCTCATCCGTCACTCGCACTCGTGTTCGGAACTGAGAGGGCGGCGGTGTCAGTTCAAGAGTCTGGGTGATGAGCCACCGCGTACCCGGGACTGACGCGACGATCTTGCCCAGCGACGTGAATGATTCGCTCTTCAATTCGCGCATTCTGCCGTCCAGGTCACGGAAGAACACCCGCGCCGATCGATTGTCGGAGTCCTCACCTTGCTGAATCACAAAGAAGCCCCTCGAGTCACCCGACCACACTACCTCATAGCCCCCGAGAAGGAGCTCGGCTTCTGGCGCGAATTCCTTCCGCTCGGAGAACAGTAGTCGGGGCCCCGATTCTCCCGGGTCGTGCAGCCAAAACTGCCGGTCGGAGAGCGTGCCCGCATCGCTCTGGACGTGCCGGCAAACCAGGCGCTTCGAACGATCGGGGGACTCGATGAAGGAATCGTGATGCATTATGCTCGTAAACGTATGATACCTCATGGGGAACACACCTGCTGGGTCCCTGTCCACCCGCCGGAGACGAGATGCGGCGTCCCGGGATGGTGATTCCTGCCCACCGGCTTCACCTACGACACCGGTACTGGGACGATTGTACCCAGGAAGGCCGCCAGGCGACTCGCGACAGCCTGGCGCCCCTGTCATGAGACTCACGACGCA
>JBLNBR010000022.1:0-82994 GCA_050260105.1 Ignavibacteriales bacterium | reverse complement strand
AGGGGAGGACCCTAACGGGATATCTTCACCTCCAAACAGGCCCCGGGGGTGAAGGCCCTCTCCTCAGCGCTTCAACAGCGGATAGGCTTGGTCTTGGGGTAGTCTTGCGGAACCTCTGGCGTAGCCTGTAGCAAAGTTGAAGGATATGGGGCGCTGTGCTATAATCATACCGTTATCGGCCCTTGGAGAGGTGATTCTGGATGAGGGACAAGATACATCCGAAGTATGAGAAGACCAAGATTACCTGCGCCTGCGGCGCGGTGTACGAAGTGGGATCCACAAAGAAGAACATCAGGGTGGAAATCTGCTCGAAGTGCCATCCATTCTTCACCGGGGTCCAGAAGATACTCGATACCGGCGGAAGGGTTGAGAGATTCAAGA
This sequence comes from Ignavibacteriales bacterium, assembly GCA_050260105.1. Lineage (GTDB taxonomy): Bacteria > Bacillota > Sulfobacillia > JABLXB01 > JABLXB01 > SM1-B181. The sequence continues at coordinate 82,613 of JBLNBR010000022.1, read as the reverse complement.
AGCGATACGGACTCGAGTAGCAAGCAGCAAAGATGGCAGAGCAGGGGCTCTGCTTTTTTTCTTTCCATCCGGGGATTTGAGTGGAGGGCTGCGAATTGGGCGGGAGCGCTTCCCAGGCGTCAAGTGCTGCGTCGAATGCGCGGGTATCATATGGAGGACAGGCGATAATAGAGGGGGTCATGATGAGGGGGCCCCGGAGGATCGGCATAGCCGTCCGCAAGCCGGACGGCGGCATCGTCGTCACCTCGCAGGAGAGAGTGCAATACTCCAGGCGGCATCCCCTGCTCGGCCTGCCCATCATCAGGGGAGCGGCTTCCCTTGTCGACTCCCTTGTGGTCGGTGTCGACGCGCTCATGTATTCCGCCAACCTCAGCCTCGATGAAGGAGAGAAAATCGGCAAGGGTGAGATGACCGCCACAGTCTCGTTCTCTATTCTGCTCGCCGTCGGGTTGTTCATCGTGGCGCCTACGCTGGCCATTTCCTTCTTGAAGAGCCGGCTCGGGCTGAGTGGCGTGGCCCTCAACCTGTTCGAAGGGATTCTCAGGCTGATTATCCTGACCGGGTACCTCTGGAGCATCAGCCGTTTCAGCGACATTCAGCGGGTACTCGCGTACCACGGCGCTGAGCACAAGGTGATCAACGCCATGGAGAATCACCTCGAGTTGAACGTCAACTCGGTGCGGGACATGAGCCCGATCCACCCCCGGTGCGGCACGAGCTTCCTGCTGGTGGTCGCGATGACCAGCGTGCTGTTGTTCTCGTTTTTCGGTTGGCCCGGGATCGTGCAGCGGATCGTGACGCGATTGTTGATGTTTCCGGTTGTCGCCGGTGTGGCGTACGAATTCATCAGGCTGAGTAATAGGTCCCGGTCACCGCTTGTGAGGTTGCTGGCGTCGCCCGGGATGTATCTCCAGCGATTCACCACGCGCTCGCCGGACGATTCGATGATAGAGGTTGCCCTCAAGGCGCTCGAGGCGGCGCGTTGAAACGGGGTGGTTGAGATGATCGAGAGGCTCGAGTTGTTGGAGCAAACCTACGATAAACTGGCTTCCGCCATGATGGATCCGGCGGTCTTCTCGGTTCCGCAGGAGTACCAGAAGGTCGCCAGGGAACACAAGCGACTGTCTCCCGTGGTGGGGAAATACCGCGAGTACAAGTCGGTGGTGAAGGAGCTCGACGAGTCCAGGCAGCTCCTTGCCGAAGACGGCGACCCCGAGTTCCGGGAGCTTGTGGGTTCAGAGGTGGCTCGCCTCGAGTCGGAGCGGGACCGTCTCGAGCAGGATCTGCGAGTCCTGATGCTCCCGCGGGACCCCAATGACGAGAAGGATGTTATCGTCGAGGTTCGCGCCGGCACCGGTGGCGAGGAAGCAGCCCTGTTCGCGGCCGACCTGTTCAGAATGTACGGGCGCTACGCCGAACGCCAGGGCTGGAAAACGGAGATGGTCAGCAGCAGCCCCACTGACATCGGCGGCTTCAAGGAGATAATCTTCGCGGTCCAGGGCGAGGGGGCCTATAGCAGGCTCAAGTATGAGAGCGGTGTGCATCGCGTCCAGAGGATACCGGTAACCGAATCGGGCGGCAGAATCCACACTTCCACCGCGACTGTGGCGGTGCTGCCCGAGGCGGAGGAAGTGGACGTGCAGATCGATCCAAACGAACTCCGCGTGGACACCTTCTGCGCCAGCGGTCACGGCGGGCAGAGCGTCAACACGACGTATTCCGCGGTGCGGGTGACCCACCTGCCCACGGGACTGGTAGTAAGCTGCCAGGATGAGAAGTCACAGCTGAAAAACAGAGAGCGCGCCATGAGGGTGCTTCGCGCGAGATTGCTTGACATGGCGAAGAAGGCTCAGCACGAGGAGCTTGCCGAGGCGCGGAGGTCGCAGGTGGGAACCGGCGAGAGGAGCGAGCGCATCAGGACGTACAACTTCCCGCAGTCGAGGGTGACCGACCACAGAATCGGCTTGACCGTGCACAATCTGGATGCCGTAATGGACGGAGACATCGGGGATATCCTCGACGCGCTTGCCGCGGATGAGCAAGCGCGGCTGCTCGCGGTGGCCCAGTGAAGGCGGGGGAGTCCCCCGGGAGGGTCCCCGTAAGGGAGGCCATAAAGTGGGGCGCCTTCCGGCTGAGGGAAGCGGGCATAGGCGAGGATGGCGCCGCCAGGGAAGCCGCCGTGCTACTCTCGCACTGTACGGGGTCTTCCGTCGCCGATCTGTACGCAACAGCGGACGACATCCCGGCTGCGGCGTTGGCCTGCTACAGGGCGGCGATAGAGCGCAGGCGGGCCCGCGAGCCCCTGCAATACATCACCGGCGTGCAGGAGTTCATGTCGCTCGAGTTCAAGGTGAACCGGAGTGTGCTCATCCCCCGGCCGGAGACCGAGATACTGGTGGAAACGGTCGTGGAGTTTCTCCGGGGGCGGCGAGATGAGGGGCACGCGGAGCGCCTGCCGCGGTTCGCGGACGCCGGGACCGGCAGCGGCGCCATCGCGATCAGCGTCGCCAGGTACGCCGGTTGTGGAGGATACGGCCTCGACGCCAGCGGGGAGGCCCTGGATGTCGCGCGGCTGAACGCGAGACTCCAGCGCGTGGACGACCGGCTCGTATTCCTCGAGGGCGACCTGCTGGAAACACTCGCCGGGCGAGTCGAGGCTGCGGGGCTGGACTGTGTGGTGTCCAACCCTCCCTACATTACCAGCGACGAGTACGAACGCCTGCAGCCGGAGGTAAAGGAGTTCGAGCCGCGTATCGCCTTACTATGCGATGACATACCGGGGTTCTACCGCAGGCTGGCGCGACAGGCCGCCTGCTTCCTGAGGCCCGGCGGGCTGCTGGCGGTGGAGGTAGGATACGGCCAGGCCGGCAGCGTGGCGCGGGTGTTCGCTGTGGACGGCCTGTACGGAGCGGTGAGGTGTATGAAAGACCTGCGAGGGATCGAACGCGTGATATGCTGTCACCTTGAACGGAACCTGGATTGGAGCAGCGTGGAATGACGGGAACGAAGACGAGGGTATTCACGGTCAATCCCGTAGACCCCGATGAACAGTCGCTGGAGGCTGCCTCCGGGATATTGAGGCGCGGCGGCCTTGTGGCGTTCCCCACGGAGACCGTTTATGGGCTTGGCGCGGACGCCACCAGCGACGGTGCCGTGGCACGGATATTTGAGGCGAAGGGCAGGCCCCAGGACAACCCCCTAATAGTCCACGTGCATACATATGACGTGGTTCCGGCGCTGGTACGCGAATTGCCTTCCAGGGCCGAGGTTCTGATGTACAGGTTCTGGCCCGGACCACTCACGATCGTGCTGAAGAAATCGGGCGCGCTTGCGGAGAGGGTCAGCCCGGGCCTGGATACGGTTGGGGTTAGGATGCCTGCGCACGCCGTTGCGCTGGGACTGATCAAGGCTGCGGGCGTGCCTGTGGCCGCGCCGAGCGCAAACGTCTCGGGTAGGCCCAGCCCGACCACGCCCGCGCACGTGCTCCGGGACCTCGATGGCAGGATCGACGCCGTAGTCGATGGCGGCCCGTGCGGTATCGGCGTGGAGTCCACAGTTCTCGATCTCACTACTATCCCCCCCGCGATCCTGCGGCCGGGAGGGACCACGCGCGAGGCCATTGAGGAGGTGCTGGGGGATGTCGTCGTGGACGCCGTCACTGCGGTTACGGGAGAGGGCGCGCCCAGGTCACCCGGCATGAAGTACCGGCACTACGCGCCAGCGGCCCAGGTCTACCTTGTCGAGACGGGCGCGGACGGCCGGGCGGACGCTCTGGAGCGGTTCGCGGCAGACTTTCGTGGCCGCGGCCTCAAGGTGGGCGTTCTGGCGAGCTCGGAGAAGACTTCAGCAGCGGCACGATCTGATAGGGAATTCCATGATGCTGGCGATCCCGAGGGGGTCGTCTGGATAGACGCCGGTAGCGAGAGCGATCTGGCTTCTATCGCCCACGGCCTTTTCGACAACCTGCGCAGGTTCGACGACCTCGGAGTGGACGTGGTACTGGCCCAGGCATTCTCCGAAACGGGTATGGGCCTCGCCATAATGAACAGGCTTCTGAAGGCTGCCGGTGGGAGGGTGTTGCGCGGTGAGACTTAAGGTCCTCCTCGTGTGTACCGGAAACACGTGCCGCAGCAGCATGGCTGCGGCCCTTCTGAGACACCTCGCAGCGGGCTCGGGAATCACGGCACTGGAGGTCAAGTCCGCCGGCACCGCGACGGTCGATGGGACTCCCGCGAGTGAGCACGCCATTTCCGTCATGAGGGACCGGGGAATCGATCTGACCGGCCATCGCTCGTCCCGGTTGACGAAGGAACTCGTCGAATGGGCCGATCTGATCCTCACGATGACCAGGTCGCAAAAGTCCCTCGTCAGCACCGTGTTTGGAGCCGGTCCCAAAGTGTTCACCCTGCTCGAATACGCCGGTGGTCCCGCGGAAGGGCGCCCGGCGGAGATCTCTGATCCGTACGGGCGGCCGGTGGAGACGTACCGCGAGGTCGCCCGCCAGATAGAGGATGCCCTGAAGCAGGTCCTTGGTAGAATCGGCGACGATCGCGTGGGCGCCGGCGGCAAGGCCGGCTCTTGATTCCCCCAGTTTACCGCCGTTGTACAGTCTTGGCCGGTGACAGAAGACGAGTGTGTGCGCGTAGGCAGAGAGATTGCGGAAGTGTCTGCGCACATGCAGAGAGACTACGGAAGTAGCTGCGTACATGCAGACAGTGCGCGGAGTCTGCGCTGAGGCAGACAGATCGTCGTGGTGCCTGCGTACACGCAGAGAGATCAAGGAAGTGTCTGCGTACACGCAGCTCCCCTGGTGGTGTCTGCGCCCAGGCAGAGAGATCGTCCTGGAGTCTGCGTACATGCAGAGAGACCGCCGAAGTGTCTGCGTGTAGGCAGAGAGCTCGCGGTGTCTGCGCTGAGGCAGACAGATTGGCGGGGTGTCTGCGCCCAGGCAGAGAGATCGTCCTGGAGTCTGCCCACATGCAGAGAGTAAACCTCGACCGGTCAATACCTCCCTCTCCATGCTCCTTGAACTTCTGCGCCCGCTGCACACTGGCTGACACAGACCCAGTTAACACGTTCGTTTACTTTTGTTCCCTGCCGGTTGTATAATGAAAACGAATGTAACGGGGGCCTCCCTTGCTCCGAAGGTAGGCCCTGTATCATGAGTCCGGACGTGCGCTGCGGGGGTTCAACAGTGAAGATCGCAATTGCCAGCGACCATGCTGGGTTTCAAATGAAGAAGATCTTGAAGGATCTTGTCGTGAGCCTCGGCCACGAGGTTTGTGATTTCGGGGCGGATTCGGAAGAACCCGTCGACTACCCCGATACCGGCAGGGAAGCGGCCTTGCACGTCGCCAGAGGCGATTTTGACAGGGGTATTGTCGTCTGCGGCACCGGGGTGGGCATGAGCATTGTTGCGAACAAGATCCCGGGCATACGGGCCGCGTTGTGCAACGATGTCGTTTGCGCCCGGTTGACGCGCGAGCACAACGATTCCAACGTGCTTGCCCTCGGGGCCCGCATCATTGGAAGCGAAGTAGCCCGGGAAGTGGTCAGGACGTGGCTTTCCACGGATTTTGCAGGTGGACGGCACGCCCGCAGGGTCGAGAAGATATCCGCGCTGGACAGGGAGTTTCGTCGACCACTGTAGACCCGGCGCGGGAAATCGGAGGGATCCGGGGGTTGGATCTTCAGGCAATCAAAGCGCAGGTCAAGGCAATAGTGGAGGGTCTACTCGCGGTTGCCGGACTGAAACCCGGGCAGATTCTGGTGGTGGGATGCAGCACCAGCGAGATTCTGGGCAAGAAGATAGGTTCGGCGGGAAGCCCTGAGGTGGCGGCGGCGGTCCTCGAGGCCCTCCTGGAGGCTGTCAGACCGCACGGGATATACCTGGCGGCCCAGTGCTGTGAGCATCTGAACAGGGCTCTTGTGGTCGAGGAGGCCTGTGCCGAGAGGTATAATCTCGATCCCGTGACCGTCCTGCCGGTACCGAAGGCGGGGGGCGCGTTCGCGGGTACGGCCATGCAAATGCTGGACAACCCTGTGGTTGTGGAGTCGATCAAGGCGCATGCGGGCATTGACATCGGTAACACCTTGATAGGCATGCACATGAGGCCGGTGGCCGTTCCGGTGAGGCTCCCCAACAAGAGAGTCGGCGAGGCCCACGTCGTCATGGCGAGGACCAGGCCGAAGCTCATCGGTGGAGAGCGCGCCGTCTACAGGAAGGACCGGATCGATTCCGAATTTGGGAAGGGAGTAGACCGCTGATGGTTGTGATCGGACCTCACGGGGTTCGCCTTCTGGAGCACCCGCTCATTCAGCACAAGCTCACTCTGATCCGTGACAAGAACACCGGCGTCAAGGAATTCAGGGAACTGGTCGAAGAACTGTCGCTGTTGATGGCCTACGAGGTAACGCGTGACCTGCCGCTCCAGGAAGTAGACGTGATCACTCCCGTGGCGCCGGCGAAGTCCAAGATAATCGAGGGGAAAAAGCTGGCCGTTATCGCAATCCTGCGCGCGGGTCTCGGAATGGTGCCCGGGATCACCAGGCTCATCCCGAGCGCCAAGGTCGGCCACATCGGGCTCTATCGTGACCCCAACACGTTGACTCCGGTTCAGTATTACTGCAAGCTCCCGTCCGACATATCGGAGCGCGACGTAGTGCTCGTGGACCCGATGCTCGCGACGGGCGGGTCCGTCGCCAGGGCCCTGGACATCCTCAAAGAGAAGAACGCCAGGAGCATCAAGACGATGTGCCTCATCGCCGCCCCCGAGGGCATCGAGGTCGTCAGGGAGAAGCACCCCGACGCGGAGATTTTCGCCGCTGCGGTCGACGAGAGGCTGAACGACCACGGTTACATCGTGCCGGGGTTGGGTGACGCCGGCGACAGGCTGTTCGGGACGAAGTAACCCTGGTCCTCTTTACTGGAGGGTTGGCGATTGACCAGGCCTTCCTGGGACGAATACTTCATGGAAGTCGCCGAGGTCGTGGCGAAACGGTCCACGTGCAGGCGTAGGCAGATCGGGGCCATCCTCGTCAAGGACAAGAGGATTCTCGCCACGGGCTACAACGGGGCGCCGAGCGGTCTCCGTCACTGCGAGGAATACGGTTGCCTCAGGGAGGAGCTCAAAGTCCCGTCGGGAGAGCGGCACGAGATATGCCGGGCCCTCCACGCTGAGCAGAACGCGATCGTCCAGGCTGCCCGCTACGGGATTAGCGTGAAGGACTCAACGCTGTACACGACGGCGGAGCCGTGCGTGTTGTGCGCGAAGATGCTCATAAACGCCGGCATCGTGAAGATCGTGTACCGCGACACGTACCCCGACGAGCTGGCGAGGCAGATGCTCAGGGAGGCCTCCATTACCGTCGAGCGATATGGAGGAGCGAACGACTGCGGGCGCAGCACCAGGAGGAATTACGATGGGGAGGCTTCCCGTCAAGACGAAGACGATATCCCTGCCCCGGCCGAATAACCTGAAGCCGACCCTTGAATCTACCGCCCTCAAGCTCATGGAAGAGGCGGGCGAGCTGGCGGCCGCGATTATCAGGTTCAGGGGGTTGGACCAGCCCAAGCAGGACCTGGACCATCAGTCTGCTCACCGCCTCATCGGGGAGCTGTTGGACGTCGCTCAGACGGCCGTCACCATGATGTTTGTGCTTGAGGAGCATTACGATGTGGATATCGAGGCCGCGCTCGGGGAACACGTGGACAAGCTGATCAGGAAGGGCTATCTTGTGGTCTGACCGGTCACTGGTTGACGACATTCTCAGGCCAAGCCTATAATTCTTTTGGGGAAGGGGGTTCCCCCTTGGCCAGACACATATCCGCTCTGATCATATCCGGGTTCGTTGCTTTGGCTGTCACTCCGCTGGTGAGGGTGGTTGCCCTCAGGATCAACGCAGCGGTGGTACCGGGGGACCGGAGCGTACACACACACCCCATCCCTCACCTGGGAGGGGTCGCGATATACCTGGGATTCCTCACAGCTACCCTGGCGCTCGTGCCCAGGCCGGCTTCCGAGGTATGGGGCAGCCTGATCGCGGGCGGCCTTGCGCTGATCCTGGGGATCATTGATGACTTCCGTCCGCTCAGGCCATGGGTCAAGCTCGCCGGACAGGTCGCGGTCGCCCTTGCGCTGATTCTCTCCGGCGTGAGGATCGAGTTCCTCACGAACCCGTATGGCGGCATGATCCTTCCCGGCAGGTTTGCGGGGCCACTTACGGTTTTCTGGGTAGTGGCCCTGATGAACGTCGTCAACCTGATAGACGGCCTTGACGGGCTGGCGGCCGGTACGGTGGCCATAGCTTCGCTGACCCTGATGTTCGTGGCGGCGCAGCGGGCCCAGCTGCTTGTGGCGATCCTGGCGGGGGCGATCGCGGGCAGCGCGCTCGGATTCCTGCCGTACAACTTCAACCCCGCCAAGATATTCATGGGAGATGCCGGGGCGATGTTCCTCGGGTGCGCCCTGGCGGTCGTATCGGTTGAGGGCGCACTGAAGAGCGCGGCTGCCATTGCGCTGGTGCCTGTGATAGCGCTCGGGCTGCCGATATTCGATACGGCGTTCGCCATTGTGCGCAGGGTGGTGAACGGCAAGTCACCGGCCGCGGCTGACAGGGGACACATACACCACAGGCTTCTCGAGATGGGATTGACTCAGAGGCAGGCTGTCGTCCTGCTGTACATGGCAAGCGGGCTTCTCGGGCTTACCGCCATGCTCTCGGCGGAGCTCGGTTTCCGTACATCGGTGCCCATCACGCTCCTTGTGATAATCGGGATGTTCCTGGCTGCGAAGGCCCTGGGCGTCCTGGACCTGAGGGAGCAGAGGCGGGTCAACAAGGCGCGCTGAGCGGGCGGTCGTGGGCAGGTGCGGTTGTTGGCTAGACCCAAGGTTATGGTCGTTTTCGGCACCAGACCCGAAGCTATAAAGATGGCGCCTGTCGTACGGCAGCTGGAGCAGTACCGCGACGTCATTGAGACCGTCGTCGCCGTCACCGGACAGCACCGCGAGATACTGGACAGCGTCCTGGAACAGTTCCGTATCTCGCCTGCGCATGACCTGCAAGTAATGAGACCCAGTCAGGACCTCACGGGGACGATGACGAGAGCCCTGCGAGGCCTCGGCCGGGTCCTTTCGTTGGAAAGACCCGACATGGTGCTGGTGCACGGGGACACCCTCACGACCCTCGCCGGGGCGCTCTCTGCCTATTTCGCCGGTTGCGCAGTGGGTCACGTAGAAGCGGGGCTGAGGACGGGCGACAAGAAAGCGCCGTTTCCGGAAGAGATGATGAGGGATCTGACCGATCGCTTGAGTGACCTTCTGTTCCCGCCCACGACATGGGCGAAAGGGAACCTCCTGCGAGAGGGGCTTCCCCCGGATCGTATGTTCGTAACGGGGAACACGGGTATCGACGCGCTGCTCATGACGGTGGCCGGAGATCATGAGTTCCGTGACCCCGTGCTGGCCGAGGCGGTCGAGCGCAGGTTCATCCTGGTGGAAGTACACAGGCGCGAGAATTTCGGTGAGCCGCTGAAGAGGATCTGTGAGGGGCTCCGCCGTATCGCGCTATCTGTACGGGATGTCGATCTACTGGTATCGGTTCATCCAAACCCGAACGTCAGGCCGGTGATCCGGAAGAGCCTGGAGGGACTAGACCGTGTGAGGCTGTTCGGGCCGTTCGACTATGCCGAATGGGCACACCTCATGAAGCGATGTTACCTGATTATCACGGATTCGGGCGGTCTCCAGGAGGAGGCGCCGTCGCTCGGTAAGCCGGTGCTCCTGGCCAGAGGCAAAACGGAAAGACCCGAAGCGGTCGAGGCGGGCACCGTAAGGCTCGTTGGGAGCGACCCCGATCTGATAGCGGATTCGGTAATAGAACTGGTCGAAGACAGGTACAGCTACGAGAGGATGTCAAGGGCGTCCAACCCCTTCGGAGACGGGAAAGCGAGCGAGAGAACGGTTGGAGCGCTCCTCTACCACTTTGGGATTACCGGCGACCGGCCGGAGGAATTCGCACATGGCGGGAGGGGTGGTGATGTTGCTTGAGCATCGAGGTCCTCAACAGGATCCGTGACGCTGAGAAGGCCGCGGAAATGGTGATCGAAGCGTCCAGAGCGCGGGCTGCTGAGATGCTCAGTAGCGCGGAAGTCGAAGCTGAAAAGACAGTCGAGCGCGCTCGTGATGCCGCCGAAGCCGAGGCGAAGAGGGTGACCGAATCGATCCTGGCTGCGGCCAGGCAGGAGGCTGAGAAGATAAGGAAAGACGCGGAAGCAGGCGCCAGGGAGTACGCCGCCAGGGCCTCCGGGCGCATGAGTCGCGCGGTGGATCTGATCGTGGAAAGGGTAGTGAAGGCCGATGGCCGTAGCTAGGATGAAGAAGGTGACCATCCTCGGTCACCGGTCCGCAATGAATAGCGTGGTCTCGACCCTTCAGGAAATGGGATGCCTTCAGGTAATCAACCTGAAAGAGACCCTGTCACCAGAGGAACTCGAGGCGCTCACGGGCCTCCACGCAGGCTCGACCGGTGACGCGCCGGCCGGGGACGTGGAGGAGAGGCTGGCCAGGGTCTCCCATTGCATCGCCTATCTTCGCAAATTCGAGACCAGGCAAAAGGGCCTGATCGACAGCTTCATCGGGCCGAAGGAGCGAATCCCCTCAGAGCGCTTTGAGAAGGCCGTCAGGGAATTCGACGAAGGCCCTGTGTACGAGGCGTGTCTCAGAGATGAACAGGCCTCGACGGAGGCGCGGGCGGAGAGGGCAAGGATCGAGAGCCAGATATCGCTGCTGGAGGGGTGGAAGGCCCTCGACATGCCCGTCGAGTTATTGGGCGACAATCCAGGCGTTTGGGCAATAGCCGCTTCGTGCTCCGTCACCGACTATGCTCGCCTGGAGGAAGACCTCGCGGGCAAGCCGGCCCACATCGAGAAGGTTGGCGAATCGGGCGGAACGGTGCGGTTCGTGGTATTCCATCTCCCCGGCGACGAGGCTGTGACGGGATCGCTCGCGGAACGGGTCGTGTCACGAGTATCATTCGGTGACCTCGAGGGGACGCCTCGGCAGATTCTGGAGGCGGCTGAGGCCCGGCTCCGGGACCTTGACGAACAGGAGGAGTCCATCGCATCCCGGGGCGGGGAGCTTCTCAAGAACAAGCTCGACCTGCTCATTCTCCACGACTACCTGTCGGCGATCAAAGCGCGGGGGCAGGTCAAGGAGAGGTTGGCGGAAACGGATTCGGCGTTTGCGCTGGAGGGATGGGTCAAGGTCAGGAACCTCGAAGGGCTGAGGGACAGGCTGGGGCGCGTCTCGGATACTGTAGAGGTGTTCGCGGAAGACCCCTCCCCGGGCGACGACGTACCGGTGAGCCTGGAGAATCACCCGCTTGTACAGCCGTTTGAGATAGTCACGAACATATACGGATACCCGAAGTACAACGAGCAGGACCCGACGCCGCTCCTCGCTCCGTTCTTCTTCGTCTTCTTCGGACTGGCGCTCACCGACGCGGCGTACGGCATAGCGCTGGCTCTTATATTCTGGTATCTGATGAAGAAGTACAGGGTCCCGCAGGGCGAGCGCAAGTTCTACATGCTGATGATATACGGCGGCGTCTCGACCACCATATTCGGCGCGATGGCCGGTGGATGGTTCGGCAACCTGTTCGACTTCTTGCCGAAGGGCATGGGGTTCCTGAAGTCGTTCCGGTCGTTGTTCTTCGTGTTCGATCCGATGGTCCAGCCGCTGACGTTCATGGGCATCTCCCTGGCCCTGGGGGTATTCCAGGTATGGTTCGGCATACTCGTGAAGCTCGTGGGGAACGTCAGGGCCGGGGCGGCGCTGGACGGCCTCATGGACCAGGGCCCGTGGCTCGTGCTGACACCGTCCCTCGTCCTGATGGCGGTCACCGGCGCGGGCGTTGCCCCCGCGCTCTCGGGGATTGCCTCGAAGATCTCCCTTGCCGCGGCAATCGCGATCGTCGTGACGCAGGGGCGCAATACGAAGAACATCATCCTCAAGCCGTTCACAGGGCTTTACGCTCTGTACGGCGGTGTCGGTTACTTCAGTGACGTGTTGTCATATACCAGGCTGCTGGCGCTCGGCCTGGCGACCGGGGTCATCAGCAACGTCATCAATCAGATAGGCGATCTGGCGAGAACGATGATTCCGGGCCTGGGCATCGTGGTCATGGCAGCCATCATAGTCGGCGGACACGCGTTCAACCTGTTCATAAACGTGATCGGCGCATTCATCCATTCAGGGCGCCTTCAGTTTGTCGAGTTCTTCACCAAGTTCTTCGAAGGAGGGGGGAAGGCTTTCAAGCCGTTCAAGAAAGAGACCAAGTATGTTACCATCGAATAGCGCGGTTCAAGGGTGCTCACACGCATAATCATGCATCAGATTTCGGGGAGGTCTAAGAGGGATATGAACATCAGCGCTATGATTATCGGCCTCAGTGCGGCCGCCGTTGGTGTAATCGGAGTCACGTTGACGATCATCTTGAGACTGACCACCGGTGGACTGCCCCTTGCTATTCTCGGCGGCGCGCTGGCGGTTTTTCTTGCCGGCATCGGCTCGGCTATCGGCGTGGGTATTGCGGGCGAGGCGTCCGCGGGCGTCGTCACCGAGGATCCGGAGAAGTTCGGCAAGCTGTTGCTGCTCCAGCTGCTCCCGGGTACGCAGGGCATCTACGGGTTCCTCGCGGGCTTTCTCGTCATGTTCAGACTCGGACTGCTGGGCGGCGGCGCGCCGGCGCTCACGATCGACCAGGGATGGCAGTTCTTCTTCTCGTGCATGCCCGTCGCCCTCAGCTGTATGGTATCAGGCCTGTACCAGGGGCGCGCCTCTGTGGCGGCCATCGGTATCGTAGCGAAGAGACCGGAGGAATCCGGTAAGGCGCTCATCATCCCGGCGATGGTTGAGACGTACGCCGTTCTTGGTCTGCTTGCGTCCGTCCTCCTCATCATCGGAGTCAAGATCTAATTAGGAGTGTCCTTGATGGGACTTGATAAGATACTGGAGAAGGTCGATTCGGACGCCAGGGCCGAGGCCGCGCGCATCGAGGCGCAGGCGAAGGAGCAGGCGCAGGCGATGCTGAGAACCGCGGAGGAAAAGGGGAAAGCGCTGGCGGCCGAGATTGCCGAGAAGGCCAGAATCCAGGCGGAGGAGCAGGCAAAGCGCATTACCACCCTGGCCGGGCTGGACGCGCGGAGGCAGGGCCTGGACGCCAAGCAACGCCTGGTTGAGCAGGCGTTTCATGAGGCGGAGTCGCGGCTGGCCGGTATTCCGGACGCGGAGTATTGCGATCTCATCCGCAAGATGCTACTCGACGCCGTGAAGACGGGTGACGAGGAGATCATCCTTTCGAAGAAGGACCTCTCCAGGATCACCCCGTCGTTCATCGCGGAGGTGAACAGGCAGCTTGCCGCGTCGGGGCGGAACGGCGCCCTCAAGATCTCCGGGTCGACCCGGGAAATGCTCGGGGGGTTCGTGTTGGTCGATGGGAAAGTCGAATCGAACAACACGTTCGATGTTGCTTTGAGACTGAAGCGGGATGACCTGGAACCGGAGGTCGCCGGGGTGTTGTTCGGCGAAGCCGGCGGGTCACAGGGGTGATCTGATGCCCGCAATTGCGCTTAGAGTCAGGGACGAGACGGAATACGCGTACTCGGTTGCGCGCGTCCGCGTGCTCGAGACCCGCCTGCTCGACAGGCCGATCCTGGAACGCATGGTGGACGCTGGGTCTGCGGACGAGGCCCTCAGGATCCTCGGAGAGACCGAATACTCCGAAGCGCTGGGCGCGGCGTCCGGTCCCGCGGAATTCGAGAGCGTCCTGGCGGCCGAACTGAAGAGGGTTTACGACTACGTGCGAGGGTTTTCGCCGGACCCCGCGCTTCTCGATGTTCTGTCGCTGAAGTTCGACCTGCACAACGTGAAGGTGTTGTTGAAGGAGAAGTACCTTGACGGGGCCGGGGTGGAGCGCGCCGTCGCCGGCGGCGGGAGCATGGACGTGGACAGGGCCCGCGCCGCGATTGCGGCGGGCGATTACCGCGGGCTCCCCGGGGACTATGCGGCGGTGGCGGAGAAGGCGGAACGGGCTCTCGAGGAAACCGGCGACCCGCAGGTCATCGACCTGGTGGTCGATGGTGAGATGTTCAGGCTGGGGCTCGAGATCGCCAGGGACAGTCGCTTCGAGCTACTGGAACAGATATGGACGACGATGATCGACGTCACCAACATCAAGAGCCTGGTGAGGATCAACCGGATGGGCAGGAGCAGGGAATTCCTCAGGCGGTGCCTGATAGACGGCGGACTGGTCCCTGTGGCCACGCTTCTCGGACTGCACGGCGAGGCGCCCTCCGCGGTTGCGGACGCACTGCGGTATACCCGTTACGCCAGGCTCACTGAAGAAGGCCTGAAGCAGGGGTCGCGCTTCGAACTCCTGGGGGACAACTTCATCACCGGGTTCCTGAGGAGCGCCAGGCACAAGGCGTTCGGGCCGGAACCGGTCATCGCGTACGTCCTGGCCAAAGAGACAGAGATCCGCAATCTGAGGATAATCCTTACCGGCAAGATAAACGGCCTGCCGCCGGCGGTGATCCGCGAAAGGCTGCGTGATGCCTATGTCTAGAGTCGCAGTGATCGGGAATAACGACGCCGTACTGGGATTCAAGGCGCTTGGGGTAACCGTGTTCCCCGTGTCGACGGCGGAACAGGCGGAGAAGGCCCTCCTGGAGGCGTCGAAGCGGGAATACTCCGTGGTATTCATCACTGAGCCATACGCAGCCCGGATCGAGCCGGTAATAAGGGATGTGAGGTCCAGGCCGTCTCCGGTGGTGACTGTCATTCCGGACAACAGGGGGAACCTGGGGCTCGGGATGAAACGGATAAAGACCCAGGTTGAGAAGGCCATCGGAGTAGATATCATATTCAGGGAAGAGGGAAGCGACCGATGACGGAAGGAAGGATCGTCAAGATATCCGGCCCCCTGGTCATCGCGGAAGGAATGGCCGGCGCCAAGATGTACGACGTGGTCCGCGTCGGCCAGAAGAGGCTGATCGGTGAGATCATCGAGCTCCGTGGCGACAGGGCGTCGATCCAGGTTTACGAAGAGACATCGGGGCTGGGACCGGGCGAACCCGTCGTGAGCACGGGCCACCCGCTCAGCGTCGAACTCGGGCCGGGCCTGGTCACGTCGATCTTCGACGGGATACAGAGGCCCCTGAACGTGCTCAAGGATGAGAGCGGTGACTTCATCGCGAGGGGCATTGACGTCCCCGGGCTGAATCACTCGAAGAAATGGGACTTCGTGCCTAAGGTGAAGGTGGGCGACGGGGTCGTCGCCGGCGACATCCTCGGCACGGTGCAGGAAAGCGAGATAGTGCAACACCGCGTGATGGTTCCAACGACCATCGATTCGGGTGTGGTCAGGGAGATCAAGGCGGGACCGGCGACGGTCGACGACGTGGTCGCCAGGATTGAGACGGGCGGCGCCGTGGTGGATGTGACAATGCTTCAGCGGTGGCCGGTGCGCCGCGGGCGCCCGTATAAGGAGAAACTCGCGCCCGTTGCGCCGATGATTACCGGGCAGAGGGTCATCGACACGTTCTTCCCGATAGCCAAGGGCGGAACGGCGTGCGTGCCCGGCCCGTTCGGCAGCGGCAAGACAGTAATCCAGCACCAGCTCGCCAAGTGGTCGGACGCCGAGATAATCGTGTTCATCGGGTGCGGCGAGCGTGGGAACGAGATGACCGACGTTCTCCTGGAGTTCCCCGAGTTGACGGACCCGGCCACGGGGAAGCCCCTCATGGAGCGCACAGTGCTGGTCGCGAACACGTCCAACATGCCCGTTGCGGCGCGCGAGGCATCGATATACACGGGAATCACGATCGGGGAATACTTCAGGGACATGGGATATACCGTCGCCCTCATGGCGGATTCGACCTCGCGCTGGGCGGAAGCCCTTCGTGAGATATCGGGCCGCCTCGAGGAAATGCCCGGCGAGGAGGGCTATCCAGCCTACCTTGGCTCCCGCGCCGCGGAATTCTACGAGAGGGCGGGGCGCGTAGTGTGCCTCGGAGGCGACGGCAGGGAGGGCGCTCTCTCGGCGATCGGCGCCGTGTCACCCCCGGGCGGCGACCTTTCCGAGCCGGTGACCCAGGCGACCCTCCGTATTGTGAAGGTATTCTGGGGTCTCGACGACAGGCTGGCGGCGAGAAAGCACTTCCCCGCCATCAACTGGCTCACCAGCTACTCGCTGTATGCCGAAAGATTGGGCGACTACCTTACGGAGCACGTCGGGCGCGATTTCGCCGAGCTCAGGGAGTCCGCAATGAGCATCCTGCAACAGGAGGCTGAGCTCCAGGAAATCGTCAGGCTGGTCGGCATAGATGCGCTCTCGCCACGGCAGAGACTGGTGCTCGAAACGGCCAAGTCCCTGCGTGAAGACTTCCTGTACCAGAGCGCGTTCCACGAGGTGGACTCGTATTGCTCGATGAAGAAGCAGTACCGGCTCCTCAAGGTCATCCTCCTGCTGCATCAGGCGGCTCTGAAGGCGGTCGAGGCGGGGGCGCCGCTCCAGGCGATCCTGGACATGCCCGTCAAGCAGGCGATAGCCAGGGCCAGGTTCATTCCTGAGGACAGGCTGGACGACTTCGGCGACATCGAGGCGAGGGTCAAGGCCGAGATGCCCAAGGTAGGAGGCTGAAGCTATGCTCAAGGAATACAGGACGATCTCGAATATCTCGGGCCCGCTGATGTTCGTCGAGGACGTGGATAAGGTGCGTTACGACGAACTGGTCGAGGTCGAACTCCCTGACGGGCAGGTCCGCCGGGGTAAGGTGCTCGAAGCCCACGCCGGCCGCGCGCTCGTCCAGTTGTTCGAGGGCACCGCCGGGCTCGACGTGACGGGCAGTAGGGTCAGGTTCCTGGGCCGCGTCATCGAGTTGCCGGTGTCCATAGACATGCTCGGCCGGGTGTTCGACGGCTTCGGCAGGCCGAGGGACAACGGGCCGAAGATAATACCGGAGAAGCGGCTTGACATCAACGGGAGCCCCATCAATCCGTACGCCCGGGCGTACCCTTCGGAGTTCATCCAGACCGGCATATCGGCCATCGACTGCATGAACCCCATCGTCCGCGGGCAGAAGCTGCCGATATTCTCGGGGTCCGGGCTCCCGCACCCGAGGATCGCGGCGCAAGTCGCCAGGCAGGCAAAGGTTCGCGGCTCGGGCGAGAAGTTCGCCGTGGTGTTCGCCGCCCTCGGCATCACCTTTGAGGAGGCTGACTTCTTCATCTCCGACTTCCGCAAGACGGGGGCCATCGACAGGGCGGTCCTGTTCGTCAACCTGGCGAACGACCCCGTCATCGAGAGGCTGGCCACGCCCAGGATGGCGTTGACCTGCGCGGAATACCTGGCGTTCGAGAAGGATATGCACGTTCTGGTCATAATGACGGACATTACCAACTACTGCGAGGCCTTGCGGGAGGTCTCCGCCGCGAGGAAGGAAGTCCCCGGGCGGAGGGGCTACCCCGGGTACATGTACACCGACCTCGCGACGATATATGAGCGCGCGGGCAGGATCCAGGGCAAGAAAGGGTCCATCACGCAGATGCCCATCCTGTCGATGCCCGAGGACGACAAGACCCACCCCATACCCGACCTTACGGGGTACATTACCGAGGGCCAGGTAATCCTGAGCCGTGAGCTCCACAAGAAGGGCATTTATCCGCCCATCAACGTGTCGCTGTCCTTGTCCAGGTTGAAGGACAAGGGGATTGGGCCGGGCAAGACGCGGGAGGACCACGCAGGCGTACTGAACGAGCTGTCAGGGGCTTACGACCGCGGCAAGGAGGCCAGGGAACTCGCAGTGGTTCTGGGCGAGGCCGCCCTGACGCCTGTGGACAAGAAGTTCCTCGCGTTCGCCGACGCGTTCGAGGCCAGGTTCGTCAAACAGGGCGAGAACGAGGACCGGCCCATAGAAAGGACCCTGGACATAGGATGGGAACTCATGACCATCGTGCCGCGGACTGAACTCAAGAGGGTCAGCGATGAGATGGTCGAGAAATACCTGCCGGCAGCGAAGGAAGGATCCACGGCGGCCGGGAGTGATCGCTGATGGTCGGCGCCACGGTCAACGCGACCAGACAGGAACTGCTCAAACTGAAGAACCGCCTCAAGATGGCAAAGCGGGGCCACAAGCTCCTCAAGGATAAGCGCGACGAGCTCATGAAGGAGTTTCTCAGCCTCGTGCGGAGGGACAAGGAACTCAGGGAGAAGGTCGAATCGGGGCTGCAGTCGGCGTACAAGTCATTCCTCGTGTCGAGGGCCATGCTTTCCGAGGCCGTCCTGGAGGAATCATTCATGGTTCCCACCAGGACCGTCAAGGTGGAGGCCGGATTCCGGTCCATCATGAGCGTTCCCGTGCCCGAGTTCAAGGTGTCCAGCGAGG
Organism: Ignavibacteriales bacterium; assembly: GCA_050260105.1. Classification (GTDB taxonomy): domain Bacteria; phylum Bacillota; class Sulfobacillia; order JABLXB01; family JABLXB01; genus SM1-B181. Next base: position 64,168 of record JBLNBR010000022.1, on the reverse strand, counting down.
GCGATTTCATGAGCTATGGTCTTGCGAATACGTCGCAGGACCTGGATGACGCGGTCGCGGATTACTCGGAGATGCTGCCCTTCATGGTGGAGCTCGCGGGAGTGGAGAGGGCGGTGGAGCTCCTCTCCGAGGAGATCGAGAAGACCAGGCGCCGCGTGAACGCCCTGGAGTACGTCCTCATCCCCGAGCTCGAGGAATCGGTCAAGAGTATCACCATGCGGCTCAGTGAGATGGAGAGGTCCAACGCGTCGCGGCTCATGAAGATAAAGGATATAGTGAGGGCCCATTGATACATTGTGCGCGCGACGGGTTTGCGGGCGGCGCCTGCCCGCGAACCCGTTTGTCCTGCATATAGGTGCACCCCCAGAAGATAATAACTGCGAACGATTACATGTACAGTGAGAGCTGCCAATGGATAAGGCATTTGACAGGGTTCTGGTCAGGGGCGGTAACCGGCTGAAGGGCACTGTGCGGGTCGAAGGGGCCAAGAACGCGGCCTTGCCGGCGCTTGCGGCCTGTCTCCTGGCCGACGGCGAATCCCGCCTGTGCGGAGTCCCGGAGTTGGACGACGTGGCCACGATGTGCACAGTGCTGCGCCGCCTCGGCGGGAGTGTGTCGTGGGTCCCCGGCGGCGAAGTGTCGGTAGGGTTCCAGGGAATCCGCACGAGCGAGGCCCCGCAGGATCTGATGAGGAAGATGCGGGCGTCCGTCCTGGTGATGGGCCCGCTGCTCGCCCGGACGGGACTCGCCCGCGTGTGCCTGCCCGGGGGCTGCGCCATAGGCGCGCGTCCAATAGACCTTCACCTCAAGGGCTTCACCCTCATGGGCGCCAGCTGCATCTGCGACAAGGGTTTCATCGAAGTGTCCGCGGAGAGACTGACCGGGGCGAAGATATACCTCGATTATCCCAGCGTCGGCGCCACGGAGAACCTGATGATGGCCGCGTGCCTCGCCGATGGGGTGACGTGCATAGAAAACGCGGCGGAGGAGCCGGAGGTGGTCGATCTCGCCAACTTCCTCAGCTCCATGGGGGCTCACGTCACGGGGGCGGGCACGAAGATGGTCAAGGTGGAGGGGCGCGACCGTCTTTCCCCGGCGGCCCACACGATCATACCCGACAGGATCGAAGCAGGCACATTCATGGCCGCCGCCGCCATCACCGGCGGTGACGTCACCGTCGAGAACGTTGTGACCGAGCACCTCAAGCCCATCATCGCCAAGCTCACCGACACGGGTTGCAGGGTGGAGGAGGACCCCGAGGGTTGCGTCCATGTAGTGGGTCCCGACAGGCCCGTGGCCACGGACGTCAGGACGCTTCCCTATCCCGGGCTCCCAACCGACATGCAGCCCCAGATGATGGCGATCCTGAGCATTGCGGACGGCGTCAGCATGATCACCGAGACGGTGTTCGAGAACAGGTTCATGCACGTGGACGAAATGAAGCGAATGGGCGCGGACATCCACGTGGACGGCAGGACCGCGGTGGTTCGCGGGGTCCCTCGCCTCACGGGGGCTTCCGTGAAGGCGCCTGACCTCAGGGCCGGCGCGGCGCTCATTATCTCCGGCCTGCGTGCGCACGGAATCACCGAGATCGTGGGGGTCGAGCACGTCGACCGTGGCTACCACGACTTCTCCGGAAAGCTGAGGGCCCTCGGGGCGGAGATAGTGAGAGCCCGTGAGGCGACCACGGAGACTCTCCTCGAGACAGCCGTCACCCGCCGCTAGCCTCTGAGTCATACCACTGAATTCCCCCTAATACACTACTTGTGTGGCCTCGTCCACGGGCGCCGGCCAACACCCTGAACACAAGGGGCGGTTGCAGACGTGAGGCGCGCCTTTCTCTGGATCCTTGCCGCCGAGGTGCTTGTGGTCTTGATTCTCCCTGCGTTGCTCGTCCGGGGCTTCGACCTGCAACCACGCCCGAGCAGGCCGGAAAGCAAGGGCATCCCCAGTGCAGTCAACGTGAAGGTGCTGGTCCATTCCACGGGGCGCATCGAAGAAATACCCCTGGAGGAGTATGTCCTGGGTGTAGTAGCGGCCGAAATGCCTGCCAGCTTTGGTATGGAGGCGCTCAAAGCTCAGGCGGTTGCGGCGAGGACCTACGTTGCCAAGAGGATGACGGCATTCGGCGGGCCGGGTTGTCCCGAACGCACCGGCGCCGACATCTGCACCGACCCGAACCACGCGCAGGGCTGGATATCCCTGGACGAGATGAAGCGGCTGTGGGGCGTCTTCGATTTCGAGCGCTACTACGCCAGGCTGGAGGAAGCGGTCTCCTCGACGGCCGGCCTGGTGATGACGTACAACGGTCAACCCATCGATCCTGTCTACCATTCCACCTCCGGGGGTCCCACCGAGGATGCCTCCGGGGTCTGGGAGGACGCGGTCCCCTACCTCAGGAGCGTCCAATGCGACTACTGCCGGCACTCACCCTACTACAGCTATGTTACGGAGATGACCCTCGATGAACTCGGGACGCGGCTGAGCAACCGCGATGTCCCCGTTTTCCTCCAGAGCGGCAAAGGCCGCCCGGAGGTCGTTTCGACGTCTGCCACCGGCCGGGTCAAGGCGCTGAGGCTCGCGGACACTGTTGTCCGCGGGCAGGACATAAGGTCGATCCTCGGATTGCCGTCGACCAGGTTCACCGTGGAACTGCGCGGCAACACCCTCAGGTTCTCGTTGCGGGGAAAGGGGCACGGGGTGGGCATGTGCCAGTACGGCGCCGATGGGATGGCGAAGCAAGGCAGTTCGTTCAGGGACATACTGACGCACTACTACACAGGGGTCAGAATAAGGAACATGTTCGAGGAGTGACGAGAGGCCCCACATGTATACTTCAGGAAGAAATGGTCAGAATACACTACGGGGTGATCCACATTGGATAACGGCAAACGAAACCCCGTGGGTACTACCCTGAAAGCGGCCCTGGCGGCCCTGGTCGTGGTGGTCGCGGCGGGGGCGTTCGCGTGGGGGATCAGGACGGGCCTCGAGAGGAACAGTGAGGCCGTCAAACCCGTTCCACCCAGACCCCTTAGCGGACAGGTGACTACGGCCCCTGCTGAGACGGCGCAGCCAAAGGCGCCCTCCACGAGTGCGGTGCAGCCCGCCGCGGAGGTCCGCGTTCAGCCTGCGCCGGTCAAGGTGACCAGGCCGCCTGAGACAGTCTCACCGCAGCCTCAGCCGCAGAAGACACCCACCTCGATGACCTGGCCCTACCAGGGTGGGGTGCTCAGGCCGTTCGGCTGGGCGTACTCGACGACCATGGGGGATTGGCGATTTCACCAGGGCATTGACATAGCCGGTAATGATGGCGACGAAGTGGTCGCCGCGATGGGAGGCCGCGTGGAATCCGTGGAGGATTCCGCGTTTCTCGGGACGCGGATCGTGTTGTCCCATCCGTCAGGCCTCAAGACGGTATACACCGGAGTCAAGGACGTCCTGGTGAAGGTGGGGGACAACGTTCAGACCTCGCAGCCGCTTGCGTCCATCGGGCGAGGACCGTTCGAGTGCCTCGACCCGGACCACCTGCACTTCGAGGTCATCACTGGAAAGGAAAATGTCGACCCGGGCCAGTTCCTCCGGTAAGGACTGGACCGGGTCGGCTCGCTCGCCGGCCGCCCACAGCCAAGCCCTGGGCGCCTTCATTTTCGCCACGTAGTTATCTTTTGGTGAGGGGGTCATATACATGTACTGCGCGCCATTGCTGAACCTCTGCCGGGAGGAGGCCCCCAAAGTGAACGACCTCATCTGGAAGCGAGTCCTGGATGTAAGCGCCCATATCTGCCGGACCAGGGCCACGGTACGCGAAGCAGCCAAAGCGTTCGGCGTTTCCAAGAGCACAGTCCACAAGGACGTCACAGAGCGTCTGCCCCGGGTCAACCCGCAGCTTGCCGCCCACGTCAAACAGGTCCTCGAGTTCAACAAGGCGGAGCGCCACATCAGGGGCGGAGAAGCGACCCGGAAGAAATACCGCCAGGCCTGACGGCGCGTCTCCGCAGACTGGCGGCCAAAGGAAAAATCCAACCAAGCGTAGAACGATAACAGGGCCTCGCCCTCTTTCATTGAAGATGAGAGGGACAGGCCCTGGTTCATGAGGGAGGGGTATGATTGTTCACCTGGGGGCAGGATGTCGCAATCGATCTGGGCACAGCCAGTGTACTGGTATTTGTGAGGAACAAGGGCGTCGTGCTCAGGGAACCCTCCGTCGTGGCCATCGAACAGGAGTCCCGCAAAGTGCTTGCAATCGGTGACGCCGCCCGCCAGATGATAGGCCGTACCCCCGGCTCCATAGCCGCCGTTCGTCCACTCAGACACGGGGTCATCGCCGACTATGATGTCACGGAAGCCATGCTCAAATATTTCCTTGAGCGCGTCTGCGGGAGATGGAACCTTTTCAGACCCCGCGTCATGGTTTGCATTCCTTCCGGAGTGACATCGGTCGAGAAGCGTGCGGTCAGGGAGGCCGCAATGCAGGCGGGGGCAAAGACGGTTGCGCTGATAGAGGAACCCCTTGCCGCCGCGCTGGGCGCGGGCCTCGACATCAAGGGGCCCGCCGGGCACATGGTGGTTGACATAGGGGGTGGCACGACGGGGATAGCGGTGCTGTCCCTGGGGGGCATCGTGATCAGCGAATCGATCAGGGTTGCCGGCGACAAGTTCGACGAGGCGATCGTGAAATACATCAAGCGCGAGCACAACCTGGCAGTCGGTGAGAGGACGGCCGAAGAGGTGAAGATCAGGGTTGGGTGCGCGTTCCCCGGCGCCAGGGACGCCTCTATCGACGTGCGTGGCCGCGACCTCGTTGACGGCCTGCCCAAGACGATAGAAGTCACCTCGAGGGAAACGTGCGAGGCGCTGGCGGAGCCGGTGAGCGAAATAGTCGATCGCGTCAGGTCCGTCCTCGAGAGGACTCCCCCCGAATTGGCGGGGGACATCGTGGACAGGGGCATAATGCTCACAGGTGGGGGATCGCTGCTCTTCGGCATGGACAGGATGATATCCCATCACGCCGGCGTCCCGGTGCATGTGGCGGAGGACCCCGTGTCAAGTGTGGTTCTCGGCGCCGGAAAGGCGCTCGTCGAGTACCAGTCGGTGCACGAGGATCACGTTCCGGTACTGAAGAGGATCACATGAGGCTGGCTGCACCGCAGGAATTATCCTGATCAGGAAGGAATTTGGAGACCTTCGTCGAATAGTGCAGATCACCCAAAACACATAGCGCAAGAGGGCATCGAAAAAGGCAAACCCGTCGAAAGGCGGGGACGCAAAGCCAACGGGTCTAAAGCTCATCACGGGCCAGGACGGCCGGGCCGCCGAAAGTCCGTTTTGTGTTTCTGGAGATGATCTCCCGGCTTTCGGCTCGTCGAACCGGGAGTTCTTTGTTGTGCGGGGTCGGTTGTTCATGGTCGGTTGTGCAGGGTCAATCCTACAGGTTTATTGAAAAGGGGGTGGGACAGTGATCAGGGGGCTCTACATTTCCGCGTCAGGCATGCTCCTTGAGATGGCGAGGCTGGATGTATCCTCCAACAACATCGCCAGCGCCGGCGCCGCCGGGTTCAAGAGGGACGTTACCGTGGTCAATTCATTCCCCGAGATGCTGATATACCGTAGTCGTCAGCCGGTGTTCCTGGGCGCTTCCGTTGAACGGCGACTCGGCGCCATCGGCACGGGGGCCGTCATATCGGAGAGCGTCCCGGACATGACGAGGGGATCGCCGAAAAGCACGGGCAACCCGCTCGACGTGGCGATTGCGGGCGAGGGGTTCCTGGTTGTGGACACGGCCGGCGGTGAAAGGTATACGAGAAACGGCAACCTCAGCCTCGACAGTGAGGGCATTCTCGTGACCGCGGGCGGTGACCCTGTTCTGGGTGAGTCAGGGGAAATATCACTCGGGGGGGCCGGGCCTGTCGAGATCGGCCGGGACGGGACAGTGTACCAGGACGGCGAAGCGGTGGACAGGTTGCGCGTTGTCCGGTTCGCCGAGCCGTTGAGACTGGCCAGGCAGTCCACTACGTTATTCGCCGCTTCGGAGGATTCGGGCCCCGCCGAGGAGATGGATGAGCGTTCGATACTGCCAGGGTCGCTTGAAGCATCCAACGTGAATCCTGTCTCCGAGATGGTCAACATGATCTCGGTAATGAGGGCCTACGAGGCAAGCCAGAAGCTCCTGCAGTCGCAGGACCAGACTCTTGAGAAGGCGGTCACGGAGATCGGTCGCCTGTAGCGGGAACAATGGGGTGGCCGGCGCGTTGCGCGGCCACCAAACGCAGGATATGAATCAAGAGGCCGGACCGCTTCGGCGGAGGCCTCCAGCCCGCTGAACGACAGAGGCGGGCATCGACAAGGGGGCTTATTGTCATGATAAGGGCATTGTGGACGGCGGCTTCGGGGATGGAAGCCCAGCAACTCAGCGTGGATACCATAGCCAACAACATTGCGAACGTGAATACGACCGGCTACAGGAGGGCCAGGGTATCCTTTCAGGACCTCTTCTATGAGACCCTCCGGTCGGGGGGCGCATCGCCCGTAGGGCCGCTCCAGGTGGGGCACGGGGTCTCGGCGGCGGCCGGGCAGAGGGCTTTTCAGCAGGGGTCTGTGGAGCCGACCGGGAACCCACTCGACCTGGCAATCGAAGGCGAAGGCTTCTTCGCGGTGTCGGCGGGGGAGACGACAGCCTACACGCGTGACGGCAACTTCCGCATCAACGCCGAAGGGATCATCGTCAACGGAGCCGGCTACGCCCTGCAGGACGAGGGGGGTGGGGAACTGCAACTCCCCGATGACGCCAGGGATATCTCAATCTCACCGGACGGGGTTGTCACTGCCCGGAGCGCCGATGGGAATATCGAGACGGTCGGCCAGATAAAACTCGTGAGGTTCATCAATCCCGGGGGTCTTGAGGCTGTCGGGGGAAACCTGTTCCGCGAAACGGAGGCATCCGGCGAAGTGGAGGAGGGAACTCCGGCCGCCGAGGGCTTCGGAACCATCTGCCAGGAATTCCTGGAGCGATCCAACGTGTCTGTCGTCGAGGAGATGGTGGGCCTGATCGTCGCCCAGCGCGCGTACGAGCTCAACAGCAAAGCCGTGCAGAGCGCCGACGAGATGCTGGCCCTGGCAAACAACCTCAAGCGTTGACGTGAAGAGGTGAGGCAAGGATGACCCGCGCGATTGGCTCAAGCGCGGACGCTGGCATGATCCGGATGGCCGGGACGAACGCGGGGGCTGCCGTCCCGGAGGGCGCCGGACTGGCTGCTGAGCGCCAGAGACTCCAGGAGGTGTGCGCCGAATTCGAGGCGTTTTTTCTCAGGGAGGTCCTGAAGGGGCTCAGGGCGACTACGGGTCCAGGGGCCGGCATGCTGGCGGGCGGGCCCGCAGGCGCCGACGTGCAGGCGGGGCTTGCCGATGACCAGTTCTCCGTGTGGCTGGCGAAATCCGGAGGTATGGGCCTCGGGAAGGCCCTCTACGAGAGCCTGGTCAAGCAGCTGGGGGATGATGCCGCAAATCCCGGTGATTGACACTCCCGGCTGGCAATGCTAGGATGATGTCGACAATTGAACTGGTAGACTACCCTCTTATCAAGAGCAGGACGAGGGACCGGCCTGATGACTCCTCGGCAACCAGCCTTACGGCGGGTGCCAAGCCCGGCAGGGTGGAAATGGTGACCTGTTCACCACTCCAATCTGAAGGATGAGAGCACGGCTTATGACCCCTTCCGGTTGGAAGGGGTTGTTTCATATCGCTGGGATCCATGCACTGGGGTCCCGCGTTGCGAGCCCCCTGCAGCGGGGGCATACTACCGACTTGGGGAGGGGTTGGCGGTGGAAATGAGGCTGTTCACATCCGAGTCTGTTACGGAGGGTCATCCGGACAAGGTCGCCGACCAGATATGCGACGCCGTCCTGGACGCGATCCTCGAGAAGGATCCGCCGGCCCACGTCGCGTGCGAGTGTGTGGTGAAGACCGGCCTTGCGCTGGTCACCGGTGAGATTTCGACCGAGTGCTACGTCGAAATACCCGAGATCGTGCGTGACACGATACGCGGGATCGGATACACGAGGGCCAAGTACGGATTCGACGGCAATACCTGCTCTGTCTTGACGGCCATCGAGGATCAGTCCCCCGACATCGCCCAGGGCGTCAACACATCCGCCGAGGCGAGGGCCAACTCGGGAGGGGCCAGGGAAGACACGACCGGGGCCGGCGACCAGGGAATGATGTTCGGCTTCGCCTGTGACGAAACAGCCGTCCTGATGCCAATGCCTATATTCCTAGCGCACCGCCTGGCCCGTCGCCTGGCCGAAGTCCGCAGGACGGGCGCGCTACCGTACCTCAGGCCGGATGGCAAGACCCAGGTGACTGTCGGATACGTCGACGGCAAGCCCGCAAGGATTGACGCGGTTGTAGTCTCAGCACAGCACAGTCCGGAGGTATCCACGGAGCAGATCAGGGAGGACGTCATCAGGGAAGTCGTGGGCGCCGTTCTCCCCTCGCACCTCGTCGACGCCCAAACCCGCTACTTCGTCAATCCCACCGGGAGGTTCGTAATCGGCGGGCCCCAGGGCGATTCGGGACTCAGCGGCAGGAAGATCATCGTTGATACCTACGGCGGCTACGCGCGGCACGGCGGCGGGTCGTTCTCGGGAAAGGACCCGACCAAGGTCGACAGGACTGGTTCCTATGCTGCGAGATACGTGGCCAAAAACATCGTTGCCGCGGGCCTGGCCTCGAAGTGCGAAGTCCAGGTGGCATACGTCATTGGGGTGGCCAACCCTGTTTCGCTGATGTTGGAGACGTTCGGAACGGGAAAGGTCCCTGAACGGGACATCAGGCAGGCCATCGATCGGTTGTTTGACTTCAGACCGGAGGCCATCATAGAACGATTCGAACTGCGAAGGCCGATCTATAAGCAGGTCGCCTGCTATGGTCATTTCGGCAGGGATGATCTGGATCTGCCCTGGGAGAGGACCGACATGTCACGTGACCTCCAGGGCTTGTTGGGCTGACCCCGGAATCACCACTCCCCCGGGAGCGGAATAGGCTGGACTGTGATTACCGTTCCTGGGGGGATTCGTGTGTCCCCGTACCTGTGGATGGCTGTACTGATGCTGGCCCTCTATGGGCTTGTCACGGCGGTGCTGGATCTTGCGGCATGGCTGGGCGCCAGGAACGCTCAAGCGCCCGCCGTGTCCCTGGTAAGCATTCTCGTGCTCATCAACAATCGGGAAGACATCATCGAAAGATTCCTCCGGCGCGTGTGCAGCATCGGGATTGCTGGAGCGAGCGTGCCCTATGAAGTCATAGCGGTTGACAATTACTCCAGTGACCAGACCTGGTCCATAATCCACCGGCTATCGTCCTCCATGAAGATGCTGAAAGTCATCAGGATGGGTGACGTATCGGCCCCCGATGAGTGCCCCGAGAGTATCGGCCTCTTCATGTGCTCCGGCGACATCTCGATAGTGTGCAGGCTGGCGACCGACACCGATGACCTGGCGATTGTGACGGCGTTGAGGACAATGCTCAACAAACCACGCAGGGAGCGGCCTGTGGCTTTCCTCGGATGATGATCCGCCCGGACTCCACGATGCGCCGGCCGCCTCCCTGGAGGAATATGGAAGGCGCCGCAGAAACAGGATCCCATGCATCCTGCCACACGCCCGCACCGGCGCCTTCTCAGCGGACTGCTCGACCTCTGTTTTCCCCGTGCCACGCGCTGCGCGCTTTGTGGCGCGCCGCTACCTTTCCCCGCTGCACCCCCTGAGGCGATCTGTGGATCCTGTGTGAAGTCGCTGCCGGGCATCAAGATGGACTTTCGCCCAACCGGCGCCGGCCACTCCTCATCCGGAGGGCAGCCCATCTCCAGGGTAAGGGCGGCCGGCCTGTACAGGGGCGACCTCAAACACGCCATTTGGAGATTCAAGTACGGCGGCGAGCAGCACCTTTGCGAACCACTGGGGGCGCTGATCGTGCGGGTGGCGGAGGACATAGTGCCCGGCGCCGCGGTCGTGCCCGTCCCGTTACACCCGGCGAGGGAGAAGCGCCGGGGGTTCAATCAAGCCCTATTGTTGGCGAAAGTTGTCGCGAGACTGAGCGGATCTGTCGTTGAAGCAGGAAAACTGACCCGCGTCAGAGAAACGCTTCCACAAAGTAGCCTCAAGCCGGGGGAGAGGCGCCATAACGTCGAGGGAGCGTTCCGCGTTGCGCCGGCCGGAGCTCTAAGGGGTTTGCGAATATTACTGGTAGACGACGTGTTCACAACCGGAAGCACTGTCAGGGAATGTGCGAGGACGATGTTGGCCTGCGGCGCCAGGAGCGTAGACGTTGTCGTGTGCGCCATGGTGGAGGGTAGTGTATGGAGATAAGGAGCTGCCCTGAGTGCGGGAAGATATTCGTGGATACAGGCGCCGAAGTGTGCCCCAAGTGCCTGCAGGAAGAGGAGCGCCAGTTCGAGACCGTGCGCAAGTTCCTTCAGGAGAACCCGGGCGTATCCATTGACTACGTCTGTGAGAAGACGGATGTCGAGAAGGAAAGGATCATGAAGTTCCTGCGCCAGGGTCGCCTGATACAGAGCAGGCTTACCGGGGTTGAACTCAGGTGCGAAGTCTGCGGGGCGGTCATTTTCACAGGGCGGGTGTGCGACAATTGCGTGAGGAAGCTCCAGAACGTCGCTGATGAGTTGTCGCCGGAACCGAAGGTCACGCAGCCGGGAAGGATTCACATATTCAATCACATAAAGGACAGCAAGAAGTAAACAAATCGGCCATGCCTCACGATATAATGACTAAGGTTAGGTGTATTTGTCGTGCGTGCCGGGACGGGGGAGGGGTGAGGCAGTGAAGATATCGAGGAGTCAGATAGACTCTGCCCTCAAGATCCAGTCCGAGAAGGTCCAGCAGCAAGGTGTCAAACAGGATAAAGACAGGGTCGCGACAGCGAAGGCCGACGAGCTTTCGATATCGCCCCAGGCAAGTGAGGTAAGGAAGCTAAAGGAAGTCATCGCCGCCATGCCTGACGAAAGAGCCGACAAAGTGGAGGCCATATCCAAGCGGATAGCCGAGGGGACATACGAAGTAAAGGCCGCAGATATCGCCGAAATGATGCTGCGCCGGAGCATCGCGGACCGCCTCAAATAGTATCGTGCGCATCACAGGCCGCCCGGCTGGGTTTGCCCCTCGGGCGGCTACGTGCTGATATGGGCATCCGGGTTGTCAAGGAGGCTATAGAATGCCGGAAGAACTGTGGGAGAAGATGGCCCGGTTCCTTGAGCAGGAAGCGGAGGCCTATGCGGACCTTGTGAAGCTGGGGAAGAAGAAGCAGGAGGCCCTTATCAAGGGCGCTATTTCCGATCTGGAGAAGGTAGTCAAAGCCGAACAAGTCGTGATTTCCAGGACGGGCAGGATCGAGGAAAACCGCTGGAGACTGCAGCAGGAAGTCTCTTCAATCATCAACAAACCGGCCTCGGAGATCAACCTTTCGGACATGATTTCGATGGCTGACTCCGCCAACCGCGAGTCCCTGCTTGCCAGCCGTGATTCGATCCAGAAGAGCATCGAACAGATCTGCGAGTTGAACGATGCGAATTCGGAGCTCATTAATCAGTCCCTCTCGTATGTGAATTTCATGTTGAACGCGCTCGCGTCGCGCATGAAGGTCGCGTACGACCAGGAGGGCGAAATGGTCCAGAAAGCGAGCGGCATCGTTGACAGGAAGGCTTGACTAGGAGGCCGTCCCATTGAGAACGCCATTCATGGGGATCGAAATCGGAAAGAGAGCCCTGATGGCCCAGCAGGCGGCCCTGGACGTCATCGGCCACAATGTGGCCAACGTGAACACGCCCGGGTACACCCGGCAGGAGGCAATACTGGCTGCCACTGATCCGTATGCGTCTCCAGGGGCCGTGGGACACGTCGGCACCGGAGTCCAGGTGACCGACATACGGCGGATCCGTGACGCATTCATCGACATGCAGAAGCGTACGGAACTCAAGAGACTCGGAGAATTCGACACAATGTCGGCGGCTTTCGAGGAGATAGAGGTCATACTGAATGAACCGTCCGATTCGGGCATCAGATCAGTGCTGGACAAGTTCTGGGAATCTCTTCAGGAACTTCAAGGCAACCCGGAAAGCGAGGCCGTCCGGAAAACCGTCAGAGAGAGCGCCGTAACGCTGGCGGAATCGTTCAACCGGACCTTCCGGCAGCTCGAAGAGATGCAGACAGATGTGGACACGTCGGTGAGGTCGAAGGTGGTCCAGATCAATGCGTTGGCCCAGCAGATAGCGGAGTTGAACGTCGAGATAACGCGGGCGCGGTCCGCCGGCTACAGGCCGAACGACCTGATGGATAGGCGAGACGGCCTGCTGGACGATCTGGCGAAGATCATTGACATAAGGGTTTCTGAAGAGGTCTCCGGCGCAACGAGGGTCACCGTAGGGGGCGTGTTGCTCGTCGAATCCCAGGGCGCCGTGGAGATAGGCATAAGGGAAGAGGGAGACGGGTTCGCGCACCTCGTTTGGCCGAACAGCGGCCTGGATGTCAATGTCTCATCCGGCGAGATCAAGGGGTTCCTGAGACTCAGGGACGAGTACATCGAACAGATCAAGACCGACATCAACAGCCTCGCCAATAGCATCATTTCGGAGATCAACGCGCAGCATGCGCTCGGGTTCGACTACCATGGAGTCGCGGGGGGCGCGTTTTTCAAGGGGACGGATGCGATCAGCATGGCCATAGACGACGCCATACTGAACGACGTCTCCCTCATCGCCGCCTCAGGGAACGGCCTAGTGGGGAACGGCGACAACGCCCTCGCGCTTGCGCAACTGAAGCAGAAGTTGACCATGAGTTCGGACCCGCTCCAGCCGCCCAATGCGACGTGGAATGATTTCTTCCGCGGCATAGTCACGGGCCTTGGAGTCGACGCGGATCACGCGAAGCGCATGGCCGAGAATGAAGATTACCTGGTAAACCAGATGGAGAACCTGCAGCAATCCGTGTCTGGTGTGTCGCTGGACGAAGAGATGACCAACATGATGAAATTCCAGCACGCCTACCAGGCGGCCGCCAGGCTCATAACGGCTGCGGATGAAATGCTCGATGTATTGATCAACAGGACCGGGCTCGCCGGCCGCTAACTGATTGCGTGACCGGTCCACTGCGTGATTGATCCGGTGCAAGGTATCTCCGGGTTGGGAGTGATTCAGGGATGAGGATCACTACAAACGCTATGGCGAGGAACCTGCTCCTCCGCCTCAATACGGTGAATCGAAGAGGGCTTGAATACCAGGAGCAGATCGCCTCAGGCAAGCGCATCAACAAGCCATCGGACGACCCCGTAGGGGCCAATAGGGCGTTCAGGCTCAGGACATCCATCGCCGAAGTGGAGAGGTATGCCAAGAACGTCGGGGACGCCAGGGACTGGCTCCTGGCCACCGAAGAGGCCCTCAGGCAGATGGTGGAGGCGATGCACAGGGTCGGGGAGCTCGCCACCTCCGCCGCTACAGACACTGTAACCATGGCCAGCCTCGACGCCACGGCCAAGGAGCTCGATCAGATACAGGAGCACCTGGTTTCCCTGGCTAACAGCGACCACGGCGGGAGGTACTTGTTCGCGGGGCAGAACACCCTGACCCAACCGTTCACGATCGCCGGACCGGCCGGGGTCCTCGATGTCGGCGCCATCTACAGAGAGGTGGGGCCCGGGCAGGTCATGCAGATAAACATCACCCCCGAATTCCTCGATGGCCCAAACTCGGTGCTGGCCCTGGTCCCGCAGGTTTCCGCTCTGGTGAAATCGGGGGATACCGAAGCGATCAGCGCCATGCTGACTACCATACAGGCCGAGACCGATGAACTCCTTTCCTTCGTGAGCGAAACAGGGGCCAAGATCAACAGGCTGGACATGATATCACAACGCCTGACCGAATCGAACAGCAGCCTGACGCGACTTCTCTCGGATACGGAGGATGCGGAATTCGACGAGATTCTTTTGAAGCTCAGTCAGGAGGAGGCCTCGTACAAGGCAGCCCTGGCCGTCGGGGCCAGGCTAATCCAGCCCACGCTGGTAGATTTCCTCCAGTAGGGCAGTCCAGAGAACTGGCTGGTGGTGAACAGGGTGCTCATCCACACTACGCGCTTCTCCGACATCGACGTCGCGGAAGACAGGGTAATACGGTTTCCCGAGGGACTCATAGGGTTCGAGCAACAGAGACGATTCGCACTGATCACCCGCGGCAATTCGCCGTTCATGTGGCTTCAATCGCTGGACGACCCGGGGCTTGCCTTTGCAGTCACCGATCCGCTCATCTTCGTGCCGGGTTACTCGGTCACTCCCGATGAGGACACCATCGCCAGCCTCGAAGCGGAGTCCCCTGTGGATCTGAGATACCTCGCCATCGCGGTGGTGCCCAGTGACCCTTCACAGACCAGCCTCAACCTCCAGGCACCCATCGCGGTCAATCATGCGAGGAGGATGGCCCGCCAGATCGTGACCATGAATCCCGAACATCCCCTGAAGTACTACGTATTCCAGCAGCGTGCGGATGCCCCGAGCCGCACGCCGGGGTTCGGGGAGAGGCGGGAGGACTGAATGTGCTGGTACTCACCAGGAGAACAGGGCAGAGCATCATAATCGGAGACGGCATCGAGGTCGTCGTTTCGCAGGTAAAGGGGTCGGGCGACCAGGCGCAGGTGCGCCTGGGCATCGTGGCGCCGCGCGGGGTGCGTGTGTTGAGGCGCGAAGTATTTGACGCCATCGCCGAGGAGAACCGCCTGGCCTCAGCGACAAGTAGCGATAGTATCGGGCTCCTGGAGAGTATCAGCGGGAACGGCCAGGCACGGGAGAACACGTCAGAACAGTAGGGTTGGGCCCGTAAGGCTGCGCATTCGTCTCACAGGGAGTCTTGGCCTGCATACTGGAGCATGTCTTCCCGACCACTCGTTATGCCCCATCGTTGATCCCCATCGCCAGGTACCCATCGGTAACCTGTGCGCCCCGTCCTTGAGGAACGACGCCCGTGGTGACGGCGAGGCGGTTGTCTCCATATGTCGAGAAATGACGGACGATTCTGTACTCGACTTCATAGGACTTGCAGCGGTGTACCACGAAGTGGATGAATTTGACACGCCTGGCACGCTCAGGGTGACCCTGTCAACGCTCGCTGGCCTTGGGGAGGCTGCGGAGGTTGGGCAACCCTGTGGAGGCGCTAGGCGAGCAAACAACTTCGAGTCGAGGTGACGTGAGCGATGTCAGACGGTTATGGCAGAAAGCTTCGGGTTGGACTGCTCGGCTTGGTTGTCTCCTTGCTGATCGTTGCAGGCCTTGCTTCCATTGCTGCCGCGGAGTCGATCATAGTCCAGGATACGTTAGATGTTGACGATTACGACGAAGATTAACGCAACACACATACCAGGCGGATACGATCTTGAAAGCCTCAATGATACCGGCAGCATAATGAAATGGTTCAATGTTCCCGTAGCCGTAAAGAAGGTGTGGGTCGATGTGTACGTGGCGAACCTCGCCTCTCCGGGGACCCAGGAGTTCACTCTGTACATGAAGTGGGATCCCTCTGAAACTACATGGAGACGTCAGAACGACCTCTACGCATCTGGCCCGACTCGTCTCGAGTAGTTACGAACGGGTTCATCCGTCCAGGAGATGTAGGAATCACAATAGTCTCATACAGGCCCCAACCCGCGGAGATTGTACAGATTACAGAGGTGACTCTGCTGGGGGATATCCCAGCAGGTCCGGTTAGTCTCACTGCCTCTGCGGGAGATGCCCAGGTGAGCCTCAGTTGGGACGCAGTTGCAGGGGCGACGGGCTACAAGGTAAAGAGGTCGACCACTGCTGGAGGCCCCTATGCGATAATCGCCAGTGAGGTCACCGGCACAGACTACCTGGACACCGATGTAACCAACGGAACGACCTACTACTATGTTGTGTCCGCTGTGCATACCACCGGCGAGAGCGCGAATTCGAATGAGGCATCCGCTACTCCTCGCGCTGACGCCCCTGCTGCGCCAGAGAATTTGCAGGCCAGTGCAGGCGACGCTCAAGTGAGTCTTAGCTGGGACACAGTCGCAGAAGCGACGGGCTACAAGGTAAAGCGGTACACAACTGCTGGAGGGCCCTACGATGTAATTGCGAGTGAGGTCACCGGCACAGACTACCTGGACACTGACGTAACCAACGGAACGACGTACTACTATGTTGTGTCCGCTGTGCACACCTCTGGTGAGAGTGCGAATTCGAATGAAGCATCCGCTACTCCTCACGCTAACGCCCCTGCTGCGCCAGAGAATCTGCAGGCCAGTGCAGGCGACGCTCAGGTGAGCCTGTCGTGGACGGCAGTCTCGGGCGCATCTTCATACACGATCAAACGAGCGACGACGGCGGGAGGACCGTACACCGAGGTCGCCACTGGTGTTACGGATACGACCTACGTCGACACCCCTCTGACGAATGGGATCACCTACTACTACGTAGTTTCAGCAGTAAACCAGGGCGGAGAGGGCCCCAATTCCAATGAGGCATCCGCGACGCCTACGGCCCCCCAGCAAGGCGGCAGGGCAATCCTCTCGATAGTCCTATCCAATGGGATGGAGAGAGAATACGATCTCACCATGACCGAGGTGGGGTAGTTCATATCCTGGTATGAACAACGTGCTTCCGGCGCCGGGTTGCCATACTACGCATTCGACAAGACATACAATAGGGGACCATTCGTATCGAGGAAGGACTACATCGCACACGAGAAGATTACCTTCTTTGAAATCAGCGAGTACGGAGGTGAATAGGGACTAGGCCCAGCCGTTACCGAAAAGCGTGGCGGCAGGCAGCGAAGGAGACACTCTCAGGATCTGGAGTGCGGTTCGGGGACCCCACAACACCAAGGGCTGGCGGGGTCCCCATAATTGTTGCCGCAGCGATCGCCGCGTAGAGGAGACGACTATGGGCTAAACTGCCGCGTAGTTATCCCGATATATGTGATGAGAAGGCGACTGGACGTCGCCTGCCATCCAGTGGGGTGCTCGGCGCCGGCCCCGCCGGAGGGCGAAAATCATCAGGGAGGATGAGATAGATGAGGATCAACCACAACATCAGCGCGTTGAACGCCTGGAAGAACCTGTCGGCAACCGACACGAGCATGAGCAAGTCCCTAGAGAAACTGTCGTCCGGTCTGAGGATCAGCAAGGCGGCGGACGACGCGGCAGGCCTTGCGATATCGGAGAAGATGAGGGGCCAGATCCGCGGATTGTCCATGGCGCAGAGAAACGCCCAGGACGCGATATCTCTCGTGCAGACAGCAGAAGGCGCCCTCAACGAGACCCACTCGATCCTCCAGAGGATGAGGGAGCTCGCAGTGCAGTCGGCGTCCGACAGCCTGACCGACTCCGATAGGGCGCAGCTCCAGGCCGAGGTCAGCCAGCTGATCGAGGAGATCAACAGGATCGGCGACACCACCCAGTTCAACACCATGGACCTCTTGAAAGGCACTCTCGGGTCGTCGTATTCGACCGCCGGCACGCTGACGGCGGCGGACGGCTTCGCGGCCTTCGACGTCAACGGCGCAGCCGCCGGGGACTACGTCGTAACCACGGCCGTAGGCAGCAGTGCGCAAGTCGCCATCAGTATAGAGGACGAGGGCGGCAACACCCAGGTCGTCGAGGTCGACATCCCCACTGCTGGCACTACGGCGACCCTAGACTTCAACCACCTGGGAATCAAGGTCACGGTGAATGACGCCCTGCTTACCACCTCGGCCGATGGCGTCGGCGACACCATCACCGTCGTGGCCGGCGCGGCGTCGTTCCAGATCGGCGCGAACGCGTCGCAGAGCCTGTCTGTCTCGATCGACGACATGAGGGCGAACGCTCTTCAGGTGGATGTTGTCAATATCGGCACCAGGGCTGGCGCCAACACTGCGATTACAACGATCGACAACGCCATCAACACCGTCTCGTCCCAGCGCGCGGAACTCGGCGCCGTGCAGAACAGGCTTGAGTACACGATCGCCAACCTCGGCGCCGCCAACGAGAACCTGACCGCAGCCGAATCCCGTATCAGGGACGTTGACATGGCGATAGAGATGGCCAACTTCACGAAGACGCAGATCCTGCTGCAGTCGGGTACCGCGATGCTGGCGCAGGCGAACCAGAAGCCGCAGGCGATCCTGCAGCTCCTGAGGTAGCCTGAGCACGGGACCGCGTGCACTGGATAGCGTCGCGGATCGCGAGTTGACTGGAAGGGGCCGGCCGGGTTGAGACTGGCCGGCCCCGAATCGCACCAGTAGACATGAATGGGGGGGGACCAGTGGGAATCACGGGAGGTATGCAGCGTGAGCGTAGTGCAGGCGGTGACAGGGCGTCCACCGGCCGCCCATGATGCGCAGGGCTGGCCGGTGGCGGGGATGAAAGATGTCAGCCTGCCGTCAGTCCAGGCGGCGCCAGTGGCGAGCGCCGTAGACACTGCGAATCGGATTGCAGAGCTCACTAACACGCGCCTGAGCTTTGGATATGACGAGCAGGCCGGAAGGGCCTACGTGATGGTGATAGAGTCGGGGACCGGCGAGGTAATCAAGCAGATACCGCCGGAACGGATGCTGGAGATGCTGGCACAGGTGAGGAAGCAGATAGGGCTAATCCTGGACGAGAAGGCGTAGGCGGGTTCGCACAGAATCATTGGCCACAGGACAACGACATGACTGTGGGCCGGGGAGGAGACACGATGAGCGTATCACTGAGCGGCATGGTTTCGGGCCTTGACTGGGAGGCCCTCGTCGAGAAGCTCATGGCCATCGACCGGCAGCCGTTGCTCGATCTCGAGTCCAGGCAGAAAACCATCGACGAGAAGCGGAACGCCTGGAAAGACGTGAACACCCGGCTCTACAACCTGCAGCAGAAGGCCGAGGCCCTAAAGAACCGCACGACCTTCTACTCCATGAAGGCAACCTCCAGTGACACCGAGATCGTGACAGCAACCGCTACTTCTGCTGTGCCGGCCGGTTCCTACACCGTAGAGGTTGTGAGGCTCGCCAGGGCGCACACCGTGGCCTCGTCTGTGCAGGTGAGTTCCACCGCGGCCCTCGGCATCACTGGGAACCCCGTCATAAACGGGAAGGAGATATCTATCACGGCCTCCGACAGCCTAGTGTCGATCAGGGACAAGATCAATGCGACGCCGGATATCGGGGTACAGGCCTCGGTCGTGCAGGTGTCTCCCACCGAGTACAGGCTGGTACTGACGTCGAAGGAGACCGGGTCGGACAAGGCCATCACGTTCTCGGACGACGGCGGCGCGTTGCTCGGTCTGGGTATTCTCGTTGATGACGGGACCATACACGCCAACACCATTCAAGACGCCACGGACGCCGAAGTCAAGGTGAACTCCCTTACAATAACGAGGGCGACGAACACCATCACCGACGCGGTGGCAGGCCTCACGCTCCAGCTCAAAGAGGAAGGCGAGACGGCCACGGTCACCGTGTCGACGGACACTCAGAAGGCCGTGGACGCGATAAAGGCCTTCGTGGACCAGTACAACTCCGCGATGGATTTCATCGCGAGCAAGACATCGTATGACAAAGAAACGAAGACCGCCGGCCCGCTGCTGGGAGACAGCACCATCACGCAGATTCAGAGCATGCTAAGGCGCAGAATCAATGCCCGGGTACCCGGGATGCCAGTAACGATGGATAATGTAGGCGCCATCGGCATCGCAGGCGGCGCTTTCGGCACCTCCGACGCGAACAAGCTCGTATTGGATGAGGCCAAGCTCAAGGAGAAGCTCGAGAGCAACCTCGACGATGTGGCGAAGCTGTTCGGGGCGACTCAAACGAACGTCGCTCTCAGCACGGCTGGGGCCACGGCTTCAGCCCTCGATGGGAGTGGCCTTCCGAACGAGGGATCGCCATCGTCGGTATACGGCGCCCTGAACGCAATCAACGGTGATATCCTGTCGGACCGGTGGGGCTCGGCCGGCGGCGGCTGGATGGATGCGACGGCGGGAACGTATCCCGACATCCTGGAGATCGATTTCGGGGCGGTCAAGACCATCGATCAGGTGAACATCTGGACGCTCAACTCGACCACATACCCGTCCTCCACATACGGCATTAAGGACTACACGCTCCAGTACTACGACGGAGCAGCGTGGGTGGACATTGAGAGCGTCACGGGCAACACCGCCGGGATGAAGATGCACATGTTCGACCCAGTCAACACACAGAAGATAAGGGTGAGCGTTTCGGCCACGAACGGCGCAAATGACTACTCGCGCATCGTCGAGGTCGAGGCGCTCCAGTACAACGAGGGGATCGGCTCGAGCATATTCCGGTCGCTCAGGGAGTACACCAGGTCTGGTGGTATACTCCCCGAGAAACAGAAGGCGCTGGACGCTGAGAAGAAGAGGATCACCGATCGCATCGAAACCACTGAAGCGAGGCTTGCGCTTCGCGAGGCCAACCTGAAGAAGCAATTCGTTGCGATGGAGGCCGCCATTTCGCGGCTCAAGAATCAGAGTGACTGGTTGACGGCGCAGATCAACCAGATGTCGCAGACCACGTAGGACCGGTACGAAAGACCGGTGTGCATCTGGTCGAGAAGGAGCTGATAGTGTGCTTGCCGCTGACCTTGAACAATACCGCAATGTCCAGGTCCATACGGCTTCGGGGGTCAACCTCATTATCATGGTGCTGGATAGTATCCTCAAGCACCTGCATCTGGCTGAGACGGCCATTAAGATGGGAGAGATTGAAAACGCTTCTAAGTCTATAGGGAAGATCTGTGATCTGTTGGGTGAGCTCAGTGGCTCCCTCAACTTCGAGGCTGGAGACATCGCCACCAAATTGTTTAGCTTATACGAATACTGCGGGCGGCGCACGACTGAAGCCCTTCTCCGCAAAGACCCGGCTATGCTTGGTGTGGTGAAGGATGTCGTTGTTACGCTCCGCCAGGCATGGGTTGAGTGCTCCAAGAAGGGTTTCAAGAATGCGCCGGGCGCCCGGACGGGCTTCCAGGTGATGGTCGGATGACCGGCAAGGGGCGGGACGGGGAAAGTTTGGTATTGATGTACGAGGCCATGCTGTCTTGCGCTGTCAGGCAAAAGGAAGCCGCGGAGCGCGGGGACATGGAGGCCTTCGAGCGCGAGGCCGCAGAGAGGCAGAACCTTGCCGTTCGGATAGACGAGGTCTCGTCGCCGCTCCTTGCCGACAGGGCGGGGTCAGGAGCGGCCATCGATGAGGCTCGCGCCCTCGCCCTGAAGATCGCGGGGGTCGATGCCGAAAGCGGCAGGCTCATCGAAAAGGCCAGGGCGGATCTCGTGCGGGCCATGTCACGTGTTGGCAGCGAGCGTAAATGCATTGCGGCCTACGGTTCGGTGATAGGCTTCGACGACAAGGACCCCGCATTCGTGGATCGCTTGAAGTAGATCCTTCAAGCGACACCTCGTGCCATGTTGTTACGCGGTCTGACAATCCACAGGCTTATCCCCATTTCCGAAACCTGCTTCTGACTGCTTATCAACAGACTTACCCACAATATCCACAGGCTGGGCCCTCCACAACGCGGAGTTATCCACATTTCTTGCTTCGCCGGCCCGTTCGATGTGATACTCTCGGATGCCTACTGTTTGACTTCAATTAGGGGTGTATGCTATAGTTTGTTTGAAAATCCTGGTTGAATCGGCAAGCCATACTAGGAGGAATGTCGAAGAATGCAGGGCAAGGTGAAGTGGTTCAACGCTGACAAGGGTTACGGATTTATCCAGCGCGATGATGGCCCGGACGTATTTGTACACTATTCCGCGATTCAACAGGAGGGCTTCAAGACTCTGTCAGAGGGGCAGGCTGTCGAATTCGAAATCGTAGAGAGCCCGAGAGGACCCCAGGCAGCCAACGTTGTCCCAATCGAGTGAACGGCTCAGGCCCAGTATGTAGGCCCAGAAAGCCCAAATGCCCCGGCGTCGCCGGGGCTTCTTCGTGGGGAGGATTCGATTCCCAGGGGGGGAATATTATTAGGTAGCCGAGGGGGAAAGGAGTTGGCTTCGAGTGCACATAACGGTCCGGGGGAAGAACATGGACATAACCCCCGCTCTGAAGGATTACGTTGAGAAAAGACTCGGTAAGATCGAGAAGTACTTCGACTACCCGGTGTCTCCCCAGGTAACGTTGAGCCTTGAACGCGACAGGCACATAGTGGAGGTCACCCTGCCGGTAAACGGTATGCTTCTCAGGGGAGAAGAAGAGACCGGGGACATGTATTCCGCAGTGGATCTCGTGTTGGAGAAGATCGAGAAGCAGATAGAGAAGTACCGGACCCGCATCACGCGGAGGAACCGCAGCCAGACCAGGGGTGGGGAGTCCGAGTACATAGACGCCGGGCGCGAGCCTTCAGTTGTAAGGGTGAAACGGTTTGCCCTGAAACCCATGACCGTGGAGGAAGCGGTACTGCAGATGAACCTGCTCGGTCACGACTTCTTCGTTTTCAGGAACGCGGAGAACGAAGAGGTCCACGTGGTCTATAAGAGAAAGGACGGCAACTACGGGTTGATAGAACCCGAGTAGGTGGCCGGCGGAATGGGGGGGGCCGTCAGGCCCCCCTTGCGTTTCGGCCGGTTCATTTCGGCGGCGGGAGGCTGTGAGGTAGGGGGTGGGCAGGTGCGGGGACGTACACTCGCGGTGGTGTTCGAAGGTGGACAGGCTGTCACCGCGATCGAGCAGGAGATGGCGGCGATCCGCCGGGAGGTATGCCTTGATACCCTGGAGCGCCTCGTTTGCGCGCCGTCAATAGATGACGTTGTGCTGGTGACGTCGTCGGATGAATTAGCCAGATGGGCGGCTGTGGCGGGGGTCGAGTGCGAGCTCGCGGCAGCCGAGGGATTCCACCTGGGCAAGTACCTGTCGGGCCTCGTCAGCAGGCGGCGGCCGGAGTCCGTGATGTGCCTCGGGGGTGCGTCGGCCCCCCTGGCGACCCCTGACGATTTCGAGAGGATAGTGAGGGCGCTTGAGTCGGGCGAGGACGTTGTCGTGGCGAACAACCTTACTTCGGCCGACATAACCGCATTCAAGCCGGCTGCGGCGATAGAGGCCATTGAGCCGCCTGAAAGCGACAACTTCCTCGCGTATCTCCTGTGGGAAGCGGGGCTGACCCCTGTCACGCTGCCGGAAGGGCCCGTTTTCGGCATGGACGCCGATACCCCTGCGGACCTCGCGATCCTGGCGCTGCACCGGAACGCAGGCTGCAGGACTGTGGGCGCCATTAGCAGTTCCGGGTGGCTGAGGCAACAGGTTCAAGACGCCGCCTCGGCGATGCGAGAGAGACACTGCCGCGTGTTCCTGTCCGGCAGGGTAGGGCCGGCGGTGCTGGAATTCGTCAGGGAGAGATTGCAGTGGAGGTTGAGGGTTGTCACGGAAGAAAGGGGCCTGAAGTCGACGGGGCCGAGCGGCCCAGGGCGCGTTCAATCGATTACGGGCAAACTCATCGACCTCATGGGGGACGAGGGATTCCTCGATTTCCTGGAGGAGGCGTGTGACGTGGCGTTGATAGACACCCGTGTCCTGTTCGCGCACTGGGGGATAGAGGCATCCGCCAACGATCGTTTCAGCTCCGATCTCATCAGGCCTTCGGCAATTGAGGACCGCAGAATCCGCTCGTTTACTGAAGCCGTGGGGCGACGGCGCACACCCATCCTGCTCGGGGGACATTCCCTGGTGAATGGTGGGGCATGGGTGTTAGCTGAGAAGGCGTGCAGGAACTTGGGTGCATGAGTAGAATTGCTTCCTTAAGGTGCTAAGGGAAGAAATACATGGGAGAAGACAGAAGCAAGGCAATTGAATCAGCCCTACTAAGGATAAGGGACGTCCTCTACGTCAGGGTCACGCTCAACCAGGAACAGCAGGTTGAGTCCCTACATGCTCTGACTCGTTCGACGCGCAGCGCCGCGAGGATCTGCCGGGACATCCAGTCGGTCCTCAGCGCGCAGTTCGGAACGGAGGTGGAATCGTCCAGGATATCCGTCGCGCAGATAGCCGGCGAACTGGAAACGGCTATACCTCCTCTTCGCCCCCGATTGCGTTCGGTGTCTTACGGCATTGAAGGCAACGAGGGCAAGGCGCAGGTGAACCTGGAGATCGAGGACAAGCTGGTCGAGGGTGTCGCGGCCGGCGGGTGCTCCAAGGGTAGCAGGCTCAGGCTGGTTGCCAACGCGACGTTGAATGCGGTCAACCGTTTCGTCGGCGATTCGCTCAGCTGCGAGCTGGAGGACGTTGTACTGGTTCCACTCTCGGGCCAGCAGGTTGTCGTGGTCACGGTGAGGGTTTCCTCATTCCAGAAAAGTGAATCGCTGACCGGATCGTGTATGGTCCGAAGGGATGATTTGGAGGCGATAGCGAGGGCAACACTTGATTCTCTGAATCGCAGGCTTCCTTTCCACTTGAAAGCTGAAAAGCGTTAGATCGAACATTGGACCGGCGGCCGCGTGAAGGTTCAACCCGAGCGGAGGAGACTGTTCACGTAGAGCGGCGGTGAGCGGTCCCAACATTTTGGGGGACTTGACTCATGTCGAGGATATACAGGGTAGTACTCGCTCTGCTGGCTCTTGTTCTTGCCGGTGGGGCCAACTTCCAGTGGCGCTAACGATGTAACTTTGGGCTGCCGGTCCAATTCTACCGCTTCCGACGGAGGAACCACTGCTGATGCGCGCTCCCACGAGAGCCGCAAGGTACTACGCATACGCCGTAACCGTTGTTGGTCTGGTGATACTCATCTGGTTTCGCCCTCACGTAGCCCCAGACCGCTGGATTGCCATCTTCTCTTTCACGGTGCTCGCTTTCCTGGCGGAGGCATTTCCAGTGAACCTGCCCCGGGAGAATGGCACTGTCTCTGTGGGTTTCGCCGTCATCAACGCTGCCATACTACTGTTCGGCCCTGAGGCGGCCCAGTGGATCGCCGCTGTCGGCACGATAAGGGCCAAGGACCTCACCGGAAGGACCCCGTTGTTGGCGGTCCTGTTCAACAGGGCGATGCTATCGATTGCCGCATTCCTTGCGGGGAAGGCGTACGTGGCCCTGGGTGGATCGCCGGGGCCGGCCGGGACTATCGGGATAGTCCCGCTCGCGGCCTGCGCACTGACATACACCGTCATCAACACGTCGCTGATCGTCGGTGTTGTGTCCATTGATGAGGGCATCGATCCGAGAGGGCTATGGGGGATAAACTTCCGCTGGGCCATGCCGAACATGTTCGCGCTGGTGCCGATAGCGGTGGTCATCGTTCAGGTGTACAACAGCGCAGGCACACCGGGCGTATTCGTCCTCCTGGTACCGCTCCTTCTCGCGCGCTACTCCTTCAAGCGGTACATCGACCTCAGGGACACGTACCTGGAGACCGTGAGGGCCTTGACAGCGACCCTCGATGCGAAGGACCCCTGCACGCGCGGTCATTCGGAGAGGGTGGCCAGGATCGCGGTGGCGACGGGCAAGGCCCTCGGCATGAACGAGGAGGACCTCGAACTCCTCAGGTATGTTGGCATGCTTCACGACGTCGGCAAGATCGGGATACGGGATTCGGTGCTTAAGAAACCGGGCAAGTTCACCCGGGAGGAGGCCCTGGAAATGCGCCAGCACAGCGCGCTTGGGGCTGAGATAATCAGCCACGTCAGGCTCCTGGGTCCCGGGGCACAATGGGTCCGGCACCATCACGAACGGTTCGACGGCTCGGGTTTCCCCGACCAGTTGCGGGGCGAGGAAATTCCCATAGGCGCCAGGATCATCGCGGCGGCGGACGCGTTCGACGCGATGACGTCCGAGAGGCCTTACAAGAGGGCGTATTCCCTCGATGAGGCGAAGCAGGAGATGACGACTCACTCCGGGACTCAGTTCGACCCCAGGATCGTCGAAGCGCTGCTGGGTGTGATCGAAGATGTAGAACGGCAACCGGCCGAAGAGTGACGGACCAGGGGGTATGAGAGACGAGGCTCCGGTATTGGAAGGCGTACTCATGGGCTGTGGTGACCGTTTGCGCAGTAGCAGGCGGTTGGCTGGCCTGCTCCGGGCAGATCCCTTTCTGGCCCGTATTCCTCTTCTCCCTTGTTGACCCACTGGCGCACGTTCTCCCGCTGAGGTGGTTCTCCGCGACGGTGACTCTCGGTCCTGGCGTCGAACTCTCGGCGACATGGCAGTTCGGGCCCGGGGCCGGCGTGGTTGTCACGGTCGCCGGCAGGATCCTGGCTGCCCTCATGCTCCGGCCGCTTTCGAAGAGGACACTCGCCGGCCTGTGGGAGGACCTCCCGTCGATCGCTGCGTCAGCCCTATCAGTGGGGATTGCCGGCGTCATCTACCGGGCCCTGGCTCAGATCCAGATGGTACCGGCGGGGTCTCACAGGGCCTTCCTCTCGGTGATGAGTAGCCCTGCGTGTTTCCTATCGGCCAGCATGTACGCCATTCTTAGCACGGTCATCACAGTCATCGGGCTTCATGCGAGGTACGGAGCGGGTTTCTGGCCGCTGTGGTGGTCGGAGTGGGCCGAGGTCCCGGTGAGATTCCTCATCTACTTTGTGGCAGGCCTGGTTCTCTCCTGGTTGTACATCACCATTCGCGTGGGCGTTTCGGGCATCATCGCCTTCGCGCTGTTCCTGGTCCTGATGATATACTCGACCAGGCTGTTCGTGAGGATGTCCGAGGTGTACCAGAGTACGGTGGAGAGTCTCGTGCCTGCGATCGAGGCGAAGATCCTGGATGGGCCCGGGCACTCGAGGAGGGTGTCCAACATCGCCGTGGCCATGGGCAGGAAGATGGCCATGCCCAGGGAAGAGATACGCAAGCTTTACTTCGGAGCAATGTTGCATGACGTCGGGCTGGCTGCGATAGACGAACGGATTCTCAACAAGAAATGCGCCCTGACCGAATCAGAGTACATGATTGTGCTCACCCACGTCATGGCGGGCGCCAACATCGTCAGCAAGAGTTCATTCCTGAACGGCAGCGCGGAGACGATCCTGCACCATCACGAGCGATATGATGGATCCGGCCACCCCTCCGGCCTTGCCGGTGGCGGCATCCCACTGGGGGCCCGGATCGTGTGCCTGGCTGAGGCCTACGATGCGATGACACAGTTCAGGCCGTATGGGGCCAGGCTGGAGCCATCGGCGGCGCTCGAGGAGATACGGGCACAAGCGGGGCGGCAGTTCGATCCCCATCTGGTCCCGGTGCTCGAGCAGGTGGTATCAGAACTGTTGGGGTGGGGAGAGCGTGTTTTTGAGTCTAATTATCGTTTCGATACTGATCGCTAGCATTCGCGGGGGCAAGATCTCCAGATTCGCGGACACGGATTTCCGTAAGATTGGGTGGATAATCCTGAGCTTTGCGATCAGGTTCGCCCTCTCCTGGGCCACCGGCAGGGTTGCCATCCCCGGCCCGGTGGCGGCTGTTGTCCACGTTTCGGCTTACGTGATGGTAATCGTGGCGGTAGTCGCGAACCTCAGGATCAGGGGGATGTGGCTGATCGGCGCCGGAACGGCGCTCAACGCGCTGGTCATAGCGGCCAACGGGGGCAGGATGCCGATCGGCATGGACGGCCTGAGGAGGGCGGGGCTGGATATCCTGCCGTCGTTCCAGCCGATCGCGGCTGGCGCGAGCTACACGCACGAGCTGGTGGACGCCGCTACCCGCATTGCTTTTCTGGGCGATGTGTTGTGTATACCCAAGCCGTTGTGGCCGCCGACCGTGTTCAGCGTCGGGGACATTCTGGTCATGATTGGGGCCTTCATACTGGTGCAATCGGTCATGGCGCCCGCGAGGACCGGCGTCAGAAGGGCACGGCCCGAGTTGTCGCGCAGGTGAGGGGATGTTACAATTACCGTAGATCGGGGAAGACCGGGGGAACCTTGAAGGTTCCTTTATGTTTGAATGGATGGGGTAGACTGCGGTGTTCAAATTCATTTCCAATCTCATCAACGGCAACGAGAGGGAGATAAGGCGACTCTCCGCCATGGCGGATCGGGTAAAGGACCTGGAATCCACCGTCTCGGCATTGCCGGACCACGAGCTCATCGCCAGGACGGCGGAGTTCAGGCAGAGGCTCGCCAACGGCGAGTCGCTGGACGACGTCCTCTTCGAGGCGTTTGCGGTCGTGAGGGAGGCCTCGCGGCGGACGCTCGGGATGAGGCACTTCGATGTCCAGGTGATGGGCGGGATCGTCCTTCATGAGGGGAACATCGCTGAGATGAAGACCGGCGAGGGCAAGACGCTGGCCGCTACCATGCCGGTCTACCTGAACGCACTCAGCGGAAAGGGTGTGCACGTCGTCACCGTCAACGACTACCTGGCGAGGCGCGACGCGGAGTGGATGGGTCAGATATACCGGTTCCTGGGCATGAGCGTCGGCGTGATCGTGCACGGCCTCAGCACCGACCAGCGGAAGGAATCGTACGGGAGCGACATCACGTACGGCACCAATAACGAGTTCGGGTTCGACTACTTGCGCGACAACATGGTCATGCGGGCTTCCGACATGGTGCAGAGGGAGCTCAACTTCGCGATCGTGGACGAGGTCGATAGCATCCTCATAGACGAGGCCAGGACGCCGCTCATTATTTCGGGGATGGCGGATAAGCCGACCGACCTGTACTACCAGTTTGCGCGGGTGGTTCGCAGCCTGAGGCCGGACGTCGACTATGCCTTCGATGAGAAGGCCCACACCGCCGAACCTACCGAAGAAGGGATCGCGAGGGTCGAGAAGATGCTCGGGGTCGGTAACCTGTACGACCACGAGAACAGGGACCTGTCGCACTACCTCGTGCAGGCCTTGAAGGCTCACACCCTCATGAAGCGGGACCGCGACTATATCGTCAAGGACGGCCAGGTAATCATCGTCGACGAATTCACGGGCCGCCTGATGCTCGGCCGGAGGTATAGCGACGGGCTGCACCAGGCGATCGAGGCGAAAGAGGGAGTGAAGATCGAGCGTGAGTCTCAGACGCTCGCTACGATAACGTTCCAGAACTACTTCAGGATGTACAAGAAACTGGCGGGGATGACTGGAACGGCCGCCACCGAGGAAGAGGAATTCCGCAAGATATACGGCCTGGACGTGGTCGTCGTGCCGACCAACGAGCCCATGATCAGGGAAGACCATCCGGACGTGATCTACAAGACGGAGCAGGGAAAGTTCCGGGCGGCGGTCGAGGAGATCGTGGAGTGTCACGAGACCGGAAGGCCGGTGCTGGTCGGCACGATTTCGATCGAGAAGTCCGAGCTTCTGAGCTCCATGCTGTCCAGGAGGGGCGTTCCCCATCAAGTGTTAAACGCCAAGCATCACGAGAAGGAAGCGGAAATCGTAGCGCAGGCAGGGCGGCTCAACGCGGTTACCATCGCGACCAACATGGCGGGCCGCGGCACCGACATAATCCTGGGCGGCAACCCGCAATTCCTTGCGAGGCAGAGGCTCAGGGCCCGGGGGTACCCCGAGCCGGTGGTCATGGCCGCGTCGGAGAACTTCCCTCCGGACGACCCGGAGATACTCAAGGCGCACGAGGAATACCTGGAATACCTCGCGGAGGCCCGACGCGAGACCGAGGCGGAACACGAGAAGGTGGTCGCGCTCGGCGGCCTCCACATACTCGGCACGGAACGGCACGAGGCGCGGCGCATCGACAACCAGCTGCGCGGGCGTTCGGGCCGCCAGGGGGATCCGGGGTCGTCGAGGTTCTACCTTTCGCTCGAGGACGACCTGATGAGGCTGTTCGGATCCGACATGATCGCGGGCCTCATGGACCGGTTGGGGTTCACCGAGGATGAACCGATCGAGCACCGGATGGTCAGCAGCGCGATCGAGAGGGCGCAGAAGCGGGTGGAGGCCCGCAACTTCGAGATCCGCCGGAACGTGCTCGAATACGATAACGTGATGAACAAGCAGAGGGAGGTCATCTACGCCGAGCGCAAGAAGGTGCTTGCGGGGGAGAACCTCTCCGGAATGGTGCTGGACATGATCCGCAGGATCGTGGCAGGGTGGGTGGAAGCGTACTGCAGCGCCAGGGTGCATCCGGACGAGTGGGATGTCACGGGGCTGGTTGCGCAGGCCGAAGGGTTGTTCCTGCGGCGCGGCGCAATCGATCCTGAATCGCTGAGAAGCGCCGGCGCCCGTGCCATCGAAGACCTGCTGTACTCCGAAGCGGAGAAGGCATACCTCAGCAAGGAACAGACGATAGGGCCCGAGACGATGCGCGACCTCGAGCGCGTGATCGTTCTTCGCGTGGTGGATCAGAAATGGATGGATCACCTGGACGCCATGGACGACCTGAGAGAAGGCATCGGGCTGAGGGCATACGGGCAGAAAGACCCGCTCCTCGAGTACCAGATGGAAGCCCACGATATGTTCGAGCAGATGGTCGAGGGGATCCGCGATGAAGTGGTCCGGCTGATGTTCAAGGTAGAGCTGGTGAGGGAGGATGGCGGCCGCACAAAGGTAGCCGGCCCGCGCGCCGCAGCCCCGGGCAGGGCGGTGATCACCCCGGGTGGGGAGAAGGCCGCGACCCGGGTGCGCGCCGGGAAGAAGATCGGCAGGAACGACCCCTGCCCGTGCGGCAGCGGTAAGAAATACAAGAAGTGTTGCGGAAAAACCGCCTAGGAGATATCGCCCGGGAGACTGTCGAAGGAGATTGTCGAGAGAGGGTGGAGTCCAGTGTTTGAGGAGTTGAATGCGACAGTAGCAGGACTCGAACGCCAAATTCAAGAAATAAGGGGGTCTCTTTGACTTAGGGGCCAAGGAGACAAGGATAGCGGAACTCGAGGGGACCATGTCGGATCCCCGCTTCTGGGATGATCAGGAACAGGCCCAGAAGGTGGTCAGGGAACTGTCCCGGCTGAAGGGGCCGGTCGAGGAATTCAGGAAGCTCGTCCGGCGATTTGAGGACCTGAAGGTGCTCGTCGAACTCGGCGCCGAGGAGCATGACGAATCCCTCGCCGCCGAGGTGGAGGAAGAGACAGTCAAGGTGGGCGAGCTGGCCGAAGCTATGGAACTGCGGATCCTCCTCGGCGGCAAGTATGACGCGCGCAACGCCATTTTGACCCTTCACGCGGGAGCAGGGGGCACCGAGTCGCAGGACTGGGTCAGCATGCTCCTCCGGATGTACACGAGGTGGGCGGAGAACCGCGGGTATGGAGTTGAGATGCTCGACCTTCTCCCGGGGGAGGAGGCCGGCGTGAAGAGCGTCACGTTCTCCGTATCCGGCGACTACGCCTACGGATACGCCCATGCCGAGAAAGGCGTGCACCGCCTGGTCAGGATATCGCCCTTCGACGCCGCCGGGCGCAGGCACACGTCGTTCGCGTCCCTGGAAGTCATGCCGGAGATCGAGGACGAGGAAGAGGTAGACATCAAGCCGGAGGACCTCAAGATCGACACTTTCAGGTCCGGGGGCGCCGGTGGGCAGAATGTCAACAAGGTGGAGACCGCCGTCAGGATCACGCACATCCCTACCGGGATAATCGTCGCGTGCCAGACGGAGCGCTCCCAGCATGCAAATAGGCTGAGGGCCATGAGGGTGCTGAAGGCGAAGATCCTGGAGCTCAGGGAGGAAGAGCGCGAGAAGGAACTGGCCGCTCTTCGCGGGAAGCACCAGGCGATAGCCTGGGGAAGCCAGATTCGTTCCTACGTGTTTCAACCCTACACGCTCGTGAAGGACCACAGGACGGGGTTCGAGACGGGCAACGTCCAGGCCGTGATGGACGGGGAGATCGATTCGTTCATCCGCGCGTACCTCAAGGCGAAGGCCGCAGGCACGCTCGGGACGTACAAGAACAGCGGCCGGAAGGGCGAAGACGTATAAGGGGCGAGGGATGTGAGGAGAAACGGGGTCGTGATTGCGGCTGTTGCAGTCGCTCTACTGCTTGGCGTCGCCGTCTTGACGCAACTGCCGCCCGGGCGTGTGTGGGCTGTTCCCCCCGAGCCGGGATCCCAGGAGGATCCCCTGATCAGCAAGAGCTATTTTGACCGCTTCGTGAGCCTGCAGGTGGTCACAGTCCCCGCGGGCAAGACCCTCACCTGCGAGGCTGGGACGGAAATCGTGCTTCGCGCCGGAAAGGCCACCGCTGTTGGCAGCGATCTCGGGGGCCTGTCCGACGTCACGGCGGGGAAGGATATACAGACCGGTCAGGCTGTGACCGCGAACCACCTGTTGATCGTGCCGAGGAGCGATGGGAGGGGCCTGCGCGCATCAACCGAGATCGTCGTAATGGTGCGAGGGGCCTACGCGGTGTCGCCCTGAAACGACCCAAGAAGGAGACTCTTCGCGATGAGGGCGTTCTCAAGGGCGAGCCGCCTGAACTCGTCGCGCTTGTGGGCAAGCCTCTCCCTCGTAGTCCCCGCGTTCTCGAGGATGTGGCCGACCGTCTCGAAGACGGTCCTCGCGTTGAGCTCACCGGGCGTCCCGAGCGCGGGACAGCCGGCGGCCTCCAGGAAGGCCTGGATCTTCGGGTCGTAGATGATTCCGGCCACCGGTACCGCCGACGCCACGCCGAAGATGAGTGAATGCAGCCTCATTCCAACGACCACGTCCATCATCTCTGTGCAGGCCATCAATTGGCGCGGGGTGCACGGCCGCTTCAGGACGGTTACGGGACCCTTCATTCTCCTGGAGACCTGATCGGCCACGGGCCCGTCCTTCACCTGTTGCATGGGCATCAGCACGACGGTTGCGCCGAGGCCGTCCCGGATCATATCACAGGCTTCCGCCATGGCAGTCACGAGTCTGTCGCCGCCGGCCCAGGGCCTGAGTGAGACACCTACCAGCGGCCGGCCGTCCGGGCGAACGCCCGCCTCCTCGAGGATCCCCTTCGCATGGCCGGCCCCCGCTGATTCGAGGGTGAATGCCGGGTCCGCGGTCACCCTGACCGGAGGGCGGGTTACTCCAATCATCTCAATCTGCCTCGCGGAGTCGCTGTCCCGTAACGTTATCGCCGACACGCGGTTCACTACGGTCCGCGTCAGGGCCTTCCCCAGCGAGGAATTCACCGGTCCGAACCCGTTGGCGTAGATCATCGTTGGCTTGCCGAGGCTCTGCGCTGTGAATAGGAGCGACAGGTAGTAGGCGAGTGACCTCAGGCTCGTGATGTCCTGCAACAGGCTGCCGCCGCCGAAGAGGAACATGTCGGAATCCCTGATGGCCTTCAGTACGGCGAACGGAGAGAACCTCGACACCACGTTCACGTTGCAGGCCGCTCGCGTTGCGGGCGGGTCGTTGGTGAGCACGGTGAATTCGGCGCCGGGGATGCATTTCCTGAGCGTCCCGACAGTCGCCTCGAGTATGGCCTCGTCTCCCGCGTTGCCAAATCCGTAGTAGCCGGCTATGGTCAGCCTGGGCAACTGCCGTTCACCCCCCGTGGGCCCCCGCACTCTTCATCGAGGAGGCGGCGGTAGACATCCACCGTCTTGTCAGCCATCGACTGCGCGTCGAACCTGTCCTCGACGGTCTTCCGCCCCGCGGCCGCGAGCCCGGCGGCGAGCGACCCATCCCTCAACAACCCCGCGATTGCCAGGGACAGGGCCGCCGGGTCCCCCGGCGGGACCAGGAGACCGTTGACACCGTGCGCCACGACCTCGGGGATGCCGCCCGTGTTCGTGGCGATGACCGGTTTGCGCAAGGTCATCGCCTCCAACATCGCCAGGCCCAGGCCCTCGCTGAGTGAAGGCATCACGAAAACGTCGAATGCGTTCACGTAGGCTGCGGCATTCTCGCGGTAGCCCGTGAATACAACATGTTCCGCCACCCCCAATTCCCCTGCCAGGCGTTCGAGCCTGCCCCTCTCGTCTCCCTGTCCCACTACGACAAGGATTGCGCCGGGGAACTCCCGGAGGACGGCGGCGAACGCCTTCACGAGGAATTCGTGGCCCTTCTCCGGCGAAAGCCTTCCCAGGGTCCCGATGACGGGGGATGACCCGCGGCAAATCGCTCCGAGTTCACGGCGGACGTCGAGCGTGGACGCCTCCCTTTCGACCAGGGTTATGTCGACACCATTGTGTATCGTTTCTATGCGATGACCCGGCACCCCTTCGTCCAGGAGCCTTTGCCTGATTGCCTGTGAGATCGCGATGAAGCGGGAGGCCAGGGACACCTGGGCGACGGCGGTGAGAGCGCGTTTCAGCGGGTTGGGGCTCAATTCGCCGCCGATTGTGTGGCGGGTGACGACGATGTTGCGGCGCCCGGAGAGCCTGGCGGCCAGCCTGGACGAGACGCTGGCATGGGAATGGACCACATCGAAGCGCCCGCGCCTGATGAGGGCCGCCAGCTCGAACACGAGTCTGGCGTCGAAAGACCTGTCTTTCTGCGGGAACGTCACGAGGGGAATCCCGAGCCGTTTCACTTCGAGGGCAAGATTGCCGCCGTCAGGGCATGCGACCGTTACATCGATGTCCCTGAAGGCGGGTTGCGAGAGGAGGGTCAGCAGGTATCTGCTTGCGCCGCCCGAGGTGTAATCGCTCGAGACCTGCAGCACCTTCATGGGGCTGACCTTTCCCCCGGGGCGCCCCTCGAAGCGGCGAGGGCCAGTCCGAATACAGCCCAGAAGAGGAACACGATCTTCGGGCTGTACCAGATGTTGTCGAACACGCCATGGACGATCTGGCCCGCTATTCCGCCCGCCAATCCCGCGAAAATGAGCCCGTCCGCGGTTTTCGCCCTCCAGGTCTCGCCAAAGAAGCAGGCGAGAAGCCAGACGAATACCAGCAGCCCCGGCGCCCCCATCTCGACCAGGACCTGCAAATAGAGATTGTGCGTGTGCGCCGCGGGGGTGCCCGCGATCTCATAGGCCGGATATACGAAGGAGAACGCCGAGGATCCCAGGCCCACCCCTGACGCCCAGTAGTCGCCGGCCATTCTCAGGCTGGATTTCCAGATGGTGAACCGGTACTTGCTGGAGCTGTCCTCCATCGTTGCGGCGGTCACGGCGCGCGTCCTGATGGCCTCCGGCAGCAGGGGGAACGTGATGATGGCCACCACAAGGGCCAGCGCGAGCAGGCGGCGGTCCTTCACCGCCACCACGACGGCTACTCCGATCGCGGCGGCGACCCAGCCGCCTCGCGAAAACGTCACGGCAAGGCAGAGCCCAATCGCGGCGATCGCCGGGACCAGCAGGATGGCCGTACTCCCGCCGTTCAGGAGGAGCGCCACGGCCAGCGGCAGCGCGAGCGCAAGGAATTCCGCCAGGATATTCGGGTTGTCGAATACCGAATAGACCCTGGTCGTGATGGATTCGAAGACCTTGGTGTCGATCCACGACAGGGACGTCTCGGGTTTGCGTATGAACTGGACGATTCCGGCGGCGGAAACGAGCACGGCGCTTACAACCAGCGCCGCGGCCACCATCCGCAATGCGGAGCGAGACGGTCTCACCGAGCTGGAGACCAGGAATACGCCTGCGTAACCGCACCACAATATCAACGCGGGGATGCTCGCCCTCCGTGAAGCGGAGGTAACGACCGCGAGCAGTACGGCAAACAGCAGGAACAACGCGGGAACGTCGGCCGCGCCCCTGGTGGGAACCCGCCTCCGGCCGTCACCCGCGGCCGCCAGCGACCACCTGCACACCTCTATGCCCGCGAGGACGAGGGACAGGACGACCAGGCCGGTGGTCGGCGCGAACGGTATGATGCCCAGGATCAGGGCGAGTCCCGCGGCTGCTGGCTCGGCCGTTACGGCGTCGAGGAGGCGAACGGACAGGTCGACGAACAGGCTTCCATTCGCCGGCGGCCGGTCGCGCATACCGTGTACGGCGGAAACCAGCCTCCTCAGGGCGCTGCCCGTGATGCTCCAGTTCCACCACAGTATGGCCGTGCGGGTTACCGGCCGGACGATGGAGCGGACCGCGTTCATGCAGGACGACACCGCGGACGCCGACACACTGCCGGGAAGGTACCGGCTGAGGCCGGTGGGCCGGCCACGGAACAATCCGGCGACAGCGCTTCCGTCGAGAAGCCGAGACGAGACCAGCGCGATCTGCCGGCAGGGCATGGCCATCCACATCAGCGCGGCCCGGACGATCCCGATCACCGCGCTGGCGCCCGCCCATTTCACCAGCGTCGCGATTGCCTTCATGGCCAGGCTACCAGCCAGGACATCACTGGAACGATTCACACTGGAACGACTCACGCCCTCAACCTCCGTGACCGGACGGCCCGGTGCGTCCCCGCCCGCCGCTCTGGCGGCTGCGAGCAACCCGGTGAACGGCTAATCCAGCACATTGATCTCCATGACGGTTGACTGGACCGCGTAGATGTTGGTCTTGAGAGAGATCTGCGTGCCGATGCGGATCTCATTGGATCCCAGCGTTATGGCGTTCGGGGATACCCTTCCCTGCCCCCGTATCGTCACCCATACATCCTGTCGCGTCGCCGACCGTGACTCATAGATCCTCCCGTCGGGTCCGGTCACCGCGATTTCGGCGGGTTCGACGCGCACGGCCGTGACCTCCCCGAGGTATGTGTTCGTCTTGCTGTCGTTGACCTTATCGCCCACCTTTATCACGGAAGACGTGGCGGGGCGAACGTTGCTCACAACGAAAGTGGCCTCGATCTCGCGTGTTCCTCCCCTGAGGGCGGCCAGCCCCGTGGAGGCCGACCGGGCGTGCCAGAACCCGTACAGGGCGGTCAGCACCATGACCACGATGAGCAGGTCGATGATGTTGACTTTGCCAAGGATCCTTCCCCTGGAATCAATCAGTCTCACGGTACAATCCTCCCCCGGTCGTCCTAGGGTTTCGCTGCTTTCGACATCCGCGACACTTCATTGTACACTGACTCGATATCGTCCACCATCTTCTCGATGGAATAGCGTTCGACCACGATCCTGCGGCCGTTCCGGGCGAGCTCGGCCCGGCGTCCCACATCGCTCATCGCTTGCCGCAGCTCCGTTTCGAGTTCGCACGGGGTCACGGCCCGTCTGCAACCCCTCGCCGTGAAGTTGTGATGGACGGCGTCCTCCATGATGTGTTCGTCAAGCAGGCCGCGAAGGCCTCCCTCGCCCGCGAGGACGACGGGCTTCCCACAGGACATCGCCTCGAGGGCGACGCGGGCCACGCCTACCACGACATCGGCGGCGGCATAGACTGGGGGCATGTCCTCCCATCCGCCGGTCACCACGACCGCGGCGCGGCCGGACGATTCGTTGACCCGCGCCGCGAGGGATCTGATTTCGTCCAGCCTGTCGCCGTCACCGACGATGACCGACTGCAGATCGGGATAGTCTGGAAGGAGCGCGGCCACGGCGGGGATCAACTGTGCCGCGGTGTGGGCGAACTCCCCCGACAGCCGGCTGACATGGAGTATGAGCGGGTGTCCGGAGATGCCGAAGCGTGTGCGGATGGCCGACGAGTCAGCGGACGGGCTGAACCGCGCCGTGTCGATACCGTTGAGTATCACGCGGATGCGGTTCCGGTCGAATCCGAAATGGCCCACGAAATGGTCCGCCACGTCCTCACTGACCGCGACCGTCAGGTCGCCGGGCACCGTGACGAGGTTCCACGGGAACCCGGCGGCGTAGACGCCGTGATATGTGGTGACGATAGGCACCTTGCCGCGGGTGGCGACGCTGCAAGCCCACGCCGGGATCCTCGCGTGCGCGTGGAGGATGTCGGGACGCTCCCGTTGGACGAGGGCCGAAATCGCCTGGACCGCCCGGTAGAGACTCAGCGGCGACCTGCTGTGTAGTGGGGCGAAGTAGTGCGCTATGCCGGACGATTCGAGGCCGGCCGTAAGACGGCCGCCCTGGGAAACAACGGCCACGTGACGGCCCCTCCTGGCCAATTCGCGGGCTAGGGTGATCACGTGGGTTTCGGCTCCGCCGAGGTCGAGTGACATGGCGGCAAGGAGGACCCGTGTCTCTGGCAAAGGTCGCTCACCCTCGGTCCTGTGTGTTGGGTGTTTGTCCTAAAGAGTATATCATTGTGCAAAACGGGGTGTAAAGTTGCTGGCGTTGCGCCGGCCCACTCCCCGGTGATACCATATTGTATGTTCAGGGACAACTGCGACCAGGCAATTCACACAATTATCGCTTGGAGACAATGTATTGTTTGACCAGAATGCCAGACCCGGGGATACTCCCCTCGGTGCGAAGGCTGTGAGGCGGGGCGCAGGCTCGCGCGTCGTCGCGAACGCCTCCAGCGTCCCCGAGAGCAATGCGGAGATACGGCGGAGGGTTATCCATCTCAGCCTGCCAGTGTTGGCCGAGATGATGCTCATAGCCCTCGTTTCCATGGTGGACCTCATCCAGGTCGGGAGATTGGGCCCATGGGCCATCACATCAGTCGGGCTGTCCAACCAGCCGATGTTCGTGGCCATGTCGGTCTTCATATCGCTGAACGTGGGCGCGACGGCGCTGGTGGCCAGGTTCACCGGGAGCCGCCAACCCGAAGAAGCCACAGCCGTAGCACGCCAGGCACTCATCATGGCGACGGCAATCGGTGCGACGCTCGCGGCAATCGGCTGGTTTGGGGGCAGGGCGATTCTGCTTGCGATGGGGGCCGGACCCGACGTCATCGGGCCCGGATCGGCATACCTTCGCATCGTGTCACTCGGCCTGCTTTTCCAGGGGCCCGAGATCAGCCTCAGCGCCTCCCTGCGCGGCGCCGGGGATACGCGGACACCGATGAAGGCAAACACCATCGCCAACCTGTTCAACGTCGTTGGGAACTGGATACTCATTAACGGGCACCTCGGATTCCCGCGGCTCGAGGTGGTCGGGGCGGCGATCCCCACGTTTCTCGCGAGGGTGTTGTCCTGCGCGATAGTGATGTGGACGGTGTTCGGGGGCGGAGCAGTGATCACACTGTCACCCCACGATTCATTCCGCCCGAGCCCGACGTTGATTCGCAGGATACTGAGGATCGGACTCCCAGCCGCGGGCGAGCAACTCGTCTTGCGCAGCGGTACTCTGGCGTTCGCACGCATTGTGTCGAGCCTCGGCACGACGGTGTACGCCGCCCACCAGGTCGCCCTGAACATCGAGGGGTTGCTGTTCAACCCCGGCCAGGCGTTCCAGACCGCCGCGACCACGCTGGTCGGTCAGGGCCTTGGCGCGGGAGACCCGGGCATGGCGGAGCGGTCGGGGTGGCAAACGTGCAACATCGCGATCGCTTTCTCCTTCATCATAGCCGCAGGATTGTTCTTCCTCGGCAGGTTCGTCGTCCTCCTCTACACGGATGACCCTGCGGTGATCGGCCTGAGCGCGGACTGCCTGCGGATCGTCGCGGTGGCGCAGCCGCTCATGATGGTCGCCTTCGTGCTCATAGGAGGGCTTCGTGGCGCAGGCGACACACAGTGGGCCATGTACATCACCTTCGCCGGGATCTGGGGAATGCGGGTCGTCGCCGCCTACTTGCTGGGCCTGAAGGCGGGTCTGGGTCTGCGGGGCGCCTGGATAGGTGTGGCCATGGACATGACCGTCAGGTGTGTGCTGGTGTACGCGAGATTCAAGGCGGGGCACTGGAAGACCATGAGGGTATGAGCCTTCCGGCGCGTGGGGACGCACTGCAGGAACCGGTTCAGCCTGCGTGGAACACAGTGTGGGTTTCGGGGATGATAGACACCTGGGGATTACCGTCAGAAAGCCGTCAGAAAGGGGAAGCGCGGTTGCAGGCGCCGGGCCGTTTGAAGATTCTCGGGACCGGCTTCGACCCGGTAACGCTTGCTGAAGCGGTGGCGCGGGTCGAGGCGATGATCGGTGGACCCCGGCGAGAAGCCGGACCCGGCCTCGTGGTCACGGCGAATCCCGAGATCGTGCAGGCCGCCCGCCGTGATCCGCAGCTCCAAACAATCCTCGAGCAGGCCGACCTCGTCCTTCCCGACGGCATAGGGGTGGTGTGGGCAGGCCGGGTGCTCGGCCTGCGATTCCCTGAAAGGGTTTCGGGTGCGGACCTCGTGGAGGACCTTCTCGAACGGGGGGCGGGGCCGGGCTGGCGATTCTTCTTCCTGGGCGGGCGCCCCGCCGCCGGCGGGAATCCGTCTGTAGCGGAGGCTGCGGCCTCGAATGCCGAGCGCCGGTATCCCGGCGTCAGGGCGGCCGGGTTCATGCACGGGTATTTTCCCCCTTCCGAAGACGCCGGGGTCGTCCAGGCGATCAACGAATCGGGCGCGGACGTCCTCCTCGTGGGGATGGGGGCGCCCAGGCAGGAGAGATGGATGTGGCGGCACCGCGGCCGCCTTTCTGTGTCAGCCTGCATCGGGGTCGGCGGGACCCTCGACGTGTTGTCGGGGGCGGTGAAACGGGCGCCGCCCGCGTTCAGGCGCGTGGGGCTCGAATGGTTCTACCGGTTGATTACTCAACCATCTCGCTTCCGCCGGATGCTGAGCCTTCCGGTTTTCGCGGCGGGCGTTCTCAGAGAGAGGTTCTGGAGGGATGCGCGTGAACGTTGATCTTGTCCGGGAGAAAGCGCGAGCTGTCAGGCGGCACATCGTGGAGATGACCGCCGCGGCCGGATCGGGGCATCCGGGGGGTTCGCTTTCGTGCGCCGACATACTCGCGGCGCTTTATTTCGATGTGATGAGGTTGGACCCGCACGATCCGTGTTGGGACGGCCGCGACAGATTCATCCTGTCGAAAGGGCACGCCGCGCCGGCGCTGTACGCGGTCCTGGCCGAGCGCGGTTTCTTCGATCCATCCGGGCTGGTGGGATTGAGGAAACTGGGGTCGCCCCTGCAAGGGCATCCGGATTGCAGGAAAGTACCCGGGGTTGAGGCGTCCACGGGATCCCTCGGCCAGGGACTGTCGATCGCCAACGGAATCGCGTTGGCGGGGAAGGTGCGCGGGAAGGACTACCGCGTGTACGTCCTCCTGGGCGACGGCGAATGCCAGGAAGGCCAGGTGTGGGAGGCCGCGATGTCGGCTGCCCACTGGCGCCTGGACAACCTCATGGCATTCGTTGACTGCAACGGCCTCCAGATCGATGGCCCGGTGGACCAGGTGATGTCGATCCAGCCGCTGGGCGAGAAGTTCAGGTCGTTCGGATGGAACGTTCTCGACATAGACGGGCACGACGCGGGACAGATCGCACAAGCCACCGAGGTGGCGAAGTCGTGCGAGGGAAGGCCGACGGTGGCTGTCGCGAGGACCGTCAAGGGGCGTGGGGTCTCGTTCATGGAGAATCAGGCCGACTGGCACGGCAAGGCGCCATCGAGGGAGCAGGCCGACAGGGCGCTCCAGGAGATAGGTGAAGGGGGGCGACCTTCGTGACACTGAAAGCCACGCGCGAGGCGTACGGCGAAGCGTTGTTACAGCTCGGCCGTGAGAGGCCGGACATAGTGGTGCTGGACGCCGACCTGTCCAAGTCGACCATGACCGCGAAGTTCGGTAAGGAGTTTCCTGACAGGTTCTTCAACGCGGGGATCGCCGAGGCGAACCTCATCGGGACAGCGGCCGGTCTCGCCCTCGGGGGTCTCGTGCCGTTCGCGAGCACGTTCGCCGTGTTCGCGACCGGCAGGGTATACGATCAGATCAGGCAGTCGGTCGCATACCCGGCGCTCGGGGTGAAGGTCTGTGCGACTCACGCCGGCATAACCGTGGGCGCGGACGGGGCCACCCACCAATCCATCGAGGACATAGCCCTCATGCGGGTACTGCCCAACATGACGGTCATAGTGCCCGCCGACGACGTCGAGACCGTCCAGGCGATCAGGGCGGCGGCGGCCCATCCGGGCCCCGTTTACGTCCGGCTAGGCCGGCATCCGGTGCCCAGGGTGACGCCGGACCAGTACAGGTTCGAGATTGGCAGGGCGGCCACGATTCGCGAGGGCGGCGACGTCTGCATATTCGCCTGCGGGGTTTGCGTCAGCATCGCTCTCGACGCCGCTCAGGCGCTGGAGAAGCGGGGAATCAACGCCGAAGTGGTCAACGTGTCCACCATCAAGCCCCTCGATGTCGAGGCGATCGTCCGGGCCGCTCGTAAGTGCGGGAGGGCCGTGACGGTCGAGGAGCACAACGTGATAGGCGGCCTCGGGGGCGCGGTGTGCGAAGAGCTGGCCGAGCGTTGCCCCGTCCCGGTGCG
Source organism: Ignavibacteriales bacterium (assembly GCA_050260105.1). Lineage (GTDB taxonomy): Bacteria > Bacillota > Sulfobacillia > JABLXB01 > JABLXB01 > SM1-B181. Next base: position 22,143 of record JBLNBR010000022.1, on the reverse strand, counting down.
CCGCGTCGGAATACCGGACGTGTTCGGGCAATCGGGGGCGCCCGGCGAACTCCTCAAGGAATACGGCCTGACCGCGGAGGATGTCGCGAAGGCGGCCGAAGACCTGGTGCGGCGCCCGCGCTTTCCCTGAACTGGTCCGTTTCGACTTCCTCAAGCAAATTTCACCTTTCTGAGCAGGACATATGTATCAATGTGTCGAAGGCCTCAACCCAACGGGCCGGGTTGCCCGGCCCGTTCACGGGACTGTTCGCAGCAAGTGCGACTCAGGAGGCTGGCATTGATACAACTGGTGCAGGTGACAAAGGTATACCCGAACAACGTCGTCGCCCTGTCGAGTGTCGACCTTACCATACACAAGGGCGAGTTCGTATTCATCGTGGGACCCAGCGGCGCCGGCAAGACCACCCTGACGAGGCTTATCTACCGGGAGGAACTCCCCACCTCCGGGTCGGTCATCGTGAACGGGGAGGATGTCACCGATCTGCATCCCGCAGACGTGCCGTACCTCCGCAGGAACATCGGCGTGGTGTTCCAGGACTTCAAACTCCTACCGGACCGGACCGTGTACGATAACATTGCGTTTGCCCTGGAGGTTACGTCCAGCCCCCGGCGCGAGATCCGGAGGCGCGTGCCGTGGGCGATCGAGGCGGTGGGCCTGAAAGGCAAGGAGACGGCCATGCCGGGCGAATTGTCCGGTGGAGAGCAGCAGCGCACGGCTCTCGCGAGGGCCATCGTCAACAAGCCGGCCGTGCTTATCGCGGACGAACCCACGGGCAACCTCGATCCCGCCACGTCGTGGGGCATCGTCAGGCTCATGGAGGAGATAAACAGGTGGGGCACCACCGTCGTGATGGCGACACACGCCCAGAGCATCGTGAACAGCCTGCAGAAACGAGTCGTCGCGGTGTCGGGGGGCAGGATCATCAGGGACGAGGAAAGAGGAGTTTACGCGCATGAGGCCCAGTTCCTTGGGATACGCCGTACGTGAGGCTTTTCGCAGCATTCGACGGAACTCTTTGATGAGCCTCGCGTCTATCAGTACTGTCGGATTGTGTCTTTTGTGCCTCTGCACTTTCTACCTGGTGTCGATGAATGTGCGTTTCGTGGCGAGTACCCTGGAGTCCCAGGTGGAGATAAGGGCGTTCCTTGTCGAGGGGATCGAGTCACAGAGGATCAAGGAAATCGAAGCCACGATCTCCGGCTATCCCGAGGTCGACTCGGTGAAGTACGTGGGCAAGGACGACGCCCTGCGTCGCCTGAGGGAGCAGTTCGGCCAATACCGGGACCTATTGGCGGAGATCGAGGAAGCAAACCCGCTTCCGCAGTCATTTGAGATCAAGATGAAGCAGCCGGACAGGGTGACGGAGGTCGCGGACAGCATCTCGCGACTCAAGGGCGTCGAGAGCGTTTCGTACAAGCGGGAACTGGTCGAAAGGCTGTTCCTGGTGACGCGGGTGCTGAGACTGTTCGGGTCTATCCTGGTTGGGGCCCTCGGCCTCGCCACCGTGGTGCTCGTTTCGAATACCATAAGGCTTACACTATTCGCGCGGCGCAAGGAGATCGCCATCATGAAGCTTGTCGGCGCCACCGATTCGTTCATCCGGGCGCCGTTCATGATCGAGGGGCTCACGCTGGGGCTCGTGGGAGCGTTGCTGGCCGCGCTCGTAACCAGATTCTCATACGCATGGGTGGCGGTCAACATTCCCAAGGTGGTGCCGTTCCTGCCCATCCTGCCGAGCCGGCCGCTCGTCGACAGGCTGTCGTTGGTGGTGCTGGGGGTCGGTTCGTTCATGGGCGCCGCCGGGAGCGCGTTGTCGCTGCGCAGATTCATGCGGGTGTAGCAAGTGCGGGAGGGTCCGATGGGAGAAGGCGTTCGACAATCGTACAGGAACGACTCGAAAAGGACAAGCCTCCGCGCAAGGGCGGTGGCGTTGGCGTGCTGCGCTGCGCTTTGCCTTTCGCTGCTCGCGGCCGTGCCCGTTGTCACCTCCAACATCGCCAGGGCGGGTGAGCTGGAGGACAGACGACAGGAGCTCGATCGCGTCAACCAGGAAATAGAAAGGTATAGGCAGGCGATCACACAGAAGCAGGGGCAGGAGAAAAGCCTGCTCAGCGAGTTGAAGAGACTCGAAACGCAGCTCCAGGCGGCCCAAAACGACCTGGCGTACCTTGAGACCAGGCTCCAGTCCACCGAAAGGGCCATCGCGGAATCGGAGGTCACCCTCAAGGAAACGGAACAGGCGCTCACCAAGCGTACCGACCTGCTCCAGCGCCGTCTCACCTGGCTGTACAAGGTCGGGCCGATGGGATACCTCGAGGTGATCCTGGGATCCGCCAACATACAGGACTTCCTGAGCCGCTTCGAGATGGTGAGGGCGGTCATCAACCAGGATGTCTCGCTGGCCGCGGACCTGAAGGAAGACAAGCAAGACCTGGAGGCGCAGAAGGCTGCGCTGGAGGAGAAGAGGTCCCAACTGTCGTCGTTGAAAACCCAGACGGCCCTGAAACGAGAGCAGGTCACCTCGAGAACGGCTGAACGCCAGCAGTTCCTGAAACAGGTGACGAAGGAGAAGAGTGAATACGAGAAGGCGCTCGACGAACTGGAGGAGTTGTCCGAGCGTCTAACCCAGGTCATAAAGGATCTGCAGGCCAAGCAATCGTACAAGCCGGGCGGGCCCATAAGCATGATGTGGCCCGCGCGGGCGAGGATATCGTCGCCGTACGGGATGAGGAAGCACCCGATCACCAAGACGTACAGGATGCACAGTGGAATCGACATCGCGGCCGCCAGGGGCACCAATATCCTGGCCGCGGAAGCCGGTATCGTGCTGCACGCGGGGTTGCTCGGCGGTTACGGGAAGGCGATCATTATCGACCACGGCAACGGCGTTTCGACGCTGTACGGCCACTGCGACACCCTGCTGGTGAGCGTCGACCAGACTGTCCAGAAGGGTTTCCTCATCGGGAAGGTAGGCAGTACGGGACTGAGCACCGGGCCGCATCTACACTTCGAAGTCCGCGTCAACGGCGCTACGAAGGATCCGATGGCATACCTGCCCAAGTGACGGCGATAGGCCATTATGCTAAACTAGATCTAATGGGGCCGCAAAACCGCCATACGTTGGCGGTTTTTGGCTGAGCGACGGGCGCGGGCCCCTGGGGGTGCGATGGATGTTTGACAGGCGTAAGGGCCTCGTTGGGGCGCTGCTGGCGGTCTTCCTGTTCACAGGGCTGACGCTCGCCGCCGATCTTGGTTCCCTCCGCTCGTATCTGGCCGGCACTCAGCTTACGGGCTGGGACAAACTCCAGGGTGTAATCGAGATCATCCAGGAGAGATTCGTGGATCAGGTCGATCTCGACAAGGTCATTGAAGGGGCCATCACCGGCGCGGTCCGGTCCCTGGAGGACCCGTACTCGGACTACCTAGGTCCCTCGGAGTGGCGGAGCTTCGTCGAGCGGGCGCGGGGCAACTACTCCGGAGTCGGTCTCACCATCGGTGTGAAAGACAAGTACGTGACCGTCATTGCCCCCATCAAGGGGTCTCCGGCGGAACGGGCCGGGATCAAGACGGGCGACCGGATTGTCAAGGTCGATGGCAAGGACCTGTATGATGTCCCGTCGGACAAGGCGGCGGACATGATCAAGGGACCGGCCGGTACGCAGGTGATACTGACGATCTTGCCCGCGGAAGGCGGTCAGCCGAAGGACTACGTACTCACGAGAGAGAACATCACGCTTTCCTCGGTGGAGAGCAACATGATAGGCAGTGACATAGGTTATATTCAGCTCAGCCAGTTCGGGGACAATTGCGCGAAGGAGACCGCGAAGGCTCTCGAGGAGTTGAAGGCCGGTGGGGCCAGGGGCATAATCCTGGACCTGAGGGGCAACCCCGGCGGCATACTCGACGAGGCCATCAACGTTTCGCAGCTGTTCGTGCCGGAAGGGCCCATCGTCTCCGTGGTCGACAGGGATGGCAAGAAAGACACCAAAATGTCCCATTCCCAGGGACTCGGCCTTCCCCTCGTGGTCCTGGTCGACGGCGGGAGCGCGAGCGCCTCGGAAATCGTTGCAGGCGCCATGCAGGACCGGAAGGTCGGGACGCTTGTAGGGACCAAGACCTTCGGGAAGGGGTCGGTCCAGACCCTGCTGAACCTCACTGACGGTTCCGGTATGAGGCTGACGACGGCGAAGTACCTGACCCCCTCGGGGAGATCCATTCATGGTCTCGGGATCGAGCCTGATATCGTCGTGGAACCGCCGAAAGACGCCGGCGCCGGGCCGCTCAGTCTGTCGAGGACGCTTACGCAAATGACGATCGGTCTCGATGTACTATCCGCACAGGAGCGCCTCAACATACTCGGCTACGGGCTGGCGGAGGACGGCATATACGGGGGCAGAACGCGGGACGCGGTGTCCGGATTCCAGAGGGCACACGGGCTGAAGGTCACGGGCGACCTGGACAAGGCGACTGCCGAGGCCATCGACAAGGCTGTCGCCGATGCGGTTCGGGATGACGACCCGCAACTCGACACGGCGATCAAGACGCTTCGCGCACGCATGTAGCGCGCCTGCGCAGGTGGGCGCGCGGGTCACTCGGGCCTGCCGGGCTCAATTGAGAGAAGAGGGATCGGCGTTACATGTTTCCTGTTAAGGAACTCACGCTCATGCTGTTACGCCTGCTTCCTCTCGCGATCGTTGAACGGTCGACGGCAGTCGTATTCTGGATGATCGTGTTCCTCTCGGCCATCCAGTACAAGAGACTGGCGGCCAATGAAGAGCGCATATACGGGACCGTGAAGAACAACTCGCTCGAGGTGTCGGTGTCGGGTCTGTTCTACGGGTTGGCCGGCGGGGTCGTTGCCAGCGTGTTCCTGGTGTTCATCGGGGTGTCGCTGACGGGGTCGGGAGTGACGTACCTCCTGCCCCTTGCGTTTCTGTTGTACATGATCAACCCGAGGCTGATGTGCTTCTCTTACGCGGGAGGCATCGTCTCGCTCCTCTACCTCATGTTCGGCTTCCCGAAGGTCTCCGTCCCCGGAATCATGGCTCTAGTGGGCATCCTTCACGTTACGGAGAGCGTCCTGATCAGGATCAGCGGGGGAGGGTGCTCGACCCCCCTGTACCTGCGGAACAAGGCGGGGCGAGTGGTGGGAGGTTTCGGACTGCAGCGATACTGGCCGATGCCGCTCGTAGCCCTCATCATGCTTGTCGTCCCGGACATGAGCAAGGTCCCGGGACTGATCCAGATGCCGGACTGGTGGCCGCTGATACGACCCGAGGAGGCCGCTGTGACACCGGACGTGTTGTTCGCCATGGTGCCCATCGTGGCGGCTCTCGGCTACAGCGACTTCGCGGTGACGTGCACGCCGGCGCAGAAGATACGGCGGACGTCGTCGGCCCTTGCCATATACAGCATAGCGCTCATAGGCGCAGCGGTGGCGTCGTCGTTCTATAGACCGTTTCAATGGGTGGCCGCCCTTCTCGGCCCGCTCGGGCACGAGGCCGTCGTGATGCTCGGCAGCAAGCGGGAGCTGTCGGGGGATCCCGCGTTCGTCCCGCCTTCCAGAGGGGTCATGGTGCTCGATGTGCTTCCGAACACACCTGCGGCGGGCGTGGGCCTGAAGACGGGCGACATCATCACGGAGGTCAGCGGGACCCCCGTCAATTCGAGGTCTGAACTCATAGAAATGGTCCAGAGGACTCCGGTGTTCCTGGAACTCCTGGTGGAAGACCCCCACACGGGTACAGAGCGGGAGGTCAGTTTCAGAGGAGTGGTCGAGGACCTGGGTGTAGTCACGGTCCCTGAAGAGGGTGACTTCCCCCACGTCGAACTCCGCAGCTCGAGTCCGGTAAAGGGCCTGTGGAAGAAACTCACCGGAACTATCAAGGGGAGGCTCATGGGGCGCTAGATGAACCCTCAACCGGCATTCGATCCCCGGCGGCCCCGATCATGGGCTGCCGTTCTCATGATCGCAGGTGTACTGGCGCTGTGCTGGTGGTTCGCGGGGACCGCCGCGAGATCACCGGGAGACGCAGTGCCCGAACCCCCGCCACCGGCGGGCGTGCCGGGCGGCGATTCGGGCGCAGGCCCCGGTGTGGGCGACACTGCCGCCGGTCCGGAGGGCGCCGCCCCGGAGCAGGGCGCCGTTTCGCAGGAGGACACCCCGTCGCAGGACGGTGACGGGCCGATGCTCGCCATCATCCTGGACGACTGGGGTTTCGGAGTGCCGGGGACGAAAGAGGCCCTGGAATTGCCTGTTCCTGTGACGATGGCGGTACTGCCTTACGGCCCCAGGTCGCGGGAGGAGGCGGACGAAGGCAGGGCGCTCGGTCATGAGGTGATCCTCCACCTGCCAATGGAGCCGATCTCGAATGGCCGGGTAGGCGTGCGGGAGGGGACCATAACGGTCGATATGGATGACGCTGAAATCAAGCAGCTGGTCGAGAGGCACGTCGACGCCGTCCGGCCGGTCAGCGGCCTGAACAACCACACGGGTTCGAGGGCCTCTGCGGATCCCAGGGTGGCCAGGGCGGTAGTGGAAGCCGCCGCGGAGAAGGGACTGTTCGTCATCGATAGCAGGACCATTGGCAATTCGCTGCTCACTGCGGTCGCCGCCCAGGCGGGGGTACCGTCCGCGGCTAACGAGGTGTTCCTGGACAACCAGAAGGATGAGGAGTATGTCAGGTCGCGCCTGCTGCTGGCCGCTTCTCTGGCCCGCAAGCGCGGCGCCGTCATTGCGATAGGGCACGTGCATCCGGTCACCGTCAGGGCGATTTCCGGCCTGATCCCCGAGATCGAGGAGATGGGTGTCACGCTGGTCAAGGCTTCACGCGTAGTGGAGAGTCTGAACGTCCCCGCGATGAACCTCGCCGACCCGCGCCTCAAATAGCCTGTTCAGAGCAGTCCAGTGCATCAACTACGGTCCTCATTGCAAACATATGTTTGGTATGGTAGATTATTGCCGAAGCCTCGTGTGAAGCCTCGTGTGGAGATGAGATTGTGGAGTTCAAGGTAGTGTCTGAGTATACCCCAAAGGGAGACCAGCCCCAGGCGATAGAGAAACTGAGCGAGGGCGTGCTCAGGGGCGACAGCGGGCAGGTGTTGCTCGGAGTCACGGGTTCGGGCAAGACCTTCACCATCGCCAATGTGATCGCCAACGTGCAGAAACCCACCCTCGTCATCGCGCACAACAAGACCCTCGCCGCGCAGCTGTGCGGCGAGTTCAAGGAGTTCTTCCCGGACAACGCGGTGGAGTATTTCGTGAGCTACTACGACTACTATCAGCCGGAGGCGTACATCCCGCAGTCCGACACGTACATCGAGAAAGACGCGATGGTCAACGACGAGATAGACAAGCTCAGGCACTCGGCCACGTGCGCGCTGTTCGAGAGGCCTGATGTGATCGTCGTGGCCAGCGTCTCGTGCATATACGGCCTCGGCTCGCCGGATGACTACGGCGGGCTGTCCGTGTCGCTCAGGACGGGCGCCGAATACGACAGGGACGAGATCCTGAAGCGCCTGACCCACATACAGTACAGCCGGAACAACATAGCGTTCGAGCGCGGCAGTTTCCGCGTCAGGGGCGATACGATCGAGGTATACCCGTCCTCGTTCACCGAGAAGGCCATCCGGATAGAGATGTTCGGGGACACGATCGAGCGCATGGCAGAGATCGACGCGTTGACCGGCGAGGTGCTGGGATACCGGGCGCACGTGCTGATACGCCCCGCCAGCCACTACGTGACCACCGATGAGAATCTGAAGAAGGCGCTGGTTTCGATCGAGGCCGAGCTGGAAGAGCGACTGAAGGAACTGCGCGCCGCGGGTAAGCTGCTCGAGGCCTACCGTCTCGAACAGCGCACCAGGTATGACCTGGAGATGCTCAGGGAATCGGGGTTCTGTCCAGGGATCGAGAACTACTCGCGCCACCTCACCGGGCGGAAGCCCGGGGCGCCGCCATATACGCTACTCGACTTCTTCCCGAAGGACTTCCTGATAGTGATAGACGAGTCTCACCAGACTGTCCCGCAGATAGGCGGGATGTACATGGGCGACAAATCGAGGAAAGACGCGCTGGTACAGTTCGGGTTCAGGCTGCCGTCGGCGTACGACAACAGACCCCTCAGGTTTGATGAGTTCGAGAGAAGGATGAACCAGGTCATCTTCGTGTCGGCGACCCCGGCGGAGTACGAGCTCAAGAGGGCGAAGAGGGTCGTCGAGCAGATAGTCAGGCCGACCGGGCTGGTCGATCCCGAGGTGGACGTGAAACCGACCAGGGGCCAGATCGACGACCTGCTGCATGAGATCCGCCTGCGGGTGGACAAGAAGCAGCGCGTGCTGGTCACCACGCTGACCAAGAAGATGGCGGAGGACCTCACCGATTATCTGCGCGAGGCCGGGGTCAAGGTGAGATACCTCCACTCGGAGGTGGAGACCCTCGAAAGGATGGAGATAATCCGCGACCTCAGGATGGGCGTGTTCGACGTGCTCGTGGGCATCAACCTCCTGAGGGAAGGGCTGGACCTGCCCGAGGTGTCGCTGGTGGCGATATTAGACGCTGACAAGGAAGGGTTCCTGCGGTCGGACACCGCGCTGATCCAGACCATGGGGCGGGCCGCGAGGAACGTAGAGGGTAGGGTCATAATGTATGCAGACGTGATAACCGACTCTATGAGGCGGGCGATCGCCGAAACCGAGAGGCGCCGCGAGAAGCAGGTTGCGTACAACAGGGAGCACGGGATCACGCCCGAGACCGTGAAAAAGGCCGTGCGGGACGTCATCGAGGCCACGAGGGCGGCCTACTGGGGCGATCACGACATATCCAAGTTGCCGCGATCCCAGGTTCCAAGGATGGTCGAGAAGCTCAGGCGCGAGATGAAAGAGGCGTCGAAACGGCTGGAATTCGAGAGGGCCGCATCGTTGAGGGACATGATATTCGAGCTGGAGGCAAAGATCCGCCCGAGGGCGGCCGGGAAGTCTGGAGGGCCTGCGTAGTGTCGAGGGACAGCATATTCGTCAGGGGCGCCAGGCAGCACAACCTGAAGAACATAGACGTCGAGATTCCGAGGGACAAACTGGTCGTGGTCACGGGGCTGTCGGGGAGCGGCAAGTCAAGCCTTGCCATGGATACCATCTACGCCGAGGGGCAGCGCAGGTACGTCGAGTCACTGTCGGCGTATGCCAGGCAGTTCCTGGGCCAGATGGACAAACCTGACGTGGACTACATCGAGGGGCTGTCGCCGGCTATCAGCATCGACCAGAAGAGCGGGAGCCGGAACCCGCGGTCGACTGTGGCGACTGTGACCGAGGTATGGGATTACCTCAGGCTGCTGTTCGCGCGGATCGGACAACCCCACTGCCACGTGTGCGGGAAGCCCATAGCCAGGCAGACCGTCGAGCAAATGGTGGACAAGGCGATCGCCCTACCGGGAGGAACCAGGGTGCAGGTACTGGCGCCGCTCATCAGGGGGCGCAAGGGCGAGCATTCGAAGGTGTTTGACGACATCCGCAAGGCCGGATACCTGCGAGCGAGGGTGGACGGCGAGGTCAGGGAGATAGACGGGACCGGCGAGATCAGGCTCGAGAAGAACAAGAAGCACACGATCGAGGCCGTGGTGGACAGGCTCATCATCAAGCCCGAAGCGGCGCGGCGCCTGGCGGATTCCCTTGAATCGGCCGTGGCCCTGAGCGGCGGCCTCGCCGTGGTGAACGTCCTGGACCAGGCGCAAGACATGCTCTTCAGCCAGAACCTGGCCTGTCCCGATTGCGGTGTGAGCATCGAAGAGATAGCCCCGCGCATGTTCTCGTTCAACTCGCCGTTCGGGGCGTGCCCCGAATGCACCGGCCTGGGTAGCAACATGGAGATAGACCCCGACCTGGTCATCCCCGACAAGCGGAAATCGCTGGCCGACGGGGCGATCATCCCCTGGAGCAAGAGCACGAGCACCTATTACTACCAGATGCTCGAATCCGTCGCCAGGGAATACGGATTCAGCATGGACTGCCCAGTGGATGAACTGACCGCGGAACACCTTGATGTAATACTGTACGGGACAGGGGGACGGCCTGTCCGGTTCAAGTACGAGAATGAATTCGGCAATAGGAGGGTGTGGGAGGCCCCGTTCGAGGGGGTCGTCCGCAACCTGGAGAGGCGGTACCGCGAATCGCCCAGTGACGCGATGCGTCAGGAAATCGAGGAGTACATGTCGTCCAGGCGCTGTCCGTCGTGCAACGGGACAAGACTCAAGCCGGAGAGCCTTGCGGTGAAGGTGGCGGGGTTATCCATCGCGGATGTGGCGAAGATGTCGGTCGCGGAGGCGAAGAGGTTCTTCTCCGAGCTGCAGTTGGACGAGCGCCAGACGATGATCGCCCAGCGCATACTCAAGGAGATAATAGAGCGCCTGTCATTCATGGTGAACGTCGGCCTGGACTATCTGACGTTGGACCGCGCGGCGGGCAGCCTTGCGGGCGGGGAGGCGCAGAGGATTCGCCTCGCCACGCAAATCGGCTCCGGCCTCGTTGGGGTGCTGTACATCCTGGACGAACCGAGCATAGGCCTGCACCAGCGGGACAACCACCGCCTGCTGTCGACGCTCAAGAGGCTGCGCGACATCGGGAATACGCTCATTGTGGTCGAGCACGACGAGGACACAATGTGGGAGTCGGATCACATAATAGACATCGGCCCCGGCGCCGGCGAACACGGAGGGCGGGTGGTGGCGAGCGGGACGGTCCGCGACATCATCGAGAATCCCAATTCGATCACGGGCAGGTACCTGTCGGGGAAGGAATCCGTTCCCGTGCCCATCCGCAGGCGGAAGCCGGACGGCAGGGCCCTGGTCGTCAAGGGCGCGCGGGAGCACAACCTGAAGGACATCGACGTGTCGTTCCCCCTGGGATTGTTCGTGTGCGTCACCGGCGTGTCGGGTTCGGGTAAGAGCACGCTCGTCAACGAGATACTGTACCGCAGGCTGGCCGCCGAACTCAACGGGGCGAGGCTGAGGGCGGGAGAGCACGGCGGGATCGACGGGATCGAGCACCTCGAGAAGGTCATAGAGATCGACCAGTCGCCGATAGGCAGGACCCCTCGTTCGAATCCGGCAACGTACACGGGGGTATTCGACCACATCCGCGAGATTTTCGCCATAACGCAGGAGGCGAGGACGCGCGGCTACAGGCCCGGGAGGTTCTCGTTCAACGTGCGCGGCGGGCGGTGCGAGGCGTGTCGCGGAGATGGGATCATCAAGATTGAGATGCACTTTCTGCCGGACGTCTACGTCCCGTGCGAAGTCTGCAAGGGCAAGAGGTACAACAGGGAGACGCTGGAGGTCAAGTACAAGGGGAAGAGCATAGCGGAGGTCCTGGACATGACCGTCGAGCATGCCCTGGACTTCTTCGCGAACATACCGAAGATCCAGCGCAAGCTGCAGACCCTTCATGACGTTGGGCTCGGCTACATCCGGCTGGGACAGCCGGCGACCACCCTGTCAGGGGGCGAGGCGCAGAGGGTCAAGCTCGCTACGGAACTGTGCAGGCGGGGAAACGGAAGAACGATGTACATCCTGGACGAACCGACCACGGGACTGCACATCGCCGACATCCGCAGACTGCTGGACGTGCTGCAGCGCCTGGTCGACGCGGGTTCCACCGTCGTAGTGATAGAGCACAACATGGACGTGATCAAGACCGCCGACTATATCATCGACCTCGGTCCTGAAGGCGGCGATGAAGGGGGCCGAGTCGTCGCGTCGGGAACCCCTGAACAGGTGGCCCGCAATCCGAATTCGTACACAGGAATGTTCCTGAAGGAAGTGCTCGACCCCAATCACAGGCCCAGGCTTCTCGAAAGACACCTTGGGAAGGACAACTCGGAAGAGAGGCTGGATGAGTGTCATGGCTGACCCGGGCGCCGTAGAACCTGGTGTTGGTGAACGACCTGACGCTGTCAGCGCGGCTGAGCGCCTTCACGACAAAATCAAGAACCTGCCCGAATCCCCCGGGGTGTACCTGTTCAAAGACTCCAGGGGTAGGGTCATCTACGTGGGCAAGGCCATATCCCTCCGCAACAGGGTGAGATCGTATTTCCAATCGAGCGAGCTGTACACCAGGCGCCTCACCGGGCTTCTGGACAACATCGCCGACATGGAGTTCATCACCACCTCGTCCGAGGTTGAAGCCCTCATCCTGGAGTCGAACCTCATCAAGAAGTACAAGCCGCGGTACAATATCAAGCTCAGGGATGACAAGCATTACCCGTACATCAGAGTTACCCTCGAAGAGGAGTGGCCGCGCGCGTTGATAGCGCGGTCCATGAAGAAGGACGGCTCGCGTTACTTCGGCCCGTATACGCGCACCGGTGCGGTGCGGGAGACGCTCAGGGCGCTTCACCGCGTGCTGGGATATCGCACCTGTACCAACGACGTATTCAAGAACGCGCGGAGGCCTTGCCTCAACTATCACATCGGCCGCTGCATGGGCCCTTGCCGTGGCCTGGTGGACCGCGAGACCTACGCGGCGGCGGTTAGAGACATGTGTTCCCTCCTGGAGGGCAGGGGCGGCGACGTCATCAAGAGACTCAAGACCAGGATGGAGAGGGCGGCGGAGGCGCTCGACTTTGAGACTGCCGCACGCCTTCGCGACCAGTTGCGGGCTATCCAGGAGATAGGCGAGAAGCAGAGCATCATCATTCACGACATGAAGGACCGCGACGTCGTCGGGCTCGCCTCGGAAGGGAACGATGCCTGCGTCCAGGTGTTCCAGGTGCGCGAAGGCAAGATGCTCGGCCGCGAGACATTCGCCCTTTCGGACGTTGCCGGGGCCGATCAGTCCGAGATCCTCGGTTCATTCATGAAACTGTATTACAGCGCCGCCACATCAATACCAGTCGAGGTGGTGCTTCCGGCCCTTCCGGGTGAGCCTGCTGAGTGGGAATCGATCGAAGCCTGGCTCACATCGTTGAAGGGGAGCAGAGTGCGACTTCGAGTCCCGGCCAGGGGTCGCCTCAGGGATCTCGTCGACATGGCGGCGAAGAACGCGCGCCTGGCGCTCGACGAGATGAAGCCGAGGGAAGAGCGCGAGTACGAGCGGCTGGAATCGTCCCTGGACAAACTCGCTTCCGCCGTCGGCCTGCCGTCGCGCCCCCGCCGCATCGAAGGATACGATATCTCGAACATACAGGGGAAGCAGCCGGTTGGATCCATGGTTGTGTTCACCGGCGGTAGGCCCGACAAGGACCAGTACAGGCGGTTCCATATCAGGTCCAAGCAGACCCCCGACGATTTCGCCATGATGCAGGAGATGTTGTTGCGCCGGTTCAGGCGCGGGCTGGCGGAGAGGGAGGCGGTTGACCACGACGCAGGCGATAGCGACGATGCCGGCGCAGGCCACGGCGTTGGCGCCGGCGACGGGGCCCGTGGTTTCGTCGACTTCCCCGACCTGGTCATGGTGGACGGGGGGAAGGGGCAGCTCAGCGCCGCCGTGGAGGTCGTGGAGCACCTCGGCCTGCGCGACATCCCCATCATAGGCCTCGCCAAGCAGGAAGAGGAGATATTCCTGCCCGGGAGGTCCGACCCCGTCATCCTACCCCGCGACTCTGACGCCCTGTTCCTCATACAGCGCCTGCGTGACGAGGCGCACCGCTTCGCCATCGGGTACCACCGCAAGCTCCGCGGTAAGGAGGGGCTCAAGTCGCTGCTGGATGAGGTACCCGGCATCGGCCCCAAACGCAGGTCGGCGCTCCTCAAGCGTTTTGGCTCCGTCCGCTCTATCGCCGCCGCGGAGGTTGAAGAAATCGCCAGGGTGGAGGGCATCGGCCCCGAGCTGGCGCGGAAGGTGAAGGACGCGCTGGCGGGGGTGTGACGGCGGGCGCCGGTGAAGATAGCGCGGAACCACATCCCCAGTCACACCCCGGGGATGTGGTTCCCTGAAGCCGTAACCACTCGTCAGACGCCGTACCTCAGACGCCGAAATACCTCTTGAGTAGGCCCTCCAGCGCCCTCGCGTGTCTGCCCTCGTCTCTGGACGACTCGTCGAAAAAGTCATGAGCCGGGTCGATGCCGCAATTCTTTGCTGCTATTGCCGCCTCTTTCTTGCCCTTGTTCGCCGCCACTTCGCCCGCCAACATCCGCTCCAGGTTTTCCCTTGTGACGCCAACTTCGCCGTTCAATTCCGCGAAGTGCGCGGCGTGCCATGCTTCCTCCCAGGCGATCCTTTCCAGGGCAAGAGCGACTTCTGGATACCCTTCACGTTCCGCCTGGCGGGCCATGGCCAGATAGAGCCCAACCTCCATACTCTCCCCGTTGAGGTTCTTTTCCACCGCATCCATGAGGTCTGTTCCCTTGGTGACCCCTATCTTGACCTCGTTAATCAATTCCATTCCGGACCCTCCTTGTTCTAACTTGATTTGTCTGTGGCTTGACATCGTGAACTTAAAGCCTGCTTCGGCTGGGGATGCCCCAGTCTGCCAATTCTACATCGGCATCCCTCCTCTACGTGATTATCTCATGATAAGAATTACTACCAGATCGCATGAAAACAGAGTAATCCCCCTTACGCGCGGCACTCGGGGCAGTAGCCGAAAACGAGGTGCGAGTTCGACATCACTTTGAAATCGGTCTTCCCAGCGACGCGTTTTCTCATCTCGTCGAGTTCTCGCGTGAAGTCTCCCGGGACATCACTAACCCTGCCGCACCTCAGGCAAACGGCGTGTACGTGCGGTGACGTGTCGGCGTCGTAATGGAACACGTTTTCCCCGGTGGTGAAACGCTGAACCAGCCCTACCTGTTCCAGGGCAAGCAGCGTCTTGTAGACCGTATTGAGACTCATGCCGGGATACTGGGGCCTCAGTTCGGCATAAATGGCCTCCGCCATTGGATGGGCGCGAGTCCCGCGCAGATACCGGTAAATGGCCACTCTCTGCGGGGTCACACGAAGCCCTTTGTCTCTGAGGGTCTGGGCGATGTCGTCCATGAGGTATATCTCCTATCTAGTAACAGTTACCCGTTGCTAGTAATAATCGCACACTTGGCGGGCGCTGTCAAGTAGCTGCTTGAGAAAGGTCCCACGGCCATCGCCTGAGTATGGTAAGCGGCCTGTGTGCAATCAGGGGATAGGGCGGGGACAGGGCCTGTACCCTGTCCCCGGCGGATCACCGTTGTATACGCAATGATGCCCAGATGGCGGAGGTGTCGCCTTCCGGAACATCAAAGACCAGGTCGTGAGGGGGCAGTCTCTCATTCAGGAAGAACTCGGGAAGCCGGTCGGATTCCGGCCCAATGCCGGCCCGTCTATTGAACGCGAGCTCGGTCGCTATGATCTCCTCTCCCCATTGTGTGAGGAAATCATCCGGCAGAGCAAGTCCGTAGAACGTTCTCAGTAGGTCGAGCACGAGCTCCGGTTTGGAGCCGGTCGCGCCCATCAGGAAAATGCACAGACCCAGCGAATCGTAGGAGGCTCTGACCAACTGGATTTCCCTTGACAGCTGAGTCTGCCCGTCAGGCTTGTGGTGATCGACTTTGGCTGCCAGCGTGAGGCCTGCGGTGTGGTCCGCGCCCATGGGGGAGGTGCAATACGTCACGCCCGTTCCTTTGATTGCCCGGGGGTCGTAGCCGGGAACGGCCTGATTCTTGACAACGGGGACTCTGCGAACCCCCAGGACTCTTCCTGCGATTCCTGCTCCCATTCCTGCGAGGCGCCCGCGAAAACCCCCCGAGGGGACTTCCGCCAGGATGCCGGCGAAAGAGTCCGCTTCTCCGAAACACGCCAGACCGGCCTCCGCCATGACCCCCAGGGCGGCCCCGGTCTCGATGGTGTCGAGACCCAGGTCATTGCAGGTACGATTCAATCTTGCGACATCGTCGAGAGAAGACAGACCCAGATTCGATCCCATCAACGCAATGGTCTCGTATTCGAGGGGCGCCACGAGTTCCTTGCCATCCTCACCAGGATAACAGTTGGAGCACCGTATCACGCAGCCCTGCATGCAGCTTTCGGTTGGGATCCCCTCGTCGCCCCGTGAGGTGATGACGTCGTAAAGATGCTCGCCGGTCAGCGTCTCCGCCCCTTCGAATGTGCCTTGACTGAAGTTCCGGGTCGGGAGGCCGCCGAGAATGTTGACTGTCCGCAGTGTGAGAGCAGTCCCGTACTTGGCGAGGCTCTTGCTGCGCTCGTTTTCCAGGACAGCCTGGGTGAACCGCTTACGCGCCTCGGAGAACCCGGCGCGATGCTTCGCGGGTGGCAGCTGGTCGCCCCCACTTGCCACAAGTACCGCCTTGATGCGTTTCGACCCCATCACCGCGCCGACGCCGCCCCTTGCGGCCATCCTACTAGGCCGCCTGAACATGTCGGTGACAGCGACTGTCGCCGCATACAGCCCAGACTCGCCGGCCTGTCCTATCGACACGATTGAGTAGTCACGACCATAGGCTTCGTGCAGTCGTCGTGCTAGTTCGAAGTTGCCCAATCCAGAGTAGGGCCTGCCATCCTCGAAGACAGGGCCGTCTCGAGTCAGTAGGAGGACCGTCCACTCAGGGGCTGCTCCCTCGATAATCACCGCGCGAATACCGAGACGGGCCAGGGCGGTTGCCGCAGTGCCCCCGGCGTTGGCCTCCTTGATACCGCCAGTGAGCGGGCTCTTGCAGCCGACGGAGAGCCGCCCTGCACTCGAGACTCCTGTCCCTGCCAGCGCGCCTCCCGCCATCACCAGTTTGTTGGCCGGCGCTAGCGCATCGCAGGTAGGTGAGACCTCGGCCAGCAGGATGTCCCCAATCAGGCCCCGGCCGCCAGAGATCCTGCGATCACGGTCAAGTTCTTCATAGCGCCAGGTTCGGGTCCCGGCGTCTATCCTGAGCAGTCTCATCCAATCCTACCTCTCCAGAATCTCGTAGGGGCCCTCGGTCGGCCACTTCGGGAGTAGCCCGATGAGCATTATCCCTGCGGTCACCAGCAGTCTCACCGGCGCATCGCCTGTGCACCAGACCCTGTGAGCCACTCCCTCCTTATTGAGGATAGCATCTCCCTCTTCAAAGGGGTAGCGCACACCATCGCTCTCTATCTCTCCCTTTCCGGCCAGCACATAGTAGCATTCTTCGCAGGCGTGCTTGTGGAGGGGTGAGTGGTTCCCGGGCGGGATCTCCACAATACCCGTGATCAGGGTCTTTGGAGAGAATCCCGTCTCAGGGTAGATAACCTTCCAGTCTCTGACCCCTTGCCTGGACTCCATCGGTGCGCCGCCGATGAACTCGCTCTTCTTAATCACTACCTTCTCTGCCACAGTGTCCGCCTCCTAGAATGGAATATGGGGGTGGTGAGGTGAGTTCACTTCCACACAAATGGGCTCAGTACCAGGATGATGATTAGTGTGGTGACGGCGTTAATAGCGGTGGGCAGGGTGTACATCTTGAATGCGCCGCGCGTGTTCAGACCGGCGATCTTTGCCACTACCCAGAATGCGCTATCGTTCACATGACATCCCAACAGAGCGCCCGAGCCGATTGCCAGCGCCAGCCATATCCCGCTGAGGCCGAGCTGGGCCGCTACTGGCGCGATGAGGCTGGCGGTCGTGATAATGGCCACCGTTCCCGAACCCTGCGCGAATTTGATCGCGGCCGCGATTATCCAGGCAAGAAGGATGGCAGGCACGTTGTACGAAATCATGCCCTCCGCCAGTACCTTGCCGATGTTTGTAGCGCCGAGAACCTGCCCGAACGATCCGCCGGCGCCCGTAACCAGCAGGACGAGCCCCGCATCGGCCAGGGCGATGTTGACGGACTTGGACACCTGTTCCGGGTTCATTCTCGCATAAGCGACAGCCATCGCCGCAATGGCGCCGAGCAGCATGGCGACATTGCGGTCACCAATGAACTTGAGAGCATCGATCACCGGGCCCTGCTGCCCTTTGAAAGCTATCGGCACAATCGAGGCCAACACTATCAAGACCACAGGCACGGCTATCGGGAACACCGATGCCGCAAGGGATGGGAGGCTCTTCTCATCCATCTCTTCGTGCTTGGCCTCGGACAGCGACGGTTCCTCATCCAGTTCGGGATTCCAGAAGCCCTGCCGTCTGGCGAGGAAGTTGTATATATACATGGCGAGGAATGCAGCCGGCGCACCGACCAGTATGCCTCCAAGGATCATCTGTCCGAGCGGCACCTTCAGGGTATCAGCCACAGCCAGCGGGCCGGGGGTCGGGGGGATCAACATATGAGCGGTGCCAAGGCTTATTACCAGCGGGCCGATGACAACCGGCAAGGATGCCTTAATCGCCTTCGCGAGTCTCTTGCCGATGGGGGTAAGGATGATGAAGCCAACATCGAAGAACACTGGGGTCGACACTATGAGGCCGGTGGTGCACATGGCTTCAGGGACTCTCTTCGGAGAGAAGACGCCGAGTGTTGATCGGACTATCCTCTGCACACCTCCGCAATCCGCAAGCAGCTGGCCGATGATCACGCCAAAACCCACCGTGAGTCCGATACCACGCATCGTGCCACCGAAGCCATCGGCAATAAGACCGGCGGTCTTCATGGGGCCCACTCCGGAGGCGATGCCATAGTAGAAACCCCCCAGTATCAGGCCAAAGACCGGTGACATTCTGAACCTGATAACAAGCACCAGGGCAATAGCAACAGCGATTAGCAGATGAAACACTAACATCCTGCTCTCCCCTCCTTCACGTCATGCTCTAGCTGCTGGAAGCCAGATACCTACTAACTGCCTTCTCATCGACTCGCACGCCGAGACCCGGGCCACCGGGGGCCCACGCAGTGCCGTTCTTGACTACCAGATCCCCTTCTATCACCTCCCGCTTCAGAGGACAGTCAGACACATCCCTCAGCATCTCGAGACCTGCCGGTACCGCGGTCATCAGGTGCAGAGAAGCTACGAATCCCAGGTCGGTTCCAAAATGGTGCGGCGAACACGAAAGCGACTGCGACCGAACGGTACCGGCAATTTTCTTCATCCCCGTGAAGCCGCCGGCCCTCGTAATGTCCGGCATTGCCACGCGCAGCGCGCCCGCGGCTATCGCCCGGCGAAATTCGTCGCTTGTGAAGTAGTTCTCACCTGCTGCGATTGGGGCCGTGATCGAGGATGCGATCTCCGTCATGCCATCAAGGTCATCACACGGGATGGGCTCTTCAAGCCATGAGGCGCCTGAGTCGGCGACGAGTGGCGCAAGCCTCTTCGCCTGTTCCCGAGTCCAGGCCTGGTTTACGTCGACATATACCTTTCCAGTCCCAGCCGCACGGACAGCAGAGCACACGGCGCGCACCATATCCATGTCCTGGCGCTCGTCGAATCCAACGCGGACCTTTACGGCGGAATAGCCCTCAGCCAGGCAACTCAGGGCGTGGTCCACCACTCGGGTGGAGTCTAGGCCGGTTGCATACAGGGGTATTGGCGTAGGTTGACGCGCGCCCAGCAGATGGTATATGGGCACACCCATGGCCTGGCCCTTGATATCCCACATGGCTATGTCCGCAGCCGCGATTGCCTGGTAGATCGGGCCTTTTGCACCCCACTGGAGGGCCAGCCTGTATAGAGACGATTCCAGGTAGTTCGTGGTCGCGGGGGGGTCGAGGGGGTCTCTGCCAATGAGAAGCGGGCCGATCGCCTTCTCGACAGTGACCTGGCGTTCCTCCAGAGCCCAAAACGGGAAATTCACGAAGGTCTCGCCCCAGCCGGTCAGGCCCTCATCGGTCTCCACCTTGACCAGGGCGAAGTTGCGATGGGTTACAGTCCCTATACTGAAACGCAGCGGTTTCGCCAACCTGTACTTGAGGCCGTAGAACTTGACTCCGGTGATTTTCATCGACGCATCTCCTCCAGCTGCTGCCAGGACCTGGTGTGTTCATTTGAGACCTTCGAAGATGTGGTCAAAGTGCCGGATCATGAGATCCTTGACTTGGCTACCGTCTCGCTCTCTCAACGCGTCGAGCAGGCGACGGTGGATGTCGAACGATTCGTCGAGGTGGCCTTCCCTGCAGAAGCATTTCGTCTTCATATAGCTCCACAGTTTGCCCCTCATGAACGCGAGGTACTGTTGGGCAGTGTTGGTGAGCACGTGGTTTCTGCACGCCCTGGCTATGGCGTCGTGAAAGTCATAATCAGACTGGAGGTATGCCTCAACATCCCCCAAGCGCACAGCGGATTCCATGGACCGCAGCGCCGTCTCCATCTTGTCAATGTCGCTGGAACCAAGCCGCTCGGCTGCCATCTGGGCTATGCCCGGCTCGACCACCATTCTGGCCTCGATGGCCTCGTACGCGCCCTGCCCCTCTTCGAGGGTGTCAAGCGCGGCAGCCCTAGCGAGGGCAAGGGGCGCTGCAAACCTCACGTACGTCCCATCGCCGGCCCTGCGTTCCAGGACTCCAGCCAGCTCCAGCGCTGAGAGCGCCTCTCTGACAGAGGTCCTGCTGACTCCCACTTCTTCGCAGATGGTCTGTTCGGGCGGGAGGCGGTCTCCCAACTTCAAGCTGCCGTTCTCGATCAGGCACAGGATCTGTTCCGCGACGTGAGTGGATTTCTTGACGAAGTCGACCCTGGTAAGCTGCAAACTCAACACTCCCTACGGGATGCCGTTGTACTAAGTTGTTAATGTATTACATTCATACTAATACGGCGCGTCCTGACGGGAATCCTTCTTTGCTGATCAATGCGCTTGCGCATCGCGGAGCGATGGGGAGGGAGCGGAACATCGTCGCGGTGCTCACTGGCATCATTGACCGGTAGCACTCGGTCACGGCCGGTCTGAACGCGTGCTTCGGCAGGACTTGCATATAATCACGTCCGCCTGGAGAGTTGGCGCCTGCAGGAGGAGAAGAGAGCAGGGCTGTTCGGGGGTGATAACACAGGGGCTTTGAACAACTCAAGGCCGGGAACGGGAGAGACTCTAACTGGCCAAAGAGGGGGTGCGGACAAAAACCTGGACTCGAAATGAGACAGGAGGATGTCCGTGTACACACTGGAAGACCGGATGAGGACGGTCAATCTCTACCTCAAGTATGGCGGCAACTCGGCCGCCGTTCGCCGGGAATTGGGTTATCCTACGAAAAACGCGCTGAAACAGTGGGTCAGGGAGTACAAGGCGACCAAGGCGGTCTACGCTCGTATCTCGACGATACCCGAGTTTCAACCCACGCCTCCCTGCGGGAGGCGACATCCTTCAGCAGTTTCAGCCGCAGTTTGTCAACCTCGTTTCAACCTGGTCTACGCGCGCAACAGTCGGCTTTCGCAGGAGTTTCAATCCACGCCCCCCTGCGGGGGCGAACATAGAGCAAGTGCGCCAAGAGAACCCCGAGGAACCTGTTTCAATCCACGCCCCCCTGCGGGGCGAACAACAAATTGCCGGGTGGGTAATTGCTTGGCATTATGTTTCAATCCACGCCCCCCTGCGGGGGCGAACCCGAAGCCAGGATATCCCTACGTGATCGGCGGCGTTTCAATCCACGCCCCCCTGCGGGGGCGAACCTCACTTGTACCCCTCCTCGCCGGGCCAGATGTTGTTTCAATCCACGCCCCCCCTGCGGGGGCGAACCTTACGTTCAGGATGCCAACACACATTTTGGGTGTTTCAATCCACGCCCCCCTGCGGGGGCGAACCGGCGAATTTCAACTTCACGCTGTGCCCATAGGGTTTCAATCCACGCCCCCCTGCGGGGGCGAACTCACGGAATATCCCCTGAGTCCGTCGAACCCGAGTTTCAATCCACGCCCCCCTGCGGGGGCGAACTTCTTGTGTCGCATATTGGGTAAAAACTAGCAATGGTTTCAATCCACGCCCCCCTGCGGGGGCGAACATATTTCCAAAGTAGCATACGAGAGTATGCCGTGTTTCAATCCACGCCCCCCTGCGGGGGCGAACGGAGAAGCGGTTTGGTTGGCGCACGACTCCAGGGTTTCAATCCACGCCCCCCTGCGGGGGCGAACAGGCAGGTTGAACAGATAGCGCAGGGATTCGGCATGTTTCAATCCACGCCCCCCTGCGGGGGCGAACTGGTGTACTCAACCTGCTCCGCTGAGCCGTCAGGCATGTTTCAATCCACGCCCCCCTGCGGGGGCGAACTCCTCGCCTCGCGCCGGTGTGAAGGCCCAGGACAGTTAGTTTCAATCCACGCCCCCCTGCGGGGGCGAACTCAAACTAA